>NZ_JABWSY010000001.1:694047-722179 GCF_013396335.1 Bacillus sp. EB106-08-02-XG196
CTTCTGCAACCGCACGGACAGCTGAATTAGCCGCTGCATGTGCTTTAGCAGTTTCGCTTGCTTTTACACTAGCTTGTGACTTTGCTTTGTTAGCTGCAGACGGGTTTACCTTTTCCTCTTCTTCAACAGCTTCAGCTTCTTCGTCTTCTTCCGTTTTTACAATGGCATCTGTTTCAAAGTCGATGTTTTTGGAATCTTCGTCCTCATCTTCTTCATCTTCAATTCTTACAACTGAGTCAGAGTCAGCATCTGTATCTTCTTCCTCTTCTTTTGCCGCGTCATCCTCATCTTCCGTTTTAACATCTACATCGTTATCAACGTCAACACCTTCTTCAGATTCAGAATCTGCATTCGTATCCGCTTCAGTTTCATCCGTTGTAACTTCGGCTTCGATTTCCATTTCAGGTGTTGTTTCCTCTACTGGTTCTACTTCCTTTACTTCCTCTTCCACAACCACTTCGTCAGCCTTTTCTCCCTTTTCATGAACAGCTGAATTTGGGGCTGCATGTAATTCTGCATTTTCGCTTGCATGGACGCTTGCCTGCGACTTACTAGCCTTTTCTTCTTTAGGCTGTACTTGTACGCTTACTTCCTCTTTCGCCTGTACTGCTGGTGCAGCCGGAACAACTGGTTTTACCTTCACATTAACCTTTGCGTTATTGGATTGTTTCACTTGAACAGTTTTTTCAGCTTTAGTGTGATCTGGGCCTGCTGCTTCCGTAAACTGACCTCCAGCAAAAATTCCAAACGATAATGCTCCTGCAAGTACAAAAGATTTAGCAACTTTATTAGGGTTTAAGTAATGTTTCATTTTAATTCGCTCCTTTTATTATCATGATCCGTGGCTTTTAGCTGCGGGTGACATTGGTTAATAAAGGAGCTGCCTGCGGTGGCGGCGATGGCGGAGCATTCACCCATTGAGTATTTATCAAGGCTTGCCGGGTAAGGTATGGCTGGGCAAGTTTGATTTCAAAGTAGTGATTCCATTCAAACCATTTATCCAAAAAGCTTAAATTATTTATCCCGTGATTGACCCGATCATTTGATTGACCCCCTGAACCGTTGCTTCTCTGTGTTTGATTCAGTGCTTGGTTTACCTTAGGTATCTCTTCCTTGCTGGCAGGATCATTCTGTGGCTCCTGCACAACGGATCCTGATTTTGTTATGTCTAAGTCTTCATCTTGCAAATCGACAATAGTATCTACCTTTTCTGGTTTTACTTTTTCGACTTTACCTTCACTATCAGTATCCTGGATAGAGTTTTTAGGATTCAACTTTTCTACTGTATGATTTGCCTGGGCAGCCTCTCTATGTTTGGGGACATTGACCGGAACAACCTGCTCAGCCTTCTTTACCACCGACTTCGTGTTTCCCTTTGCCTGCTCTGGCAAACTATTTTCCAACGCAGTCTGATTTGGAGTATTTTGGGCTGGGAGCTGTTTTGCTTGTGCTTGATTTTCACGAGCATGTTCAGGAATCGTCTTGTTCAGCGATTGGTCCTCTTCGGCTTTTGCTGGTACAGATATTGTTGCAGGTTCTGGTACTGATGCTGGTTCTGATATTGATATTGAAGCATGTTCAGGTATTGAAGCCTGAGCTTGTCCCTTTTGAGGACGAAGTTCATTCTTCTCAGCAAAAGCATTATCTGGAAAAAACATTGCCGCACCAACCATTAGAGATGATATAAGAAATTGGCGGAAGTGCACGATTTCACCCCCCTTCAAAGAATCGTAACGTTCACGGACAAAATTCGAGCAAAATGATCATTTTTTGTCGTTTTTCTTTATAAACGATTCTTTTCACCCAATTCCTTTTAACAGTATGGGTAATTTTTAACATTAAAAAAAAGACGATTCGGGGGGAACGAATCATCTCATTGTACCTACTAGTTAGGCTGATGCTTTATTTTTATCAGTATAAGTCTTTGTTGTTTTACGAATGAATGGTACTACCCAGCGGTCTAGACCGTATCTGCCTGCGTTGTAACCAGCAGTTAAGATGATGAAGCCTAAGAAGATATCAGTTGGGTTATGAGAAACTGTTCCTGCTAAGAAAAAGCTGAAGTTCATTACTAATCCAAAGAACATGGCTGCTGTTGTTAAACATCCAAGCATAAGTCCTAAACCGATTAATGTTTCGCCCCAAGGAACGATGAAGTTAAAGACATCGATGTTCGGCAATGCAAAGCTTTCTAAGAAGTTTACATACCAGCCGTAAACCATATTGCCGTCAGGACCTGTTACCGGTTTAGCAATCGCTCCTTTTAGGAATCCAGAAGCGTCGAAGCCGCCTGTAATTTTATGAAAGCCAGCTGTGAACCATGCGTAGCCAAGATATAAACGGATAATTGTTAAAATAGCTGCAGAGATTTTATTTTCTCTTAAAAAATGGTTAAACATTTGTCATTCCTTCTTTCAATATTTGTTTGTTCTTTATACTTACACTATACTCGTTTCCAACATTTAAAACATGAATATGTGAATTATTTCACAATGTATTCAAAATGATTTGACAGAATGTTGAACAGCGATAAAAAGTGAGTACTATTTCTCGCTATCCGCCAGTATTCTCCGCCATCCGCCAGTATTCGAACATATTATCAAAAAAGGCTAAGAGACACTGGCTAGCCCAGTGTGTCTCTTAGCTTTTTTTGTGATTTGATTTGATACATATTTTTATCAGCCACTTTTAATAGGTCATCGAGATCCTTTCCATGCTTAGGGTAGAGGGCTGGGCCGATTGAAACACTAATTTTTACATCATGGAATGACAGCTGTCTCAAATTTTGATGGATTCGCTCCAGCATTTTTTCCAACTCTTCTTTTCTTCGAACCTCAGGTGCTAGAATTAGGAATTCATCTCCCCCCCAACGGGCTACGATATCCGTTTTCCTTACACTTCTCTTTAATTGATTGGTAATAATAATTAAATATTCATCTCCCAATTTATGTCCCAAATGATCATTGACCAATTTAAAATCATTTACGTCGAGAAGCAGAACAGCACCACTCTGGCCATTTTGTTCTATCCTAGATTTAATAGTAGTAAATGCGGACTCAACGTATCTTCTATTATAAATTCCCGTTAAAGGGTCCTTGTCAGAATAATACTTTGCTTTATCGTATTGCTTGCCAAACCACCAAGCAAGTGGCAGCAATATTAGATATCCAGCATACTCAATCCAGTCTACATAACCATCTCTAATAAAATAAAAAGCTGTATATAGTAAATTTATTAGGAAAACTAATAAAAATGTTACGACCCTGCCTTTATATCTCACTTTATCAACATCCTTTAATTTAAAAGACTATTTAACCAATCCAGTAGAAAGGTGTTAAGCTCAGACTTGATTGGAAAACTCATAGAAGCTATTTCATTTTCCAATAATAATCACAATACAATTTTACTATAAATATTGGCAAAAATTAGTATTGATATTTTCAATAGTTGAAAATTCGGCAAACTCCGACTGGATTCTTCCTAACTAATCGTTTGATTAAAACGACCCCCAACCCTTTGTAACAAAGGTCTTTTATCTGTTTTTTTTTAAAATTTCTGTCGATAAATAGTTTAGCATTATTCACCCAAAATTTCCCTTTTTATGCTAAAAATCATATAATAATAGTAAAAAAGCCCTAAGAGACTACTGTCAGCTATACAATTCCGCTACAACGGCATGTTAGGGACTTTCATCCATTAAAACGCAGCGCTGCCAAGCATACAAAAGACGACCCGGTAAGATTACCGAATCGTCTTTTTGTAACTCTATTTATGCAGCTGCTTTTGCTTTGTCTTTGCCAACGTATGTCTTAGCTGTTTTGCGAATGAACGGAACCACCCAGCGGTCTAAACCGTATCTGCCTGCGTTGTAACCAGCAGTTAAGATGATGAAGCCTAAGAAGATATCAGTTGGGTTATGAGAAACTGTTCCTGCTAAGAAAAAGCTGAAGTTCATTACTAGACCAAAGAACATGGCTGCAGTTGTTAAACATCCAAGCATAAGTCCTAAACCGATTAATGTTTCGCCCCAAGGAACGATGAAGTTAAAGACATCAATGTTGGGCAATGCAAAGCTTTCTAAAAAGTTAACGTACCAGCCGTAAACCATATTGCCGTCAGGACCCATTACCGGTTTAGCAATCGCTCCTTTTAGGAATCCAGAAGCGTCGAAGCCGCCTGTAATTTTATGAAAGCCAGCTGTGAACCATGCGTAGCCAAGATATAAACGAATAATGGTTAAAATAGCTGCTGAGATTTTATTTTCTCTTAAAAAGTGGTTAAACATTTGTCATTCCGCCTTTCAATATTTGTTTGTTCTTTATACTTACACTATACTCGTTTCCAACGTTTAAAACATGATTATGTGAATAATTTCACAATATAGTCAAAATGATATGACGGAATGTTGAACACACTGGATTAGCAGGAACTTTGCGCATGTCTTACTATGAAGATAGTCATTTTCAGCTTTTAGCATAGGAATCAACAGCCTAATTTAACACAGCCTTTGTTATTTATAAAACTTTCCTGTTCTGCGTATCAATATGACTTCAAAAAGTTCGTAAGCAAAATTCCCCTTAAATCTATTAAATAATTTGTCGAAATTTAGATGTTATTACAGAATAGCTTAATATGGCCGAAATCTTGTCTAAATAAAAGTACTTTGACAGCAACATGATATATCAGAATCATTTATCCTTTTTTCAATTTTTCTACTTTTTAAATCTTGGTTCACAGCAAAGATGTTCTATGTTACTATCGGAAAGGCTTTGGAAAAATGCTATCATCATAAATCGTAGAACTTGGAAATCAAGTCATCTCACCTTCCAAACCACATAACCAAAAATACATACGAGGTGTATGATGAAAACAAACAAATCGATTCAAATTGAAAATACAAAACTATTAATGGACATCGTTGAGTTAAAAATAAAACTTAGTGAATTATTTAACCAAACAGGCCCGAATACTTCCGAATATGTAAGCCTGAAAATCAACCTCGATTTCCTTATGAATGAATATTTCGAAGAAAAAATCGAACACCTAATGTAAAAGGTAGAGACCAGCTTAAAATTTGCTGGTCTCTTCTTTTATCTGATCCAAACGACATCATTCCACAAACTCTTGCAGAATCCTCCAGAACGCTTGATGGGATGATGTAAATTAATAGAACCTTAAATCTTTGTTCATAATTTGTTCATACTTAAGGGGTAAGATAAATACGTGAAGAGGACAAACTTTTTTCTCTCTCTTTCATAACCCCCTTTTATAAGATTTCTTTTTGGATTCGGCAACTGGCCGGGTCCTTTTTTTTATAAAAAAAGTTTATGTTGCAAGAGCGCTTTCATTGGGTATATGAGTATCCCCATAGCTAAAGCTAGGGGTTTCGAAAGAATAGTCTTTAAGAGCACCATTGTCTTTCCGTGGGCTACCACAAGTCCCGCTAATACATCAGGCCGAAGCCTTCAGCTTTGCATGGCTATTTTTCATGATGATGATTTTCTGTGGTGCTTGAAGGAAATGTTTTCTTTCAAGTCCTTCAAATGCATTCTTTACATGTTTACGTACTATATTAAATGCACCATTTACATCTGCATGGATCAGAACTTTTGAGCCCTTTATTTTGTAAAAAGCTCTAGTGCTTCGATACCCACTAAAAATAGTTTGATGTTCTTCTCCAAATGTTGGAATGTGGTCATGATTCAAGAAACTAGACTTGGAAGTATAGCTTTCTTCCCTATCAATAACTTGAACACCTTTTCTCTCAGCTTTGTATCGAATCATTTGAATGAAAGTCGAATATGGAATTTGGATGAAGGTTTGCTTATTTGCCTTTTGCATATCAACCTCCAATTTCCAGCCAACATTCCTTCCAATAATGATGGTATCAATGTTTCTTACTATCGCAATTTCCACCACTTTAGTGCTAGCTTTATGCAAAAAATCCATGACACGATTATTTCGTTTTCGATCTAACGAAATCATTCGGTTTGTGTTAAAAACCCCTTCTTTTGGACCTTTACCATTTCGAATGATACTCGTGTACTTAGCCTTTAATTTGTTATAGTATTGATTGATCGATTTTAACCTTGTGCCCTTGATAAGCAGAGGCTTTAACCCCGTATTATCGACGATAGTTGCCAGGTTATCAACGCCCAAATCAATACCCATTACTAGTTTAGGTTCAAATATGAATTCATTATATTGCTTTTCAGATCGTTGGATTTCCTTGTCTCTTGTACCTTTTAAAAATAACTTCTACTACATAGCGGCCATATGCGGGCGCAATTCGAACCTGTTGCAGTTTCCCCTCGGATTGGGCCACTTTCCCCAAGTTTACTTGTAGATGGGTTCCAGGTAATTTAAGAACATTTCCTTCTTTGATCATTGCTATTTGATTGGTTAAATAACACGTGGTTCTTCCATTTTTCTGTTTATATTTTGGAATCTTTGGCTTACCGGAAAAGCTGGCAGGATTGATTTTATATCTCTTAGAGGCTTCGAAGAAACTTTTCCAATCATCATATACTTTTTTCATTGTTTGCTGATTGGATTGGGAGGGCATAGAAGTGTAGTCTACTTGTTTCATCACTTTAAATAAGGCTTCTACAAAGCCATATCCAATAAATGATTTTTCATGATGGGGCATCTCAAATGGCTTCAACTTTACATCAATTGATTTGCCGCTTTTATCTACTTTCTTAGGTTTCATCTTTGCTATTTCATAGCTTTTCTGGCGAATCTCATTCATTTTACGTAAATGTAATTCAATATCCCTTAGAACCTGGAGTTGATTTTCATTTTTCGTTTCTTTTTTTAAAGCCGTGTAAACCTGTCGAATATAATAATTGGTAATGTTGTACAAATTTTTCGCCTTAAAACAAAGAGAATCACAGTAATGAAACAATTCATGGTCCGGATGTATTTGTATTTTATAGGCACTATACATTTTGTTCACCTCCTCATAAAGAACAAACGTTCTATCTGTGCTTTCATTATACCAAATAGTTTGATAGAAAGTATAGTAGGAGCCCTGACTTTAACCAAAAAATACATCTTATATCCCTGTATCTACAGCTAGGGGATTTACGCTGCTTTTTGATAAGTCTTTGCCAATACAAACAGATTGATAGGTTCCACTTAACCCAGACGCAATGGTAAAACAAAGAATCTCCGTATCCGGACCGAATTGGGAGAATGCTTTAGCAAAAGAGGCAGGCGCGGGTTGTGACGTCTTCGGTAGAACCTCTGTCGAAAACATTTTATGGAAGAAGTCCTGTGGAGTAAGATCAACTTTTTCTAAATAATCGTGACCATCAATACTTACGGTCAATGGTACTACCGTAATAATTTATCTAGTAATTCTTTTGGTAAATCTGCAGAACTATCAGAAATAAACTTAATCATGTTACTTTCCACCTCTAGTACAATTTACATATTCCAATTATACCAGTCGGGATTATTTTTTTGCTAAAAAAAGGCTTTGTAACGTTTTTCCCCTCAAAGGGATTACTAGGAAACTGCTATAGGACGGAACACTGATTAGAAGTGATAAATACAGAGGTTTTAGATGGGGATGTCTAATTAAACTTTCATATATAGTCTCTCAACATTCTTTTGATTTCGCCTTCCGATAGAATAGGGTTATCATTTTCCAATGACTCTAAAAGTTTCCTTTCCTCCTCAGAATCACTTACCTCGTACACATTAGGTTCGTTAATTAGGTCAACTTCAAATAACATAAATAGTCTATCTCCTATTTGGAAATAGGACTGACCTGAATTTACTGCCTTTATTATTTCTTCATTTTCCACTATAATTTGCTCCATTTTTACAGCCCCCCTTTACTCTAATTTTAACATTATCGGACCATTTTTCACCTCATATATAAAAATCTAAATGCAACAAGAATTTGGGTAGTGATACTTTTAAAATACCCACCATATGCTTTCTTGAAGGGAGTTTTCCAGCATGCAGCGGATAAAATTTATATTTCAACTTTTTCTCAAAGGACCTTTGTGGTTTAGATTATTAATCTCTATATCTTTCCTTGCCTCCGTCATTTTCAGCAGTTCCTATTTTTCAAATATCTCTATTTATGAGAGCCTTTCCAAATTTTCGGCTGCCATCTTTTTTTCTGCAGTTGGAATAAAGCTGCGGATGAACCGGATGATATCTATTCTCTTATTTACTACAGCAGCTATATGTATTTATTTATCCATTCAGACACTACTATAGTTCAACATGATAAAAGCAGTGATATCCACTGCTTTTTCCCATGTCTTCTTATTCAAATGCCTTAACCGAAGGAGCCTCATAGATTAGAAATTTATCGAGCAATGCCGCTGGCTCTTCCTCAATAATCGCCATCGAACCGAATTTTTCCTGCAGAAACTTTTGGTCAATCATATGCTCGAACAATCGTATCAGCGGGTCGTAATAACGATTGATGTTGAGAAGTCCGCACGGCTTTTTATGCAGCCCAATTTGCCCCCAGGTAAATACCTCGAAAAACTCTTCTAGTGTTCCAGTCCCGCCGGGCATCACCACAAATCCATCCACCAACTCGGCCATTTTTGCTTTTCGTTCATGCATGGTGTCCACAGTGATTAATTCCGTTAACCCCTTATGGGAGATTTCACGTTCCTCCAAAATCTTAGGTATCACACCAATCGCATGCCCGCCTTCATTTAACACCGTATCTGCGACGGCGCCCATCAATCCGATACTTGAACCGCCATAAACCAGGGTAATATTCCGCTTCGCAAGCTCTTTCCCTAATTGAATCGCTCCTGTTTTATAAGCCTCTGAAGCACCCAAACTTGAACCGCAATATACCGCCACTCGTTTCATGCTACCACCTCCTAAGATAACCCTTTTACCATGATTATAGTGAAAGGTTAAGAGTAAAACAAACTTAGTAAACAGGAATTAATCTTCCTACTCCTAGTGGATGGATGACAGGCACCTAAAATTAAGTAAATTCAATTATTAGGATTATGGATTGTTTATAATCAAATTTATTAGACAGCAGCCAAAAAAATTTGACCATTACCTCCAATTATCCTATTAGGATATTATTATTCTTATCTATGAGTTATTCTAGTTTGCATCTATAATTTTTTCTGGCCTAGGGCTGGCGATTGCAAAATCTATCATCGACCTACATGAAGGAACGCTAGATATCGAGACAGATGGGGATTTATTTAAAGTCACCATTCTATTAGACTGTTTCGAAAAAGATGGATCAAACAAAGCTTAATAATATCTTAACCTAATATTAACCTTTTCTTTATGTTTAGCTGGCATAATGTAAATATGAAGGTCTTAAGTACTTTGCCCAGCTTTCATACCCCTATTTGGATTCGGCACATGCCGAATCTTTTTTTAATTTTTCCAAGGTTGTGGTTGTACTGGAAATTACTATATTATAGAGTCAGAGATATCCATGAAATGGAACACATAAAATACAGTCCTCAAGTTTTAAAAAATAGTTACATACTACCAATAAAATGGAGGGAATCATATGTATCCAAATATTTTAAGACACCCGGGACCAACGCCAATACCTAAAAAGGTTCAGCTTGCCATGAACCAGGATATGATCAGTCATCGCACCGGGGAATTTGTACGGTTATACCAAGAAACGACCAATCGTGTGAAACCTATTTTCGGAACGGAGCAGGATATCTTACTACTTCCATCAGGCGGTACGGCCGCATTAGAAGCAGCTGCTGTAAATACAGTTTCCCCTGGAGATGAGGTGGTGGTCATCACCGTCGGCGCCTTTGGTAATTACTTCGTCTCGATTTGTGAGAAAAATGGATTCAAGGTACATAAGCTTGAAAAAAGCTGGGGCGAGGCCTGTACAGAAGAGGATTTGATTCAGTTTCTAAAACCTTTATCGAATATAAAAGCTGTTTTTGCCACCTACAACGAGACCTCAACAGGTATCCTTAACCCCATTGAAAAATTAGCAAAAGTGGTTCGTACCCATACTGATGCTCTATTTATCGTCGATGGCGTTAGCTGCCTCGGTGGAGCTCCTGCTGAGATGGATCAATGGGGAATTGATATTTTAGTAACTGGGTCACAAAAAGCGATGATGCTCCCTCCTGGACTGGCACTTTTAAGCGTCAGTGAAAGAGCCTGGAAAGTGATAGAGGGAAATAATACACCTTCCTATTACCTGGATTTATTAAGCTATCGTGAGTGGGCTTCAAAAGGAATGACACCCAACACTCCAGCGATTTCATTAATTTTTGGACTTTCAGCTGTTTGTGATTTGATTGATGAGGAAGGCGGATTTGCACAAACCGTGGCTAGACATGAATTAATGAAAAAGATGGTTCGTGAATCGATGAAGGCACTTTCTATTGGACTGTTGACATCTGATGAGTATGCATCTCCTACTATTACCGCAATATATGCTCCAGAAGGAGTAGAATTATCTCCGTTCATCAGTCATGTAAAGGAGAAATACCATCTCGATTTTGCTGGTGGCCTTGGCCATCTGCAAGGGAAAATTTTCAGATTTGGGCATATGGGCTATTGCTTCCCGAGTGATATCCTTCAAGCCGTTTCACTAATAGAGGCTGGTTTACAAGATTTCTCCTACTCCTTCGAGCTAGGGGCAGGGGTAACTGCAGCACAAAAGGTCTTCTTGTCTGCTCAAAGGAAGTAATTCAAATGAGGCATGGTCTTAGTAACCATGTCTCTATTTTTTTAACTAAATTCGACACTTTGAGACAAATACTTTTATTCTATCTAGGGGTAAAATATAGATAGATTGAAAATTAATGTGCAGATGAGGATGAACAGGATGGAATTAAATAAAGAATGTATGTATTGTATGAAGGATGAAAGACGGGACGACATTATGATTGAAATTTGCGATCTAGAGGTTTCAACAGTTTTTCTTTTTAAAGAACAGACATATACCGGCAGATGTAATGTGGTATACAAGGACCATGTAAAAGAACTATTTGAACTGGACAGCCAGGAGTTAGCGGCTTATATGAACGATGTGAAAAGGGTTTCAGCCGCAGTGGACAAGGCTTTCCAACCTGGTAAAATTAATTACGGAGCGTATGGAGATAAAATGCACCACCTACATATGCACATCGTGCCAAAATACGAGGATAAAGCAGATTGGGGTTCTACTTTTGAAATGAACCCAGGAAAAACATACTTAACAGAAGAACAATATAAGGAAATGATTGCAACAATAAAAGGATCACTGTAGAAATATTTAAAAGGATTGGGTCACTTGCACCGTGAGGCGCGAGAAACCCAATCCTTTTTATAACTACGATGGTAACTGGTACTTAAAGCACCTTACTTAAAAATGCCTTGGTCCGTTCATGCTGAGGGTTGCCGAATAACGCATTCGGTTCATTTTCTTCCACAATATATCCGCCGTCCATGAAAATAACACGGTCGCCAACTTCTCGTGCAAAGCCCATTTCATGGGTAACAACGACCATGGTCATCCCCTCTATCGCAAGCTGTTTCATGACTTCTAAAACATCACCGACCATTTCAGGATCCAGTGCAGAAGTCGGCTCGTCAAAGAGCATAATCTTCGGATTCATGGCAAGAGCCCTTGCAATCGCAACACGTTGCTTTTGTCCACCGGACAGTTCTCCTGGATAACTATTTGCTTTTTCTCTTAGTCCTACTTTATCTAGTAAATCAAGCGCTAGTTTCTCCGCTGCTGTTTTCTCTGTTGAATGAATCTTAATAGGCCCTAATGTGATGTTTTCTAAAACCGTTTTATGAGGGAATAGATTAAATTGTTGAAATACCATTCCAACCTCTTGTCTTACTTTGTTAAGATCGATTTTTTTGTCTGTAATATCATGTCCATTAATGACTACCTGACCGCCGGATATCTCTTCCAATCGATTTAAGCAGCGAAGGAACGTACTCTTACCTGAACCCGAAGGACCGATAACACATATTACCTCTTTTTCCTTCACTTCGGCATTAATATCTTTTAATACCTCTAGATTACCAAATGATTTTCTTAAGTTTTTTACGGTGATCATGCTCATCGAAGTTCAAACCTCCTCTCTACGAAATTAGCAAGAAGTGTTAACAAATAAATGATGATGAAGTAAATGATACCTACAGCCAGCCAAACCTTAAACGCTTCAAATGTTGCTGATGCTTGAATCTGACCTTGCTGTGTTAAATCGGCTATCCCAATGACCGATAAAAGCGAAGTATCTTTCAAGCTAATGATTGATTGATTCGTAATCGTTGGGAGCATTCTTCTAAATGCCTGTGGAAGCACGATAAAGCGCATCGTTTGTGCACTCGTAAAGCCAATCGATCTAGCCGCTTCCGTTTGTCCCTTATCAATAGATTGAATACCAGCTCTTATAATTTCAGCAAAATACGCACCTGCATTGATGGCAACTGTAATGATTCCTGCCGTGGTATTGTCTAAGGAAATCACTTGCAGCGAATTTAACCCAAAGTAGATAAAGAACAATTGCACAATAAATGGTGTTCCTCGAATGGCGTCTACATAAGCCTTTGCGATCCAATTTAAGATCTTAAGCGGTGCAAGCCGCAGCAATGCAATTACTAAACCTATTAAAAAACCTAGTATAATAGCAATCAAAAAGATATAAAGTGTTACCTGAAGCCCTTTTACCAACATAGGTAAAGCAGAAACAATAATATCCACCTTTTTCATCCCCTTTCAAAAAGAAGGCGCGCTCGCTTTAAGCACGCCTTATCCTATTATTTTATTCACCAAGATACGTTTTTAAAATTTTGTCATAGGTTCCATCTTTTTTGAGTTCAGCAAGTCCATTGTTAATCTTTTCCAATAAATCCTGGTTTTTACCTTTTAATACAGCAATTCCGTATTGATCTCCATTTAAGCGATCCCCGACAGTTTTTAATCCAAGATCCTTCTGGGCAATGGCATATGTGATAACAGGGTAATCTTCAATTAGAGCATCTGCATTTCCATTCGATACTTCCTGGAACATCGCAGGGCTATCGTTAAATTGAACAACCTCAATTCCTAGTTTTGAAGCATTGTCTACAGCATATTTCGCACCTGACGTACCTTTTTTAACAGCAACTTTTTTCCCTTTAAGGTCATCAACCGATTTAATCGTTGAATTATCGTCTTTAACAACGGCAATTAATCCCGCGTCAAAATACGGTGTTGAGAAATCTACAATCTTTTTTCTATCATCTGTAATACTCATTCCTGCAATTGCCACGTCAAGCTGGTTAGCTTGCATAGCTGGGATAATTCCGCCAAAATCCATTGGAGAAAGTTCGATTTCAAACCCTTGGTTTTTCGCAATCGCATGAATTAACTCGATATCGATACCCTTATACTCGTCTCCTTCTTTAAATTCAAACGGTGGATAAGTTGTATCTACACCAACTTTATATACTTTTTCACTATTACCACTTTTACTCGCTGTTTTATCGGTCCCACATGCCGCGATAAATAGTGTAAGAACTAAAAACAAAGTAAATAGACCAAATTTTTTCATTTCATTCACTCCCTTTTTTAATTTATTACTATGATCCTAGTAATAATAATTCCTTTAACAATATAACATAAATCTAAATAGATTTAATAGTGGAAATTCTTTAAATATAGTAATTTCATAGAGAAATAGGTTACTTTTCTTCTGACAACATAGGAATTAAGTCCCTTACATTTAAATATTTACCAAAAAATTATTATTCTACATATATCTTATTACAACTGCGATGAATCAATAAACGTGTTGAAATGGCAGAAAAAACAACAGAATGACTGTTATTTAAAAAGGATGGTGCAAATTTGCACCATCCTTTTTCCTTTAGTTTAATTCATAATAACTGCAGACAACCTGACCAACCGCTTTCGCAGCAACGAGCAACGCATCTTCATCGATATCAAATTTCGGATGATGATTAAAGTAAGGCTTTTCTACCCCTTTTGGAGTACAGGCAATGTAAAAGAAGCAGGCTGGGAATTTTTCAGCATAATAAGCAAAGTCTTCAGATGGTGACAACGCCGGAAATTCCTTCACTTCTTTAATATCGTGATCCTTCATGGTTCGCAAGCTTTCTGCCACCATTGCTGTAAGCTCAGGGTCATTGTATAAAGGCGGATAATCTGGAGTATAGGTTAGCTCACAGGTAACGCCAAATTCTTCTTCAATTCCTCTTACTATCCGCTTCACTTCTTTCTCAATCGTTTCCTTTGTTTCTACCGTCATATAGCGAATATCGCCTTCAAGTTCTACGCTGTCCTTGATCACATTGAATGTCCCTTTTCCATCAAAAGATCCGATTGTTATAACACCCACGTCGAATGGACTTAACCTGCGGCTAATAATCGTTTGAGCAGCTGTAACAAAATGTGCCGCAGCGACAATAGCATCGTTCGCTAGATGAGGAGAGGAACCATGCCCGCCTCTTTAGAGAGTCAATTTTGGTGCAAATCAATCAGGCAATGTATGTATTTATTAACCTGCTGGTTATTGCGGTAAAAAAAATACGGTTTATTTTTATCCTCCTAACCAAAAAGGGTCAGACCCACCGGCTCCAAAGTTTAGGAGTTATGGGGTCTGACCCTTTTCGTATTATCTATAAGTTTTCCGAATATCAAAAAAGTGAATCGCATTACTTGTTAGATAGGTATAAAATGACCAGTCCTCTTCAATCGATTCATCAAAAATCTCTAAAGAAGGTCTGCTGGAATGGATAATATAATCAATGATTTCAGCATCCATCCCATGCTTACTGTTCAAGTTCCACCATTTTGTGTATAAAGCACCATGATTTTTATCAAACACATGCTTTCTTATTTGATATTCCCCTTTTGGCATTTCGGAAATCGTTACATGAATTTCTTTATTGAGTTTTTGAAGAAATGTCTCTTCAACGGAAAAATACGGATTGATGATCGTACTATTCATCAGAATCAATTGATATCCCCGTTCATTCTGTGTCATCACGTAATCCTTGCCATGCGCAACAATCTCGCCATGCAGGCGTTTTAAAAACATCAACGCAAAATAAGCAGGGCGTTTTCCATTTAAATAATGGAATAATTCGACGCCATCCATCCGATAACGCTTATCCTTTCCTACTTCCTCATGCACAATGGTATTGATCCAGAGAGCAACTGTTTTCACGTCATTGGCAATATTTAATACATTTTTCAAGACTAAGGCTCCTCGAAAAAAGGTGCCGTTCGTATACCGAGTATTGCCAGACAACGTATTCCAGGAAACAAGATGAAGTGGTTTATCTAAATGGTTTCTTTTTAAATACCGCTTCATCTTGTCCGTTTTTTCCTTTATATAATCCCTTGCTAAATCGAATTTGGTATCCGCTGTTTCTTTAAAATCAATGACCTCATTTTGGTTAGCGTTATAACCAATAAAATCAATTGATGCTCCATGATCTAGCTGCCATGCATGATGATCACTTGTCTTTTCTTTGCCGAACGAAAAAGGCATATATACTCCTACCTGAATCGAAGGTATCATCGTTTTCAATACTTTGTGCAGCTTTACATAAACTCTCTGAAGTTCCTTTGATTCGACTCCCGTGTAATAAGGCTCGTAAAACATCACATGCCATTGCTTCACAAAAGATTCTCCATACAACTGCAAGCAATGTTTGATGAACTGAGTGAGTTTTGTAAAATATGGTTCTTCATTTCTCGAGATATCTATATAATCGAACCGGACAAACAAAGATAAATCATGCTGTTTCATGAATTCCAAAGCACGATCAATCGTAAAATACGGAGACGTTGTCGGAATCTCTTCATCTGTTTCCACCTCTGGAGGGATGGCTGTATGGCTGAAAAGATGACGAACGCCGATATAACGGAGCTGCAAATCTCTTTTCACATCGAGTACCTGGGAGCGTACATCTTCTTTTAACAAATTTATAATTTCTCCAATTTCAAGAATGTGATCAGGACAACTTATTTTCATTGTGATCGGTTTTGACAGGTCTAACGGTAGCTTTTCATACCTTGTCTCCGTATGGGAATAAGATTTTTGATCATCTAAAATCAGGCTGCTTAATTTTGCTACCATTTCTGGTGAGCGGATAAAATTTGAAACATCTTCTTTACTATAGTGTTGAACGGAATTTTCCTTTTGTACATAATGGTTATCTCGGTAGACATGCGGGGTCAATCCGTACACTTCCTTGAAAAAGGTTGAATACGACTTTGTATTGGGAAAGCCATTATTCATGGCAATTTGCGAAATGGAGTCAGTACTGTATAGCAAATCCTTCATACTATGCGTAAGCCTAATATTCATTAAAAAACGACTAAACCCCATTCCCATTTTCTTTTTAAAATAGCGGGATAGATAGCCGGTTGACAGGAAAAATTCCTTTGCAACCCCCTCTAATGTAATCAGCTGGTCGTAGTTTTTTTCCATATAGTCAATGATTTGCGATAACCGAAGATCGCCAGTATCCATTTTCTCTAGAACACTTCCTTCTTCTTTGAAACTCCGGATCAGGATAAGTAACATTTGACAGATATAACTTTTAACCTCAATTCGATAGCTTTCATCTTGTCGATAATAACTAACCATCACATTGGCCAGCAGCTTGCGAATCGAAAGAATCATATCCTCTCTTCCTAAATCAATTTCCTTTGAATAGCATTCAAATCGCCGATTTCGATAGTCTGTGTAATGGAAATCCATGAAGGCATCCGAAATGGTTAATAGCATGACCCTATTATTTTCACACCCCTGAACTTGGTAAAGCTGATTACGATTAATCACAAGCAAATCCTTTTCTTCCAAATGATAAAAACGACTAGCTGTTTCTATTTTCAATTCACCATGTATGACAAGGATAAATTGGATTCCTTTATTTACCCTTGGAGCGAGAAAATCAATATGTTGAAATGAAAGTTGAAAATCTGACAATAGATCGTTCAATCCAGTCACCCCTAACTCCATATTCCCGATAATGTCTATGCCCAAAAAAATCCAGAATTTGAATTCAAACTATTATAGTATTCTTAACTACTTTTTAACAACTGAACGTCACTTAAAGATCTTATTTACTTGTCTATCTGATAGATAAATCTCATCTTCGATCCATGTGTAAAATTGCATTAAGATGTCGTCTCTATTTTTTACATCTGAGTGAATGTAATCAAATACTTCTGAGATGGCTTCTTGGGTTTGTTCCTTAGGCAGTTTTTCAACATGTGAACTTGGACAAAAGTAAAGGTACATGGGAAACCCGCCATTAATTGTCGGTAATTGATAGGGGATCGGTAACCTTTTGGCTCCTAATCTTTCGTAAAAGCAAATTCTTCTTAGTTGATTTTCTCTCGTAAATCCTAGGATTGCCTCTGGAATCTCGACTTCAATAAATAATCCGATAAACCCATTTTGTTTCCAGTTTCTAAGTTTTTTAAATAAAAGAGATCCATATCCTGAACCGCGAAGTTGATTGTCGATTGCTATATAATCAAGCCAAATCGCCTGCAAATGAATGAACTCGTAGATAAAGGCATATCCAACAATCTCATCAAGGATAGGATCTTTTGCTAACAGTAACTTGTATCTCTTTTTTGACATGAGCAGCTTAAGATGCTCATAGCTTTTTAATTCGTCGCTTGGGAAGTCAGCTGTAAAGCGCTGATAAACATTCTTTAAGTCATGGATCGTACCTTCTACTATTTTTATATCAGTGGCACCCATTTAGACCCACCTCTCTCTTATTCAGGTCTATCGATTTGTTTATGTCATTTTAACATATTAGCACTTTTTCATAAGGTTTCGAAAAATTTAGTCGGAATATCTCAAAAAAAAGGATCTTTCTTGTTGACAAGACCCTGGTTTTTATATGATAATAAACATTGTATTAGAATTATTCTAATTTAGTTATTACTATTTGTTGTGAACAATTCTCACAACCAGGGAAAAATGCAGTTCCATTTTCCCTAACAAATTTTAGGAGGAAATAGATTATGTCATTAATTGGAAAAGAAGTATCAGCATTCAACGCAAAAGCTTATTTTAACGGAGATTTTATCAGTGTTAGTGAAGCAAACTTTAAAGGTAAATGGAGTGTTGTTTGCTTCTACCCTGCAGATTTCACATTCGTATGCCCTACTGAATTAGAAGACTTACAAAACCAATACGCAACGCTAAAAGATCTTGGTGTTGAAGTATATTCTGTTTCAACAGATACTCACTTCACACACAAAGCATGGCACGATAACTCAGAAACAATCGGTAAAATTGAATATATTATGATTGGTGACCCATCTCAAAAGCTTACTCGCATCTTTGATGTATTAGATGAAGAAGAAGGTCTTGCACAACGTGGAACGTTCATCATTGATCCAGAAGGCGTTGTACAAGCTATGGAAATCAATGCAGACGGTATCGGCCGTGACGCTAGCACACTTGTTAATAAAATCAAAGCAGCACAATATGTACGTAACAATCCAGGTGAAGTTTGCCCGGCTAAATGGCAGGAAGGTTCTGCAACACTTAAGCCAAGTCTTGACCTAGTAGGAAAAATTTAAGTTTAAGGAGTAGATAAAATGTTACTAGATGCAGATATAAAAGCACAGTTATCCCAGTATCTTCAACTGATGGAAGGCGATATCCTTCTTAAAGTCTCAGCAGGAACCGATGACGTATCCCGCGACATGCTGCTATTGATTGATGAATTGGCAGCCATGTCCTCTAACATTAAGGTTGAAAAAACAGAACTAGAGAGAACACCAAGCTTTAGTGTAAATCGCATTGGTGAAGACACTGGTGTAACATTTGCTGGTATTCCTCTAGGACATGAATTCACTTCCTTAGTATTGGCTCTCTTGCAGGTTAGCGGAAGAGCTCCAAAGGTTGATCAGAAAGTAATCGACCAAATTAAAGCAATCAAAGGTGAATACCGCTTTGAATCTTATATCAGCTTAACTTGCCATAACTGCCCTGATGTTGTACAAGCCTTGAACATCATGAGCATTTTCAACCCTGGTATTTCACATACCATGATTGACGGTGCAGCGTATAAAGCTGAGGTTGATGCGAAGGACATCATGGCAGTTCCAACAGTTTTCTTAAATGGGGAAAACTTTGGCGGCGGCCGTATGAGTATTGAAGAAATCCTTGCTAAAATGGGTTCTGGTACAGATGCTTCTGAGCTTTCTGATAAGGAACCATTTGATGTCCTCGTTGTTGGCGGCGGACCAGCTGGTGCAAGTGCAGCAATCTATGCGGCTCGTAAAGGCATTCGTACGGGTATTGTCGCTGAACGCTTTGGCGGTCAGGTTATGGACACGATGGGTATTGAGAACTTTATCGGTACGAAATACACAGAGGGTCCTAAAGTTGCTGCAAGTCTTGAAGAGCACGTTAAAGAATATGACATTGATGTAATGAATCTTCAACGTGCCAAGCGTTTAGAAAAGAACGAATATGTTGAGCTTGAACTTGAAAACGGAGCGGTTCTAAAAAGTAAAACCGTTATCCTTTCAACGGGTGCCCGCTGGCGTAACGTTGGCGTCCCAGGCGAAGCCGAGTTTAAGAACAAGGGTGTAGCTTATTGCCCACACTGTGATGGTCCATTGTTTGCTGGAAAACGCGTTGCTGTTATTGGCGGCGGAAATTCTGGTATTGAGGCCGCCATCGACCTTGCTGGTATCGTCAAGCATGTAACGGTTCTTGAGTTTGCAGCTGAATTGAAAGCTGATGCCGTACTGCAGGACCGTCTTTACAGCCTGCCAAATGTGACTGTAATACTTAATGCTCAAACAAAAGAAATCACCGGTACTGACAAGGTAAATGGTATTTCATATATGGATCGTGAAACAGAAGAAATTAAGCATATTGAATTAGAAGGTATTTTCGTTCAAATCGGTCTGGTTCCTAACACAGACTGGTTAGGTGAAAGTATGGAACGTACTCGTATGGGCGAAATTGTTGTCGATAAGCATGGCGCAACAAGTATCCCTGGCGTATTTGCAGCAGGTGACTGTACAGATAGTGCTTATAAGCAAATCATTATCTCTATGGGATCCGGTGCAACAGCAGCTTTGGGTGCGTTCGATTATCTCATTCGAAATTAATATCAATATAAAATGAAAGAACTCGTCTAAACAGACGAGTTCTTTTCAGTAAAAGAGCCCTTCTCAAATGAGAGGGGCTCTAAAGTTTGATTTTATGTTCATTAAGCAAAGAGGGCGCGAACCTCATCAAGCGAGCTATTTATGAAATCCTGCAGCTTCTGTAAAAATGACTGCCCTTCTTCTGATTGCAAAAATGTAGAGATTTCACTCAATTGCTCTTTTACCTGGTTCCAGTCAATATCCATCGCCTTCAGACCGTTGAAGAATTCTACTAACCTATCTACCTCTGCATCTGTTAACGTTATTCCAAGCTCCACTGCAACTTGTTCGATTAATGCGCGCAAGTCAGCTTCCGTTTTCGGTTCATTCTTGGCGATTTCTTCTTTGACTTTTCCCATGAGAGCAGCAGCATTGTCGGCCCCAACCGAGTCACCGAGCTGTGCGGTTTTCACCATTTCCTCATTCGCCGCTTTTTTGATTTCTTCCGGAATTTCTTTATTCGTTGTTGCTTCATAAGCTTTCATAATTCCTGTCAAAGCAGCCGTACCGGAAACATCAAACGGGGCGGTAATCCTTATGGCTGCATCCTTTACACCGGCTGTAGTCAAGGCATTGATATACATTTCATCCGTAACCCATGTAATGTTGTTCGTTTGCACATCTAATCCGGAATCCTTCGCACCCATGGTTATGCTCGCAGATGAAATCGCACGCGATCCAATTTGTGCCTTAGGAATAAACTCCCCTAAATAATCATGCTCTTCTTGATTGGATACCGTAATCGTTTGTGCATTTTCCGGTACCTCTAACGCTGCTAACATATCATTTTTTTGCTGTTCCGTTAGGTTTTCTCCTAATGAAACGATCGTATCCCCTTCTACTGCATCTGCAAAACTAATAGAAGGAACTGCTAATAGCATCATTATCGTAAGCAAAAGTGCCTGTAATTTTTGTTTCATAAAAAGACCTCCTTTAATACATGCAGCCATTCAGATAAGAATCGCTCATGTTCCGCCAATTTATAGTTGAAAAATTGGCTTTGCATAATCTTAACATAGTGTTTTGGGATTTCATGAAAAGAATGGGTAACATTTATGCTAATTCTATTAAGACTATTACATAGTAGATAGTAATGTTACTTCCTTTAGATAAAAACACAAAAAAGCTTACTAAATATAACCTTTGTACGTGTTTTATTACAGGGCTAAAATAGATACATTCACAAAACTCAGACAAATTCTTAGAGAACTTTACATTTGCATCATAAATTAAAAGACTGTTGAACATGGGTTCAACAGCCTTTTTTATTGGATATAGACTTATGTCTTAAACAGCCGTCTGAACCTCTTTCTCTCGCATTTTTATGTTTAGTGAAAGCTGGTGAAGGGTTATTTCCGGACGGCTGCCAAGTCTGATATTTATTGATGTTTGCCCTAAGCCTTCACTGATATAAAAAGGTTTATCCTCATGATAATGCAGCCCTTTAATCATATTCATCTGCATCATTTTCCTTCCCAATTTTGCGAGATGGTACGGTTTAGGCCAGTATATTTGGCCGCCATGGAAATGGCCTGATAATAGATAATCGAAATGCCAATCCTTCATGCTTAGAACGATATTAGGGTCATGAGTTAAAACTAAATGGTATCCGTCCCTTAAACCTTTGTAAGATGATTGCAGATTACTTCTTTTTGTGTGCAGGTCGTCAATACCAATAATATGAACTGGGCTTCCTTCAACCATAATTGTTTCATTTTCATTTTGAAGCGTTTTACAGCCATGTAGTTCCAATGTATTTCTTAATCGTTCAAAGTCCGTTTGTTTTAATTTGTAATCATGATTTCCAAACACGACATAAACTCCATAACATGGGTTTAACTTGTTAAAAACGTTTAAATAAGGAATGAGCTTTGGAATACTGCGTTTTTTATCAAGATAGTCCCCTGTTAAAGCGATTAAATCAATTTTCTCTCCCGCTAGCTTGTTATAGAGTTGTTCAGGAGAAACAGAAATCTTTTCTAAATGCATATCTGAGATGTGTAAAATATTTAAATGCGGTCCTTGCAACTGATCAGAATCTATATGAGATAAATGAACTTTATTTAAAGTAACTTTATGAGTATTTTGGTATGCCCTATAGAAAAGGAGTAAAATACTTAAAAATACAAGAATAAAAAAGAATAATATCAATTATATCTCCTCCTTCCATCCTATTATAAAGAAATTAAAAGAAATAGTTAGCGGGAATTAATGGAGGAAAAGGAAAAACAAAAACTTTAATGTTAATTTCCAATTTTTTCTTTTCTTGAATGTTATTTAAAAAGTATAAAAAGGCTGCTTCCTTCTTAATCTAATATTGTTCTTTCAGAAGAAGAAACTATTAGATATTTAGTGAGGAGCTTCGGATTGCAATTATCACCAAGAATTTATCACTCATTGATTAGACCCAAATGGTTTACAAAATTATATATTCAAAATCATATTCAGAGGCATTTTAATTTTTCAGATAAAAAAGTGTTGGATTTTGGAGCTGGAACCGGGGCAAACTGCACCCTATGTATACCTGATCATTATTTTGGGATTGATCCAGATTCATACAGGGTTGAATTTGCCAAAAGATTGTATAACAATTACCGATTTGAAACGTTTAAGGGAAATGAACTTCCTGCAGACAACCATAGCTTTGATTATATTTTAATTATTGCTGTCCTGCATCATATCCCTCCAGAAATGGTTTATGGGTATGTAAAAGAATTCAAGCGGGTCTTAAAGCCAGAAGGCAAAATCGTTGTGATAGAACCTTGCTTGTTTGAAAAGTCTCCTATCAGTAATTGGTTTATGAGAACGAATGATAAAGGCGATTACATTTTACGGGAAGAAGAGTATCTAAATTACTTTACAAAGGAAAAATTCCATTGCCAGGTTCTAAAAAAATATAAAAAGTGTTTTTTTTACAATGAGCTATATTTTTCAGCTTCATTATAATGACATGGAAAAAAATGCAGAAACTCCAGCCTAACGGAGTTCCTGCTTTTTTATTCTTCTATTTTTTTGTAAAAAAGTTTTTGTTCGGTATTAATTCCTTTGAAAACTCCATTAAATTTGCCATTTTGGGCATCGGGATAATATTTCCGAATCGAGTATTATTCATTACGTTTTGAACAGAATTCGGCATATTTCTGTTTCTATTTCTTCTAAATCCATATGCTGCTGCGCTCAATCCCAAACCCAAAATAGACGCCCATAGCATTCCTCGATTATTTCTTCTTCTGCCAAACATCTTTAAAATATTCTGTTTTCTCCCTATTTTGTAAAGCGCCGTTATCCAGTTATTCAATTTCAAACACTCCCTCGATAGAGAACTTGGAAAGAAAAATTTTTCACCTTCCATATTCTATTATTCCATTCACGGGTTTGAGCATGCTGGCAATGTTTTGCTATGGACTTAACTTTCAAAACTGGCATCGAAAAATGAGATTGCGCCACTATCGCTTTTTAGGGTAATAAATGAAATACTGGACAACCTATAAAAAATTAATGGGATATAAAGGAGCGAACAAAGAAGTGAAAAGATATAGAAGCTGTACAACCATTCATACACTATTGCTATTGATTGTTATAGCAGTTTTTATTTGGTCCGTTATTAAGCCAGAACGATATGTAACATGGACGTTGGAAGTACTTCCTGCCGTTGTGATATTAATCATCGCAATAACAACATATAATAAGTTTCGACTTACCACACTTTCCTATTTCATTATCGCAATTCTTTCGATTATTATGTTCATTGGCGGCCATTATACCTATTCAAAGGTTCCCCTTTTTAATTGGATAAAAGATTATTTTGATCTAAATAGGAATCACTATGATAGGTTTGGACATCTACTAAAGGGTTTGTTTGCGATTGTGATAAGAGAAATATTAATGCGAAAAAGCCCGTTAACAATTGGATGGTGGCTCTATTTCGTTACCTTAAGTTTTTCATTGGCCATTGGAGCTTTATATGAAATCATTGAATGGCTGTCAACAAAAGTCGACAAAGGCGGAAAAGCTACTGAAGAGTTTTTAGGAATGCAAGGTGATATTTGGGATGCACAGTGGGATATGTCATTAACATTAATTGGCTCTATCCTTGCACTACTTATCTTTTCAAACCTGCAAAACAAGCTGTTAGGAAAAAAAGAATAAAAGACCTCTTTAAAAAATATTCCTTGTACTTCTGGGTTATAAGATTCGCAGCCCCAACAAAAAGGAGCCTTAAGCCCCTTTAATATTAACTCTGGAACACCAATGTAATACCCCATTAAAAAACCAAAATACAGATTTTGCTAACGGGGGGCGATTAATCTGCAAAACTATATTGCCTTTATTGTAAATGCTTTGGCGGGGCGTTTTTATGTGCATTATTCTGAACTTCTGCGAATATGTCCTCTTGGCTTTCGACTTCATACTTTTTGTTTATCAAGTTTAATATCTCGTTTATATGAGTAAGTTGAGAATTACTTGGTATTAAATTAACTATTGCCTGTTTGAAATCTTCAAAATCCTTTTTCGTTACAGGTTGAGCATCCTGTTTCAACTCCAAACCTAATTGACCATTTGGTTCTAACGTTGCCCATTTTACATCACTTATCTTAGATACACTATTTTGTCTTAATTTCATTTCAAGTTGGTCCACCGTTAACCTAAGTTTCATTAAGTTTTTTTCATTCAATGTTCCGTTATCGATTACCACCTTTGCTTTCCCTGTAATCATTTTTTCAAATCTGTCAGATTTCATTTGTATAAATTCCATTATTAATAGTGTTCCGACAAGAACTCCACCAACCAAAAAGGTTGTCCAAATATCCTTTCCTGCCACAGGTTGAATAAGTAAAGTCCCAATAGCAATCATAATAACTGTTTCAGCCAAGGTCATTTGTGAAATTGTTTTCCTGCCTGCAATTCTTAAAAGTACTGTTCCTGCAATAACAATCACTATTGCTTTCCATAAATAATCCCATTCCATATAATAAATAACCACCATTTCATTTAAAAAGAATTAATTATATCCTTACCAATTTACCCTCTATTATCCATAAAAACGTATCTATTATTAATTCGAACTTAGGTACATTTGAGAGGAAGTTTTTTATGTTAGCTGAAATCTTTGCCACGCTTTTTGATGTTATTCTACCAATCTCTATACCTGTCATAGCAGGGGCCTTGCTTAGTAGGTTTGGAAAATTGGAAATTAAGCCGCTTTTAAATTTTGCGTTATATACATAACTCCGTTCTTGATTTTTGATACATTAATGGAGGCGCACCTGTCGCGTGAGGGTGTCCTTGGTACGTGTTTTATTACAGGGATAACCATCCTGAGAAAAACACAAAAAGAACGTTAGTTCGATTAAAACACAACTATAGTAACTGTTTTAATAGATTCTGAATTGTTAAACTATTAGTAACTCCCTAGAATACACAGAAAACCAATTCTGTCAGGAGGGATACGAATGGAACAAAGATTACATCTAATTCCGTATCAAGTGAATGAAGTGGTCGAAGTGGTGTCTGAGGTGCCAAAAGGCATTGAGATGATTGAGGCTCCAAAAATCTGGGAGAAATCGAAGGGTAAAGGAATCACAGTTGCAATATTAGACACAGGCTGCGCTGTCATCCATGCTGATTTGAGTGAACGGATTATCGGCGGGCGGAATTTCACGGATGATGATAATGGAAATCCTAATGTATTCACTGACTATAATGGTCATGGAACACATGTGGCAGGCACCATTGCTGCTATCCAAAACAATAATGGAGTAATTGGTGTGGCACCTGAAGCAAATTTACTGATTTTAAAAGTGCTCGATAAAAATGGTTCAGGACAATACGACTGGATTATCAATGGCATTAACTATGCCGTTGAACAGAAGGCGGATATTATCTCTATGAGCCTCGGCGGTTCCGCGGATGTACCTGAATTGCATCTAGCGCTTCAAAACGCAATCGCCAACCAAATTCTTGTCGTTTGTGCCGCTGGAAATGAGGGAGATGGACAGGATTCTTCTGATGAATTCTCTTATCCTGCCTCCTATAATGAAGTCATCAGCGTTGGAGCCATTGATCTGCAGCGCCGTTCTTCTGAGTTTTCAAATTCGAATAATGAAGTCGACTTAGTAGCGCCTGGTGAAGAAATCCTTTCAACCTATTTAAACGGCACTTATGCAAAACTATCCGGAACTTCGATGGCAACACCGCATGTATCCGGTGCACTTGCACTCATAAAAGATATTGTCACAAAAAAATTCGCGCGAAATCTGACAGAGCCTGAGCTTTATGCGCAATTAATAAAGAGAACAGTTCCACTAGGAAACTCTCCAAAACTTGAAGGCAATGGATTCCTGTACTTAACTGCAGAGGACTACTTATCGGATGTGTTTAATCAAAAAGTATCTGCTCAGGTGTTGAAAATATAGGCTCTTTTCGTAAACTTTGTTGCTTTCTGAACAAATTATTATAAATTAATCGCTACTTCGAACAAGTTTGATGAATTATAGAGATATGGTGTTTGAACCAGAGGTGACTTTAGACAAGCTTGATGAATCTAAGAGTCATGGTGTCCGAACCTGCGGCAACTTCAGACAAGCTTGATGAATCTAAGAGTCATGGTGTCCGAACCTGTGGCAACTTCAGACAAGCTTGATGAATTTAAGAGTCATGGTGTCCGAACCTGTGGCAACTTCAGACAAGCTTGATGAATTTAAGAGTCATGGTGTCCGAACCTGCGGCAACTTCAGACAAGCTTGATGAATCTAAGAGTCATGGTGTCCGAACCTGTGGCAACTTCAGACAGGTTTGATGAATCTAAGAGTCATGGTGTCCGAACCTGTGGCAACTTCAGACAAGCTTGATGAATTTAAGAGTCATGGTGTCTGAACCATAGGCGACTTAAGCAAAAAACGTTATTAACCAATAATAAAAACAACAATCTTTGCGAAAACAGCCAAAATATAAAGAAAAAAGCATCTCGACAACCGTACTAAATAAATGAGGAAATTGCTGCATATAAAAAGGACGCTTCCAGTTCGATGGGAGCGTCCTTTTTATATGCAGCAATTTTTAGACATAGAAAAACACCTTAACAAGGTGGTTGTATTAGTTGAATGTAAAATTATGGCGGGTCTAAATTGGAGCGGGTGATGAGAATCGAACTCACAACATCAGCTTGGAAGGCTGAGGTTTTACCACTAAACTACACCCGCATATTAAAATTTGGAGGCAGCACCCGGATTTGAACCGGGGGTAAAGGTTTTGCAGACCTCTGCCTTACCACTTGGCTATGCTGCCCTGTTAAAGAGCATCCCAATTTATAAGATATGGTGGAGGGGGACGGATTCGAACCGCCGAACCCTGAGGGAGCGGATTTACAGTCCGCCGCGTTTAGCCACTTCGCTACCCCTCCATGTATATGACTAATTTTCTAAAAAAAATGATGGCTCAGGACGGAATCGAACCGCCGACACAAGGATTTTCAGTCCTTTGCTCTACCGACTGAGCTACTGAGCCATACAATCTATATCTATATCAACAGTAGAGTTAACCTACTGATATAAAAAATGGCGGTCCGGACGGGACTCGAACCCGCGACCTCCTGCGTGACAGGCAGGCATTCTAACCAACTGAACTACCGGACCAATGTTATTTCAAGTGTTTTTCTTGAAAATAAGAAATTA
The DNA here is from genome assembly GCF_013396335.1 of Bacillus sp. EB106-08-02-XG196. Classification (GTDB taxonomy): domain Bacteria; phylum Bacillota; class Bacilli; order Bacillales; family Cytobacillaceae; genus Neobacillus. The sequence goes on from NZ_JABWSY010000001.1 coordinate 721,867, forward strand.
GAATTTATGGAGGAGGAAGAGGGATTCGAACCCCCGCGCGGTATGACCCGCCTGTCGGTTTTCAAGACCGATCCCTTCAGCCAAACTTGGGTATTCCTCCGAATAAGTGGAGCCTAGCGGGATCGAACCGCTGACCTCCTGCGTGCAAAGCAGGCGCTCTCCCAGCTGAGCTAAGGCCCCATATCATTATTATCTAGAATGGTCGGGAAGACAGGATTCGAACCTGCGACCCCTTAGTCCCAAACCAAGTGCTCTACCAAGCTGAGCTACTTCCCGTAAAATATGGCGCGCCCGAAAGGAGTCGAACCCATAA
>NZ_JABWSY010000020.1 GCF_013396335.1 Bacillus sp. EB106-08-02-XG196
ATTATATCAAATTAACGCGGTGAATCATTAAAGTTTATGAAAAAATAAAAGGCTGTCGAGAGTTTCTCGACAGCCTGTGAAGCGTTATTATAACGCTTCTTTTTTCTTTACTTGGAGGGAATACACAGTTAGGAGTAATGCGTAAGACTTAAGACGTAGAAAAAAATCAGTCTCCTCAAAGCAAAGCAAATATGGGATATTTAGGTAGGAATTTTGAAGATTTTAAAAAGGCGGTGTTGATCAAATTCATTTCAATTTTATTAAGAGTTTGTTAATCTCTTGCTACTTTATGGTAAATATTAGCTAAGCATTTCAGAATTTGTGTTAGGATTCAACTTGGAACTTTATATCTATGTTAAAGGAGAGATGTACCTATGTCAGTTTTCACAAAATGGGCTTTTCGGAACAAAGCCGCCGTCTCATTGATGACGATATTAGTATTAATTATCGGGGTCGTTAGTTATTTTAGATTACCGATGGAGTTCTTGCCTTCTGCAGACAATCCGCAGGTAACCATTATCACAATGGGCCAAGGAACCGATTCAAAAACAATGGAAAGTGATGTCACTTCTCCAATTGAACGGGCTGTTACCGGTATTAAAGGAAAAAATTCTATTTATTCCACAACGGGAGACGGTTTTTCAAAAGTAGATTTATTTTTTGAAGCAGGCTCCGACATGAAACAGGCAAAATTAGATGTTCAAGATGCTTTATCAAATGTGGCATTACCAGCTTACATATCAAAGCCAATTATTTCGCAGCTAAATACCTCCATGATTCCTATCTCCAACATCGCTGTAACCTTTAAAGATGGCCTCACGACCGAAAACCTGGAATTAGTAAAAGAAAAAATGGAACCGATGTACAAAGATATTGACGGTGTTGCCCAAGTTCAAATCTATGGTTTGGTTGATCCCGTTATCTCCGTAAAGATTGACAATCAAAAGTTAGCACAACACCAGATATCCCTTCAGAGTGTGCTGGGAATTCTTCAAGGGCAAAACACCGCGCTTGCAATCGGTGAAAAGAATATTGACGGAAAAACAAGCAATATTAAGGTGATTGGCGACCTATCAAGTCTCGAAAAACTAAAAAACCTGCCAGTTGCACCAAATGTAAACCTCGGGGATATCTCATCGATTGAGGAAGCAAATCAGTCCAATTTTCTTAACCGTTTTGACGGCAGCGAAGCATTAAGCATCAGTATTACGAAGGACAGCCATTCAAATGCTGTGACCATTAGTAAAGAAATCGAAAAAGTAACAAAGGAAATTAACAAAAAATACGATACACAAGAATCTACGATTTATGTCGCCTCAGCTGATATGGTTGAAACATCGGTGCAAACGATGATGAAAGAAGTTCTTCTTGGTGCGTTATTTGCAACGATTGTCATTATGATCTTTTTACGTAATATCCGAACAACGTTTATTACGATTGTTTCCATTCCGCTCTCACTTTGTTTTACCTTGTTCTTACTCGATCGTTCCGGGGTAACGTTAAACATTTTAACTCTCGGTGGTGTTGCCGTTGCCGTTGGGCGACTTGTTGACGACAGCATCGTTGTCATTGAAAATATTTACCGAAAAATGCAAACAGAGAAATTCTCGGTTCAAATGGTGATTGATGCCACGAAACAAGTTGGTGTTGCGATTACAGCCTCCACGCTAACAACTGTCGCGGTCTTCCTGCCAATGAGTTTATTAAACGGCGGGCTTCAGGAATTCCTTTTACCATTTGCCTTAACGGTTACCTATTCCCTACTGGCCTCCCTTTTGGTTGCCTTAACATTGGTACCGTTAATGAGTGCTGGTTTATTGAAAAACACGAAACTACCGGAACATAAACCTTCCGTACGTTTTCCAAAAGCCGTTCAATGGTCTTTAAATCATAAATGGATCATATTTACCATTTCAATCCTTTTATTTGCCGGATCGATTGGAGCTTATTTTGTTGTACCGAAGGGTGCCGTTGACAATTCTTCTGCCGACTTTATCACAGCCACCTTGAAATACCCGAATGAAACGCCTTTTGAAACGGTAAAAGAAAAGGCAATTGAACTTGAAAACTCGATAACTGACATGGATGAGGTTGAATATGTTTTTAACCAAGTCGGTTCTTCAGCCGATTCTGCTCAATTTGGACAAATCGGTTCAGCTACCGAAGCGGTAATCAGTATACTATTAAAAGATAAAGACGATACGGATAAGGTTTTAAAAGAAATAGAAAAGAAAAAGGACGACTATAATGACGCTGTATTAGAAGTCGCCACGGCTTCTTTCATGATGGGTGGAGCTGGCACCTCGATTACCATCGATGTGATTGGTGAGGATATCGATCAACTGGAAACAACAGCAAACAATATTAAAGAAACCATTTCTGATATTGACGGTGTTGAAAAAGTAACAACAAATCAAGACGAAAAGAAAACTGTCTACTCTCTAGTTGTTGATCCCGCAAAAGGCAACACACAGCAGATTGCCCAGCAGCTTGGTGTCATGTTAAATCAAACACCACTTGGAACAATTACGGTAAATGAAAAACAAACAACCGTTGTTCTTGAGCCTTTACAAAATACGGAAACAGAAGACGACTTGAAAAATATATCGATAATGACCGAAAGTGGAATGGTACCCGTTTCTGAGGTTGCAAGCTTAAAAGTGGCTGAGAGTTCAACCAGCCAATTCCATAAAGACGGAGAAACCTACCTTCGTGTCATAGCAACCGTCGATCCTGCTAAACTCTCTGATATTTCGACCAAGATAAACCTCGAACTATTCGGTGACCAAAAAGACAATAAAGGAATGGACCTTCCCGAAGACGTAGAAGTTCTTGTTGGAGGTGCAAGTGCCCAGCAAATGGAGGATTTTACCGATCTTTTCTTAACAATGCTTGTTTCCATCGGAATTGTGTTCTTGATTATGGTCATTACGTTTAAGTCAATCAAAGCACCAATCGCGATATTAACCTCCCTGCCGCTTGCGGCCATCGGTGCGATTTTAGGAATCTTAATCAGCCGGATTTCCGTTGATATCACCGCTCTGCTTGGAGCGCTTATGCTGATTGGAATTGTCGTAACCAATGCGATTGTTCTGATTGACCGTGTCAGACAAAATGAAGAAAAAATGACGATTCGCGAAGCAATAATTGAAGCGACAGCTACCAGAATGAGGCCGATTATGATGACAGCCATCGCAACGATCTGTGCGATGATTCCACTCTTGTTTAAAGCGTCTCAGAGCGGAAGCTTGGTTTCGCAAAGCTTGGCTGTAGTCGTGATTGGCGGTCTTGCTCTCGCTACCCTCTTAACCTTGATCGTCATCCCATGTGTCTATGAATTATTGTATTTTAGAAAATCAAAGAAACAAAGAATAGTGGGATCAACAGATCAATCGATTCAAATGTAAAATATAGTTTACACTACATTAGCCGAAAACCTGCAAAAGATAAACTTGCAGGTTTTCGGCTTTTTTTATAGCCAATATGGGAGTTTTAGTAAAAAATACTGGTCTACTAAAAATGGCTCTGTTAAAACTGAATGTTGATTGCACTGTGTTTAGAAAATAAGCGGAGAATTTCCGTTTAAATTGGAAAATAGCCATTTTACCTTATTCTCAACCCTGCACGAAAATCAACAAGGAATAATAATAGAGCCAAAATAGAAGCAGGAGAATCCTCTGCTTCCTAGCCTAACATGCTAACAAGCGTGTTGATCTCTTCTGCGCCATCTTTTAAAAGCGGCAGAAAGAGGTCATTAATTTTTTCTTCTGTGGTTCTTTTAGAGTTCGTTGAAATGTTGATGGCAGCGACCGTTTCACCTTTTTTATTAAAAATAGGGAGAGCAATCGACCTTAAACCCACTTCTAATTCATCGTTCCCTTCGGCATAGCCCTTTTTACGGCATGCTTGCAGACAAGTTTCGAGTAGACCAAACTCAGTAATCGTATGCTCTGTATAAGCTTCTATTGATGCTTGCTCCCAAATCGCTTTTCGCTCCTCCAACGGAAGCCAAGCAACAAGGGCTTTCCCCAAGGATGTCGCATAATAGGGCAGCCTCGACCCTACCCTTAAATTGGTTCCGATTATTCTTTTCGCAGCATTCACCCTTACTACATAAACAATTTCAGAACCATCCAATACGGCAAGATTGGTCGATTCCTTGATGGCTGTGGAGATTCTTTCAAGAATTGGATGGGCTATATCAGGCAAATTAAGTGATTCTAGATAATGTGCAGCGAGATTCAATACTTTAGGGTTTAGTTTGAACTTATTGTCCTCTGTTACGGTTAGATAACCCATATCGGCTAGAGTAAGTGCAAACCTTCTAACCGTTGCCTTATTTATTCCTGTTTTTCTTTCTAAATCACCCAAAGACATCAAGTTGGAATTGGAGTCAAATGCCGTTAAAACGGCAAGCCCTTTTGCAACTGAATGGACGAAATAATTGGCCTCTGTTTTCTCGTACAACTTTTCCACTCTCCTTTTTCCTATTAAACAATAACGCATTACATCAGACAATCTTATTGCCTATTTTCAGAAAATTCATTATAATAAAGGTATATTACACTATTCGTATTTGTGTACGAATAGTGTAACAGATAAACATACAAAACTCAACCATCACAAAAACATAACAATGATTATAAAGGAGGATAAAAATGAATAAGATTGTAACAATTCAGGATGCAATCTCGAATATTAAGGATGGCCATACCGTCGCCGTCGGCGGATTTGGTCTTGTTGGCTGTCCGTTGAAATTAGTCGATGCACTTGGTGACCTTCCTGTATATGGTTTAACTTTGATTAGTAATAATCTTGGAGAGCCTGGTGGAAAAGGCCTTGGCAGGATATTGCTGCAAGACAAAATCACCAAAGCGATCGGTTCTTTCTTTACTAGCAATATAGATGCCGTACGTTATGTCAATGAAGGCAAACTGGAAGTGGAGCTTGTTCCTCAAGGGACACTTGCTGAACGACTCCGTGCTGGTGGTGCAGGTATTGGTGGATTCTATACAAAAACATCGGCTGGCACACTCCTAGCTGAAAATAAAGAATCACGCATGATGAATGGCGAAGAGTATGTTCTTGAACTTCCACTTTGCCCAGATGTTGCCCTTATTAAGGCAAAGAAAGCAGACCGCTATGGCAACCTTGTTTTTTCAAAAACTGCCCGTAATTTCAATCCGGATATGGCAAAGGCTGCGAGAATCACGATTGTTGAAGCTGAGGAAATTGTCGAAATTGGAGATCTAAATCCAGAGGAAATTGTCGTCCCTCATTTATTTGTCAACTATATTGTGAAGGGAGAAAACTCGAATGAATAGTAAACAAAAAATGGCGATTCGAGCGGCCAAGGAAATCAGCAATGGCAATATTGTCAATTTAGGAATTGGGATCCCTACCCTCGTCGCTGATTTTTTACCAAAGGAAAAGAATGTCTACTTGCATACGGAAAATGGGCTGCTTGGAGTAGGTCCTACCCCGTCGAAAGAAGAGCTTGATCCGGAAATCATTAATGCTGGTAAATTACCCGTGACAGCGCAAATAGGTGCCTCCTACTTTTCCTCCTCCGAGTCATTTGCAATGATCCGTGGCGGCCATGTGGATGTCGCCATCCTCGGTGCTTTACAGGTTGCCGAAAATGGGGATATCGCCAATTGGGCTGTTCCTGGGAAAGATATTCTTGGCGTCGGCGGAGCGATGGATCTAGTTGCAGGGGCAAAAAAAGTGATTGTGACGACCCAGCATTGTGCGAAAAACGGTGAACCAAAAATTCTTCAAAGATGTACGTATCCCATTACAGCCAAAAACGTAGTTAGACTTTTAATTACTGAACTTGCTGTGTTTCGCTTTGAGAATGGAAAAATGATCTTAGAGGAAATATCAGAAGAAATCACGGAACAAGAACTAAAAGAAATCACACCTGCAGAATATATTGTTTCAGCGAATCTATCAAAATATCATGTTTAGCAGAAAGGAGAATTATGATGGCTAATGAATATGTAGTGGTTGAAGCGAAACGAACAGCTGTTGGAAAAATTGGAGGAAGCTTAAAATCCGTGAATTCAGGGGATTTGGCGGCGGCAGTCATCAAGGATGTACTTGCTGTTACTGGTCTCGGTGCGGATTCTGTCAATGAAGTGATATTGGGAGAAGTGAGACAATCAACCGAATCATCCAATGTGGCTCGTGTGGCTAGTCTTCGTGCCGGTATCCCTATTTCAGCGAGTGCACAAACGGTAAACCGCCTTTGTGCTTCTGGGATTCAAGCCGTTGTTTCTGGAGTTCAGCATCTTGCCTTCCACCCAGATGAGGTGGTGATTGCCGGGGGTACGGAAAACATGAGCAGGGCGCCAATCTATCTTCGCAATGCCCGATATGGCGAAGGAAACCCCTATACCGTTGACTCTAATCTTGAGAACGGCCAGCAGCCGATTGATCTGTACGGAAAAGATTTGGGAATGGGTGTTACAGCTGAAAACGTTGCAGAAAAGTATGGAATTAACCGTGAGGACCAGGATAGCTTTGCACTAGAAAGCCAGAAGCGGGCAAAACAAGCGTGGGATAATGGGAAATTCGACTCCCAGATTGTCCCGATTGAAGTGAAAACCAAAAGGGAAACGTTCCAATTTGCGAAAGACGAACATATGCGGGAAACCACTTTAGAACAACTTGCCGGTTTAAAACCTGTATTCAAGAAAGATGGAACAGTCACCGCGGGGAATGCCTGCGGTCGGAACGATGGCGCGAGTGCTCTCCTATTAATGACAAAAGAAAAGGCCCATTCACTTGGCTTGAAACCACTTGCAATTGTGAAAAATTGGGCCGTTGCTGGTGTAGACCCACGGTATATGGGCATAGGTCCCGTTCCAGCTGTCAACAAGTTATTGGAGAAAACGGGTCTAGGTCTAAAGGATATTGGTCTTTTTGAATTAAACGAAGCGTTTGCTTCGCAATCACTGGCAGTGATTCGGGAACTTCATTTGGATATTGAAAAAGTTAATGTAAATGGTGGCGCGATTGCACTCGGACATCCACTTGGGGCAACTGGTGCCGTCATCATAACGAAGCTTATCCATGAAATGATCCATCGCCAAACCCAATTTGGAATAGCAACCCTTTGTATTGGCGGCGGTCAGGGAATGGCGATTTTATTGGAATCCCTTTAGATGATGTTAAGGAATTTTCGTTTTTAGTAATCTGTACACGAAGGGGCGGATCAAAGTTAAATTCTAACTTTGATCCGCCCCTTTAAGGTATGAACCCTTGATTTAATTACATTTTTACCTACAAAAATGAACTGAAATTACTAATCTCATCTATTTTAAAACTCTTACTTCACCGTCATCTGTTCAGACACAGGTCGCTTTCCGTGGAAAGCAGATTCAAGCAGGTTACGTATTGATTCCCTGTTTATTGGACGCGGATTGTAATATGGATTTTTCGTTGCTAACTCGGCTGCTCTATCTAAATCACCTTCATTCAGCCCGATACGCTTTAATGAAACGGGCACACCTAATGATTGAATCAGATCGAATAAAGAACCTGCTACATCCTGTGGATCAGACCCAATTGCTCGTGATATTGCTTGAATCGCTTCTGGTGCATGATCAGCATTATAAGCAATGACATAAGGCAGAACCACCGTATGTGTCTCCGCATGTGGAAGATTAAACGTTCCCCCAATTGTATGACAAAGCTTATGATGCAGCGCCATCCCAACAGTTCCTAGTACGGTGCCACCTAACCATGTTCCATAAAGTGCATCAGATCTGGCCTCCATATCGAGCGGGTTTTCAATGATTTTAGGCAAACTCTTTCTTAACGCTCGGATGCCATCCTCAGCCATAAGCGAAGTTATTGGATTGGCACTCTCAGAGTATAACGCTTCTACACAGTGGGCAATCGCATTGACACCGCTTGTCACAGACAGTGCTGCAGGCAAGCTAGTGGTAAGAGCTGGATCATAAAGCACAGTCTTTGGCTTAACAATCAGATTTTTCCCGGTTTTCTTCACACCTTTTTCCGTAATCCCCCAAATCGGAGTCATTTCTGATCCGGCATAAGTAGTTGGAATGGCTATGATCGGAAGTTGAGTTTCAAGTACATTTGCCTTCGCTAATCCCATGGACGACCCTCCACCAACAGCAATCAGTCCATCAATTTTATTCTCGTTAACATAGTCCACTGACGCTGTAACACTTTCGATTGGAACATGTTGAACGGCTTTTGCATACACCCCATGACTGAGTTCGCCTAGATTTCCGGCTAATTCTCTCCCAATTGACACTTCATGTTCACCAGGGGTAGAGATAATAAGAACATTTTTCAGCCCTAAATTTTCTACTTCTTCGCGAATATTTTCAATTACCCCTTCCCCAAACACAACCCGAGTAGGTAATGACTCATATAAGAAACTTTTCATTGTTGTATCCTCCCTAAAACTATCATTTATTAATAATAAGAAAAATAAGAAGCGAACAACTTATTTAGGTTATTCGCTTCTATTAATAAGATAAACATCACTCTTCTTTTGGTATGAATCGGATTCTATACGATGCATCTATGAGGGAACGGCGGTACATTTCCCTGCCATTAGATCTGTCACTCTTTGAATAAAGAAATCAAATACCTTCTGTCCTAAGTGACCAAGCAATTCAGGATGCCATTGGATTCCAAAGGCCAACCATTCGGTATCAGATTGTGCCGCTTCAATCATTCCATCCGAACTCCAGCCAATCGCTTTGAATCCTTTCCCCACTGTTGCAACACATTGGTGATGAAGTGAATTCACCATTAGTTTATCCGTTCGATAGATTTCATCTAATAGACTTCCTCTTTCTAAGACAACCGGATGCTCTAAGTGGGTATGAGGTGGTTCTTTTCCCATTCGCGGATGATTCGGATACCTATCATAAATGTCCTGCATCAATTTACCGCCAAATGAGACCTGTAAGATCTGGTGACCTCTGCAAACTCCCAATATCGGAATATACCTTTTGGCAGCCTCGCGAATGAGTTCAATTTCAAATTGATCCGCAATATTTTGAATCCCCAATGATTGTCCAGTGTTTTCCTCTCCATAAAAAACAGGATTTACATCTCCTCCTCCTGTCACAATTATGCCATCTACAAAATCCAAATATTGGACCAGGTCGGTGATTGGAGCGTGAGGCAAAAGGACAGGTACTCCCCCCGCCTCAGTTACAGCTCGGTGATATTGCACATGCAAGGTATAAAGGTCATTTTCCCCTGTAAAATTTGGTATCTCACGTCTCCAAGTCGTAATCCCAATTACAGGTTTTTTAAAAGTCTTTGGCATGACATATTTCTCCCATCATTTCAATATTAGGAGGTTAAAGCTACTTATCCTACCTGTTATGACGCCTTAAGATTTCCGTACTCCATGGCCTCCAAACATCAAGGTTTGAGAGGGATTCCATGATTTCATCATAATCTTCACGATCAATGGAGAGCCAGTCGTGACTTGGGACTTCTTCATAGATGCTGAAATCCATTGTTTTAGCAGTACGAACGGTCTCAGCAAACTGTCGATATTTTTCAATCGTTTCATTTAATCTAGTAATTTCTGAAACTAATTCTAGTCGTTCTTTTTCCCATTGCTGCTGTTGATCAACCACTACCGCTCCTCCTTTATTAATAGATTTCAAAATATTCTCGATGCTCCCACTCTGTCACGGTATACTGGTCCTCTTCAATCTGATGGTCCTTTAAGAACTGTTTATATCGGTTTAATTCACTCATTTTCAAACTCACTAAGTAGTCAATAAACAATGCACCCATTTTCTCCTTAAAAAATGAATCATTTTTCAAGACATCTATCGCTTCTTCCAGACTCTTTGGAAGAGCTTCTTTCTCGTCACTGTATCCTTCCGTACTAGGATTGCCTGGATCGATATTATTTTGGATGCCATCTAATCCAGCATAAATTTGAGAGGCCAAATATAAATATGGATTTGCTGCAGGTTCCCCGACCCGGTTCTCAAATCGAGCGTTTTTAGGGTCTTCCATCACACGAATCATGGTTCCTCGATTATCCAAGCCCCATCCGGCACGATCTGGTGCAAGGGAATTTTCCCTAAAGCGCTTATACCCATTCACTGTAGGAGTAGTAAACGCAGTGGCAGCACGTGCATGTTTTATTATTCCGCCAATAAATTGTCTGCCTATGTCTGAAATCGGTTCATTCACTGATGTTGGAACAAAAGCGTTTTGTCCTGTACGGAGATCCACTAATGATTGATGCATATGCCATCCATTTGCAGCCATCCCTTGGAAAACAGGTCTACACATAAAGGTGGCAATATACCCATGTCTGCGGCAAATTTGTTTGACTGCCGTCCGTAAAAGCATCATCGCATCGGCCGCTTGAATTCCATCCATTGGAGCAAACGTAAATTCAAGTTGGCTAGGACCGAATTCGTCTTCAATGGTTCGAAGCGGTAAGCCTAAATTGGTAATATGACTTATTAACACTTGGAGAATTTCATCAATTTCATCATTATGTGATTCTAGCTGATATTGATACCCTCTCGAAACCGGACGTACCGTTGGAGGGATGGTTGGAGAACCAGGAGCACCTAAGTTATCCATCGTTAAATTCGTATCCTCGATTTTTGTGAGCACAAATTCCACTTCAAGACCGACCTTCATTTCATACCCTTGATTCCTTAGGTCTGCAAGCGCTTGTTTACAAATTTGTCTTGTGTCATACATGAGCGGCTGACCACTTTTTAAATACGCATCACATAAAATCCACCCCGTGTTTGGCGCCCATGGCAGGATTCGGAATGTCAACGGATCGGGAACCAGTGTATAGTTCGGACACCCGGTCATTTCTTCTAATCCCACACCGCCTCCCCATTCAAAAGGATTATAGACAGGCAAATTAGCCGTATCAAAAAAGAGCGGACCCATGTTAAAATCCATTCCATTTTTTAAGATACTGTCAAAATTATTTGCTGTAATGGTTTTCGCACGGGAAATCCCATGCTGATCAGCCCAAGCAATCCGAATCAACTGCAACTTATTTTCTTCCACTATTTGCTTCACACGGACAACTGCTTCCTTTTGTTCTTCATTCCAATTTGGATGCTCCAACAATGCGATTTGTTCACTCATACACTCATCCCCTTTACCCTAATCTCCTATTTATAAAAGCAGCGTTAAATTTTCATGTGCCTGATCTGAATCCAACAAGTTGTTTTGCTTTACTTGTATCTTCCAGTCGTCCTTTTCTTTTGTTAAAAGATATCCATACCAGCCAGAAAGAAGTTTCATCCTGCCTGCACGAAGCTCAGGCAGCAGAAAATTACATCGTGCTCTGTATAGATTTTCTTCATTTTCCTTCCATACTTCGACATTACTAATCACTCGAATCGTCCGGGAAGCTGGAACTTGGGACCATGCATAACCGGTTCTCAAGCGATAGATTCTATCTTCCAATCTTCTGCGATCATCAAAGGAAATCGTCACTTCTTTTGAAGGGTCGCCTCCACCAGGTGTGACCGGCGTCCAATATAGGCAATCCTTCGTAAATAGCTGCAGCCACTCTTCCATCTTGGCTTCATCTAATAGACGCGCTTCTCGGTACAAGAACTGTTCCACTTCAATAACAGTAGGGGTATCAGCTTTTGTACCTTCTGCTGTCCAGGCATTTATTTTTTTTGCTAGTTCCTTATAGTAGTCAAGATCCATATAATAGGAATATCTAGAAGTATCCTCTCTTACATGACTATCTATCATTTTCCTCACCCTTTCATCAACAATTTCTGCTTACTTCCCACAAATGGCCGCCAATTCAATACTTGCTTTCATTAAACGCTTCCACTCTTGGAAGTAATTGCGCATTGGTAATTCATCGGTTACCGGGCCTTTTATGACTCCCTGCTCATCCACTATTTGTCGTCCTTCGATACCATACCCACGAGAGGTATCCACCCATTCCACTTCTGGAATTGTCAATCCAAAATGACATTCTTCAAAATTGGTCATATCATCGGGTTCTCCAAATGAAGGGAAATCCTCTTGACTGCGCATACGAAGAATATTGATTTCTTCTGGCAGCCCTTCCACTTGGGTTGAATACCAGGTGAGTTCCGTTCTATCCACATCAATCGGCTGAATCACCTGAATTTGATTTCCTATTAGGAGTAAGTTCGGGAAGATGCAGAGATTCATTTGGCCGCCAATCGCTTGATCCAATAGACGGTCAGCTTCCTCTCCATATTTCGCACGGACGGCCTCTTCCATTGCTTCTCTTCCAGGCTGTGGTCGCTGCTGTTTCCAATAATCTCCTACATTCTTATAATTTGGCCGCTGGTCGACAAAGGTGTGACCATTCCCTAGATATTGAATCGTCATCTCGCTATGGTCAGGGTTTTGGGCAAAGTAGGTCATATCCTTATTTTCACCAAGACGTTGACCAACTGCGAGAAGCGAACGATGTGAAAAGGCTACATGATATCCATCTGCACCATTATCATAAGAAAGTTTCCAATTGCCGTTATAGACCATTCGGTTGGCGTTGCGTAGAACAATATTTTTTCCTTCATAACGGTCCAGCCATTGATCCATTAAGGCTGCAGCTGGCCCTAAGTGGTCCATTAATTCTGGTGCTTCCATGTTTAAAGTTCCAAAGATAAAGCCGCGGTAAGATTCCACACGAATATGAGAAAGATTCAAATTTGAACGGTCCATATCTTTTGCATATCCGCTCGGCCAAGGCATCCCAGCTAATTCTCCTGTGTTTTTAAAAGCCCAGCCGTGGTAAGGACAAGTAAAAACCTTACTATTTCCTTTTTCTTCCCGACAAATCGTTGCCCCGCGGTGTGTACAGCGATTAAACATCGCACTAAAGTGGCCATATTTATCGCGAACAACGATGATTGGTCGTTTACCCATATTGACCGTCTTAAAATCATTATGTTTGGGAATTTCACTTTCATGAGCTAAGTACACCCATGAACCCCCGAAAATTTTGATCATTTCTTGGTCGAAAATTTCTTTTTCTGTATACAGCTTCCGATGTACACGATGCGGTTGAACCATATCATCTAAACTAAGATATTTTTCCATTCCGTTGCCTCCTACATTTTCTACTCTCTTTCACGTTCGGAAAAAACATATTTTTCGCTTATTTATAAACCGAATATTACGAATCTTCTGAAATCTATTTGCCCAAGTCATTCTATTTGTACTCAAAGTTATTCTTCATCTATTAATCTAAAATCATACTGACATCGGTAATATGGCTGGTTGACACCTTTCACTTGGCATTCTTCCATGTCTGTAACTTTTTCTACCTTCATAATTAATTGCTCTTTTACCGCTCCAATCGCATCTGAATCTAACCAAGGAACATCTGGCGGGAACAACTGAGTAGTAAGTGTTTTATATCCCTCTCTCTCAATCTTGAAATGAATGTGTGCAGGTCGCATCGCGTGTCGTCCAACGGCTTTCATCAATTCTCCAACCGGACCTCCTTTGCCAATATCATACCCAGCTGGAACAACTGTTCGGAATTCAAAGCAACCATTGTCATCTGCTAAAATCCTTGCTCTTAAATTGTAATCAACCTGACGTTCATCCTCGTTTTCATAATCACCAAGTGCATTAGCCTGCCAAACATCCAATAATGCATTTGGAATTGGCCTTCCATTGGCAGCAGATACGACTTTCCCATGTACAAACAAAATATCTCCTGGTTCATCAATTTCACATAAACTTCCTGGAGTTGTTTGTAATGGGGCTTCTTCCCGATATAACGGACCTTGCACATTAAAGAGTGTCGCATCCCCAACAATTTCATCACGGTGAGTAATTTCATCTACGACAACCGAAACCCCTAATACGTCTGATAATAAATGAAACTCGCCTTTTTTACCTACTTCATTTAAAAAGGAAATTGCCTTGAGCAGTTCATCTTCATTTATTTCGCATTCATTTACGGCATCTATGATCGCTTTGGTTAATTTATCGATCACTTCTATTAATCTTGTATTTTTAATAACTTCTACGGTACTCTTATTCACTAGTAGTCCCCCTTTGTCGTAATATTCAAAATTCAAAAACAGAAAATCTATTATTTATTGACTAACTATTTGTTTTTCCTCCACTACTATTGATTTCTTGAAATAGCATAGGGTGGTATAAAGCAGAAAAGCAATAATAACTGATACAACAAATGGAATCGGAAACCAGCCTAGCTGATAGACAACCATTCCTATAATAGTACTTAGAACAAGGGTAATTATCCCGGACAAATTAAAAGCAGGTAGTTGCTCTAAATTCTCAATACCCCTTTTTGCTTTTCCCATAACACCACGATAAATATAATAATCAGTTAAAACAATCGTTACCCAAACTCCAAATAGAACACTTCCAAGTGAAAGGAACTCTTCAATATAATGCAGAATATCCCCGAAAATAAAGATTAGTGAAATAATATTTGTAAGGACAACCATAATAGGTCTTCCTGGCTTCCAATTAAAACCACTATCGAATAAATTAACTAATGATAAGGCTCCTTCATACGAGTTCCCTACTTGAACTTTTGCTTGAGAAAGTAAAATGATTAATACACCTATCATTCCCCCTGCAAGGGTAAGAGTAACACCAGGATTCGTTATGGCAAGATTACTTGCAGCAGCTGCATTATAACCTTGTTCAAGATAATAATTATAGGTTGTTTGATAACCAAAGTATGTGATTACTGCTCCAATTAGCGTTGTGATAATAAACATGAACATACCTGCAGAAAGACAAACTTTCGCTACATCTTTAGTAGATCGGGCAAAACGTGTAGAATCCGTACAAACTAGGGCGTTCAATCCTGCCAATGTAATAGTTGCATTTAATGCAATGGCAAAACCACCGCCAAGTGAAACTCCTGGAACCATAATTCCATGGGTAAATACCTCGCCTATCGAACCATTTCCGATAAGTTGATAGATCATATAAATCAAAAATAAGAATAAAAATGGTAGAGTAATCTGTGCAACTCGAGCCACCATCTTCATTCCAAACAATGATAGCAATATCCATATTGACGACATAACTAAATACATAATTATTTTTATTGTTAAATTGGCTTCAATATTAAAATAAAATAATATGGAATTTCCAATAAATACACTTTCCATCCCCAGGAATCCTATTATCATAAATGCCATAATAATTGAACTAATAACAGAGCCTCTTGAACCAAAAGCATAGGCACGAGAAATAACATTACTAGAATAGCCTTCTTTAAAAGCAATTTTGCCTAATAAGAAGGAAAAGAACAAACTAATTAAAAATGCGAGAACTGAAGCAAGCATGCCCATCCAAAACCCAGCCATAAAAGTAATTAGACCGCCAGTCATAATAACTGCAAGGCTAGTTACAATTCCAACTTGAAACGAAGCTAATTCTTTCCATGGTTTCCTCATATCTGCTGGAACAGACTCAAGCGAAAAATCCTCCATCATTGTTGACAATTTACCGGCCATAAAATCACTCCATTAATATAGTCTAGATTTGGAAGAGTTCCTTAGATTGAGCCCGACCCAATTCAAAAATGAATCAGGAAGGGCTGCCATCACTTATATATTAAACTGAGATGCCATAAATCTCTTTTGCTTTTTCAGGGGACAATAGACCATCTAATACTTCCTGTTTAATGAGTTCATGGTTTCTCAGTTTCGGATCACCATATCCCCCTCCTCCTCCACAAACCATTTCAAGGATTGTGCCAGTCGGAACATTTGTTACCAAGTCTTTTGAACCAAGTTCAACTTTCTCTCCATTTAGATAGTGAAGAGTAAGTTTATTATGTGACCCTGCATGTCCTCCAAAAAGTCCATAAGGAATTGGAGCACCCTCGTTTTCAACACCATCGCCGATCGTACCAACAGAATTGTTTTCACCGTCAATTCGGATTCTTACATAGGTCCCATAGCCGCCCCGATATTGACCTGCGCCAGCGGAATCTGGGAGAAATTCATATGTTTCTATGAAGAATGGATCTTTAATTTCCATCATTTCTGGATCCTGTGAACGCATACATCCCGCAGCACCAGCAAAGCCAATCCCGTCAAATCCATCGAAGCCTTTTAATGCACCTTGGCCACCTTTTCCGAGAAATCCAAAATCAAAATAAAAATCATTTTTACGCGGATCCCATCCAGAAAAAACAGGAGTACACAATTTTGCCCAAGAGGCTGTTGCCTGATCAGGAACGGCATCTTTGAACGCGTCCATGATTGCTTCTAGTAGTACATCAGCAAGTTGATTTCCAAATAGGGTTGCTGCAGGAAAATTCGGATTTAAAATGGTCCCTTTTTCAAAAATACAATTTAAGGAACGGAACATGCCTTCATTTTGGGCAATCTCATTACCTGGGTTAATAATCATAAGATAGGCAATAGCACATGCTGCCTTAGCAGATGCTGTGGGCATATTCGTAAAACCAGGGGCTTGTGGTGCTGATCCAGTAAAATCCATGGTTACTTCTTCATCATCAATGGTGACTTTTACCACTACCTTGTATTCTTTATCTTGATTAATCCCGTCAGAGACCATTTTGCTTTCACCATAGAAAGTGCCATTTTTCCACCCTCTAATAATTTCTTTTACATGTTTTTCGGTTGCATCAATAATATAATCCAAATGGGCACGGAAGGATTCTAAACCGTATTTCTCAATCACTTTCACCATTGATCGTTCCCCAATGTTACAAGCACCAATCATGGCTTTAACGTCTTCCTCTACAACTTTTAATCGGACATTGGAAAACAACATTTTCCATACATCTGGGATAATCTCTCCACGCTCCACTATTTTTAAACCTGGTATTCGAATGGCTTCTTGCCACACTTCCGTATGCTTAGGGTTGTAGCCGCCAAGTGTTGCCCCTCCTAGATCCGACAAATGACCCTTACTAACAGTCCAACCAACTAACTGATCATGATAAAACACTGGCTTATAGATCCCTACATCATGTGTTTGATTTCCACCCTCAAAAACATCATTGTGAACGATAATATCCCCAGGATAAATACGATTTTTAAACGATTCAATTATATAGGGCAATGCAGGTTGGGCACCAAACCCGATAATGGGAATATTTGCACTTTGCTCTACCATTTTCGCCTCATGATCAAATAATGCGGTTACAAAGTCCCCCGCTTCATTAAATACTGGAGACCTTGAAGTCCTTTGGAGAACTTCAGCCATATCATGTGTAATCGCACTTAATCTTCTTTGAATAACTGACGCTCGTATTGGATCTACCACAACTTTTTCTCTTGTCATGCTTTTACACCTCGATTCGCCTCAATAAAACTTTGGACATAATCTTCTCCAAGTTCTTTATCATAAAGAATGGCATTATCATTTTTATCGTAAATAACATTAAAAGAATCGTGAACAATGGTTGTCGTAACTTTTTGTTCAATAATGGCGGGACCAGATACCCGGTTTCCATGGACTAATGTATCGCCATCATAAACGGGTATGGAAATAAATTTCTCCTTCTCTCCCCTATAAATCAACCTATTCCCTTTTAACGCATGTTTTGGAGACTCTCCTGCATATTCTGTTTGTCTTATTTTCGGTTTTAAAGTACGCCCGATTGCCGATACATTTACATTTACAATCATTACAGGCATTTCTGGTGAATTGTATCCAAACAATTGATTATGCAGCTCATGAAAATGATGCTCAATATACTCTTTAGTCAAGAGATGCTTTTCTTTGATTGAAAACGGTACGCTTACTTCATAATATTGTCCGGCATACTTCATGTCTAAATTATATTGAAACTCAATATTATTTTTATGAACTCCTTCGGAACTTAGCGTTTCCATTCCTTTTAATTCCAAGGAATCTAGAATATCAACAAGCTCCCCTTCCTCTAATTCATTAGTTAACCCTTGATAGACTTTAATATAATCATGACGTAAATCTGACATTAACATTCCGGCTGCACAAAAGATGGATGACTCTTTTGGAACCATGACTAGAGTACAATCTAGTTCTTTTGCAATTGCAGTAGCATGAAGTGGACCTGCTCCTCCTGCACAAACTAAAGGAAAATCTCTTGGGTCAAATCCGCGTTTGATGGTAATCTCACGAATTCCATTCGCCATTGAGACATCTACAAGATCTATAATTCCCTTAGCAGCATCTTCGATTGAAATATTTAATTTATCTGCCACATGAGTCTCGATGGCTTCTCTAGCTTTCTCTAAATCTAGTTTCATTTTACCGCCCAGGAAGAAATCAGGGTTTAAGTAGCCAAGAACTAAGTTAGCATCTGTAACGGTTGGCATTTCTCCGCCAAATCCATAACAAGCTGGTCCTGGAAAAGCTCCTGCACTTTTAGGTCCTACATGTAGCAAACCGCCATCATCAACCCACGCTATAGACCCTCCACCTGCACCAATTGTGTGAATATCTACAATAGGTAGACTAATTGGCCATTCTGCTATTTCGCCTTCAGTACGAATTAAAGGCTGACCATCTTTCAATAGAGCGACATCAAAGCTTGTTCCACCCATATCCATAGTAAGAGCATCCTTAATATCATGTGTTTGCAGATACCATCCGCCGGCAACAGGTGCGGATGCCGGACCCGATAATAAGGTGTTCGCTGCTTTTTCAATGGTGGCATTTGGTGTAGCTACCCCACCATTCGACTGCATAATAAGCAGTGTTCCGCCAAACTGTACGACCGCCAATTTTTCAATCAGTTTTTTAAAGTATCCTTGTATAATTGGCCCGATATAGGAATTAAGTACAGTCGTGCTAGAGCGGTCATAGAAACCACCTCTAGGAATAAGTTCACTTGATACAGTAATATAACGTCCAGGTAACCGTTCCTTAATCAACTGTGCTGCTAGTTTTTCGTGTTGGTCATTTGCGTAGGAATGCATGAAACAAATAGCTATTGCCTCAACATTATTTTTTTCAATATAATCTATTGCATTGATTACATCTTTTTCTATTAAAGGTTTAATTGCTTCTCCCTTAACATCTACCCGTTCGTCTATGCCAATCCTTAGATGTCGAGGAACAAAAGGATTGGGCATAACATACTGATTATTATAAGGATCAGGACGAATTCCACGCCTCATTTGCAGAATATCCCTAAACCCATTTGTTGTTAATAATGCTGTTTTTGCCCCTGAATAAGTTAAGGCAGCGTTTGTTCCTACTGTAGTACCGTGTACAATTAGATCTACTTTTTCTATAAATTGATTGAGTGATAGATTATGATCCTCCGCCATCTCACTAAGGCCGTTAAAAAACCCGATAGTTGGATCATTTGGCGTAGAAAGAGTTTTATAAACTTTTGATTCTCCTGTTTCAGTTATAAGTAAGAAGTCGGTAAAAGTTCCGCCTACATCAATTCCGATTCGAAAATTCATTGAATCACTTCCCATCTATAAAGATTACTTCATGGTTTCTATTTGATAAACGTTCTGCTCCGTTTTCTCGGATAATAAAAACATCAGACATATATGCCGACTTTTCACGTCCTGGTTTAATAATTTGTGGGTGGTAACTAATAACCATTCCTTCTTTTAAATATAATAGAGCGTCATCATCTTCGTTTGACACCTCAACCCCAACAAACTTTGTATTCGTCTTTCGTGCAACGAATGGTCGTTCAATCACATCCATTCCAATCCCATGTCCACTTAGATGTCCACATTCATAACCGTATTCATTAGCTATTCTGTCTAGGCCAGCTTGAATATCGGAAAGTCTTATTCCAGGTTTCATATTTTCCTCTGCATATCCAATTCCTTCTGCCACCACAGATGCTAACGCTTCTGTTTCTGCATCTCGTTCACCAAAGCAAAACATTCTTGAGAATTCTACCCAGTGTCCCGTAGGTCCAGTAATTTCAAGGGATACAATTAAGTAATCGTTTTCTTTAATGACCTTATTACGAGGAGGTAAGAAACAAGGTACAACTGCCCCAGGTTGTTCACTTGACAAAGTTAAGAATAAATCATCCTTGGCTCCCATAGCGTGTACTGTTTGATAGGCTGGAGCAACAGCTTCCTCTTCCGTCATTCCTACTTTTATGTTTTTAATAATACTATCGAACCCAGCTTCAATAATTCGATTTGTTTCAATAATCCCTTGGATTTCTTCCTCACTTTTAATGCTTCGAATTACATCAAACTCGACACTAGCATCTTCCCACTCAACTTCTGGTAATTCCTTTTTTAAGTAAAGGTAATCTTCTACCTTCATCGTGCTATTTAAACCAACTGCCCCAACAACTCCATTAGTGATATTATTTTCCTTTAACTTGCGAACCATTTCCATAACTTCATGATCTTCCGGGAAAATCACATCAGGGGATCGTGGATCTGTACCATAATGTAAGCCAGATGGTAGAATTTGATATTGTTTATCCTCAAAGACAACCCCGTAGCCATATCGATGATATAAATGATTGTCAAATAAATAACGAAGTGAACCCTTTTTACCTAAATATGAACTGGCAGCAAAAATCATCGCCTTATATCCTTTGTTCTCCATTAATTCACGTACTTTTGACAATCTTTGTTCTCTTTCTTGTTTTTGCATTGATATGATCATCACTAACTATCCCTCTTTTCTGAAAATTTAATATATTGTAAGATTACCAAATGTTAACCGTTTAGTAAATATTTTGAATTGTATGAAATTATTACGTTTAATATTTAAATAAAGTGCTAAACGTAATAAATTGGCATTGATCCCTCTATTTAACAATCAATTCCATAGTTCACCAACTCAAAATGTTTACATTTACCTTAATTTTTAAAAAAGTAAAAAATATTTACAATTTGCTAAATCCCCAAATTTTGATTAGAATTATAATTGGAGGTGAATATTTTGAATATTAAAAATAAAAAACTATTAACTCTATCTGAACAAATAGTTGAACAAATTAAAGAGTCCATTGTTGAAGGCCATTTAAAAAAAGGGGATAAATTACCATCTGAACAAGATTTAGCTGTCCTTTATCAAGTAAGTCGACCTACTGTTCGGGATGCAATTAAAATTCTTTCTGCCTCAAAACTGATTTATACGAAACCAGGTGCTAAGGGCGGTCATTTTATTACAGATATTTCTGCTCAGTCATTCATTGATGATTTTAGTAATTACATTAATATTTCTTTGGTTTTAGAGGGATTTTCCATCAATGAATTAATAGAATACAGAAGATTATTTGAAGTAACTACATGCGTTCTAGCGGCTAAAAGAAGAACTGAGGATGACTTGATTGAGTTAAAGAAGCTGATCCCTACCCCCGAAGACAACCTGACGAACCAAGAATATTTTGAACGTGATTTTGATTTTCATCGGACTCTGGCTAAATCCACTCATAACTTATTATTTATCATCACAATGGAAGCAATCACAAATGTATTAAAACCTATGTTTCAATTTGTTCATGGTACGCCTGAATTAAGAGAGAAACTAACGAATGAACTATTAAATATTTACAAAGCGGTTGAAAAGGGAGACTACGAATTAGCAGAAGAAGAAATAAATAGGCATCTAAATAGATTTGAACGAGATTTTTCAATAGACGGTCTCCCTTTAGAAAATAGGAAAAAAATAACTCTTTGATGATAGGATTTAAATTCGATTGAAATAATCCACTAAATGTGGATAGCCGCAGGAAAATCTTAGCGTTATCCACATTATCTTTTCAAACTGAAATTGCATCAAATTACTTACCTACATTTAACAATACAAAGAGGAACTTATATAAATAAAAAAATCCACGTCAAAAAGATCGTGGATAAATTGAGGTTGGATAATTGGGGGATGTCAAATGAGCCATGCCAAGTTTATGCTCAACGATTTCGTTCCTAGATTATTTTTTAACGTTGCCCATATGGATGATTATAGGCCCACTCCGTATTTAAAATTTTCACTCTCTCTTTAGGAGACATTTTATATCCAGGAGATGATACTATTAATTGTCCACCCTCTACAGCAGGATCATTTTCTCTATAAGATAATACTTGAACTAGTTCATTTCTCCATTTGTCCCTTAGATAAGTTTCTTTCTTTGCTAGATTTCTCATTTCGTTTGGATCCTCTTTAAGATCAAATAGCAACTCGTATCCATCTTTTTCATACCAAATATACTTCCAACTTCCATCAGTTAACATTAGGGAGCGTTCTCCTACATTTCCAAATTCCCCTAGAATATGGTCTCTTACTGAAAGTTTTGAATCTTTCACAAGAGATACTAAGCTTTTTCCATCCCTGTACTCTTCTATTGAGCCCGTAGCTATATCGAGACACGTCGGTAATATATCTTGTAGTCCAATTACCGACTGGTTCACTTGCCCTGGAACCCATTCTTGATTAAAAAGGTGATCATAGTCACTGTTTAATGGAGGAGTAATTATAAAAGGAATATTACAGGCTCCTTTTAAAAAATTAGCTTTTTGCCAAAGATGATGGTCACCCAAACAATCTCCATGGTCGGAAGTAAAGATAAACCATGTATTCTCTAAAATTCCTTCCTCACGAAGAGTACCAATAATTCGATTAACCTGTCGGTCTACTTGAGTCACCATTGCATAATAGGCTTGCCTGGCTAATGTAATTTGTTTGGGGGTTTTCCCTTCACCAAATGCGATATTTGCCGTATGGAATGCCGGATGCTCCTCTACCCAATCACCTATCATAGGTTCCGGTATTTCTTCTCGGTCATACATATATAAGTCTCTCATTAATGGTGTTAGTGGTGGATGGGGGGCAGTAAAGGATGCCCACATGAATAATGGTCTGGTCCAATCTCTTCTCTTAATCTCTTTACATGTTTGAGTCCCAATCCATTCTGTAGGGTGAGTATGATCAGGCAAATGCCACGGAGTCGTTGCGTACTCATTAACTGACATTCCATGACCAAAGGCCATTCCAGGATATCCTTGTTCTGTAAGCCAATTTTCATAGTCATCATATCCTCTGTGTTCCCCTACATATTCTCCTAAGCGACGGCCTTCTTCACACAATTGCATCGTTTCAAATCCATAATGGCATCTTTCAGGAAAAGTATGCATTTTGCCAACCACTTTGGTTTGGTATCCTTCATTTCTTAATAATTGTGGCAGTGTTTCTTTTGTAGGCAGTTGAAAGCCTGATTTAAAAACAGTTAAACCTAAATTATGACCTTCTAACGCGGTCATAATGGTTGCCCGTGCAGGAATACAGATTGGAGTAGTTGAATAAGCCTGCTCAAACCGAACACCATTTCGCGCTAACTGATCAATATGCGGAGTTTGAATTGTAGGATGACCAGCACACCCCAAATGATCAGACCTTAAATGATCGCAAGTAATTAAAACAATATTAGGTTGTTGGTAAGTTTCACTCATATGATTTCCTCCATCATTCTATTTTTTTATCTACCTACATTTTGAATTAGCATCATCGTACTATCATTTTTCCAAGTTTGAAAAATTCTCTAGCTACAACCAAAGCTTTTGTTATAAGTATTGAATAAACATTGAGAATCCGAATAACAGACAATTGTCCATTATTCGGATTCGTATTTTGGTAATTCATTAAGAAAAGTGCAGAAAACCCTGCCTCCAATTCTCCAATTAAATCAAAGCAATATATCAGTTGTTTTTTCTTGCAATTCTCAAACTAAAACTAACTCTATAACAAAACATTTGATATCATCCTAAAATACACTTTCTTTAAACTCCTCTTTTTCCACCTTTATAGAACTATCTGGTCTACAACCTATCCAGAACAATGTTCCGAAAACGATAAACAATAAAGCTAAAAATTGAAATGAATTAGTAAACCCAGCTGCTTGAGTTGAGGAAAACTGAATGATATTGCCGGTAACAAACGGTCCAATAATACCAGCCAGTGTTACAAAAGCCATTAAAATCCCCATCCCCTTTGCACGATGTTGAGGAGGAACAAACGAATCTATGACAGACGGCGAAAGGACGAAAAACACTCCACTTAATCCCAAACTTAAAGAAAACATTATTACTACCATGATGTTTGAACTTACGAGTGGAGCAAAGTAAAAGAGAATTCCACATGTAATAGCTATGGCCCCCAAAATATAAACACGTGATTTCCGAACATTTCCTGTTTTACGATAAATTTTATCTGATAATAAAGCAAATGAAATTTGCGCAATAGCTTGGGCTACCCACACCCAACCGGTAGATGCTTCGCTTATTTGACGTACGGATGAAAAGTAGTTTGGTAACCATGTAAGAACAACGGCAAATGTCCAATGTGATGCGAAACCAACAAGGACCAACAAAATAAAATTTTTATTAAAAAGAAATAAGCGGATTTCTGAAAATGAAAAAGAAGGAGCTGATTTCTTTTTGTCCAATTTTGGAATGGAATCGAGATGGGGACTTTCCTTTGCAAATAAGTGCCATAATATCAACCAAATAACACCTACAATAGCCATAGTGATAAACCCTGATCTCCAGCCAGCAGTGGCCATGATATATACAATAATAGGTGTTGCAATTGCCACTCCAATATTCCCACCGAGATTGATCATGGTTAGTCCGATTCCAAGTTTATCCTTTGGCAGCCATTTTGACCCGGATGCCATTGCAACGGGATAAGCAGGGCCCTCCCCCGCCCCTAAAAGAACTCGGGAAACGATGAGATAGGGTAAGCTAACAGTGAATACTATTGCAAATTGAATAATAGACCATGAACCGGCCATAAAACTCAAAATTCGTTTTGTTCCGTATTTGTCTGCAAGAAAGCCCCCTACCATCCCTGTAATAGAAAATAACCAAAAAAACGAACTTCCTACTAATCCCCATTGATTTGGACTTAAATTAAGTTCATCTATCAGCTGAACTGAAGCTAACCCTATGATTGCTTTATCCATATAGTTGATTACCATAGAGACGAATAGAAATAAAATCATTCCCCATCCCATTCTTGAAATCTTGCCTTTTTTTACTTCTTCTTGATTAACTATGTTTTCATGTACTTGCATTGCAACCACCTCCTAAAAATTAAAGAGCATTAATAGACTTATTAGACAAAACTTTAAAGCGATTACATTTTTAAATAAGGTTTAGTGCTGGGAATCTAGAAGAAGAATTAACGGACAAAGTGCATCAGTGCTAGCAATCCTAAAGTAGTAAAGAGTTAAGGGTATTAAACAAACATTATTACCTTAAATTCAATACAAACGCATCAACCACCTTTTTGAATATTTAGAAAATTGCATGGATTAAATTTAACAGACATATCTCAATGTGTAAATATTATGAATTGTATGTTTTTATAACATTTGCCCAAATTTAACTTTTCTATTATGATATAAAAAAAGGAGTGAACATTTTGAATATTAAAAATAGGAAATTGTTAACACTACCTGAGCAGATAGTAGAGCAGATAAAGGAATCTATCGTAACAGAAAATTTAAAAAAGGGGGATAAACTTCCATCTGAACAAGAATTAGCTAATCTTTTTCAAGTAAGCCGTCCTACAATCCGTGATGCAATCAAACTATTGTCTGCCTCAAAACTTATCTATACAAAACCAGGTGCAAAAGGAGGGCATTATATTACAGAAATTTCGCCTCAGTCTTTTATTGATGATTTTAGTAATTATATTTCTCTCTCTCTTGTTTTAAAAGGATTCTCTTTTGATGAACTCATTGAGTATAGGAGAATTATAGAAATTAAAACTTGTGCTCTTGCAGCCCTAAGGAGAACAAAGGAAGACTTAATCGAAATAAAAAAAATGGTTCCAAATCCTGGTGACCCACTTTCTGACTTTGAATATTTCGAATGTGATTTTCAATTTCATCGAGCAATTGCAAAAGCAACTCATAATTCATTGATCATTATCACAATGGAAGCAATAATAAATGTATTAAAGCCTATGTTTCAATTTGTAAGTGGAACAAAGGCTTTAAAAGAAGAACTATCCAATGAACTAAATGAAATTTATCGAGTAATAGAACAGGGTGATCCTGATTTAGCAGAGGAAAAAATGAACGATCATCTTTCACATTTTGAAAAAGATTTTTCCGTTAAAGGTAATAGAAAAGTTTCAAGTTAACCAATAACTTTAACTTCTATCAAAACATAAATTAGTATATTTAAAAAATAAACCCGATGTTGCCTGAGGAACAAATTATATAGGATTGATGCCGTCCTTAATAACAAAAGCATGATCACTCATATATGATTGATCATGCTTTTGTCATGAGATATTTACTTATGAGTATATTGCCGCACCCAATATTCCGGACATAAGGATGACTAAGGCCGGATGTAAACGAAGTTTTATTAAAGCAAAAAGAGATAATACAAATATTAGTATTAGGCTAAAAGAGTGCCATGTAACGGAATCCACTAGGTGATTGCTAATTGCAAATTTGATCGCTGCATATCCGATTAGCCCGGTAATAATCGGTCTTAAGCCATAAAATGCAGATTCCACATGTTTATTTTTATTGAATCGTTTAAAAAACAACGCGATAATGATTACAAGGATTAAAGATGGAAGCACCATACCCAAACCTGCTGAAATGGCACCCGTCATCCCTTTAACATGATAGCCGACAAAAATTGCACTATTTGTGGCAATTGGTCCTGGTGACATACCTGCGACTGCTATGACATCCGTAAACTGTTGTGTTGTCATCCAGCCCTTTTTTAATACCTCCATCTCAATGATAGGTATCATCGCATACCCGCCGCCAAATGAAACAAACCCTATTAATAAGAAAGACCAAAATAATTCGAATAGTATCACTTTAAATCCCTTCCCCCATAAACCATTCTCTTTCATCTTTAGAAATGTGTTTTTCCTTTTTTTCAGTAGCACATCCCAAACGCTGTTTGATCTGAACAAGAACGATCCCAAGAAGAATGCCAAATAAAATAATTAACACAGGGTGTATATGGAAAAATAATAAAACAAACATGGCTCCAAAGGAAATGATTAAAGTTGTTTTATCAATTATTGCCGTTTTGCCAATCATATACCCTGCATAAACAATTAAAGCTACAATCGAGGCACGTATTGCCTTAAAAGCTGCTTCAATTTTTGGGTTATCCTGAATCTGCAGAAAAAGGATACTAAGTACCACTACGATAAAAAAAGTTGGTAAAAATACACCTAATAATGCAGCAACTGCCCCTTTTATTCCACCAATTCGGTACCCAATAAAAGTTGAAGAATTGATGGCGATGGCCCCTGGTATGGACTCAGCAAGAGCAAACACGTCCGTCACATCCTCAATTTTCACCCACTTCTTTTTATGGACGACTTCCCTTTCTATTAGCGGGATCATGGCATACCCTCCGCCGAAAGTTACTGGTCCAATTTTAAAAAAAGTCCAGAAAATCTGAAATAACCTTTTCCATTCATCCTTCATATACATTCTCCCTTCGTTCCATCATAGCCGATAAGGAATCCAACGTTAAGTTGTTCTTACCTACTACGGTAACATGGATAAGGTAGGAGGTATATTGCAACAAATGCATAGGTTATAACATTTTGTTATACTTATATATTCCCTTTCAATGTGTTAGCCTTAGTGTAATCAAAGTGCAACATTTTCTATGATGTTACGGGTGCATTTATTTCAAATAAAAACAGAAATGGTACTCTATATCTAAGTATCTAAATATGATAAACTCTATTAAAACTATTTGAGTGTTCCTAATTGTAACTACTATCCCTTAAGCAAAATTAAGAGTATTTATTTAGAAAAATAAGGAGTGAAAATATGACAAACGAAGTGAATATGTCCTGCTGTTCTATAAAAAGAGATACCTCCACCAATAAAACCGAAATACAAACACATCCTATTCATGACAGTGAACCCAACAAAACCTTATTTCAGGATAAAATGGTGTATATCCCTGGCGGGGAATTTTTTATGGGTACAGATTCAAAAGAAGGCTTCCCCGCAGATGGCGAAGGACCAATAAGAAAGGTAAAAGTGAAGCCATTTTTAATAGACACATATGCTGTAACAAATGCTGAATTTAACGAATTTGTCAAAGCAACAAATTATACGACAGAGGCAGAACAGTTTGGCTGGTCGTTTGTATTTTATGGTTTCGTTTCACAAAATCCTTCAGTTCAAGCTCAACAAGTAGTGAATACGCCTTGGTGGTATGGTGTTCATGGTGCCTATTGGTACCAACCAGAAGGACCCGATTCAACGATTGAACATCGTATGAATCACCCTGTTGTCCATATATCCTGGAATGATGCAACTGCCTTTTGCAGGTGGGCTGGAAAACGATTGCCTACAGAGGCTGAGTGGGAATTTGCGGCTCGTGGCGGTCTTGAGAAGAAAATGTATCCATGGGGAGATGAACTTACTCCAAATGGTAGACATTACTGCAATATTTGGCAGGGAAAATTTCCACATGAAAATACGAAAGATGATGGTTATGAAGGTACTGCTCCTGCTAAGTCTTTTCCTCCTAACGGTTATGGTCTTTATAATGTTGCCGGAAACGTGTGGGAATGGTGCTCAGATTGGTTTAGTCGAAGCATTCATAACAGAGGAGGACGGACAAATCCTCAAGGACCTGTAACAGGAGAAACGAAAGTTATGCGTGGTGGGTCGTATTTGTGCCATAAGTCTTATTGTAACCGTTACCGCGTTGCTGCCCGCACCTCTAATACACCTGATAGTACATCAGGCCACCTTGGTTTTCGTTGTGTTGCAGATGTGTAGCAAATATAAAAAAACATATAATAGTTTTTCCATATATTAAATAAGGCGGGATAAATTAGATGAATTTAGAAAGCTTAAGAATGTTCTGTCTTGTGGTCGACGAAGGAAGCATTAGTAAGGCTGCGCGCTTAAGCTTCGTATCACAGCCTGCTGTTACTAGGCAGATCCGTCAATTAGAGGAACTATATGGAGCTAAATTATTTGAGAGAACTGCTGGTAAGTTACTCCTTTCAGAGGCTGGTGAAGTTCTCTACCCTTATGCTAAAGAAATAGTTCAATACTCCAAAAGATCTTTTGAGGCCATTCAAGAGATCACGGCAATCCAAGAAACCGTGCTTAATGTGGGGGCAAGCTCAACCATCGGGGAATACTTGTTACCTGGTTTGCTTGGAAACTTTAGCAAAAACTACCCTGAATTAAAGTTTAGTCTATCCATCGGTAACACACCGAATATTCTATCAAAGTTGGAAAACTATGATATTGATATAGCATTCGTTGAAGGTGCTGTAGAGAATGATGAGTTTATTACAGAAAAATTTACTGATGATGAGTTGATTTTAGTTATATCACCTCATCACCACTGGAAGAAGAAGGGTAAAATCGATATTGATGATTTGTCGGAAGAAAAAATGATTTGGAGAGAAGCTGATTCAGGAACACGCCAAATTGTAGAGAATGCATTGCAAGAATATGGGGTTCTTGAAAAAATCAATAGTGAGATGGAGCTAGGAAGTTATCAATCTATTAAAAGTGCTGTGGCGGCAGATTTAGGTGTTAGTATTCTTCCCAGGTTAACCGTTGCAATGGAGTTAAAATACGGTATTTTACATGAATTGAAGGTTTCTGATTTTAATATATCAAGAGATTTATGGATGGTACAAAAAACGAATCGGTTTAGGAAATCGGGTTTGAAGTATTTCATCAATTTTATTCGTAGTTATTATTGAACACCTTCATTCATAATAGTAGAAAGAGGCAAACAGCTGTATTTAAATTACAATCGTGCGGAGTTGTTTACATTCAAATCTCAAAAAGTCAAAATAGGAATGGGTTATTCCAACTTATACCCAAGTTTTCCTCCAAATAAAAACACCACCATCGTCGTTTATGATCCTATACGATACAGGGGTGTTTTTTATATGTTTATTTATTTGAGTTTTCCCAATAACAGCAATCCATTTTATGCTTAAAGTTCAACTATTTTAATTGCGGAAAAGATTTCATTTTCAGGGGACTGATTATTCCATTCATCTGGAAAGTATCCCAGTGGGTTGCATATCATTTCAATCTCTTTATAGGTTTCATGGTGCCGGGTGTGGATATGACCGAATATGTATTTTTGAACACCATATTTCACAGCCAATTCCCCGAACAGATTGCTTCCCATCATCGCATTGAAAAAATCCCATTCAGGATCATTTTTGCACTGGACAAATTGTTCGAAGGGAACCGTATGTGTAACCATAATAATCTTTTTCCCGCTATTTTCCCGCAGCCAGTGCTCCAGCTTCCTTACATAACGGTTTGTCTCTTCTGTATCTGTTCCTTGCCAATTTGCAAACTGCTTATCAGGCCAAGTAAAGTCTTTGAAGATTCCAATCGAAAACTGTTCACTCGTATATTCAGGCATCCCAAAACTATAATCGTACCAGCCTCCATCGCCAATCATTACCCATTCATCCGTCAGTTGTACTGGACCATTCCCCAAATTACCGGGGAACTGCAACAATGTTTCATAGGCACTTGTTGAGTTTTCACCATAAATATCATGATTTCCATGGACGAACAAAAGTCTGGTTTGAGGGCATTCATTTTGTAAGCGGTTCAAATGGGTAAGAGCCTTTTCCGGCTTGGCTGTCATATCACCAGCTATGATAAATACATCAGGTGAATGGGTTTCTATCCATCTTTTGATTATATCTAAGATATCTGTTTTCGTATTTTTCCGATTCAACCCTTCATGAATGTCAGATAAAACAGCTATTTTCATCCGGATTCACCCCTTATATGTAATTAATCTCTCACACTTTCAGTTTAACAGGGAAATACTCAGTTTTGTTATTCTATTTTGTTCTCAACGGGTTGCTGTAGCATCACCAGTAGACAGTGTCGAGTTCCGCCTCTAAACTAGATCTGAAGATTCATTTTACCAGCATTTCAGATTTATCGATTTTAACCTGTCTGCTCTTCCAATTTCTTAACCAATTACTAATTTTATCTTTTAGTTCAGCGTCAAGGGGTTGTTTCAGCGATTTTTTATTATGATTCATGATTTTGCTTATGCTGTATTCAATATCTGTTTTACGAAGCAAATGAGTCATATCTTGAATCATATGTGTTTCACATTCACCTTGAACCAGTGCTTTAATCTTTTCTAGGTCGCTGACCTTTACGTTAACATCCTTTGTACCTGTAATCGCAAGGACAGGACAAGTAATCTTTTGTAATGGTTGTGAAACATCAAAGTGTATATGCTCTCGATTCCATTTCGCGTTAATCTTTTTCCCTTTATACTTAATAACCGGCTCATCCGATGCAAGCAGCGCCTTTATTAAATCATCATTCATTTTTGTAATTTTTTTATCTACTTTTAATAATCGAAGTAACCAGCCTTGAAACCCTTTTACAGATCTAACATCATTGATGATTGCCTCACGCTGCCATGTCATGGTATCGGCTAGAGGTTCTGCTGTACCTGCTAGGAGAATGATCCCATCGACCGGAACCTTTTCATTCACAAATGGCGTTAAAATACTACCTTCACTATGTCCTAGTAAAATTACATTCTCTTCGTCTATGCTTGGATGATTTTTTGCAAACTCTAATACAGCCTGTGCGTCATCAATTAAATCGTGCACTCCCGCTTCATAAAAGTCCCCTTTACTCGCTCCGACTCCTCGTTTATCATATCGTATACTCGCAAACCCTTCTGTAGCAACGACTTCACTTAATTCCTTAAAAATATTCATCGGCATTCCTTATGCATTGGAATCCCGATCGGTTGGACCACTTCCGTGTACCATTACCACTATTGGATATTTTTCAATGCTGCCTTCTGGGATGGTTAATGTAGCGGCTAATGGAAATTGCCCTGGTATCGTCAGTTCCAACTCTTTACTCATCCTATTCATCGCCTTTTATCATTTATTTAACTTACTTATCTTATTAATTTTATTCATTAAAGATAGTACGTCTAAACTAGCAAAATCGTTCATTTATTTATGTTCGTTTTTACAATATTCATTCATAAAGGTGCCTGTCACTGTTATGACAGGCACTCTATAATTATTCTTACCTCGTTAATTGTTTCACTTTTGTTGGCTTGGTTTCCTTGGTTAATTTAATGATTTCTCCGATAATACTAATGGCAATTTCTTCAGTAGTTTCCGCACCTATCTCTAAACCAATTGGAGAATGTACCTGCTCAAGCTGTTCTTCTGTGACACCTTCACTTTTTAGTTTTTCAAAAATGGTTATCGTTTTGCGCTTGCTGGCAACCATCCCCACATAAGCAATCGGAAATTGTAATGCTGTTTTTAAGACAATATCGTCGCGATCTTTGGTCACAATAATCACATATGATTTTTCATTTAGATTTGCGGCGAGCATAGCCTCTCCAATATCCTCGTTCACAAATATGTTGGTCGCATTAGGAAAGCGTTCCTTGGTTGCATAACCTGGGCGATCATCGACAATGCAATAAGGATATTCAAGGGAATCGGCAAGCTTTGATAACGCATGTGCTAAATGACCGGCTCCAGCTAGGACAAGTTCTGGCCTGCTAGTATAAACTTCAATGAACACCCTTAATGTACCGCCGCAATTCATTTGGATTCCATCTTTAGCATGTTTATTTAGTTTGTATTCAACAATTTTCGATTTACCAAGTTGGATTGCATTTACACTTTCTTCGATGATATAGTGTTCAGCTAAACCACCGCCGACAGTCCCTTCAATCGAACCATTACGGTAGACAATCATTTTTCCAACATGCCTGGGAGTTGAGCCCTTTGATTCAATAATCATGGCTAGAGCAAAGGTTTCGTTTTGACGATTCAGCAAGGCGATTTTTTCTATTAATAGCATATATAGCTCCCCCCTTTTTTAACATTAATTATGTTGTAATTGTTTCATGCTAAGAAAATAACGCAGGAGATTTAAGGCGACGGTCTTTCTGTATATAGCAGTCGAGCGCTGATCGTCAATGGGTTTAATGATTTTATCGAAGGCTGCTACGACCTGAGCGATGTCTGAATCTGCTAATGGTATGGTCTTTCCTAATAGCATCTTCTCAATATCTATGGAACGAACCATTGTAGGACCGACCGCCCCGAAAGCAAAGCGAACATCATCAATCACAGCACCATTTAACCGGATATATCCTGCAAACCCTACTTTGGCAATAGCGTCTGCGTTGCGGTTGCCGACTTTTTCAAAAACAACATGAGCTCCTTCTTCTAGTACGGAGGGCAATATAATTTCAGCTAGAATTTCATTGGACTCACGTTGAATTCTTCGCACACCTTGAATAAAGTCGCTAATGGGAACGATGCGATCACCCTTTATAGACCGGAGCAATAGTTTTGCGTTGTAAACATATAATAATGGCAATGTGTCACCCGCCGGGGAGGCGTTGCAAATATTTCCTCCCAGAGTCCCTCTGTTTCGAATCGCCGGTGCCGCGATGGTTTTGATTGCCTTCTTTAAGACGAAAGGAATGAGCGGGTTTTCAAGTAATTCACTATAGGTACAGCAGGCCCCGATGTGAAGATCCTTCTGCTTTTGATACACCTGCTTTAATTCAGAAAGATGATCAATAAAAACAATCGGTTTCGGGATTTTAGGGGGTACTCCTCTTCGACTTTTGTACATGACCATGACATCTGTGCCTCCGGCAATGATCGCACAGTTTTCTTTATTCAATTGGCTTAAGGTTTGGTCTAACCGATCGAACCGATACGCACTTATTTTTTCTGCCATAAGCCGTCCCCTTTTTTCGATGCGAGGTTTATCGCATCCACAATCATGTTGTAGCCCGTACATCGGCATAGATTTCCGGATATCCCTTCCCGAATTTCTTCCTCTGAAGGATGTGGGATTTGAGATAATAAAGCTGCACTTGCCATGACCATCCCAGGAATACAGTAGCCGCATTGTACTCCTCCAGCATTGCTATAGCTTTCATCTAAAATCTTAAATTGATCACTTTCCATGATTCCTTCTATTGTTACAATATCGGCTCCCTCAATGGAGCCAATTGGAATCAGACAGCTGTTTTGCAGGAGGTTATTTACAAACACGCTGCAGGCGCCGCATTCTCCTTCTCCGCATCCTTCCTTTGTTCCAATTAACAGTTGATCCTCTCTTATAAAATCTAGCAATCTCACTGTCGCAGGGGCATCTGTTTCTACCGTTCTTCCATTCAGGGTAAATTTAATCAACCATCTTCACCTTCTCTCACATAAAGACTTTCTATTATGACTTCCGGTGTAATCGGTATTTGCTGAAAAGGAGTTTGCAATGCATCCTCAATCGCCGCTTGGACTGCTGGAGCTC
This sequence comes from Bacillus sp. EB106-08-02-XG196, assembly GCF_013396335.1. Lineage (GTDB taxonomy): Bacteria > Bacillota > Bacilli > Bacillales > Cytobacillaceae > Neobacillus. The sequence goes on from NZ_JABWSY010000020.1 coordinate 34,307, forward strand.
CGCCGATTAATGTTAATTCACCAGCGCCCTTCGCCCCGTATGGCCCATCCGCATAGGGATTATTAAAAACTTTGCTTTGTATTGAAACAACATCCATTGAGGTTGGGGGTCCATAATCCGTTATGCTTTTTTGTTGGATTCTTCCTTCTTTTGAAGTCATCTTCTCTAAATATCCGTACGCCAATCCTTGTGCTAAACCACCGTCAATTTGGCCCTTCATCACCCGGTCATCAATGACCTTGCCCACTTCATAATTGGCGTATACTTTTTCAAACTTTATATTTCCTGTTAAGGTATCCACTTCTACTTCAACGATATTCACCCCCCATGAGTATGCCGGGTAGGCATCTCCTGTAAAGGTCAACTCGTTCCAAGGAATCATTTCACGATGAACGTAGTCCTCCGTTACTTCCTGTTCCACCCCAGTCTGCCACTGAGTCTTCAATTTTTTCGCAGCACGTTCAAGTAATTTCCCGACAATCATTGTCGTTCTTGAGGCAACAGTCGGACCAGAGTCAGGAACCTCCTTTGTATCGGGATAAGGGTATAAAACTTCTTCGTATGGTAGATCTAGTTCTTTGGCGACAATTTTACTTAGCGTCGTTAAAATGCCTTGTCCCATATCAGAATTTGATATTTTAAGTGACACCTGGTCGTCTTTTGATTTAACCAGCTTTACTTTTGCTTTAATATGATCTCTTTCTCCGCTGCCTGTAAATCCACAGCCGTGGAGGAACAATGATGTACCAATGCCTTTTTTATAGCGCGGATTTTGTTGATTGAACTGCTGATATTCCCGCTTTTTCTTTTTGTAATTTGAGGTATTAAGTAAGTCTTTAATCATGTCTTCCATTAAGATGGGGTCGCGGAAATTTCCTTTGGTGATGGTGAGATCTCCTTGTTTGACGAGGTATTTTCGTTTATATTCGAGTGGGTCGTTGTTTGCTAATTTACTAAGATGACCGATATGGCTTTCGATTCCAGCGAAGCTTTGAGGAGCTCCAAAGCCTCTAAACGCACCATTCGGAACCGTATTTGTTTTTAAGACATAGCCTAATGCATGAAAATGAGGAATTTTATATACACCGGCACTATTTAGTAAGGCGCGCTGCAGTACGACTGAGCTCAAACCCACATTCGCTCCGCCATCTAAAAAAATCTCCACACACATGCTCAGAATGTTTCCTTCCTTATCTATGGCCGTTCGATATTTAAGCTTGGCCGGATGCCTTTTCGTCGTTACCACCATATCCTCTGAACGATCGAACACGAGCATCACTGATTTTTTCACTGCTTTTGCTGCTACAGCTACATGGCATGCCATCATCGAAGGAAATTCTTCTTTGCCGCCAAACCCTCCGCCGGTAGGGCTTTGAACCACTCTGACGTCATCGTCGCCACAGGCTAAAGCATTTACCAATGCATTTTTTATATAATAAAGACATTGCATCGACCCCTGGACAACGATTTCATCATCCTTATAAATGGCGAGCATTCCTTGAGGCTCAAGATAGACATGTTCTTGATAACCCGTATCATATTCTTCTTCGATGATTTGATGTGCTTTTAGTTCAATAGCTGTAATGGTGTCCAAGCTTTCCCCAAATTCATAGCTTGCCATATTAACCCCTGGTGCTGATTTTTGCTTGATGGCTTCCTCCAATGTATATATAGCCTGATGTTTTTCAAATTCAATCTTCACTTCATCTAGCAAACGATATAGGATATCTAGATCTTTTCCCACGAGCATAAGAATCGGCTCGCCAATATAATTGACCCACTCATTAGCAAAAATAGGCTGATCTTCTTTGATAATTTTGACATAATTCGGTCCGGGGATATGCTCCGCCCCAACCGCTTCATAGCCTTCCGGAAGATCTGGTAATTGAATGGATTTGATTTTTCCATAAGCAATGGGTGAGCGATACAAAACACCATACACCATATTTTCCACTTTCACATCACTAATGTAGGGTAATTGACCAGAAACCTTACCTTTATGGTCCTTTCTGGGCACTGAGGTGCTTATGTCTTTAAGATTCATTCCAACAACACCCTTCGACTCATTTTTAAACAAAACCTCTTCCTACGATTTTATAAATAAACATGAGGTTTTATGATTAATTTCATATAAAAAGACCGTGGGGACGGTTCTATTGGTCTACTTGTTGTCTTACTTGGACCAAGTGAACCGTCCCTATGGAGTTCTGGAGCTCCAATGGAGTTTGTAATCAATGGCTTTTTGGTAATCTTCCTGTGTATCAACGTCCATGATTACTCCCGGGTCTACTACATTTAAGTATTCTTTTTCGAAACCATTGAGAACTGCACGCAAATTACTTTCTGGATTGGTTTCAAGAATTTTTTGTTTTACTTGTTTTGTTAATTTGATAGGGTGACCACCTTTATAATGAAAACTTGGAATCACCACGTTCCCTTTTTGTTCAGTTAGTAGCAGAAGTGTCTCTTTTTTTACAAGCGGACAATCTCCGGGTGTTATGAAGAAAGTTGAGGCATTTACTTCTTGGCACCCCTTTTGAATAGAAGTAAACATTCCCTGCTCAAAGTTTTCATTGTAAACAACCTTTATCTGAAATGAATAAGCATTTTTACTACTGATTTTTACCATTTCGTCATGAATGAGTTCAGCTTGAAACCCAGCAACGACGATAACTCTGCTGCATAATCCCTCAAACTTGGAAATCGTTTGCTCCAACACGGTCATTCTCCCCAGTGGCAAAGTCATTTTAAATGCATTCGCTCGACTGGAATATCCAGCAGCTAAGACGATGGCTTCTATATTTTTCACCCTCTATCTACTTTATTACCATAGCGTATAAAAAACTACAGATTGTAAAGCTCTTCTCACCATTAAGATTAATTGCACTTTTTTATTCTATATATCTCTGATTCTGTTAATCTAGGAGTGCTCGAAAACTTTATGGTATTATATGGTTAGAAGTTTATTCAGCAAAAGGCAATTAGGGATTATATTTTAAGAATGAGGTATGAAAACTTGAATTCTAAATTGAAAAAGTTACTAATACTGTTTCCGTTTCTCTACTTACTTCACGATCTAGAAGAAATCATTACTGTAGAAAAATTCCTCAACACCTATTCAAATATTATTCCATTTCAAGTTACAACAGGAGAATTCGCCTTGGCTTTTACTATGTTATGGATTCTAGCTTCAATAGGTTGTTTCAAAGCGTATGCAGGGAGAAGTTTTTTTAGAATGCATCCAACCACTTATCTGGCATTTTTAGTTCCAGGTATATTATTAGCGAATGGGATCGGCCACTTATTTCAATGGATTTTCTTTAAAGACTATGTACCAGGTATCGTTACCACTGTATTTATTATTTTTCCTTATTTCTTTTTGACAATGAAGTCACTTATCACTGAAAAGTTATTAACATTTAAGAGATTTCTAAGTTATTTCATAGTAGGTTTTATTTTACAAGCACCTCTTGCATTGGTTGCACATTTTATATCTAAATTAACTTTTACTGTGTTATTCAGCTAAACCAATCATGTAAAAAAGGCATTGTCGACAATGCCTTTTTTACCGAGTTATATTTACAAGTAAGTATTAACCTATTAAGATTTTGTTTTTCTTACATAGGAATCTTTTTACATTTCTCCAGTTCCACCAACAATTCCGGCAACCTGGGTACCATAAAAAAAATACTCCTTCCACTTTCAATTCCCCGTACAACCTAATCCCACCAAAAATACCAAACGGATGAATGAATAAGTGTTCCAGCTAGACCATTAACGGTTCCAATCCCTTGCCAGACAATATCACTACAAAATCCATATTGCTCCCACGCAAGTGATTCTACCTCTTCCTGTGTATTAGGAGGATTCTCAACATATAGTTCCCATACATCATGGGTTACTAATGCTGGAGCTGCACCATATTTTTCATACCAGTATTTGAATATTGCTATTTGCTCCTCTGGCAACGGGCATTCATTAAACCCGCCCATTGGGACCCATGCAGCAACTTCCCAAGGTTTGGAGGTCGGAATCTTTGCGAGAATGACTTTCTCATTCATACCCTCTTGAATTGAGAGAAATTGATTTGTCTGTTCCTGTATCGAAAACTCACCTGTGAAATCGACTTCTTCTTCCTCATCCATAGGCATGACATCTTCAAGCATTCTCTTTAATAACTCTTTTACGTTGATATCCTTCGCTTTCACAATAATGGACTCTCTATCGTCATTCGTGTTTTCTGCACTTAGATCAAACATTTCTACCATCAATTCGGAAGGAATAATAATAAGTGGCGTGTAGCCTTCTTTCTTGCCCTCTATAATTGCTTGATGATACTTTGCCATAACTCCATGAACATCGTTCTCCTCAATAATCAAATAGTCGCAGCCCAATCTGGCAATTATTTCTTCAATAATATCTTCCTGTTCGTTTTTTCGCTTGAAATTATCAAATATCCCCACAATATTCAACTCCTAGGTTTTGTTATTGGATTAAGGTGACCATTGTATAAATTCAATAATCTTTGCTTAATTCCTCTATGTAATTTCAAAGAGTTAATTGGACAGTTCTATTGGACTTTAGCGAACCGAACTGCCCCTGCAACAACAAAAAGTGCCAGCATATCCAATTCTTGGATGTTGCCTGGCACTTTTTTTCCTTCGATGATATTCCTTGCAATACGACTATTTACTTATAACACCGAAGACGAACGATCATTTTCAATTCCTTGTATCCGTTCTTGATGGGTGTAAACATTGAATCCGTTCCCTCTTATAAAACCAACGGCCGTAATTCCCAGTTCCTCAGCTAGATTTAAGGCTAGATTGGTAGGTGCCGATTTGGACAGGATAATTCCGACACCGATCTTGGCAGCCTTTAGTAAAACCTCGGATGAAATTCGACCACTGAAAGCAATGATTTTATCCTTTAATGGAATACGATTCATCATACAATAACCGAATAATTTATCTAGGGCATTATGACGGCCGATATCGGTTCTTGAAATAACGATTCCCTCACTTGTACATAATGCAGCATTATGCACACCGCCTGTTTGCTGAAAATGGGAGGAGCTTTCCTGCATCCTCTTCATCAGCTCGCGGCATTGTTCCGGTGTAATGGTCAATTTCGTCATCACTGTCTTTGCTGTCTTCATGTCATTATGGAAGTAAAATTGTCGACCTTTTCCGCAGCAGGAGCCAATAAAACGCTTTGAGTGCAACTCCTTTTGAATGCTGTGTTTATTCACAAGTTCAACATAAGCGAATCCCTTTTCTTCATCAATGTGGAGAGATTCAATGTCTTGATAAAAGCGTATAACACCCTCGGATGCTAGGAACCCGACTACCAATTCGTGCAGATCAGAAGGAGTGCAAACCATGGTGGCAAACTCGTCACCATCTAAAATAATCGTTAAGGCTGTTTCAACAGCAATCTCATCCTCTTCTTCCAAAAAGCCTTGTCCATTATACCTGACAATGTTTTGAGAAGTGGTTATCTCCTTAAACAATAATGCCGCCCTCTTTCCTCATTAACTTACCTCTGTTTCAAGATCTGCAATTGGCTTTTCTACATATTGAGTATCTTTACGAGCGTTATACCGCTCTGCTTTTTCAACATTTACAGTAATGTTGTAATCTGGGATTCCTGCAAATTTCTCATACCTACCCCGAGGCAGCAAGAAGTTTCCTTCTGGGAAGTGTACTTCTATATTACCGGGCGCAATATCAACGAACTTTGCCGTACCCTGGAAGACACCAAAACCGTTATATACAACAATGCCTTCGCCCTCAGCGATACTTAATTTCCGCCCATCAGCCGGACTCATTAGAACGTCATAGCGACCCGCACCGTTTAAAGGGTCAACTTCTTTATATACCATTGAATTAAACTGTTTACCCCGACGAGAGGTGACGATAAACTGTTCTGGTTTTTTATTTAAATCTGGAATTTCCACTGGAATTAGGGTTCCCCTTCCATCTGGAGTTGGACAAATCCCATCTTCACATAGCCAAGCTCCACCCCATTGGAATACGTCCCCTTGTTTTTTCAAGTGTTGGATGCCTTCGTAATCAGGATTTGCTTTTGCGATCTCTTCTCGAATCTCAAAACCATCTACAAAATCAACCAAGTGGGCTGTTTCTGGTTTTACCCGCTTGGCAAGGTCAATATAGATCTTCCATTCAGCACGTGCTTCTTCAATCTTGTTTTTGTTTCCTGTGATTTCAGGTGAGAAATAAACCATACGCTCTGTTGATGTGCTCGTTCCGCCATCCTCTTGTTCATAACGCGTTTTCGCCGGCAATACAATGACAGCTTCTTTTGCATCGACTAATGTCGAGGTATTTAGAATAATATCTTGATGCACACGAACTTCAAGCTCTGATAAGGCGTATTCAATGAAATCCGGGTCTGGCATTGTTTCTAAAAAGTTTCCGCCAGATAAGTAATAAAGTTTCACTTTCCGTTCATGATCTTCTGGAAGTACGATGTTTTCCAAGGTTACACCAACGATATCCCCCTGCCATTTTGGAAGCTCAAATCCCCAAATTTGCTCCATTCTTTCCACATTCTTCGCATCCCAGCCGCCACCAGGAAGCACAAATGGATCTGCTCCCATTTCACCGCTCCCCTGAACACTCGAGTGTCCACGGAATGGCATTAGACCAGCGTATTTACGTCCTAAATGGCCGCGAAGAAGCGCAAGATTTGCGACTTGCGAGATATTATCCGTTGCAAATGAGTGCATCGTTAGACCAAGCGCCCATGCATAGACAGCATTTTTACTGTTTGCTAACAGCTCCGCTAATTCAATAATCCGTTCTTTTGATACACCAGAAGATTCAATAATTTCTTCCCAGCCTTGCTCCTGGACTTTGCTCTTCAGTTCTTCATATCCGTTCACATGATCTTTCACAAACTCATGGTTAATTGCTGAACCATAAGATTTTTCCTCCATCGTAAACCAATGCTTCATAATTCCATGCATAAAGGCAATATCTCCGCCGATATTGAGTTGATAGAAATCATCGGCAATTTTCGTTCCGAATAATGCAGACTCAGGATTTGACGGAATCCAATATTTATCCATTGCCGGCTCACGGTATGGGTTGACAACGATGATTTTCGTTCCTTTTTTCTTCGCTTCCAGCATGTATTTAGAAGATACAGGTGAAGAGTTTGAAGCGACACTCCCCCAAAACAATAAAACATCGGTTCCGATCCAATCCAAATAATTTGAAGTAGAAGCCCCTACGCCAATCGAGCGTTTTAAAGCTGTTTTACTTGGAGCGTGACAAATTCTAGAAGCATTATCAATGTGGTTAGTCCCAAGAAAGCGGGCTACTTTGGCAGCAGCATAATAGCTTTCATTGGTAATTCCACGAGCCGTTAGGTAAAACGAATATTGCTTTGGATTCAACTTTTTCATTTTCCCCGCTATTAAATCCATAGCCTCATCCCAAGTAATCCTAGAGAATTTTCGTTCTCCTTTTCTGCGGATCACCGGATAAGGAATACGACCAAGCTTCCGAAGCTCCGTGCTATCATACTTTCTTAATTCATCAACATCGGCATGTAGAATTTCAGGCTTAACTGCTGGCATTGTATTGAGCCTAAGTACATTCATACGTGTCGTACAAACATGCGGTCCATCCAAGGTTTGATCATATAAACCCGATACACCAAGAGCGCAGCCGTCACAAACACCTTTGGTAATAATGTTGGTTGCATAGCCTATATTATCTCGATTATCCCAAGCGATTTTCATCGTATCTCGAATATGCTTCGGTTTAATTTTCCCTAGTCCGAACGGGATTGGACTTACCCAATGTTCAGGCGCAGGCATTTTTGCTTTTTTTTGTGGTCCTGGATGTAATGTTTTTCCCATTTTATTTTTCCTCCTCTAGAGTTCCCAGTTCTCAAACCAATAAAAAAACCACCAGGGAGCGCATCTAATACATAGATGAATTCTCCGAGGTGGTTAGTCTTTAACAGGTTCGCTGCCAAGTGCCAACAAGATGTAGTTGGGTAGATGTATTCGTTACAATTCTTCAAACTTTTTTTCAATATCTTGATCAAAAACGAAAATCGACATCCCTCTATCCTCTTCAATATCAATATCGACAAATACATGAAGGAAGCTGGCACCTAACAGCTCCTCCATTTCAGTAGGATGGTTTTTCTTATAAATTTCTTTAACCATTTCTGTACGAGCAGCACGGAGCATTTGTTTTCCATCATCTGCAGTTGCAATAAATTTTTCAATCGGTGATAAATTTCCTTCTAATTCACAGATTGCCCAGCACTTACAAAAGGTTGTTCTTACTTGACTTGGGCCTTTTCCCATATGACGTTTTCGATACGCGCGAACAATATTACTAAATTCTGCTTCATATTTATTCACAATAATTTCATCTCATTTCACTAACTTTTGATTCTTATATTCACTGTGCCAATGTTGTTTTTATGGGATAAGTATACAATATTATGAGCCCAATTTCTAAACTGCTTGATTTTTTAATAATGAAGGATCACTTTTTTGGTCCTTCAATTTCTTAATATCAAGTCGAATCAGTATGGAGATGATAAATGCGACCACAAATAATCCTGAAAAGAATGTTAAGCTGCCTGAATAGCTTCCTGTTGTATCCTTAATCCATGCTGCAAATAATGGGCCGACAAGTCCTGCTGCTGCCCATGCGGTTAAGATGTATCCATGAATAGCTCCCAACTGCTTTGTACCAAAAATGTCACCAATAAATGCCGGTATTGAAGCAAATCCACCGCCATAACAGGTGTAAACGACAATTAACAAGCCCATGAACAACCATTTAATCGATACATCTGGAAGGATAAAGAAGATGACCATCTGCAGTACAAAGAAAGTCGTATAGGTAGTTGGTCTGCCAATAATATCTGAAAGACTTGCCCAGCCAATTCTACCGAGACCGTTAAAAATTCCAATCGCTCCAACAAGAGCTGCAGCCGCGGCCATATCAATGCCGATACTTTCCATCGCAAGCGGTTTAGCAACTGCTAAAATGGCGATACCGCAAGTAATGTTAATGAATAACATCAACCACAAATACCAGAACCGTTTCGTTTTAACAGCTTCATTCGCCATAAGCTGCGATAAATCCATTGTGGGTTTTGCTTTACCACTTTGAATTTTTTCCTTGAAGCCTTCTGGCATCCACCCTTCCTCTGGCTTCTCAAGATAAAGAGAAGATAGGGTCATAATGACAAAATATGAGCTTCCTAGGATGAAAAATGTATTTGCCACTCCCACTGAAGCTATGAGAATGTTCATAACAGGGCTGCTGATCGCGGCTGCGAAACCAAAACCCATAATTGCAAGTCCTGTAGCTAAGCCTCGTCTATCCGGAAACCATTTAACAAGCGTTGATACAGGAGCGATATAACCTACCCCTAAGCCAATGCCACCCAATGCTCCGTAGAAAAAGTATAATAACGATTTCGAACCTAAATTAATAGCAAGACCAGAACCTATGATGCCTATACCAAAGAATGTAGCTGCAAGTAAGCCGGCTTTTCTTGGACCGTGCTTCTCTACAAAGTGCCCCATGAAAGCAGCAGACAAGCCTAAAAATAAAATCGCAATGCTAAATGTTAGTGCCACTTCTGAATCAGACCAGCCAAATAGATCTTTTAATGGGGCTGTAAAATTACTCCAAGCATAGACGGAACCAATTGATATGTGTATTCCGACCGCTGATAAGGCAATGAGCCACCGGTTTTTTTTCTTTTTCATTTAGATCTCTCCCTATTGAAAACATTTTCATTAAGCAAATCGTGAAAAAAATAAAAAACCGTCATAAAGATTCATTACATCGGTTCCAAAAAATCAGAATCCAACATGAATCCTTATAACGGTTTGCCTTAAACAGGGACGCTGTTAAGTACCAACTGTTATAATATGTACCCATAATATGAGAATTAACCCTCTTAACCGATAAACAGGTTCGCTGTTTCGTATTAATAGAGTCTCATATTTTAGAATAAATGTTATATTTCACAATTTGTTCACAATTTATTTTTTATATTAACATGGTAGCGAATACATTACAATAGATTTATTTCATTTATTCCCTTATAGAACAAACCTTTACAATATATAGTCCTTCCACACCTTACCTCTTCCGGTTCACAATAAAAAACGGCACCATAGAGATGCCGTCTTTATTTACAAATTTTACAGAATCCTTTTAATACTGTGCATAGTAGCGGGAAATAGCTACTGCAAAATCACCTCTTGTTACATGATTTCCTGGTTTGAATTTAGCTGTTACAGTTGGCAGCAGATCATAAGGACCTTGTGTAACCTCGAAGTAAGCATTCAGAATATTCAAGTCCAATGCAAGCTGAACATAGCCTCGAAGATGTGGGGGTACTGAAGCACTATCAGCAATGGCAATCCTTGAATCACCGTATTGTACAGTTAATGACTCGTTCATTTTTGCTTCTGCCTCTGCTTGAAGGCCGAGGTTTTGTACTAGGGTATAGGCTAAATCAGTACGTGTTAGAGCTTGTTTTGGAGAGAATTTTCCAGTAGCTGTAGCAGCTATGACGCCTTTTCCATTGTATCCCGGGTCACGTAGTGCCGCGCCTTTTGCTGCCACTGCTTCAGCGAAGGCTAAGTCCTCCCCTTTAACATCTAGGAAAGTAGTGGTGCCTGTCACCGGTAAATATTGACGAACCCCTGCACCCATAACCACATATTTTGCTAAATCGATACGCGTTAGGTTGTCATTTGGACGGAAGCTTCCATCCGCATAACTATCAAGTAATCTCTCATTTACACCTATCTTGATAGCTGATTCGGCAGGGTGTCCGGCGATATCCGATAAACCTGTAAAGCTACCGGCTTTCTTTGTTGTTAATTCACCTTTGATTTCTTCATCAAGAGCAATTCCGTCTAAGCCCTCAAGCTTCATTGTCCATTGGCCAGCTTTTGGTGAAGTAACTTGAACCGTACGATCGGTGTAAAGCGGGAAGAGCAAATAGATTCCCGAGCTATATTCGTTTCCATCTGGATCAATTAATACTAGGTTAATCGTGTTTCCGGTCTGATCTAGCAATCCTGCTGCGTTAATCCGGGCAGTTAATTCAGATACACCAGGTTCAACATCGAAGGGTTGAACATTACCATTAAGGTTTAGGTTGCTATAATTAAGAGTAAAGGGTGTTCTTTTAACATTTAGGTTAACATTGGCGTTAAATGTACGATTTGCATTCACCGTCGTGCCATATGCACGGTTGTTAAACGCAGCGTCAACAGCAGCATAAGCATTTACATATCCAGCGCCAACCTCCCATGCTTCATAGCCTGACATATTAGAAGCTGTTTGGTGTAAAATTTCTTTTACCTCTGTTGGTGATAAAGTAGGATTTGCTTCTAGTAACAGAGCAACGATACCCGCAACATGCGGGGCAGCCATCGAGGTGCCACTCATTGTCGTGTAATAAGGAAGATGCGCTGGCTCAATGTTCTCTAGGTCGTCGGTTGCTCCAAGACTTGAAACGGGTGCTGCGACTCTAGTAGAAATAATTCCTTCGCCAGGTGCAGTTACCGTTGGGCGGTCCTCCCACTTAAAGGTTTCACCATCGACCACAACGGTTCCACCTTTGCCGCTCACTCCACGCGAAGAGAAATCGGCGAGTTTTGCTTGTTTCGTACCTACCGCAACCGTGATTACCCAAGGGGCTTTTTTATAATTCCCAGAAATGGTCGATTCACCTGGCCCTGAATTTCCCGCAGAAAACACCGTCACGATACCACGGTCATATAACTTCTTGGTGGCAATATTAATCGGGTCAAACGGATCGAATTCCGTACCGGCATCGCTCGTAGTTCCCCATGAATTCGTAATCACGCGGATGTTGTATTCCGTTTGATGTGTTAGCGCATAATCAAAACCGCCGATGGTATCAAGAATGGCTACAGCTGCGCCTGAACCATATCCAATCATATCGGCACCAGGTGCTACGCCTTCATATTTTCCACTAGACATTTCTCCAGTTCCGCCCACAATTCCGGCCACATGGGTCCCGTGACCGCCAGTTGTATCAGTGTTTGGAACATCTTCCACGTAGGAAATCGGCAACAAATCACTTAATGCATGCAGATTTGTGGATGCCATCACATTTTGGACTACATGATTTCCAAATTCTAAATCAGGATGTGTGCCATCTATTCCACTGTCGTTCACCACAACCCCGATCCCTTTCCCTGAGACCGGCAGTCCGCCATTTAATTTACGGAGAGTGTCATCTTTTCGCAATTGGTCAACACCCGTTAACTCTGTTCCCGTTTCATTTTCGTATGTTACCTTCTCGTTATCATAGATGGACAAAACCTCTGGATTCGCAGCCAAAGCACTAATTTGCTCGGGCGTGGCTACGATACCTGTGATTGGTAAACTTTGAAATGACAGCCCCTGCTTGATTCCTAGTTTTTCTAGTACTCCTAACTGAGACGCAGATGGTGCTCCATCACCTTTGAAGGTAACAACCGCATCGATGGAATCCACTGATTTTTGCAGTAGTTCCGTTACATCTGGATCCATATATGCACCTGCCTGCGTGGTCGCATTGGACACAGATGCCATGGAAAAAATAGGTGAAATAGTAAGTATGCATGATAGTAAAAATGCTTTTCAAAATTAGCCCCCCTAAAGTATGTGTTATTTTCTCTCTATTATCTATTAGAAAATGGAAGATAACTATTCTGCAAAAGGGGTATCTTTTGTTGTCATTATACCTATTTGTTCTAGTACGGAAGTAGTATACAAAATCACTTTCTTCAAAAACATAAACCTTCTACTTTCAATTCCCAATACAACCTAATCCCACCAAAAATACCAAACGGATGAATGAATAAGTGTTCCAGCTAGACCATTATATGCCATAGAAATAGCCCTTTAATTCTTTCTTTTAAAGTTAACATAATATAATTATATAATAGATATAGTTTCCTTAAGAACCGGCTGTGCGGAGTTTCCTTCGTCATCCTTCCTACAGAAAAAAGTGCTGGCACTTTTCTTGTTATCTACCGCAGCATTTTTTATATTTTTCTCCACTTCCACAAGGGCATGGCTCATTTCTGCCTATTTTAACAATCTTTTCGCTATCACTATTGTTGATTTTAGAGGTTGGAAGAGGTTTTAAATACTTATTTCTCTGTGCACTTAATTCAGTTGATGTATATCCTTTAAGAAACCATTCTCTCGTGTTATGCATCAGGTGAACAACTTTATCCATTAACGCTTTGACGGTATCTAAACTATCAATTTCGAATTGTTTACTTAAATAATTTAGAACATCATTAGGGCCATGGCCAATCCTCGTGGCATAAACACATTCTTCTACGATACTATCTGCTTTCACTTTATTTATTTTAAAGTTTTGTATAAGAAAGTTCACTAATTGTGTATAACTTATATTCCTGTCAACAAAACCTGGTTCACCAGCTATTAGGAGTTGTTGCTTTGAAAAAGGAAAGTAAGGTACTGTTTTTCTCGCTTGCTGTTCCTTAATAACTTTTTTCGAATCAAATACTCTTAAAGTAGAATAGCCATCCTCATTACTATAGTTTTCCTTACGATAAGTATTAGCTTCATAAATTACATTGAGGTATTCTCTGATGTTTATCTTTGCTTTTGTATAACTTTCCAGCATTTCTAGTAGTTTTGTTACACTCAATGTTCCATAATAATATAAAAGACCGTTTGTTAGCCTTATCCACTCAGTATTTCTAGCTACAGTTTCCCTTATTTTTAAATTGTTTTGTAAATCTAAGATTGGATCGATAATTTCATTAGGGACAGCTATCATTTTATTCCCTTCAAAAGTCCCCGTGTAAACCAACCCGCTATCACGAAAATACTCAATTTGATTCGCCTCTAGGTTTGGTACAATGATTTGACCGCCATTACTGGCTATATTGGTGAGGATTTTAAAACGTTCTATATCCCATAATGAGAAAAGGTTCTCAATATTCTCAGGAATCCTTTCTACCAACAAAGCAATCAACTCTGACTTTTTCAAACTACTTGCGTTTTTGAGGACTAATTTTTTTCTAATATCGTCTAGGTCTGCTTTTGTATAGGAACCTAATCCTTCTAATAGTGTAAAAGGAAACTTCCTTTGCCCCCAATGTTTTTGGTATTGTTTTTCCTCTTGTTCTCTTTGCAAATTTTTCAATCCATTGAATGCCTTTACCAAAGCATCTTCCACTTTTTTATCGCTCATTTTATACACCTACTCTAATACCTATTATATATAGTGAAGAATACACCAAAACCCTTTACTCCACAACCAGAAGTCCATAGGGACTGTTCTCTTGGTCAAAAAAGACCAAGAGAACCGTCCCTACTGCATCCATCACAGCATCATGATGCTACTTCGACTTTGTCAATTTCGGTTTCTTTATTGGATTCCTTCAAATATTCTAAAACTCGCTTGGCCATTCGTTTATAGCCATTTGTGTTTGGGTGGAATTCATCTTCAGCCAATAAATCAATATTCGAATTACTAAAAAGGTCTTTTGTTGGAATATACCTTACATTCTCATATTCCTCCGCAAGTGACTTTCCAGCATCATTCCAATTATCAATAATCATTCCAAGTTCTTTTATTTCACCAAAGTGCCGTTCAAACGGATTATAAAACCCAATTAGATAAATTTGGGCATCTGGATTCAGATTATTGATTTTATCAAAAATGGCTCTTAATCGCTCCATATATTTCAACCTCTCCACTTGGAAGGGTTCCATCGTCACATTCAAGAAATTGGATTTTAGTACATTCATAATGTCATTCGCACCAATTGTGATTAGTACCATGTCAGCCTCCTTAATGGCAGAGGCAATCTCTTTATTTTCCATCCGTTTTAGTAATTGATCTGACCTCTTTCCTTTTTTACCGAAGTTTTCAACCGAGATATTTAGGTTATTGTCTTCAAAGGTGTGACTAAGGATGCCGACATAACCGCCATTCTCCGTTTCATCTCCTACCCCCTCGGTTAGAGAATCACCGATTGCCACAATCTTTTGATCCTTTTTAAAGAAATCTAATGCAATTTCCACTACTTCCCTGACCTTCGCCTTAATATCTTCCTTTATCGGTTTATCGTTTGCGTCTTCCGGTTCTGTCTGTGCCTTTTCAACTACTGGAGCATTTTCAGTGGCAGTTTCTCCTGTATTTTCTGTTTGGTCTTGATTAACAGAAGCGACCGCCTTTACACTTTCCACCTCTGTTTGTTCACGATCTGGCAGAAATAAAAATAGGAGAAAACTCACAAATAACAAACTGCCAATAATCATCATCATCGTCGTTGTTTTTTTTCTCTGCAAAATTCCATCACACCTATTACTTTTGTAAATTCATAATCTAAGTAAATAACATCTTAGTAATATATAGTTATTCATTTTATCATGGGAGGCAACATTCCGAAAGACAACAAATATTAGAAATCAAAGGGGGACTGTTTTCATGCTTCTTCGTTAACTAACCGAAGCGTGAAAACCTCCCCCTCAATTGTTTTTTTATGAAAATGGAGGAATCCAGCTTCCGTGTGCTTCAAAGAGGTCATCACACAGTGAGATAATATCATCGATGGACAACTCTGCACTTGTATGTGGATCCAACATCGCTGCTTGATAAACGGCTTCCCTTTTCCCGGTGATGGCGGCTTCAATGGTTAGGAGCTGTGTATTGATATTGGTTCTGTTAAGTGCTGCTAACTGTTCTGGTAAATCCCCTATATAACAAGGCATGATTCCACTTCTATCGACTACACAAGGCACTTCTACACAGGCTTTCTCTGGTAGATTACTGATTAACCGTCCACTGTTTAGAACATTGCCGCCAAATTTATATGGTACATTTGTTTCTATGGCTTCTATTATTCGAGAGCCATATTCTCGAGACCGGGTATGTGTGAGTTTACTATTATTCACCATCTGCTGCCTCATCGTTCTCCAGCCTTCCATTTGTTTCACACAACGACGTGGATATTCATCCAATGGAATATTAAATTTGTCTATAAGCTCTGGGTATCTATTCTTGATAAAATAGGGATGATACTCCGCATTATGTTCGGAGGATTCCGTTACATAGTATCCGAATTTATCCATTAACTCATAACGCACCATATCTATGTGCTTTGATTTTTGCTTTTCCTTTGCACGTTTCTTAATTTCTGGGTATAAATCCTGGCCATCACGTTTCACCTCTAAGAGCCATGCCATATGATTGATCCCCGCGATTCTTTCCTCAATTCCTTCATGGTCGATTCCCAAATCTCTAAAAAGGTGCTGTGTACATACTTGAACGCTATGACACAGCCCTACCGTTTTCACATTGGTGTAACGGAGCATCACTCCAGTCAGCACTGCCATGGGATTGGTATAATTCAAAAACAGCGCATCTGGACAAACCTCTTCGATATCCCTGGCAAAATCGAGCATGACGGGAATGGTTCTAAGCGAACGAAAGATCCCGCCAATCCCTACGGTATCCGCAATCGTCTGACGAAGACCATATTTCTTCGGAATCGCAAAATCAATTACAGTACTAGGCTCGTAACCGCCGACTTGAATGGCATTAATGACATATTTTGCGTCTCTTAAGGCTTCCTTTCTATTAACATACGATTTAATCGTAATATCTTTATTGTAATTATTTTTTAAATTCGTCAACATGTTCTCTGAATCTTTTAACCGCTGCTCGTTGATATCATAAAGAGCAAATTCAAATCCCGCTAAGGCTTGGACAAACATACAATCACCTAGCACATTTTTCGCAAAAACCGTACTACCTGCACCTAAAAACGTAATTTTTGACATACTACAACATCCTTCCTGTGTAAAAGCTCTCTATTATTATTCGTTCACTACTAGTCTATTTCCTTGCTACTTAAGTCATTTCAATTATCTGCAGAAAGCAGCATCAATAAAGTGGGAAAGTTATTTTATCAACCTCTATAACTTCTACACTCTTTATATAAAAAAATCCGGTTACGATGATCGTAACCGGAATCCTTACTCATTCTTTAAATATGAATCAAACGAACTCATGTGTTTTAAATTGTGCTAATTCGCCAGCCGCTTTGACACGGATACGTGTTGCGTTTCCTGGCATATAGGCAAGTGGAACGTCTTCAATATCAACGATAACAAGTGATTCAGGATTTGCTCCCGCATTGATGGCTTCATTCATAGCGATTGATTTTGCATCTTCTAACGCTTTTTCTCTTCCAATCACATCAAGTGTATATACCTTTTCGATTTGGCCGCTAACCTGTGAAATCGCTGAACCAATTGCATTTGCTACACCGGAATGTTGTGGTCGAATCACCTCTGAGGCGCCTTTTAATTCTTCAGGGAGTAAGATACTGCCTCCGCCAACTAAAATAACAGGGACAGGAGTTGCGCTTGTTTTCATTTTATCAATCGCTTCCTCTACCATCTCTACTATTTTTTGATAGATTTTCTCCAATAACGATTTATCTAGATGTGCCACCTTTGAAGCATCCCCCAATTCAACTTTCCCAAGGGCTACAGCAACATCGGTTGTTGTTAACGTATCTCCGCCAAAAATTAATCCCTTTTCAGGAAGTCGGTATCCGACACTGTCTGGTCCAATCGAGAATTCACCATTTTCTTGAATTCTTACAATCGTACCTCCCCCGAGACCGATGGAAACAAGGTCAGGCATGCGGAAATTGGTACGCGCACCGCCAATTTCAACAGCTAATGAAGATTCTCTTGGGAACGATTGAACTAAAACCCCAACATCTGAAGTTGTCCCGCCAACGTCGACCACAATCGCATCGCTAAGATCACTCAAATAGGATGCTCCGCGTAAAGAATTCGTTGGTCCACATGCCACAGTGAAAATAGGATATCGAACAGCGTACTCGACTGACATAAGCGTACCATCGTTTTGTCCAAAAAATACTCTCGCGTCAATCCCTTCTGCCTTTAGTGCATTAATAAAGCCATCAGCCGCTGTTTTCGCCACATTCACAACGGAGGCATTTAAGATCGTCGCATTTTCTCTTTCCAGTAATCCGACGGAACCAATTTCTGAGGATAAAGAAAGAGCGACATCTTCACCAAGTACTTCTCGTAAAATTTCTCCAGCTCTTTGCTCATGTGATTGGGTCACGGGAGAAAAAACGGAAGTTATCGCGATAGAATCTACCTTCCCTTTAATTTCATTCGCGATTTCGTATAAACGCTCTTCATCTAAGTCAACAATTTCTCTGCCGTCAAATTCATGTCCCCCACGGATTAGATAGACATGCCTTCCAAGTGCATCACGAAGGTCATCTGGAACACCGATCAAGGGTTTTACCGCTAAGGTGGCTGGTGCTCCGATGCGGATTGCAGCCATTTTATTCAATCTTTTCCGTTCAACGATGGCATTGGTACAATGAGTTGTACCAAGCATTGCGTATTTAATTTGGTCACGAGGAACCTGCGCTTCGTCAATGATTTTTTTCAGAGCATTGTAAATACCAGTCGCTACATCCTCAGTCGTCGCTGATTTCGTTTCTGAAATCACCTGGTTATGTTGATCTAAAAGTACAGCATCTGTATGTGTTCCCCCAACATCGATTCCAATACGATAAATACTCATTATAAAGCCACTCCTTTCTTTACAAGCTCTTCAACTGGAACATAATCTACGTCATAGCCAAAGTATTTAGGACCTACTGTTTCAATTCCCTTAGCTGTTCTCCACTTCGGATTGCATGGAATTCCAATCACCACACATCGTGCACCATAGCGTATACCTTCTGTTGTAATCGGAAGACCTGTTTCCGCATCAAGTACAGCGATGAGGTCAGGTGTGACACAAACAAGACGCTGCTCTGTCTGAGCAAGTAAATGTTCATTTTGAAAGCTCAGCGTGAGCGTTTCACCCTTATACTCATTGAGTCCCTCAATTTTCGCTTCACCTCTGGCAAAACCTGTTTCTGTTTTTCGGTTAATATCATTTACTTTTCCACTAAACAATTCAAATCCGCCAACGGTTTTCATGACTTCTTGGATTGGATTTACATTGTTTACTTTTGCAAGCCTAATCGCTTTTCCAATCTCTTCTTCGAGCTTCAAGATACCGCTTATTCCGCTCTCTTTCAATTGCTTACCGGTCATCGGATAAATTGCACACATAACAGAACCACCCATTTGAATCGTTGCTGCACGAGCAATTCTCTCGGTCCAAACATTATTAATCGTTGATAACAACATCGTATTCCCTTTCTCATCGGAAATCACTCCAGGTGTTGCTGAAATGCCATCTAAATAAAAGGTCACCATTTGCAACTCAGGAAAGGCTCTGCCCATTCCATCCACATCAATGACAGGTAAACCTAATCTTGCAGCTGTGGCAAAAGGAAGCATTGAGTTCACTCCTCCTGCTTCTATCGGAAACGTTCCATAAATCTTTTTCCCTAAATATTCTTCTAGTTTTTGAAAGGCTTCAATTGCTTCTTCTCCACTCGGGGCTTTTTCCAGCATGACCGTCGGTGCTCCCATCATGGATGAAGGGACAACTAATGCGTCTTCCGGTACCTCATCACCTTCTAATAAAGTGATTTCTCCATATTCTTCAATAGCTTGAAGTGCCATAAGTTTCCCAATGTAAGGGTCACCGCCACCGCCCGTTCCTAGCAAGGCTGCTCCTACTGCTATATCTTCAATTTCTTGTTTTCCTATTTTTCTCATAATCTAAAAACCTCCAATATTCCAAAAATTTATTAGGCAGCTATCTTATTTGCATCCTTTTTGTTTCTCATAGTTATATAGATTTTTGAACCGAAGTAATAAACAACTGCACTTACTACAAGTGAATTGATTGATGGAATACCAGCTGTCACGAAATATCCAGCTGCAAATCCTGCTGCCCATGCGATCAATGTCACAGGACTCATTTTTTCAACATCTGCAGGCAACGTTCCATTTGCCCTGCTTTCATCTAGTGCTTTTCGATGTGTTTTTAAAATGAAATAATCGATTACCATTATTCCTGCTACTGGCGGAATAAAAACACCTAGTAAAACGAGAAAGCCGACAAACATATCTAGAATACCCATAACCGAGAGCACGGTGCCAATTACACCAATGACAAGTGTGACCATCCCGCGATTTAACTTGATATTAAAAACAGAATCAAAAATATTTGTAAAACCTAATGATGAAGAATACAAGTTTAGATTATTGATTTTAATAGTAGAAAAGACAACTACGATCGCCCCTAGCCAGCCAGATGTTTGCATCATAATGCTGACCACGTCATTTGTTCTTGCAGCATGTGCCATGAGCACTGCAATCATATTAATCCCTAACTCTCCAACAAAGGTCCCAATCATTGTCATCCAAAAAACATCTTTTCCACTTTTAGCAAAGCGGCTGAAATCAGGTGTGATAACCGCTCCGATAATAAAACCACCAGCAACCATTGTAGCAGCCACCCCCATTGTCAATGGATCGCCTGCAGGGGCAGTATGCGTTAAATCAAACAGAGAATGTTTGCTTAGGACTGCATAAATCCCCACTCCTACCGCCAAAAGAAAAGCAGGTACGGCGATGGTTGCTGTTGCACTTAGTAATTTAAATCCAAAAATAACAAGAATGGTTACACCTAATCCCGTAAGCGTTGCGGCAACAGGAAGACTTAACTTACCATTCGTTGCCTGAACGAGTCCATCTGCAAAAACGGAATTCTGGACACCAAACCAACCGATACAAGCAATGGCAATGATAGCTCCAATAATACTTGATCCATAGCGACCAAATCCGGTCCATCGTGATAATAGACTCGTCGACAGACCTTCACGTGCCCCCGCATAACCTAAAAGAAAACTAATGACCTGTAAAATGACGCTGCCGAACATCGTAGCCCAAAACGCTTCCCAGAAAGTCATTCCGTATCCTAATGCGGCACCTAATATGAACTGTGAAATGGTTGCAAGGGCACCAACCCGTACAATTGTGATACTCCACAATGATTGCCGCGCAGATTGCGGAACACGTGATAACGAGTAATCATCACCTAAAACCTTTTTGTTTTTCATTTTAATCACTCCTACTCGATTTTTTATCTGCATGATCATAGCCAACAGAGCTAAATCTGCAGTTCTCCCAAAGCCTTGATACGAATCCTTAATACTTCTCCTTTAAAATAATCAAACGGGAACTCTTCGATTGAAGCCACCTTAATGCTCTCCACTTTTGCACCTTTTAGGATGAGCTGTTGAAAAAGTCTTTCTTTCTCAAGCTCAATGATTTCCTCTATCGTTTGGTTTTTCAGCCAAAATACTTTGTCAGTTTGAGCACTCAGGGGGGCATAGCAGGCACCTATTGCATTACTTATATGATGACCTGATGGGTGAATAACCCTTTTGTATTTGCCGAATAACCGATTCACAATTAATGTGCTTCCCCCGCCAACCAACACAACAGGAAGGCCTTCGCTATTTAGCTCTAAACGAGTAATCTTTTCCTTTATCTCCTGAGTCACCTTTTTTACGACTTTCTGACAATCTTCATAGGATAATTTCATTAGCCCGCCAAGAGACAACTTTTCGTTAGAAACTGAATCCAAAGCCACCTTAAAGAATGAATCTGTTACGGTCCAGGAATCTCCTCCCCAAGAAATCCCTTGATGTTCAAGGTCACTAGCAATCGTTGCCTTTATTTGTATTTCTTCATTATCCAGCGAAATCAGACTTCCGCCTCCATAAGGCAATGAATATATTTTCGGAACTCTCATATTGACATCGATGTTTAAAAAAGAGGTTGAACCCACAGTCAATTCCGGCTGGCCATTTCGAATTTTCCCGATTTCAATCGTACTTCCCCCAAAATCAACAACTATACAATCTTGTAAACCACTTATGATGCTTGCCCCTCTGAAACTATTTGTTGCTCCAGATCCAATTGTGAAAATGGGATATTCTATTGCATCTTGAAGTTCTAACAGAGAACCATCATTTTGGGTTAACCAACATGGGCATTGTAAGGAAAGCTTTTTAAATAATTCTGTTAAGTCCATCATTGCCTGACGAATAACTTTTGAGAAAACAGCATTTAAAAGGGCAGCATTTTCTCTTTCTACAAAACCCATAACCCCCAATTCATGGGACATGGTAATCGGAATTTCAGGAAATTGTGTTTTTAAATCATCTCGAAGGTATCGTTCTTCCGTATCAATTAGTGGTGAGTTTACACCAACAATGCAGATAGACTCAATGTTATCCTGTTGAATATGCTCGTAAAGCCTGTCCATATCTCCAGGGTCTGGCGTTTTAGTTAGATCTTCATAAAAACTAGTAATATGAAAGACATTACCTATATATTTTTTAAGATGTTCTGGCCAAAATAGACCTGGTTTAAGAAGTGTCGGCTTTTTCATAATCCGAATTAACGCTGTTTTCGAGAGTTGTACTGGGTGATAAAGTGCATTTTGAACATGAGTGGTTCCAACAAAAACACCCTCAATTTCATTCGGTGCTATACCCGCCTCACTAATTACTTTTCTAGCTGCGTGCTCAATCCCCGAAATAATATCCTTGGAGGTTAATTGTTTATTCCAAGAAAGGAGCTTCCCGTTGCTTCCTATTAAAACAGCATCTGTATTGGTACCTCCGACGTCAATTCCAAGCTTCATGCGACTGATCTCCTTGCAATGGTTGATAGGTAACAGTTAGACCATAATTTTCAGGGCCCACCAATTCAAGCATATCCTTTGTCCGTAGGATATTGGGTGCTGGAACAGCAAATATTGTTACTGCCAAGCCTACTTGTATTTCGGAAACATTATAGGGGCTAAATTTTTCATCATCCAATACAAGAATTAGATCAGGCGTCATGCAACGATATAGTTTTTCTTTAATCGCAATAAATTCATTTTTAAACTTTATTTCCATTCTTTTATTGGAATGAGACGACCTTCCCTCTATGGTGAATTTCCCGATCAATGCCCCTTCTTCAAACCATCTGCTAACTTCTGTTATGACACCCGTGATGATAGATATCGGTTTTCCATAAAGTGAGTTTTCAAAGACTGCCATCATTTCTATCCTTTTTTCACTAACCGATGTTTCTTTTATTAAAGCTGAGCCTAAACGATAAATTAAGTTTAAGGAACCTGAGATCATTGATGTTTTCATCTTCCTAGCGTTTGAACCAAAGCCAACAAAATGAACATACCCGCCGCTTTTCGCAATAAAATTCTTTGTCTTTTCAGATGTAATTTGAATATTTTCATTTCCCTGTATGACTGTATATTCCTCATGAGTTTCAAGGACCATCGGTGAAACAGGAATCTTATTGAGATGATAGGTTGTCATTGATAATTCTGGAAATGCCTTTCCCATGCCATCTCCATCCACCACTGGCAAATTGTTCTGATAGGCCATCAGTAACGGTTCTAATCCGTTTACTCCCCCGATTTCGACGGGGATGATGGCACCAATCTTTTGTTTTATGATGGACTCATATACCTTTATCGCTCGACTTCCCTGTATACCAGTTGGAATGTTCTCATTATAAAAAATTGTTGAGCCCATCATCCCAGTTCCTACAACCCATTCATCCTCTAAATCAACAATTGTCTTTACTGTGATCGACTCTTCGTCTTTCATTATCGACATTAATAGATTCTGAATGGTTTTTGTATCGCCACCACCTCCACAAGCAATTAATTTTGCCCCCAATGCTACTAATGGAATATCCTGTTTTTTAATTTGCCATGACATATACTGCTCCCCTTTCTTTTTATATTGCAAGTACCGTGCCAAAAAAATAAAACCTCTGAAACCAGAGGATCGAAGGATTTTTAAAATTCAATATTAAAAATTATTAGAATAATCTCGATAATGATAATGGCTATCACAAGCACAAATCATAATTTTTCTCATCTTTACTCATTTTTTCTCATCTTTTCTCAACTTTTATCAATTTCTACTTTATTTTATATTTAGTAATCCTTCGATATAATGTTGGTAAACTTATTTTCAAATGGTTTGCAGCTTTCTTTTTCCCATTCGTATCTCTGCCATATTGATCTAATAGTTCGATAATCATTTCTTTTTCATCTATACGCTTGTTTGTTTTACGTGGCAGAACAGTCTCTGTTTCCATTATGTGATCTTTTTTAGCTGCTACTCCAAAATTATTTGGCATACTTTCAATTGTCACTAAGTCACCAATTTCTAATTGTACAAAATGATGTACAACATTTTGAAGCTCTCTTATATTTCCTGGCCATACATATCTAAGTAACTTTTCGATGACCACTTCTGATAACCTCTTCGGTGAACGCCCTAACTCTATAGAAATCTTATTTAAATAATAATCAATAAGTATGGGAATATCTTCTCGTCGTTCCCTCAAAGGTGGAATCATAATTGGAATAACATTTAGCCGGTAATA
The DNA here is from genome assembly GCF_013396335.1 of Bacillus sp. EB106-08-02-XG196. Taxonomy (GTDB): domain Bacteria; phylum Bacillota; class Bacilli; order Bacillales; family Cytobacillaceae; genus Neobacillus. The sequence continues at coordinate 58,780 of NZ_JABWSY010000020.1, forward strand.
CAAGTCCTCTCGAAATTCCCTGTTTGCGACAAGTTCTTCTAGATTACGATGAGTTGCCGTTATGATCCGAACATTCACCGACGTGCTCTTTGTATCCCCAACTCTTTCAATCTTTCTTTCCTGGACTACCCTTAGTAATTTAGCCTGTAAAGGAAGTGGAAGGTCACCGATTTCATCTAGAAAAATCGTTCCACCATCGGCAAGCTCAAACCGTCCCGCTTTATCACTGGTTGCACCAGTAAATGCACCTTTTACATGTCCAAATAACTCACTTTCAAGTAAGGATTCTGGAATGGCGGCACAATTAAGAGCAATAAAAGGAGCTTCCCTCCGAGGACTAGCAGAGTGAATAGCTTGGGCAAATACTTCTTTTCCCGTTCCACTCTCTCCTCTTAATAGAACTGTCGTATCACTTGGAGCAATTCTTTTTCCAATATCAATGACATTTTGAATCGACTCACTCGTCCCTTTGACATCATTAAAGTTATAGAGAACCCGTCGCTCATTCACCTTCTTTTTCGACTCCCTAATAGGAGTTAAATGGAGAAGAAAAGAGACAATCTCCCCATTCGCCATTAAAGGATTTACTCTTACTGAAAATTCCTTTTGTTTCCCGCTCGTTAATGGATAAGAAATCCTCCATTCTCGCTGCTTCGCCTTATTTCTCATTTCTAACCAATCAGCTTGAGGGATGATTTCATTTATATTCTCACCCATTAAAACGGTTCTAGCATTATTAAACTTCAAACTCACACTATTGCTGATATTATGAATTGTTCCATCTAAGCCAACGATTAGCAGTGGATCTTCGATTAATGAAAAGACCCCGTTCATTTCTTCTAGAATTGAATGGTTTTCTTTTCTTAATCCTACATTTTCTATTTTATTACTAATCCATTCCCTGCAAACATCTAGCTGCAGATCCATTTTGTTATAGTTATCAACTAACCATTCATCCTGCCCTTTCACTGCCACAGCCAAGAGAACTCCTATGACTTTTCTATCCTGAAATATGGCTTTAATCATAATGTTTTGGGCTTGACCAACTTCTGTTAATAAACATGTTTCACACGTATGCTCTATTCTTTTTGTAACGAAAACATCCATACCTGTCTTTTTAACTTTATTGAGAATAGGACATTTTAGATGTAATTGGTCAAAAAATACTACCTCAATTTTAATGGGATATGGCTCCATAATCTTGGAAATAGTCCATTTCATATCTTTTTTTTCAATTTCTTTATACATATGTACCACCTGATCATCCTAGCTTTTATTGATTTAAATAAAAAGTAATTCCTTCTATTCTAAACAATAAGAATATTAATTTCAAAACTAAAGTAAGATAACACCCTAGATAGATCGATTTACTTTATAAATTCTTTGCCTGACATTCACCTATTTTCCCTCTTAACATAGGATGATTTAAAAATGGCAGGAGGTCGTTTTATGGAGAAGGAACAAGCCTCAATCACAAAGTCCTCTAGGTCAAAATGGCAGACTTTTGAAGTGATTGGCATCTTGTTAGTTTTTGGATCATTGATTCTTCTTTTATTCGCTCCTAATTCATTGTCTAGCCTGTTTGATACGATTATTAAAGAAGTTAAACCAATTGTCGTAGATATATTTCTGACTAGTGAAGTTGGGATTGCGATTATTGTAAGTGTTATTGTCGGACGCCTTTTGGAGCGATTAGGCTTTACGGATGGGTTGATTCGATTATTTGTTCCGATTATGAAGTGGTTTAAAATCAATCCATCGGTGATCATTCCAAGCGTATACAACATCCTTGGTGATATTAACGCTGCTGGAAAAATCTCTGGACCTATACTTGTCAAAGCTAATGCAACCAAGGCTGAGCAAAAAATTGCGGTAGCGACGATGATTCAATCTCCACAATCCTTTGCAACCTTTGTGTTAGGACTCATCGCACTATCAGCGTTTAGTATTAATGCCTTTCCACTCGTAATCTTATCTATTTTTGTCCCAATCATTGTCGTCCCATTTCTGTTATCTAGAACCATTTACCGAGATACAAAAAAAGTGGAGCTTGAGGAACTGCCGCGTTTTACACCTGCTACAAAATTTTTGCAAACGATTTTCTCATCCGCTAAAGAAGGTGTGGAACTGCTGTTTTTAATTATTATTCCAGCCGTTGCAGCTGTCTTTTTCTTTATCGGAGCCTTAAAATTCATAGGTGTTTGGAGTTTTATAGAATCTAGCTTATCCTCAGTTCTTACATTCTTAAGTATCGAACCAGCTACCGGTATTGTGTCCATACTTGCTGCTCCGACACTCGCGGTTGCTCAGCTTGCGGAACTCTCGAGTACCATTGATCCACGTTTAATTGTAGGCTCATTTGTTATAGCTAATTCTGGACTGCCATTGTCGGTCATCTTTGGCCAGGTGCCTGTCACCTGGGCTGAAACATCTAGTTTAATTGAGAGAGAAACGTTAGAGGCAGCGATTATTGGCATGGTTTTAAGATTTATTACGGCATGTGTATTGGGATATTTTTTAACTCCATTTTTGGTGTGATGACTGATGAACTACTTGATCCGAAGTAAAAGGTTAGTAACTGTCAGTCAGTTAGGGACGTTGGAAGATGGCGCAATGGTTATTGAAAATGGAAAAATAGCTGAGATTGGCAGCTGGGATAGTTTGAAGGAGAAATTTCCGGATTCCGTTTTGATTGATTGTTCAAACTATGTAATTACACCTTCATTAGTAGATTGTCATACTCACTTACTAGAATTTGCTCCAACCTCTCTTTATCCGGTGACGCCTGAAACTCATTTTTTGGCTGGAAAAGCGATTCTCTTTCAAGCATTGTCAGCAGGGATCACGGCACTTGGGGAGCAAATCTGCGGTCATCCGCTATGCGATTTTTCAAAGGAAGATTATCAAAAAGCCGTTCAAGATTTACCACTTGATGTTTCCTTTGCAACAACTAGCATTTCGATTGGTTTCGAAAATTTGGCTCATTTTACTTCCATCTCACAATCGCGAGCTGTTACACAATACGATTTATCTGACCCGGTTTTAGTGCAGATGATTGCACTTGAAAGTGACTATCCTGGTGAAAATATCTTTATCAATGCCACACCAGCAAATTTCACCGAAAAAGAAGTACCGCGGGCTGGAGAGATCATCTACACACTCGAGGAGTTAAAAAATATTGTAAAAATCTATAATCGATTAGGAAAACGAATAGGCGCTCACGTTGCAGGTGAGCAAGGTATCAATCTAGCCTTAGAGGCAGGAATCGATGTTTTGCACCATGCACATGGAATAACAGATGAACAAATTGAAAAAGCTGCAAAACAAGGTGCAAAAATCGTTGCCACTCCAATGGGTGGTACACATCTACGGCCAAACTCTCCAGAGGAAATTCTCAAATTGATGCAAAAAGACATTCCGGTATCCATCTCAACTGATTCCTATCTGCCACCATACCCAGGAACTCCATGGCTCCCCTTTCATGACCAAACATTACAAGGCCCTGACGTTCTAATGCTAATCGCGCAGCCAGCGATGCAGCTGTTAAAGAAACATCATTATGATGAAAATATGATTCTAGCTCTATTAACTGACAATCCTGCTAGGCTATTAGGAAAAGATGATCGGTTCGGACGACTAGAAGTAGGTTTAGAAGCAAACTTTTTAGTATCTGAAGGTATTCCTGGACTAGAAATTACAGAGATTGATCAGATAAAAAACGTTTTTTATAAGGGTGTTAAGGTGATAGATCGAAAATAAAAAAACGTGCCAGTAACCTACCAACAAAATTTGATGGTGCCTGGCACGTTTTTCCGTTTGTTGAACCTGTATAGTTTTTTGTAGAAGCTGTACCCTTTTTTGTAGAAACTGTATGGTTTATTACAACAAAAAGTGTCAAGCACCAACCAAATTTGGTGGTACCTGACACTTTTTTTCAAGCAAAAACTTGGCTTGTTTTCATTACTCTCTCTCTTGCAGCAACATACTCTTGATGAAGCTTCACAATGTACTCCGCTGTACTCGTGACTTCATTTATTACTCCAATTCCCTGGCCGCTTCCCCAAATATCCTTCCATGCCTTCGCCGTACCACTACCCCCGAAGTTCATTTTCGATGGATCACTTTCTGGAAGTGCATGAGGATCCAAACCTGCAGACCGGATGGATGGCGCGAGATAATTGCCATGTACACCAGTGAAAAGAGAGCTATTTACAATATCATCTGAGGTACATTCCACAATTGCTTGCTTATATTCCTCCGCTGCCCTTGCTTCGTGGGTTGCAATGAATGGTGAGCCAATATAGGCAAAATCTGCTCCGATTGCCTGCGCTGCAAGAATGGCATTTCCATTTGCAATCGAACCCGACAAAGCTAACGGTCCGCTAAACCACTGGCGGATTTCCTGAATCAATGCGAACGGACTCTTATCACCCGCATGCCCGCCAGCACCTGCAGCAACTGCAATCAACCCATCTGCGCCTTTATTAATGGCTTTGTGTGCGAACTTGTTATTGATCACATCGTGGAACACGATTCCTCCATAGCTGTGTGCAGTTACATTGATTTCTTCACGGGCTCCTAGTGAGGTAATAATGATGGGAACTTTATACTTCACACATAGTTCCATGTCATGCTCAAGCCGGTCATTGGTTTTGTGGACAATTTGATTAATCGCAAATGGTGCAGCCGGACGCTCTGGATTTTGTGCATTATATGCTGCCAGCTCTTCTGTGATTTCCGCCAGCCACTCATCGAGCTGTGAGGCTGGTCTTGCATTTAAAGCTGGCATTGAACCAACGATTCCTGCCTTACATTGTTCAATAACGAGCTTCGGATTACTAATAATAAAAAGTGGTGAACCAATGACTGGAATCCTCAAATTTTTAAAGATTGACGGGATATTTGACATGGACTCTATTCCTCCATTCGAATCTACTAGTAGAATACAATTAATATTTCTATTATACAGAAAAACTGTAATAATATGGTTATATTATTTATAAAAAATCATTATTGATAGTAGCTTGTTCTAAATATATTAAGGGACTTCCTAAGGAGTCCCTTTTTCAAAAGATAGGTATTATCTATTAAGTTAGTAACTCGTCTATCAGTTTGATGGCACCATTAAGCCGATCCAGATAATCTCCGTTCAGGATTTTATAATCGATGTTATGACTTTTTAATAAAGTCTTTAGATGCTGATTATTTTTCACCCTTACCTCGCCCTCTCCATGAACCCGTAGCCCATCATTCACCCACTTCACATCGGGTTCAAGGTATAGCCAAAGATCGTAATCTTGGAGTTTAGCGATTTCATCTAGCACGGTCTGATGCTCATTATTGTAAAGGTTTGAGTAGAATTGGGTCACAATGGCTTCTGTATCAATAAATACTACCTTATTTGCTTTTTCGATTGCCTTTATTTCCTCTATCTTATGACCGTAGCAATTTGCAGGTAATCTTCTTTTACGATAATACCATCACATCCGCCTAATTCTTCGCATACAATCCGACCGTACTCTTCTACATAGGTGGTATTATATATTTTGGCTAGGTTTTTCGTTAAAGTCGATTTCCCACAGCTTTCTGTTCCAACCACCACAACTTTTTTTACAAAATAAGGCTTCACAATATCAGGAATGTACTCCCAATGACGAAAGACACCTTCTTTTCGAATAGCGCTTGCGGAGATGTTCACATGGGTGCGGATAGGATCGATTAGAAAATGCTTTGCTACTGGATATAGTTCCTTAAAGATTTCATTATACTCAGTCTCAGAACTAAACACATAATCTATCGGTTTTCCAATTACCTTTTTGATTAATTGAGCTCCTTCCTTCCAGTCGTAATCATCATTTCCTTGAAAGTCTTCAATCGATACTACTTTTACATGCGGCATATCCTTCGCTAGTTTGGATAGCCAGCGTAAACGTATTTGAGCTGGAATGTACTCCATTTTTGTATCACGACACAATTCTTTATCCCTTTTTTCACTGTTAGACAAAACTAGGTACAGTTCATCCACGATCGATGAAGCCTGAACAATGGCATACACATGACCAAGATGCAGAGGTAGAAACTTACCGCCAAAGAATCCAACACTCATTTAGACCACCTCCTGACTTTGTTTTAGGTAAAGTTTTCGCCAGTTGATATAGCCATAGAGGCTGTTAACGAGGAAGGCCGACCACATAACCAGCATGGAAAAATCATTTCCCCCTTGAGAGAGTAAAGCACTTAGCCAAAGGAAAATCGATAAGACATTTACTGAAATCCATAGAATCCACTGTTCCGCAAATCTTTTCAACATCAATATTTGTGCCGCTATCGATAATACATTTGTTGCTGAATCCGTCCAAACATTGTTCCCGCCTAGGTATTTCAAGAAGAACCCATAGCCGATTGTAAGGATTAAAATGGATACGATTGTATAGAACCAGCCTGTTTTTGTGAGGCTTTTAACTTTGACATCTTCGCCTTTAACATCCTGTTCTGTTTTGTTCTGTTTCCATAAATAGATACCGATAAATTGGACCGGAAAGTAAAACAGCGCGTTGAGCATGACCTCGCCATATAGACCATAACCGTAAGCAATATAGGCATACGTTAACGTTTGAACAATCCCAAAATAATAATTAGAAATTTTCCCTTTTGCAACTAGCACTACGCAAAGCATCCCGCTTATAGATGATATCAAGCCAAGAGTTGAGTCTGACCAAGCAAAGAATAGATATATGTTAACCAGTGTAAAGATGAACAACCACCCTATTTCAAAACGCGTCCAATTCCTAAATATCCCCATTCGTTCTCTCCCCTTCACCATTTTGTTTTTTTATCCTTGAAGTTTGTTTCTGTACACGGAAACTATCGGTTGAAAATCAGTAAACCGATAGAGCTGAGCAGGTGTTTTAGAATAGGCGTTTGATTTTTTTGGTTTTCCATTTTCTGTTACTGGTTCTATAAAAGGCAGTGTTGGTGCTTTTCTAAAAAAGGCTGCATCTGTCGATATCGATGGGTCATCCAAAACTGTCAATAAAACTCCTTGAAGCTCTGAAAGTACAAACTCTTCGGGTAGAAAATGCCTCGCAAGTGTGGTTAGCGCCATATCCTTTTTAATAAACCAAAGTGCATCATCGATGATGTTTCGGTGGTCAAAGGCAAGGTGTAAGGCTAGCGCTTCTTCAATGGTAAACAATTGGATATCTTGTGCGTCATAAGTCGTTTTACGATTCTTTAGGGCAATTTCATTCGCTATCACATAGTGAGCATTCGTAATAATCCATCCTCTTTTGTCTCTGCTGGGGGAATCATAAACGCCAAAATGCTTGATTCGCAGTCCTTCTACTCCTGTTTCCTCCACAAGTTTGCGTTCTGCGGCTTGAAAAGCTGTCTCGCTAGGACGAACAAATCCTCCCGGCAATGCCCACTTGCCTGCTTCTATATTCGGATTCCCTTCATGGTCGAGTTCACTTCGTTTGATCAACATGATTTTCAAGCTTTTTATTGGTGGTTTATACTCGCCACTACTCTCAGATGTGATGGTAAAGACAGCAATATCGCTTGTATATCCATCCGGTGTTGTAAAGTTTATTTTCATTTTAGTCACTCCTTTAATTAACAGTTTGTTAATTGTTAATTAAAATATATTCCAGTATTTGTTTTTAGTCAAGAAATTTCTGAAAAAGTCTTTTGATTATAATTGGTGCTGCGTTTTGGAATGTTGATAACGATTGTTGCTACTGTGGCAATCGTGGCTGAAGACATTAGCACAGTTAAATAAGTTGAACCACACATGAAAAAGCCTAGAGGCCGTTTCCTCTAGGCTATTCGTTGGATGGTGCCTGTCACTTCTTGAAAGGGATCCCCCGTTGAATAAAAGCAGCAATTCACCGAGGGACTGACCCTGTATCCTAGTTTCTTACAATCAAAGGCCCTTTGATGACCTGCATAATATCAGAGGCTGGGAGGCCATGTTCGAGTAATTGGACGATGACTTTCATGTAGCGATGGATATGAGAGAAATATTTTTTATAGCCCGCACATAAATAATTTAAACCTGGCTCTCCATCATCAGAGAGAAGGAATCGATGTTTCGGGCATTCACCATGACATGCAAAGCGTACTTCACAGCTCTGACATTGCTTTGGTAAGGTATCTCTTTTCACGTTTCCAAATTCCTTCTGTTGTGAAGAACTCATCATTTTCTTTAAGGATTCTTTGGAGATATTTCCGAGTTTATATTCTGGGTACATAAAATGATCACATGAGTAAACCTCCCCTGTGTGTTCAATGATCCCTGCATTTCCGCACGTTTCTGAAAATAAACAGATCGGCGAAGGTAGACCCAGCCAAGTAGCAAGTGCCCATTCAAAATTCATCACATGAACTTGCCCGACATCATTGCGAACCCATTCATCAAACACCTCAATCAGAAAATCTCCGTATTGCTCGGAGCCAATGGTCCAAGGTGAAACCGCCTTCTGTACCTCCGATTGAGTCAATGACGGCGGTGTCGCATGGCGAAGCCCTAATTTCAAGGCTTTTGCATCTGGCAATCGTTCCACAATCGGGATAAACTGAAGATATTGAACCCCTTTTTCTTTAAAATATCGATAGATTTCGAGTGCCCGTGGCGCAGATTCCTTTGTCACACAGGTGAGGACATTATAGCTGACATTGTATTTTTGCAAGAGTGATAGACCACGTATCACTTGGTCTGAAGTCGGTTGCCCCCCACGGTTTACCCTATAATAATCATGGATTTCAGGCGGTCCATCGATGCTTAGGCCAACAAGAAAATCATTAGCTGCGAGAAATTCACACCACTTATCATCTAGTAATGTGCCATTTGTCTGTAAAGAGTTGGATATTTTTTTGTCACCGGCATACTTTTTTTGGAATTGGATGACCTTTTTATAAAAATCAAGACCCATTAAGGTTGGTTCTCCCCCTTGCCAAACAAAAGGGATTTCCGGTGCTTTTTGCGATTTTATGTAATTTCGGACAAAATTTTCTAATGTAGCATCAGACATTTTATAGCTTGGTTGTCCCGGAAACAGGGCTTCCTTTTCTGTATAAAAACAATAATGGCAATCCAAATTACATAGTGGACCACTTGGTTTTGCGATTATATGAAAATTATCTTCTCTTTGTTTTAGTAGATTCATAATGTTCCCCCATTTCTTCTTTCCCTAATGGATAAGGTACAAAGACAATCGTCTTTGTACCCTTCAAATTCCTTCTTTGTTTTTATGGAATCGTAACCACGGCTGCTTCCTCAAATGAATAAACGACTTTCTCTATGATTCCAGTATAAGGGAATATCCCTAGGTTTTTGTATTCTGGGCTCACCGGGTACAGCAAATCTTCCCCAATATCTAACCCTTCAAAGGATACCTTGAATGGAAGCATTTTGATATGAGTCTTTCCTACATTTTCGTCGTTGACATAGAGGGTGCCAATACCTTCATTATTAGCTGTTTTATCAAATTGGAACCGCAGTGTCATCTTTCCGTCCGTTAGCTCTTTATCAGATACAATTTTATATCGAGCAAAGCCAGAATGATGTTCATAAATTAAATGATTGTCTTTAACGTAGAAAGTATATCCACTCTTATCATTTCCAAGGGCTAACAGAACCCCTTGATCACCTTGTTTATATTCAAACGGTATCGTAATCTCGTATGAACGATTGATTGTGAAAGGTGCTGCCGATTCACTTAAGTGTGTCATTTCTGGATAAAGAGTGAACGTTTTTCTTGCTCGCGGTGAATCTTCCGGCAGATTCGCTAATGAATTCAGAAAATTTTCGGTAAGTGGAAGGACATTATTTGCCTTCGCTTCCTTCTCCCATGTTTTAATTAGCTTTTCCAATTGCTTTGGTTCTTCGTCTGCAAGATTATTCAGTTCCGAAAAATCTTCATCCACATGATATAGTTCCCAAACATCGTCTTCAAATGGCTGACCTTTTTTATGGTAGGCAATTGCTTTCCATCCCTCATGATAGATCGTTCGATTGCCAGTAATTTCAAAATATTGCGTTTTCTTTTTAGACTTGGCATTGCCATCTTTGAAAGTATAAGCAAAGCTTGTCCCAGTGACCGGCATTTGTTCGACTCCTTTTAGGGTTTTAGGTGATTTGATTCCAAGCACATCATAAACCGTAGCCGTGATATCACTCACATGAGTAAACTGAGACCTTACTTTGCCTTCATCTTCATCTTCGATCACTGCAGGCCAGTGTACAATCATTGGTGTACGAATTCCACCTGCATATGTTGTACTTTTCACCATCTTAAATGGTGTATTGCTCACTTGTGCCCAGCCAGCAGGATAATCTGCATTCGTTGATTCCCCACCGATCTCATCAAGATTGGCTTGCACCGTTTCAAAATCTTCTTGCATCGCGTTGTACGCAATTGCTTGGTTTGTAGCACCATTTTGACCGCCAATTGAGCTGGCACCGTTATCCGATATTAACACAATCATGGTATCATCTATTTCCCCGGTTTTCTCTAATACATCCAACATTTTTCCAACTTGCTCATCTGTATGCGTTAAGAACCCAGCATACGTTTCCATGAAACGTGTATACACTTCCTTCTGATCCTTAGACAGTTCATCCCAAGGCTGAACTCCTTGATTTGGGGGAGCTAGTTCAGCATCCTTAGGAATAAGACCAATTTCCTTTTGTCTTTCAAAACGCTCATTACGTACCTCTTCCCAGCCTTTGTCATAAACCCCATCGTACTGGTCTATGTATTCTTGCGGTACCTGGTGCGGCATATGTTGTGCCCCAAATCCTAGGTACATAAAGAATGGCTTCTCTGGCTGAGTAGAGACATGGTCAATAATATACTGATTGCCCTTTTCTACAATCGCTTTAGAATAATGAAAATCATTATTGATAGGCGTTTCAATATGCGTATTGTCTTCTACGAGCTCTGGACGATATTGATCCGAGGAATCTTCTAGATTTCCATAATAGCGATGGAATCCCTTTCCCAATGGCCAGTTATGATATGGCCCTGCAGGCGTAACTTCTGCTGTTGGAAGGATATGCCACTTCCCAAGTGCGAAGTTCGTAAAGTTGTTTTCAGAGAGCACTTCGGCAACGGTTCCCGCTTCAGGGACAAGTTCTCCTCTTCGATTTGGAAAGCTTGGACCAAAGTCAAAGTTGGAAACATGTCCCATACCAACAGCATGACTGTTTCTTCCAGTTAACAACGAGGCCCTTGTTGGCGAACAAACTGGAGTCACATGGAAGTTATTGTACCGAAGTCCATTTTCAGCTAATCGATCAATGTTCGGAGTCTTAATTTCTGAACCGTAGGCACCTAAATCTGAATAACCCGAGTCATCCAAAACGATGTAGATTACATTTGGCTTTTCCCCTTGTGCCTCTTCCTTCACGCCCTTCTTATTATTGGCTGATTTATCTGAATTTGAATCCGCCTTTACCACACTTTCACCGCTAAAGTTCACCGAGCAGCCAGCCATCATCGATAAAGCAGAACCAAAAACGGTTGCTTTAAAGAGATTTGGAAATTTAGACTTAAAATCACCAATCATAAAATCAAACTCCCTCCCCATATATGCTTCTATCTCTTTTAATCGAACTAACCAGAAGATTATTTTAAAAACGATTACAAAATATGATGTTACTTATTTCAAAAAGACATCGCCTGATTCTATCAATTTCTGAAACTCAATAAAATATTGTAACGCTTGTGGATTTAACAGGGAATCGGAATTAACAGCCTGATTGACGGGTATTCCCATTAGTATTTTCTTAATGGGTACCTCAATTTTTTTACCATTCAATGTTTTAGGAAGTTCCTTAACACTAAAAATTTCATTCGGTACATGTCTAGGAGAAGAGTTTTGTCGAATTGTTTTGTTAATATGAGATTTCAATTCCTCTGAAAATGGGATACCCTCTTTTACAACGATAAATAATGGCATGTAGGATTGCTCACTAGTAATCGGTATGTCCACAATTAAACTATCGTTCACTTCTGGTATACTTTCTAAAGCACTGTATATTTCACTGGTCCCCATCCGAATTCCGCCCCGATTAATGGTCGCATCTGATCGACCATACATGATTCCAGATCCTCTAGGGGTTATCTTAATAAAATCACCATGCCTCCAAATATCAGGGAAAACATCAAAATAACTATTTTCGTAACGTTCCCCATTTTCATCATTCCAAAAATAAATCGGCATGGAGGGCATCGGTTTTGTCACCACAAGTTCCCCAATTTCATCTACTACTTCTTCTCCGGCATCATTATAGGAAGTTACAGCTACTCCTAAAGATCGAGCTTGTAGTTCTCCAGAGTAAACGGGCATTAACAGGCTTCCCCCCAGAAAACCAGAACAAATATCTGTTCCACCTGTAGTAGAATATAGCCAAATATCACTCTTTACTTCTTGATAAATCCATTCAAACCCGCTTTCAGGCAAGGGTGAACCAGTTGAGCCTATGCTTCTTAAGTGTGAAAGATTAAATTCTCTTGGTCTCACATTTGATTTCATATTGGCCACTATAAAGCTTGCACTTGTGCCCATCATGGTCATTTTGGTAGATTCCGCAAACCGCCACAGTGTTTCATCATTCGGATAGCTCGGATTTCCATCATATAAAAGAACCGTTGCACCAGTAAGCAAACTGCCAACACCAATGTTCCACATCATCCAGCCTGTTGTTGTGTACCAAAAGAATCGATCTTCACTTTGTAAATCCATTTGAAGTCCAAGGAATTTCAAGTGTTCAAGCAGAATTCCACCTTGACTTTGAACAATACCCTTTGGTTTTCCTGTGGTTCCGGATGAATATAAAATCCAAAGCGGATGGTCAAACGGAACAGCTGCAAAGGTTAATGGAACATGACTATATTCTTTTATAACCTGATTCCAAAGTACGGAATTCTTCAACCCTGTTATTTCAGGTTGATCTTGCAGGTTAGGTATAATGATGGTTTCTTCCAAAGTAGGTAATTCTGCTTGAATTCTTCCAACTAATTCAAGTCGGTCGTATTTCTTTCCACCGTATTGGTAGCCATCTGTTGTAAACATTACTTTTGGTTCGATTTGTTTAAACCTATCAATCACACTTTGAATGCCAAACTCCGGTGCACAGCTTGACCACACGGCACCAATACTGGCGCATGCCAAAAATGCAGTTACCGTTTCGTGAATATTAGGTGCATATGACACAACCCGGTCACCTGGCTTAACCCCTTTAGACTTTAGATAGCCTGCAATGGCAGCTGTATTATTTTTAAGTTCAGCCCATGAAAGTTCCTGTTGTGAACGTATTTCCGATTGATAAATGATCGCCGCTTTTTCTGCAGTTTCATTCCTAAATATATGTTCTGCGTAGTTTACTGTTGCTCCAGAAAACCAATCGATATTTGGCATTTTGCCTTCAGATAATACTTCATGATAATCACTTTTAGCCATAATCTTATAGTAATCCCAAATGGCAGACCAAAATCCCTCTACGTCTGTAACGGACCATTCCCATAACTGATTGTACTGTTCAACCTTTAGCCCTCGCGTTTCATCCAGCCATGTCATAAATTTCTTTATGTTTGATTTTTCTTGAATTTCACGCGAGGGTTCCCAGAGTAGTTTTCCACTAACATTTGCGGTTTTCAATCTTATCCCCCCTATCAAAATCGATTATAGCTTCCGTTAAGCATTATGGCCTAACTTTGCAGAATTCGTTATAGGTACTTGAAAAATTATTTTGATGTAATGGTCTCTTTTAAGTAATCAGCTTCACGTTTTTCAAGAAAAGCGGAAATCCCTTCTTTTCCCTCCAGGCTGCTAGCCCTCTCAGCAAGGATTAATGACTCCTTACTCATTTGAGACTCAAGTGTTTCTTGCAGCGAGTGATAAAAGAGCTTTTTTGTTTCTCCATATGCACTCATTGGTCCATTTGCAAGGTTCTCTGCTAACTCTATGACAACCTCTAATAATTTCTCATCGGCAACAACGTGGTTGATAATCCCCCACTCACTTGCCTCATTTGCATCCAATGGCCGATTGGTATACATTAACTCAAGTGCACGTTTCATCCCGACAAGACGCGGTAAGAAATAACTTCCTGAACCATCTGGGGTTAATCCAATCTTGTTATACGCCATGACAAATTTAGAATGGTCAGAAGCATAAGCCAAATCACAGGCACAAACGAGACTCATCCCGGCACCTGCTGCGACTCCATTTACAGCTCCGATAAAAGGTTTATTCATTCTAGTAAAATAGGAAATCGCTTGATGCAGGTAAGCGGTAACGTTTTTTAGATGAGAACTGATTTGTTCCCCTTCCTCGGCAAAGCTTCTTAAATCTCCACCGACTGAAAACTTATTTCCAGAACCAGTAATAACCACCGCTCTAATTTCTTTGCTCTCCGAACAAAATAGTGCAACATCCATAAGTTCCTTAGCCATTTCTAAATGAATAGAATTACCAGCTTCTGGACGGTTCAACCTGACAATTCCCACATGATTTTGGATCGTTAACTGAACAAATTTATTTTCCACTTTTAAACCTTCTTTCTTTTTTTATGCTTGATTTTTCTCACGAAGACCCGATGAAGGACTAATCTCACTGAGGAATCTTCTGATTTGTCTTTCATCACGCTTATGAAGGACTAATCTCACTGGGAATTCTCCTGATTTGTCTTTCATCATACTTATGAAGGACTAATCTCACTGGGAACTCTTCTGATTTGTCTTTCATAACACTTATAAAGGACTAATCTCACTGGGAATTCTCCTGATTTGTCTATCATCGACCTTTTATACTGTTGTACTAATAGTCAACAATAAAATTTAACAAAGCATTTTTAATAAAAGCTTTATACCCTTTCTAAAATCATGGCAATGCCTTGACCTCCGCCAATACATAGAGAGGCTAGTCCATACTTTACATTTCGTTTTTTCATTTCAAGTGCTAATGAATATGTAATTCTTGTACCGCTTGCACCAAGAGGATGCCCCAAAGCAATCGCTCCGCCATTGACATTCACTTTTCCCCTATCTACCCCTAACTCTTTTATAACGGCTAGAGATTGTGCAGCAAATGCCTCATTAAACTCAAACAAGTCAATATCACCTAAGGATAATCCAGCATTCTTTAGTGCTTTCATACTGGCTGGAACAGGTCCAATGCCCATAATTTTCGGATCAACCCCTGCTACTCCCCAAGAAACAATTTTAGCTAGTGGTTTTAATCCATGTTCAAGGACATAATCTTCTGAAGCTAGTAAAACGGCTGCTGCACCATCGTTTATACCACTTGCATTTCCAGGTGTTACTGTCCCGTCCTTCTTAAAAGCTGGCTTTAGCTTAGATAAGTTTTCAACGGTCACACCGTCTCTAATATATTCATCGACCTCAATGACTAATTCTTTTCCTTTTCTATCTTTCCTCACAATAGGTACAATCTCTTCCGCGAAACGTCCGTTATCTCTTGCTTTGATCGCCTTTTCCTGCGAATAAACCGAAAATTCATCCTGTTCTTTTCGAGATAAATCATATTTTACCGCAAGATTCTCTGCCGTCATTCCCATTCCACAGCCAACATATTGATCAATGAGTGATTCCCATAGCATATCCACTACTACAGGTGCCTTATTTGGTGAACCAAAGCGTGTACCCTTTAATATTTGAGGAGCTAAACTCATATTTTCAGTTCCACCAGCGGCAACGACTCTTGCCTCTCCTAATGCAATGGACTGTGCACCCGAAACAATCGACTGAAGTCCTGAACCGCATAAACGATTTAAGGTTAGGGCAGCAGATGACTCGAGCATTCCGCTTTTTAAACCAATATGTCTTGCCAAATAAGCAGAAGCCTCTCCCGTTTGGATAACATTTCCGAACACAATTTCATCAATATCTGAAGCTGGAATTCCACTTCTCTTAATCGCTTCCTTTGTTGCTGCGACGCCTAAATCAATGTCGCTTACATTCTTAAAGGATCCTCCAAATGTTCCAAAAGATGTTCTGGCACCATCAATCAAATACGTTGCCATGTTTATTCCCCCTTATAATTATTCAATCTTGCTTTACTATATTTCCATTTTAATATTCTTACTAACCTATAAAAAAAGGGGATTGAAAAGGCAGCATTTTACTACCTTTTTTCCCCTGTCTTCAAAAATTTATTTAAAAAATCTATACTTTAGCCAGATCTAATACAAATTCTGTTCCCCAAGCACTTAGTGATTCCCAAACTTTTGGTTTTAGCGGCAGCTCCTCGTGCCAAGGTCGCGGTTCGAAAATACCAAGTTCAGGAATGAAAATATCCATGTCTGTATACAATTCCACTACATTTTGATCAGGGTCATGATGGTAGGTCGCAATATTATGTCCAGCGGTATGGCGTGATGGGCCCCATAGAACGGGGTGACCTTGCTTAGCCAATACATCCGAACTTGCATATTGATGACTTGCATCCTTTAATTGGAAAGCAATGTGGTGTAACCGGGTCTCATCTGATGCCACAATATTTAGTACATGGTGCTCGGTATTACAAGTTAAGAAATTTGCAAAGCTCTCACCGATTTTATCGGTAAATGAAAAGCCTAATGCATCCCTGTAAAAATGAATGGTTTCATTAAAATTTTTCGCATAAAACGCAACATGTCCTAATTTATGAGGAACAATCCCTGAAGTGCCAAAGCCAACAGTTGTTTGTTCCATATCTGTAAATAATTCAATCGTGTTTCCTGCCGGATCCTGTAACTCTATCAATCGGGAAATACCAGGTTTAACATCAACTTTTATAGTAGAATTAATTCCTAGCACATGCAGCTGTTCCTGTACTTCTTCTAAGCTAAGATTGCCATCTAATTGGTATCCATAGCGGCGAATCCCTTTATTATCTGAAGGCGTAATGACGATATTATGGTGGTCAAGAGCATTGCTTAAATAAGTAACGCCATCCACTTCCTCAGAAATACGATAACCCATAGTATTTGTATAATACTCCACCATGCTATCCGCATTTTTTGAATAAAAATCAACATACGCTAATCTAAAAACTTTTACAGTAGACATATCCCATTCCCCCATTTGATTTAATAATAGATTTTGGAAACCCTAAAAAGAAATCTGATATCAATTATTCAATGCTGGAATCCTGAATCTATCGAATTGTTTAGATAGATCCTCAACTAGTAAAGGCAAATCGGCTAAACTCTCTGTACCACCAAATAGATAGAAATCTGGACGAACCACAACCACTTCAAGCCCAGTTTCTTTAAAATATTGTTTGTATTTTCCATGGATATCAACAGCTTTTTCAGAAAACGACTCATTATCCTCTGATAATTCTGAGATTTCAATAAATTTAACACCGATGTCCTCTAAAAACGCAATCTGTTCTTCATTTAAAACCTTCTTAGGATCATTCACAGGACTTATTATCGTCCACCCACTACCTACAACATCATCAAATAAACCTGATTTCCCTCTATACTCTACCTGACCTTGAAATGAAAGTTTCCCGGTGTATTTATTATTTTTCCCGTCAGCGGATTGGTAGAGTATGCCTTCAGTTAGAAATGGGAATTCCGGAAATTCAGGGACACCACCTGTAAAAAATGCCTCATCTCTTTTTCTAGCTTCTACCGGATCTGTTACGCAAATGACATTTCCTAAAAATAAGGCTGCTTCAACGACCTCTCGATTATGAGGTTTACGCTCAGCTGTATACGTCTCTAAAATAGACTCTGCAGCTTTTCCACTTAGAATAAGGTCTAGCTTCCAGGCTAAATTAATAGAATCTCGAAGACCAGAGCACATACCTTGACCCATGAATGGCGGCGTTAAGTGAGCTGCATCTCCTGCTATAATAAGCCGTCCTTTTTGCCATTCATCCGCCCATAACGCCTTAAATGTATAAACGGCATGCCGTTCTAATACAGCGTTACTAGGAGTTATATTCCAAGGTTCTAGCAAGCGCCAGGCTACATCTTCATTGTTAAGACCTTCTTTTGTCTCACCAGGAAGAGCCATGAATTCCCAGCGTCTTTTCCCAGGTCCGCCTGAGACAACCGTTGTTGGACGGGCAGGATCGCATAGCTGCAAATTCATCGGGTTCCATTCTCTTTCTTCTTTCGTAACGATATCAACAACGAGCCAATCTGCAGCAAATCCAAGGTCCGTAATCGCAGGATCCATATTTTTGCGAACAAAACTATTCGCACCGTCACACCCAACAACATACTTTGCATGAATGGTACGAATTTCCCCATGTAGGTCTTTAACAGTAAGCTCGACATGATTTTCGAATTCCTTTAACTCAATTGCATCATTTCCCATATTCACATTTACGCTAGGCTGATTACGGCAAGCAACATCCATTACTTTTTCAAGTTCAGGCTGATTGAAAAATAAATGTCCCGGCCACCCAGAAATGCCATCTTGAGAAAAATCGAGAGCCAATAGTAATTGCTGTTCAGCATTTCGCCATTCATATAAATCAGGGACTGGTTGTAAAATTCTTTCAATTTCACTTTTGGGAAGGATTGATTGCAGCATTCTCGCAATCTCATCATCCAAATGAACGGCGCGGGGAAGTGGATAGGGTTCAGAGAATCTTTCATATACCCCAACCCTCCATCCTTTTTGACCAAGTAATGCAGCTAAAAGCTTTGATACAGGTCCATAACCAACAATCGCCACGTCAACCATTTCTTGTTTCATTCTCCACACCCCTATACAAATATTCTCAAATTTAATTAAGATCCCGCTTTGTAAACGCATACATTCTTATGAAAAATTAAAACTAATTTTTTCATTTACATGGACTTTAAATATATTTATGTAAGAACTAGAGGTTGCTGGGATCGATAATCCCAGCGTATTGAACAAAATAAAATTTTAAGAAATTGCTACTTTACTAGAAACGACCTTATTTACTTGTTCACCTAGGTCAATTTTCCCGTCTTTACTCTTAATTTGACAACGAATAACATCTCCATCATTCAGATATTTACCGTTATTGATTTGACTTTCAATAAGCAAATCGACCTTCTCCGTGTAAGATACCAGGTGGCTTGATAGTTGTCCTAATATCTCTGGTGTAAGACTTAATGCTACTCCGCCTGTTGTACCTGTAATAACCAAATCACCTTTTGAAAGATCCATAATCTCCGATAGCTCTGTTAGAGTTTCAGCAGGTTTGTATAATAATTGATTCGTATTTGCTGATTGACGTAATTCATCATTTACCCATAAATTTAATTCTAAGTCATGAATGAGTGGAACCTCTTCTTTATCAAGTAAGTAGAAAAATGGTCCAGTAGGTCCAAAAGTACGGTAGCTCTTCCCTTTTAACCATTGCCCCTCAGAGAGTTGTACATCTCTTGCAGAAACATCATCCATAATAACAAGCCCTGCAATATACTGGTGAAGGTTTTCATCTGTGACTTCAACGGATGAAGAAATCTCTGTTCCAATGACCAGCCCCAGCTCAATTTCATAGTCTAATAGCTTAACATGTGACGGGCGAATAATCTCTGTATTAGGACCACAAAGTGTGCTATCTGCTTTACTAAAGAACATATTAAATGGCGGCCGAGCTGCTTCCATTCCAGATTCAGCACGATGAGAGGAGTAATTGGCACCCTGACAGACAATTCTTGCTGGTTTGGTAACAGGGCTTAAAATGGTCACTTCATTTAATGAAAGAAATTCACCTTGTCCTTGTTCTTTTAATTTTCTAGCTTCTTCAATACCCTCTTCTAAAAAATGAGCTAAAGATGAATAGTTTTCTCTTAATATGTAAATACGATTATTTGATACAACTCCCCACTGTTCTTTATTTTCCTTTTCAAATCTTACTACTTGAATTCCCACATTTAACTCCCCCTAATTTGTTTGGTTTGTGAAGGTTCAGAGAAACTAAGAATATATTTTTTCCAATATCCTCTTAACCCGCAGTATTAATTCGATCATTTTATCATGTGCCAATTTTTCATCACGTACCATGATTGCTTCATATATAGAACGGTGTCTTTCTAGTACTTCGTTTGTCGGAGTATCAAATGGAGATTCTGGATAATCCTTAGCTGCGTTTAACGTTTTTTCCCGGCTAAAGACGAGCGCTTTCCGGAGCGTTCTAACCGTATTGATGATTAAATCGTTGTAAGAAGCACATAATATTCTTTCATGAAAATCATAATCCGCAATGGCCCATGCCTTCTCATCACCGATTGATTGCTCGAGTCGATTGAAGGCATCCTTAATGCTTCCCAAATCCTTCTCGGTTGCTCTCTCTGCTGCTAAAGCTGCTGCCATGGGTTCTAGCCCCATTCTAACTTCGGTTAAATGCAGGAGAAAATCACGATTATTCTCATCCTCAAGCACCCAGTTAATGAGTTCTAAATTCCACCATTTCCATTCGGAACGTGGAAGCACGATTGTACCAGCCCTTTGATTCGATCTCACAAGCCCCAAAGTAGATAACGTTTTAAAGGATTCACGGACTACGGTTCGACTTACATTATATATTTCACCTAAATCCTCTACTTTTGGGAGGATTTCTCCTTGTTTTAACTCACCCGTTACTATTTTACGTCCAAGCACGCTAACTAATTGTTCACTTCTATTTTTCATAAAGCGTTAACACCCCTATCCTTACTATGTTTTAACCTTACCACAACAACAATGGTATTCCGACTTTTTGGGATAGAAGGTTAATAATTGGATTCCACTTCAACAATGGAAGCGCAATCATTTATTATTGAAAGTCATTAACACCTCCTTGTGATTAAGAGTCCATCTTGTTGTGAATAAATATTATTTATCTGATTATTATAATAAATAATATTTATTAATTCGTCAACCTATATTTTATAAATTTTCTAAAAACTTCTTGTCTATACTTTTTACTGCCATCGATCCTTCACTTATATGGTGTGAGCCAGGCACTTTTTTTCTATTGTTCTAGATAATGTAGAACAGATTTGTTATAATAAATGTAGAACAGATTGGAGGAAAGAGTATGATGATTAGAATTGAACCCGACTCTGACATACCCATTTATGAGCAAATATCCAATCAAATTGTCGAAGGCATCGCTAGAGGTTTGATTCAGCCAGGAGCTTCGCTTCCTTCTGTGAGGGCTTTTGCATCTGACCTCGGCGTTAATATGCATACCGTTAATAAAAGCTACCACCAATTAGAGTATAAGGGAATTATCACAATTGTTCCGAAGTCGGGAGCGATTATCTCTTCTCCCCAAGATTTCAATGAACTCTCTTTTGATCGACTAAAAGAGGAATATAAGCCACTTATTGCAGAATCCCTGGTGGTTGGAATGTCTAATGAGCAAATTCATGAACTTGTCTCATCTATTATTGAAGACTTTAAGAAAAGCAATTAATTATAGGGGGAACTCATATGACTTTAGCCATTTTTCTATTTATCTCGATTATCCTGCTTGGAATCCAAACAGCTATTCCTTTTTTAGTGAAACGCACCATCATCTTTGGAATTACCGTCCCTGAAAAGCACATAAAAAACGAACAACTAATATCCTACAAAAAAAGATATACCTTATTGGTTTCGCTCCTTTCCCTGGTGGCATTAGGGATTTATGCTTTTTGGGTCCTCGGTACGAACCCAGGCGAAGAACAAACCGTCTTGGTTGGAACGCTTATCCAATTTGGCATTATTCTTTTCAGCCTTTCCCTCTATTTTTTCTTTCATGGAAAAACGCTTCAATTAAAAAGGAAAAATAATTGGATGGAGAATCTAAAACAAATGAAGGTAACTGACTTATCCGTACGGTCTCAGGATGAAATGATTCCTTGGTATCTGTTTTTACTTCCAATGATTGTTACTGTCGGAGTTATCGGATATACCGTTTTCCAATATGACCTACTGCCTGAAAAGATTCCTACTCACTGGGGAATAAATGGTGAAGCCGATGCCTTTACAGAGAAAACACCAATGTCAGCGATCTTAATGCCACTAACGCTTTTAGCGATGCAGGTGATGTATTTAGGAATCCATATTGGAAAAAATAAATCTGGCATTAAATTAAGTGCAACTGGCACAAATGCTTCAAAGTTACGTCAGTTAACGCTACGGAAATATTCAAGCTGGCTGATGTTTTTAGTTAGTTTCTTACTAACAGGTTTGTTTTGTTACTTTCAATTAACCACGATTCACCCAGATTTGTTTGCGGGCACTGCCATGATCGCAGCACCGATGGTTTTCCTAGTTGTTATACTAGCCGCGACCATTGTTTTTGCTGTAAAAGTCGGTCGTTCAGATAAACACTCTGTGGTTGCGTCAGAGGAAGAAATAACGGATTACGATGAAGATTCCTACTGGAAAGGCGGACTCTTTTATTTCAACAGAAATGATCCCTCTATTTTTGTGGAAAAACGCGTCGGTGTTGGCTGGACCCTCAATTTTGCCAACCCACTTGGATACATTATTTTCTTAGTGCCGCTAGTGGTCGTAATCGTATTATCATTATTATAGAATTGATAAAAAAACGAGAGCGAATCCTTTGATTAGGATACACTCTCGTATTTTGTGGTCAACAAAATGCCGTTTTGGTATTGATTTGTAGAAACTGTATGGTTTTCTGTAGAACCTGTACGGTTTTTTGTAGAAACTGTATGCTTTTTTGTAGAAGCTGTACACTTTTTTGTAGAACCTATACGTTTTTTGTAGAACCTGTACACTTAATTGTAGAAGCTGTACACTTTTTTGTAGAACCTATACGTTTTTTTGTAGAAGCTGTACGCTTTTTTGTAGAAACTGTACAGTTTTACCGTATACACTGTACACTTTTACACCAATATTTAAATAATTTCCCATTTCTTATGATTAGCTACTTCTAATAGTCGAGGTTCTGGGTTAACAGCAACGGGATTTCCTACTAATTCAAGAACGTTTAAATCCGTGTAACTATCCCCATATGCAAAGCTATTTTGCCAATCTACTTCTGTATGAGACAGATGGGCATTGATGAAATCACTTTTACGTTCCCCGTATATATATTTTATAGAAGTGGTCTTTGACAATTTTTCATCATGATAGGGAATGCTGCTTCCACTAATACAATCAAAATTTACATTTTTCGTAACGGAGTGCAGGAGCGGCTCATAAGCTCCTGATACAAGCATAGTATAATAGCCTTCCCTTCTATGCTGTTCAAGTCTATGTAACACCGGTTCACTAAGGTTTTGACTCATACTCTCACCAATTTGCGAAAAAAACTGGTCAATCTCCGATTTTGGAGAAGTTCCAAATGCAGCGATATACGACCACATTGAATATTCTTTCATTTTTTGTTCGGGGTAAAGCTTACATTTGTATGCTAGGTATACCGGTAAAAGTCTAAGGAAGAAATTCCGATACTTCTGAAAATGCAGGGGATGATTCTTCAAATGTCCCATCAAAAGTGGAAAAGTCTCATTCGGAAATAAAGTTCCATCAAAATCAAATATTGCAACCTTCATCTCATCAGCAGCCTTTCATTTTAAAACATGTCTTCCATTTTATAACACATAAAGTGCATTATTTCCACACAAAAAAACCACACAGGCATCATGTGAATGCTGTGTGGTCTCTAGAGAAGTTTTCTCCAACTTTATATTAGAGTTTATTTTCCCTTATTTGCAAAATCCCCATTGGTATATATGTAATGATAAATACAATGAGTCCCACTATTTCAAGATTAATATAATACATAATCCCACTGCCGAAAAATGATAATAGGGTTTCTGTTTCCGATGGACTCGCTAAGAAGAAAAAGTTTGTGTCTATCCATAAATTCAGGAAAAATATTGGAACAGCTATGATATTCAAGGTAATAAATCCCGTTAAAATAGCTTTGCGAGGAACTCTGTACCCTTCGAAGAGGATAAAATACAACACGGCTAATGGAATAGCTGAATGATGCAGGAAATATTTTAAGAATCGAAAATGAGGAAATTGATAGACTATATCAGGAGTAACCATACTTAGGATGGGAGGAATTAGACCAATAAAAAATAACAAATTAAACACTTTTTGATTCTTTTTCAAAAATAGGTACAACGATAAAAACGTACTAAGTGAACAAAGCTGTAAAGGTAAATCACCCACTTCCCATTGGTTGGTAAGGATTAGCCACAAGTGGAAGGAAACTTCACAAAGTATCAAAGTGGTAAATAGTGTCCATTTCAAAATGTGCTGGTAGTTCTTAAGCTTCGATCTGAAATACACCAAAAGGAAACAGGTAAGAAAGAAGAGAAGTAACGTAACAACATGGGTCGTTGAAAAAAAGGTAAAAGTCTGCATTCCTGTAACAGAAAACATAATGACAACACCTCTTTTCGCAAGTATTCATTCATCACAAACTTAGAACTTCAAGGTACTAAGAATATATGACATATAGAGTTCGTATTAGACTATTGACCTCAGTGAATACATTATTTTACAAACACCTTAACATTCGTGCATGTCTTGCACTATAAACAAAAAAGTGCCAGGCACTGGACATTGAAATCAAGTGCTGGCACTCACAAAATCTATATTTAGTATAATTTTCAACCTTAATTTACCAAGTCCAATTCGTGATAGACAGTAACATTAATGCAGCTGCCGCTAATGCGATATTCTTTAGGAATTGATTCATTTCGCCAACTTTTGCATTCTGATCTGTTTCCTTCCAGAAATTATGCATGATGAAAGCTGAAAGAACGAGGAATATTACTAACAAATATAGGCCCCATTCAATCCAATATGCCGTAAGGATACTCAATCCCCCGGCTAGGAGCATTAACCCGGTTACCACTACAGATAGTCCTGGTGCTGGTACCCTCTTATAGGATGCATACTGCTTCAAACCTTGAAATTGGATGAAATGATTTAGACCAGAATAAGCAAAATAAAGACCAAATACTGCCCGACCAACCAGCCATAGCCAATCCATTCAGACATCATCCTTTCATTAGGTTAATTACTTTCTCTATACATATATACTCTTATTTGTTAAAATATTCCGTCTCGTTTAGGTTTATTGCATGAATCCACACTCCCTAAATATTCCACCTCTGGGACCATCCTCCTAATGACCATATTCCCTTATTCATGATATATTTTTAACGTAGCCAAGAAACACAAACATGAAATGGTGAGTAATCGCGGCTCATGTTTACATGAGTTGAGGAAAGTCCAGGCTCGCCCGGTGCTGAGATGCCCGGAGTGATCGTGCCATCTGCAAAGGTGGGCAGCAGTTTCTACTGCTGACGGCGGGGAAATTATGCTAAGTCCTTCATGGATATGCTTCGAGTACTCTGAAAGTGCCACAGCGACGAATTCTTCTGGAAACAGGAGAAATGGAACGGGTAAACCCCACGAGCGAGCAACCCAAACTTTGGTAGGGGCACCATCCTGCGGGAAATAAACCAAACGGATGGATCGGTCTTCGTGACTGATAGTCATATGATTACACCTGTTGTGCGAGATTGGCATCGTTTGGAGCACGCAGGAACAGAACCTGGCTTACAGCCATTTCATGCGCCGGATTTATAAAATTACACATAAGCATTAGTCTAGCCTATACATACCGTGCTAGACGGGGAGTTGGCGGTGCCCTGTAACCCGCAATCTGCCATAGCGGGGTTGAATTCCTGCCTTAGGTTTGATCATGTAAGGTCTGCCTTGGGAAAATAGTGTTGACAACTGGGTCCTACGCAATGGAAACCTATGAAACTGGTCAGATCCGGAAGGAAGCAGCCATAAGTAGACATTTCTATGTGCCGGAGGATCGCCTAGTTTGAGCTAGCTTTCACAAGTAACGCTTGGTTGGTCTAATCAAAGGCAGGTGCACGGTTTTACATATACACCATGTGACCATGGGTGACCATGGGGACGGTTCTCATGGTCAAATCTCATTGAGTCATCATAAGAAAATGTGCCAGGTAACTTCCATATATTATAGGAGGTGCCTGGCACTTTTCTTTTCAATTGGCATCAAAATGGTCTGAGGAAGCTTTATTTAATAATAAGTCCGATATCTCACACCCATATAAATACAACCTATGCATCGGTCTTGTCATCGCCACATACAACAATTTAATATCTAATTCCTCTTCAGAATAAGATTCCTCTAAGTTTAGGATCAGCACTGCATCAAATTCTAATCCTTTAGAAAGATACGAAGGTAAGATTACAATGCTTCCCTTTTTCATATCTTGCTTTTCTTCTAATAGCTGAATGGGAAGATTACTATTTTCTAGCATTTTATGTATGCGCAAGCACTCGTTGTCGGTTCTTCCAATGATAGCAATCGAATTAAGTTCTTCCTCTTTGAGTAATAGGATATCGTGTTCAAGTATTTCTCCTACCTGCTGCAAATGGCTAGGATCAATTTTCGTAAAACGTGGTTTGTCCCCATGACGAATGACTGGCTGTACGATTGGCAAGTCTTTGCCCATAATCGATAGAATGTCATTTGCGAGGTGCATAATCTCGACCGTTGTACGATAACTTTTTTGGAGAGCATGATAATTCGCATTTGGGAAGATTTCCGTTACTAATGGCTCCCAGCTGTTTAATCCTCGATAGGAATGAATCCCTTGTGCTAAATCGCCAACGATTGTAAATAGCTCCGTTTCAAAGCCTTCTTTTAATGCTGCAAATTGGAAATAGCTATAGTCCTGAGCCTCATCAATGAAAACACTTTTCATTTTATATTTTTCATCGATTCCTTCAAGTTTTGCCTTCATGTAAAATAACGGAGCCAAATCCTCAAGCTCTAGAGCTTTTTTATCAAAAGTTCTTTGACAATATTGACTCAACTTCTTGCATTCTATTTCAGTAAGAGTACTTGAATACTTTTTTAACAGTTCAGGAGATGTCATCAGTTCCTTGTATAGTGAAAAAATATCTTTTTTTACGAATGGGTCCATATAATTTTTCACTGCTGCCTTCGATTCTTGCTCCACCGTACTTAACCTTTTCTCTTTTAAATCCATAATGGAGACTACTTTTTCTCTCCTCTTATCTGAATCCAGCCTGGTGGTATAAAGTGCCTTTTCTAAAGCTTCATCATATTTACTATTAATTTTGGATAGAATGATCGATTTTTTTATCCTTAAATCATTTGCCAATAGATTTTTTATTTTATCGAGTCTACTATAGATGGGTAAGTATTGAAACTCTGTTAAAAATAGCCGATTAATCTTTTGCCCCCTCATAAGAAGCGATTTTTCAATGATAAAATCCTTTGATGGTGCTAGATTTATTTCAATATCTTTCAAATAGGTATCGATACACTCTTTAAAGTCCAGAGAACCTTTATACCCCGACACCCATTGTAACCATTTTGATTTTCCTTCCCCTTTAAGAAGCTTCATTAATTTGGAGTTAGGAGCAATAAATTTTATTTTCTTCCCCAAACAATTTCTCATAAATTCAACATAAGTGGTTTGTTTAATTTTATTTACCCCTAAATCGGGCAGAACAGCGGAAATATAATCAATAAACAATCTATTTGGTGCAAGAATCATTAATTTTTCTGGAGGAAATCGATATCCAGAAGAGTATAAAAAGTAGGATATGCGATGGAGTGCTATGGTAGTTTTTCCACTTCCCGCAGCTCCTTGTACGATGATGGGGTGTTTAAGAGAAGCTCGAATGACATCATTTTGCTCATTTTGGATGGTTGCAACAATTTCGGTTAACCGATTGTCTGCTTTACCCGATAAGGATTTCTGCAAGAGTTCATCATGCGTGGTTAAATCGATATCTCTAATATCCTTTAATAATCCGTCCTCAATTTCATACTGTCTTTTCAGAGATAAATAACCACTTTGCGTTTCCCCATAGGCGTCATACGTTACGTCCCCTAGCCGCCCATCATAGTAAACATTTGCAATAGGTGACCGCCAGTCAACGATAATGGGAATCTGGTTTACCCGGTCAAATAGTGAAGCTTTCCCGATATACAAAATCTCCTCAATGGTGTCACCGCTGCTGGTAAAATTGATTCTCGAAAAGTACGGTTTGCCTATGACGCTCGCTAACCTTTCCAGTTCACTTTCTGCTAATTCCAGGTACTGAGCATTTGTCAGAAGGGTCATGTAGCTTAAACTGCTATCAGAAGTGTCTAGTTCCGCAAAGGCTTCTTTCAAATTCTCAACAAATTGTTCTTTATTCCCCTTGGATTGTTCCAAAACACTTTTAATGTATTCCTTTGTAAACTCAAGGCGCTCAATTTCTGCTTGATAATCTTTATGCTCACGAACTGATTTTTGTTTTTTTGAACTCATTCTCTTAAACCGTCACCTCTTTCGCTAGTTTCCGTACAACCGAACAGGCACAAAAAGAAACATCTACAATCTTTTTGTAGATGCTTTCATACACAATGGAGATATATTTTACCATTTGGAAATTATTAATACAATCAAATTGCACAAAATAATTAAAAAATAAGGCCGGATTCTTTCACCCTTTTAAATATAGCAATACAATGAGGAAAATAATCAATCCTATTAAAAGGATTGGACCAACACCGGTGCTATACACAATGTGTATTTTAATATGGAGAATCGCATGGACAATAAGAATAATGAGCAGGCAAATAAGCAATAAAATAGCTAATTGGACATTTGTATTTCGATTTCGATTCAATAAATTTGCTCCCTTCTAGAAGCTTTACAGGAACACTACATGTACCACTACTTTCTTTTTATATAAATATTTTACTTCTGCTAAAAATATGACATCCTTAAAGTTTATCTAATCCGATTGCTGCCATTACAATTGTACATAGTAATAATGAAACTTGTTCGTTGATTTACCGTATATACTAACAGACCAATTTTAAAAGATGAAGATGGAGTGGAATGTTTGATGATAGTAGAATCGACTGATTATTTAAAGGACGAATTGATAAAGATTGAAGCATGGGAAAATGAACAGAAGGATTTATGGTTTTGGGAAAAGCTTGGCCGTTTGCCCTTCATGCTGCTTGATAAGCTAACTCCAAAATTTATCCAAGATAAAATCGGCTTGGCGATTGATGAATTAGGGACCTACATCCAGACTGGCGGGCAATATTTAGTCAAAGAAGAAAATGTTCTAAAGAAGTTTGTGCCGCAGGATACATCAGCAGATGAGATTCGCTTAGACATGCTTGAACAGATTCCGATAAGAAAAATGGATGAAATCGCTGAGCAGTTACGAAATTCCAGAACAAAAATAGCGACCGTTCAAGGGGCAACAACGGGGATTGGCGGGTTGTTTACACTGGCGGTTGATATTCCTGTTCTCTTAGGTTTATCCCTTAAAGTTTTACAAGAGATTGCTATATGCTATGGGTACGACCCTAAAGAAAAATCAGAAAGAATTTTTATTGTTAAATGCCTGCAATTTACTTCCTCTGATATTGTCGGAAAAAAGGCAATTTTAGAGGATCTGTCTTCCTTCAATCAAGGCAATCAGAACAATCAAATGATTTCTCAGCTGCAAGGATGGCGGGAAGTGGTTACCACCTATCGGGATTCTTTTGGCTGGAAAAAGCTGTTTCAAATGATTCCAATAGCTGGAATGATTTTTGGAGCATTTATTAATCGCTCTTCTATCGGGGATGTGGCCGATGCAGGAAAAATGTTATACCGAAAACGTAGAATCCTAGAGCGCCTTAATCAAATGGAAAAAATTCAAGGTTAATTCAAATAAGTGTATGGCACCCTCCTACTATTATTGACTAGACTGAAAATCACAAGTTTAAATCATTCAGACTTGAATTGTCTGAAAATGGTTGATTTGTGATAAGCTAGTAGATGAAAAGGGGGAATTGAATGCAAAAACGGTACCTTTTTGCTCTATTTAGTTTCATCATTATTTTTCTATTAAGTGGTTGTGGACAAGAATCACTCGAAACCAAAGACATAGCGCAACGAAAAGAAAACCTAACGGAAAAGTCATTACCAACAGAAAATGATGAAACTCCAAGTACTGAAGAAAATGAAGCTGTACCCACTGATTTAACAGAACTTACGGTCCACTTCATTGATGTCGGTCAAGGTGATTCAACCTTACTTCAATTTTCTGATGATGGTGAGGACTTTACGATTCTTATTGACGCTGGAAACTGGACTGGGGATGAAGTCGTCCAGTATCTTAAGCTGCAGCATGTTTCGCAAATCGATATTGCGGTTGGGACTCATCCAGATGCCGATCATATTGGGCAGTTAGACCAAGTAATTAACACCTTTAACGTGGGTGAGGTCTGGTTATCAGGGAATACAAACCCCTCGCAAACCTTCCAAAGACTTTTAAAAGCAATCGATTCAAAAGTTGTTGATTACTATGAACCAAGAATGGGTGATCAGTTTGAAATCGGCCCGCTAAAGATTGATGTATTATATCCCAAAACGATTAGCGAGCATGATAACGAAGAATCGATTTCGTTAAAACTGACCTATGGTGAAGTTACGTTTATTTTAACAGGAGATGCTACCACAGAAGACGAATTAAATATGCTTCAAAGTGGAATTGATATGAAAGCTGACATTCTGAAGCTTGGTCATCACGGCTCCTCCACTTCAACACATCCCACTTTCTTACGGGAAGTGGACCCAGATGTTGCGATTTACAGTGCTGGCTTGAATAATACCTATGGTCATCCTCATGATGAAGTGATCAATCTTGTTCAAAATTCGAAGATTCAACTTTATGGGACCGATGTTCATGGAACCGTACTGGTAGAAACAGATGGGAAAGATTATCAAATACTGACGAAAAACGCTGGGACGATTACACCCTCTAGCAGCGGAAAAACACCAAAAGAAGAGGCCGAGGTTGAGCCTGCACCTATTGTTGATCAATGTATTGACGTAAATTCTGCTAGCTTGGAACAATTACAAGAAATCATTCACATTGGTGCTGCTCGTGCACAGGATCTAATCAAATTAAGACCTTTCACTTCAGTTGATGATTTAGGAAGAATGAAAGGAATTGGACCGGCTAGAATTGCCGATATTAAATCGCAGGGACTTGCTTGCGCAGGAGGTTAGGACGATGAAAGGATACCTTGACAGAATCGAAGATAATCAATATGCAGTTATTTTAGTTGAGGAAATGAAAAAAGAATTCATCATTCCAAAAGAAGACCTGCCACACGGCAGTAAGGGAAATTCCTTTTTCAAGATTACCATTGAAAATGAAAAAATCACATCCATGGTAGTAGATGAGCAAGCCACTCTTTCCGAACAGGAAAAAGTGGATGACATGATGACAAAGCTTCGTTCCAAGAGTAAAGGCAGCAAATTCAAAAAGAACGAATAACAAACTTTTTGACATAGCTACTAATAGAAACTGCCATTTATCCTTATTGTCTTTATCAAATTGCGTGTTACAATTTTATTAAAAACGAACAAATCATTTAGTTATAAGGATTTAAGAAATACTTTAAAATACTTTGATTGGATATACCGTTTTATGGGAGGATATTATGGCTTTAAAATATAAATGTTTAATCTTAGACCACGATGATACGGGAGTAAAAAGCACACCAGAAATACACTATCCATCATTTGTAGAGGCTCTTAAAGACTTGCGACCACAGGATA
This sequence comes from Bacillus sp. EB106-08-02-XG196, assembly GCF_013396335.1. GTDB lineage: Bacteria > Bacillota > Bacilli > Bacillales > Cytobacillaceae > Neobacillus. The sequence goes on from NZ_JABWSY010000020.1 coordinate 90,392, forward strand.
AATCTATTACCTTTGAAGATTTTGTTAGATACTGTTTCAATCCAGGTTTTTCTTCTTTATGTAAGGACATCATTAAATTTACAGAGGAAGAACAAAAACATCAGCAAATGGTATGGAAAAAATATACCCAATCAACTGTACCAGACTTCTATGAACTGTTTGCAGAGACAATTAAAGAATTTAAAAAACAAGGTGGAATTGTTACGGTTGTTTCTCATTCGGAGAGAAACCGAATTGAGAGAGATTATTCTATTCATTGTGGATTTGTGCCAGACGCAATCTTTGGTTGGGAACTTCCTGAGCAACAAAGAAAACCACATCCATATCCAATTAGAGAAATTTTAAAACGCTTTAATTTAAAAGAAGATGATGCACTAATGTTGGATGACCTAAAGCCTGGATTGGAGATGGCGAGAAGTTGTAATGTAGATTTTGCCGCTGCTGGCTGGTCTCACAGTATTCCCGAAATAAAGAAACAAATGAAATTAGAATCTAAATATTACTTTGAAACCGTAGAACAATTTAATCAACTTATATTATGTAAATAACAAACGCTTGGGGAACCCAAGCGTTTTTATGTGCTAATTCACTTGTTATTTTCTGAACTACGGAACTTCGGTAATTTACTCTTGGCATTTTTTCACCACAAAAATATAGTATGAAAAGATGCTTTCATTGATGTCATGGTTTATAAAATCTTCTTAATCAAAACGTTCTGTCTCTATTCCATCCAAAATGTCCTCTAATTCTGTAAGAAAATTCAGCTGTACAGGAGCAGGGATTTGCTCCATCCACTTTTTTATTTCAGGTAAATCCTCAGCCTCAGTTATATTACTTGGCTTCGGTTCAAGAGTTGTCCACCATTTCTTCAATTCATCAATAAATTCATAAAAATAGCGTTCAAATCTTTCAGCCCATTCTGCCCCTTCATCACCAGAAGTCTTTTGCATCATACTCCAGGCCTCCATTGCTGTTTCGAAGTACTCATCTATTCTCCTCATGCTGAACTCCTTTCAACATCCTGTTAATACTCTTTATTCTCTCATTATTATGGTAGAATGCAATCGTTTTACGCGATTCATTTACGACTTAATAACAAAATGAACATCGAAACATTCCTTCAAAAACGATGTAATATTATATTAATGTTTTACCTTCGGAAATGTTGATATAATGTTGATATGAACAACTTAGGAGGATAACGAAATGACAACATTTGAAAAGTTAAAGCCTATTATCTCAGACCAACTAGGTGTTAAAATGGAGAATATCACACCTCAAAGCTCATTCAAAGACGATTTCGATGCTGATTCGCTTGATATGGTTGACCTGACGATGGAAATTGAAGATGAATTTGCGATTGAGATTAGTGATAAAGTCGCGGCTACGCTACAAACGGTCGGTGATGTGGTAAACTATATTGAGACCCATCGTAGTTAAATCACTGTGAGACCAACATGAGATATTAGACTAGCCCTTCTCTTTCAGAGAGGGGCTAATCTTATTTATTTTTCTAATTCCTTCACCCAGTCAGTAATGTCTTCGCCATCAACGATCACTTGTTGCAGATCTGCTCCAAAAGGCATTTCCCTTTGAATTTTCTTCCACCAATCAAAAGCAACTTTTTCCTTCGAATTACCATTTAATTGGAAAGAACCACGCCGCATTACATTATTATCCCTTGAAATATAGCTAATTTGTATTAGTACACTTATCATTCTCTACCCCTTCCTTTTCTGGGATATGTTCAATTATATCTTCTACCTTACACTCTAGATCCTACATTGCCTATATACGAATTCAATTATTCCAAAAACTAATCATAGAAAAAAATCCTTTTCTGCTTTAAAATAATAAATGAATTTTAATCAATTGAGGTGAGTCATCATTTTTGAATTATCCTACATCGAATGGGTTATCGTTATTTTAAGTACTGTTTTTATTGGTTTTACAAAAACCGGAGTATCCAGTATGGGTATATTGGTTGCAACCATTTTAATGTACGTATTTCCAGCAAAAGAGTCTATCGGAATCCTATTGCCCATGTTGGTAGTCGGTGATCTCTTCGCCGTTATTTTTTATCGTAGAAGTGTTGTGTGGAAATACCTTATATCACTGGTTCCATGGGTATTAATCGGAATCGTTATCGGATATTTTGTCCTTAATCAAATAAATAGCGATCAATTGAAACCACTGATTGGCGTCATCGTATTAGCACTGATTATCCTGCATATCAGTCGTGAGAGATTAGGAGAAAAGTTTACCAAGTCCCTTCCTAAGTCCATTTGGTTTACCCTTTCTATGGGAATCTTAGCTGGATTTACAACCATGATTGGAAATGCTGCAGGCGGCGTAATGGCCATTTATTTATTAATGAAAGGTTTGCCTAAGAAAGAGTTTGTTGGAACAGGGGCATGGTTTTTCATGTTCGTGAATTTGATTAAAATACCGTTTTATATCAGTTTAGGTTTAATTACAGTTGATTCCATCACATTTAATGCTTGGTTGATTCCTACTATTATAATAGGGGCTATTATCGGAATTAAAGTGGTTCCTCTCATCCCGCAGAAAGCCTTTCAAACTCTTATACTTGGATTTGCCCTCATCGGAGCATTGAGACTAATATTAGTTTAATAGCATTAAAAAAGTAACCATTCAGTCTTGAATGGTTACTTTTTTGGGGGTATACACAGATTGATTATTCTACTTCTTTATAAATGTTGATTTCGGAACTTTCTCGTAGTTCCTTTAGCCCTGGGACAATTCTTTTTACATGCTCCGCTTGACCATGTCGGTTCAATGCCTCTTCATCCACCCATTCCTCTAGCATCGTGACAACAGATGGATCATTGATATCTTGATGAAGAGCGTATGTGATACATCCTTCTTCTTTTCTAGTTTCTGCTACTAATTCCCTAGCCTGAACTAAATAGTCTTCCACAGCTATACCTGGTTTCAATTTGGCTTTTGCAACAACTTTTATCATTTCATTAACCCCTCTCGTTCTCAAAAAACCTACATATCCTATTTTGAACAATCTTCTCACAATTAACAACTTCTTTGAATTAAAAAAAGTAAAGCATTGGATTTGTTTTGATTTCCAAGGCTTTACTTAGATTCTATTAACCTAATTTTTTATGGAAACTGCTCATGTATTGATATTTTGTTGCTTTGTAGGTCTGATGCGTATAATATACTTTTGCTGATGCGGTGTTATCACAAAGCGAACACTTAATTTTAAATGGAGCTTTACGTATATGGGGAATTTCTAATAACGTTAATGCTTCTTTCATATGCGTGTGACAAACCCACATCGTTCTCACCTCAAATGATAGGATTAATTTTTCTTATTTGGTAGATTGTATACCATTTTTATTTATTCGCAGCTACTTCCTGCTTTAGTTTATCAGGTTTTCTCATTTTTACTTGGTTAGTAATTTCCTCATCCCAAGAGATTTCAATATCTCCATTTGTAACAAAGGTCTGGCAGCCTAAGCGATACCCTTTCTCTAGCCATTCCTCTCCCAGCTTCCTTCTTTCCTGTATTTTAACATTGTCAAGGAATTCAGCCCCTTCTTCCGCTTTAAAAACGCAAGTGCCGCAAATTCCTCCTCCACATCGATTTGGAAGCTCTCCATCATAGCGAAGTGACATTCTTAAAATATTCGAATCCTCTGGAACCTCTAACTGTTTATTACTATTAATAAATCGAATGGTTGGCATCTATGAATTCCTCCTCAAAATGTTCCTCTTGGTATACAATATACCATAAATTTAATTTTCAGACAATGTGTAAATTTAAAATTTTCTAATTATTTTTCTTTTATTTTAAGATCCTTCTAAAATAGGATAAAAATAAAACAGGCTGCTTGAAATTTAGCTGCCTGCCTCAACTATTACTTCTAAGAAGCTTCTCTTGTAGACTTCCCATATAGGTGATGTATGCTTTTTTAGAATTTTCAATATGAATCCTCATTAAGTATTCAGCCATTTCCGTCTCTTGATTACGTAATGCTTTCATAATATCAATATGTTCCTTTAAAGATACTTTTCTTCTGCCTGGTGTCTCATAGCCCATATTCGCTGCCATATGGATATAGTCTATTAAACCGGAAAGAATTTCTAGTAATTTTGGACTCTTCGATGCTTTGTTTATTAAATGATTCATTTTAATATGTTCAAAGTTAAAGTTTTCTTCTTCATTCTCTTGAATTTCCATCAATTCTTTTATTTTTTGATCCAAATCATTTTTTGTTTCTTGATCCATTCTTTGCGAAGCTAATTTAACGGCAAGAACTTCTAATGAAGCAAGAATCGTAAAAACCTCAATAACCTCATTTACCGAAATATTGGAAAGGACGACGCCTTTCCTCGGAACGGTTTTCACAAATCCTTGTGATTCCAGCCGGAACAAAGCCTCCCTAATGGGCGTCCTGCTTATTTTCAATTTAGCTGCAAGCTCTCTCTCAATTAGACGGTCGCCAGCTTTAAACTCACCATCGAGGATCATCTTTTTTAAATATAGATAGGCATGTTCTCTAATCGATAATAGATTCTTTTCCTCCCATTTTACTTCCATCCTTTCACCTCCCAACTTAATTAAATATGATTCCTAGATTAAGATAAAAAGATTCCTCCATAAAGGAGTGCTCCAATAATGACAAAAGATGGATGGACCTTTAGTTTGCTCAAGGTGAAAAAGCTGAGTACCGCTAGAAGTACTAGGTGAAATACCCCACTATTTTCAAAGGCTGTTAAAAAGAATTGATAAGCCATTACTGCAAGTAAAATTGCGATAATTGGCTGTACAGACTTTGTCATGAGCTTTACTTTTGGGGAGTCCTTAAATAAATTCACAAACTTAAATAACAAAATAACGGCAATGGCTGATGGAAGAATCGTAGCTGCAAGTGCAACAATCGAACCTAGAATACCACCTACTTCATATCCGATAAAACCTGCCATCTTCGTCGCAATTGGACCAGGTAAGGCATTGGCGATGGCTAACAGGTCGCCGAACTCGGATAGAGTCATCCAGTCTTGTTCATTGACTACTTCGATTTGTATTAATGGGATGGTAGCCGGTCCGCCTCCATATCCCAAAAGATTCGCAATAAGAAACGACCAAAATATTTCCAAATATATCATGAGCTTTTCTCCTTTAGTTCAACCACCTCTTTTGGAGGATTGTTTGCAGCCTTTTCTTTACGGCTAGCAATGAAAAAGGCAGATATTAAAAAAGTGGCGATTAGGATTCCTGGATGAAGTCCGACCAATTCGATCAGGATGAAAGAAATGGCTGAGAATAATAACATCTTCGATAAACCTAAACCTTTTTTGCCATTTTGGAAAAAACGATAAGCCATTTCAGCTAGCATATACCCAATAACAGGCGTAACCCCTTGAACCATGCCACCTACTATAGGTGAACTACTAAATGAATAAAGGACACCTAACAAACCAAGCATGGCAATGACGGAAGGAAGAACGTGGGTCAGAATAGCTACTACAGCCCCTAAGTTCCCTTTCACTTTATAACCGATATAGGCGGCCATTTTTGTAGCGATGGGGCCAGGAAGTGTATTTGCCAGCGCCAAAACCTCGCCAAATTCTTCCTCTGACATCCATTTATATTTTTTCACTGCCTCAAATTCGATTAACGGGATGGTAGAAGGTCCTCCTCCATAGCCAGTAACTCCGGTACGCGCAAATCCAATGGCTAATTCCAAATATTTACTCAATTGATTCTCCATCCTTCCTTTGTAGCTAGCCTTTGAAGTGTTAATCCAATTTAAGGACCTCACATTGTTCCAAGTTGGACAATGGTTGAGGTCCTCATTTTATTATATTTTAATATCTGCTTGTGTTAATACTGAAAGTCCTTCACTTTCAACATGCTTTTGTAAAGCTTCGAGCGCTGCGGTTCCGACGGCTATATCCTGCTCACCGTTTCCTCCACTTACGCCTACTCCTCCGACCACTTCACCATTTACTACAATTGGGAATCCGCCTACAAAAATGGCGAATTTTCCTGGCAGCATCTGTTGAATCCCAAATGCTTCGTTACCTGGTAATGCAGGGCCGTTTGGCTCCTTATTAAATAAATGAGTAGAACGTTTATGACCTGAAGCCGTGTAGGCTTTCGCAATCGCAATTTCAGGGCCAGTTATTCTCGCTCCATTCATTCTTTCAAGAGCAATTAAATTCCCTCCATCATCCACAATGGCGATGGTTTCCAGCACATTGATGTCCTCTGATTTCTTCTTTGCAGCTTCAATCATTAATTTCACTTCTTCTAGTTCTAATTTTAAAATTGTTTTCATTTATTTATTCTCCTCAAACTTTCTAATTTAATATCCGATATATACGGTCTTTAATTGCGTAAAAAATTCCAACCCAACTCTTCCGGATTCACGGAATGTTGAGGTACTTGATTTTTTCAACCCGCCAAATGGTGCATTCATTAAATTACCAGTGGTGGTTCGATTGACCTTTACGGTTCCAGCTTGAATGTCTTTTGTGAATTTATTAGCAATTTTCAGACTGTCAGTAACAATTGCAGCTGACAAACCATACTCTACATCATTTGCAACCTGAATGGCCTCTTCATATGTATCGACTTCAATGACCGCCACTACAGGACCGAAGATCTCTTCCTTTGCAATTCGATGATTAGGTTTTACATTACTAAAGATAGCAGGCTGAACATAATAACCCTGCTGATAATTACCTTCTGTTAGATGGTCACCGCCAAACACCAATGACGCTCCATCTTCTTTCCCATACTCAATATACTTAAGGACATTTTTCAATTGCTTTTCATTTGCCAGAGGTCCAATTTTCACGCCCTCCTCAAAGCCATTTCCAATTTTTAACGCGCTTGTTTTTTCAATTAGTTTTTGAACAAATTGCTCTTTTACATTTTTCAAAACGATTACTCTGCTTGTTCCGGTACATGCCTGCCCAGTTAAGGAGAAACCACCGTTAATCGTTAACGTAGCGGCTAATTCAATATCTGCATCATCCATGACGATTAATGGATTTTTTCCGCCGAGCTCCATTTGTGTCCGAGTGGTAAAAGAGGATTTTTTGTGGATATCTTCCCCTGCAGCTGTCGAACCCGTAAAAGTAATCGCCTTAATGGCAGGATGAGTAACTAAAGCATCGCCTACTTCTGAAGCCTTGCCTGTTACAAAGTTCATAACACCTTTTGGTATACCAGCCTGATGCAGTGCTTCAACAAGACGTAAAGCAATTAGTGGTGTATCTGAAGATGGTTTAAAAACCACCGTATTACCTGTGATTAGTGCTGGTGCAATCTTTCTTGCAGGAATAGAAAGCGGAAAATTCCATGGCGTAATGACACTGATCACCCCAAGTGGCTCTCTTTCAGACGAAACTTTCATCTCCGGATCATCATTTGGATACGTTTCACCTGTTATCGTTTGTCCTTCAACAGCATAAAAGCGGAGAGTTTGTGCAGACCGAATGACTTCATTCTTAGCATCGGTAACATGCTTTCCTTCTTCTCTTGTCAACTCTTCTGCGTATTGATCAGCATTTTCCTCCAAAATACTTGCTGCTTTATTTAAAATAGCTGCACGTTTTGATGGTGATGTCTTTGCCCAGTTTGGAAAAGCAGCTTGGGCTGCTTCTATCGCTGCTAGAACATCCTGTTCATTGGAAGCTTGGAAGGCGCCAACAATTTCTTCTGTATTTGCTGGATTCACACTTACAAACTGTTTTTGGCTGACTGATTCCTGCCATTCACCATTAATATAGTTATTGAACGTTTTCACTTTTGTTGTTAACAAAGTATCACCTTTTTCTTTTTTAATGGCTGTGTTAATTGGGGCTGTTGATTTGTGCTCCAGGCGCTTCGCTTTCCGCAGGCGGTTCGGGAAGCCTCCTCGGCGCTAAAGCGCCTGCGGGGTCTCCCCTGTCCCGTCCTCCTGCAGGAGTCTCGCGCCTTCCGCACAAATCAACAGGTTACAAAATCAACATTCTCCTTTAACACAGCATTTTTAATAGAAAATGGCCGTCATTTAGAACCTCGATTTTTCAAGATTAATATGACGGCCAGGAAAGATAGATTCTATTAGGAGTATAATCCTTAATGAATCCGATCTATTTGTATGAAACTAAGTATTTTAGTTGGTTTGAACTAAAGACCCTAAGTCCTGCTCAAGATACTCTCTCCATAAACCATCCATGTACATACGGCGCATTTTAGCACCCACTCTAACAATTTCAAGACAACGCTGCTGTAATTCTGGTGTATCTGCGTGGTCAAGAACAATCTTGTATCCACGTTCACCATGAATTTCATCTGAAACAATGTGTAAGTCAAAGAATTCAATTTCCTCATCTGTAAATCCATATTGAGCGCGTAATGCCGGTGTTTGCTTTCTATAGATATCTGGTACTTGAGATTCTAAACCAACAACAAGGGCAGCTGTAGCAACAACAAAGTGTTCACGTGACGCTACTGCGAAGCACCAGCTTTGAAGACCTAAAGTTGTCGGTGCCATATTATCAGGGTTAATTACTCGTTCAGCAGTTGTACCGCACGCCTCTGCAAAACGAATCAATAAATCTGTATGACGATCTGCCGCAATCTCTTCTTCATACATGTTTTGTAATGTGAAGTCCTTTGCAGCTGCAAATTTTGGATCAGATGGAGTATTGTGATAGATATACGCAAGGTAATCAGCAAAAGGTCCTACATAGTGGTAATGATTTTCAGCCCATCTTGCAAAGTGCTTTCTTTCTAGTTTTCCTTCAGCCCAAGCGACTGTAAATGGAGCCTTCTGGCTATGATTACCTTTAATTGCTTCTTCTAGTTCTTTACGGAATTCGTCTTTTGATAATAATTCTGTCATTTTAACTCCTCCTGTTTCCTGGGCATTTTTTGCCGTTTTTTTGTATTTGATATTTTGTATACCATAATACTTAAGAAAAATTAGAGTATGTATGTGCTTACTCTCTATCAATTTCGAATTATTGTATTTGGTATACCTTAATGAAAATATTACCCTATTATTTTTTATTTGTAAATACAATTTTTAGAATTTTTTAAAATATCAATTAAATAATTATTTAAAAGCCTAGTTTTAAATATAAACATCCTTATTTATATTTAATAAACTGTAGAGATCTTTAGAGAGATTCTCCAATGCTTCCTCGACAATCTGTTGACCCAATTCGAAGCTTGCTTGTGTGGCATCTCCAATACAGCCATTTTGGGTCATTTCTTCATAAAAATAAAAACCTTGAATCGCCTTTCCTGGACGAAGCTGCTTCCACCTGCCTTGTTCTTGTATATCGCCTTTTTCAAGTTGATTAAGACGTACAAGCTCTGGAGCTAAATACAAAGCTTCGGATACTTCCCTTTCGCAGCTGTGTCCAAACAAAGGTGATGTGATGAAATTACCGATAGTGTTTTTAGCCGAGGCTGTGGTTTTCGCATAGTAAATTTCAACATTCAATTCTTTTGTCAAGGTCATTGATGCAACATTCAAGGTTGTTTGGTTGCCGCCATGTGAATTTAACAATAAGAATTTTTTAATTCCATGGTGACTTAGGGATGAAATCATATCCCTAATGATAGAAATCAGTGTATCAGGCTGAAGTGAAATTGTTCCAGGAAAGTTCATATGGTGTGGTGAGACTCCCATATTAACGGTAGGAGTGACCCATGCATACGGAAACATTTTCTGGCCAAGTTTTTCTGCCATCTTTTCAGCCAATACAGCGTCACAGCTTTCTGCCATATGTGGTCCATGCTGCTCATGCGCTCCAATTGGAATAATTGCAAACGTAACGGTATTTAATGATTCTTTTACTTCCTGCCACGTCATATTTGTTAGATTATAACAATCCAATAATATCCCCTCACTCTATCCTTATTCATCTCGGCATTTTGTATACCAATGTTGTTTTAAAAAATAATCTACTATCTTAGGGTAGCAGATTGCTTCTTTGGCGGTTGAATGGAGATGTTTTCTTGCGAAATTTCTATATCTTGTTCGATTGTTAATTGGCAGGTTAAGCGATATCCTTCCTCCACCTTGTCACCTAACATTTTTATTTCTTTCCAATTCGGTGGTGCAATGGATTCTCCACCACTGATCACGCGGCATGTGCACTTGGTGCATCTACCCATTCCACAGCCATACTTTAATTGAGGAAATTGTCGGATACCTGCTAAAACTACTAGATTTGCGTTATCCTTTACTTGCTGTTCGACTACAGTTCCATCTACATGAAGAATTACTTTTGGCATAAAATATCCCCTTTCAGTATTGAACAAAGAATTTGATGCTTTTAAAGAATTATACAACCTTTTTAAGCAAGATGAAAAGAAGTTTTTATAATTTTTTAAAAAATTAGAATATACCATTGAACATTTTGATAACTTAAGATAAACTACTGGTAAGGTATTTGGTATACAAAATGTCAAAATGAGAGGTGGTCGTTACCTACATATATTTTAGGAAGCTAGTTGGATCAAGAAGTATAAAAATAATTTATAGGAGTGTTTATAATGGGGAACTATATTGTACTAACAAATAAAGATACTTTTCAAACCATTCTTGATAATGCCGGGCTAGAGGTTGTAGAGACCTATAACTTTTATTTTTTTGATAAATTAAAAGCAAAATATACGATTGCGAAAGTAATCGATGAAAATATTAAGATCCAATTATTTGAAGAATTTGAAGGTAAAGAATATGTAAACCAAATTGCTGTGAAGTTTTTCGAAAGATTTAAAACGATTGAAGATGCACGCGAAGAATTGAATGAAATTGTCAAAGCATCAGGGAATAGTGAAGATTCCATTCATTCCAAGCTAGTGAAAGCAACTGAAGTAGCTTAATAAAATAAAAAAAACTTCTATTATTATTTTAACCGGAGCTGACCCACCTCATCTCCGGTTTTTTTGTAATACAGAACGACAAAAAACCGCCACTATGTGACGGATTTTTTCTGTTATTTCCGGAAGGATTTTAAAAATTTAAGGTTTTTCTTAAACGAGCTAACTTCTTTTCAGCTTTTTCCATAGCCTTTTTTGATCCAAAAAGAAAATTAAACATCCCTATTCCCCCTATTTATGTTCCTGTTTTGCTTACCTTTATTGTATTATGGTATTGAAGAAATTACAACTAAATTGTATACCAAATACCAAATAAATAATGTATAATGTGTATAAATGGTGAACAAATCATCGGTTTGGTATACCATACGAATATAGATTACTGGTTTAGGATATGAACCAAATACTAAAAAGCAGGGTGTTGCTATGTTAAGATTCTTATTTTTATTCGTTATTTTTATGTTTTTACTGTCTACTTTGCTGCCTCAACTAGACTTTAGTGTCCTGCTATCCATTCTTTGTTTAATTATTGTCTGTTTCACCTTTTTTCTTGCTAAACGATCCGTTCAAATCTTAGGGGGCGCATTTCTACTCTTGGGTCTCACTCTGCTATGGACTAGCGGAGCACAATGGCATCAATACATATTATCTTTTGGACCTATGCTTGACTTGATTACTTTATTTACCTTAGTCCCGATATTAGGAATCCCCATTAAATTAGGTGGATATAGCGGCGGCATTCAAACCATTATTCAAAAAAAGGTAAACAATTCTGGTCAGTTGTATATTATTACCTCTGGTATTTCCTATTTTTTTAGTATTTTTATGAATCTCGCTACTCTGCCGATGACCTATTATTCGATACGTCCATCATTGAACATGTTCTCAGTTGAGAATAAAGAACGGTTCATGAGTAGAGCTATTACTAGAGGTTTTGCCATGCCCCTATTGTGGGCACCAGTTACCCCTATCGTAGGTATTGTTATTTCTGTAACCGACGTACGCTGGATATCCATTTTACCCTATGTGATTCCACTTAGCATTTTAGGCTTGGGAATGGATTGGTTTATAGGAGCACGCAGATCTAAAAAAATGCATACTTCTGTTCAAGACGTATCTGCTCACGAAACAGCCGCAACTATTGAACAGGGTCAAATCAATTCTCCAGGCAGGATACTGCAAATTTTCTTGGCTATTCTTATTTTTGTTATTGCCATATCTATAGCTGAATCGCTGTTTCATTATTCCTTTTTAATTCTTGTCTCTTTCCTTGTCATTCCATTTGCATTGGTTTGGTCTCTTTTCCTAAAAAAAGGAGCAGAATTTGGAAGTCAATTAATGAAGCATTTCCATTCCTTCTCAATCAGTATGAAGGATCAATTTTTCATTTTTCTATCGGCTGGTTTTTTTATCTCGACCATCACGGTCTCCCATACCAATGAATGGTTGAATGATTGGATTTTGACGTTTATTAACGTGGCTGGTGTGGAAATCTTTATGATTCTACTTCCTTTGGTACCTTTAGCTTTTGCCTTTTTGGGACTTCATCCAGCTGTTTCATTGGCACTGATGACAGGAGGCTTGGACATATCTGCCCTTGGTCTTAATCCACACATTCTAACAGTGGCCATGTTGGCTGGTGCAGTCGCGTCCTTCTTAGTAGGTCCTTATAATGCCACATTAGGCCTAATGTCGAATCTAGTAAAAGATACTTCTTATAAAGTATCAAATTGGAATATTGCCTTTACCTCATTTTATATCATCGTCGTTATGCTTTACTTGGTTCTCTTGCAAGTATTTACAGGCTGACTAGGGAAAAAAAATGAAAAACCAGGAGCTGTCAATATAGCACCTGGTTTTTTCATTTATTCTTTTTCTGACTTAATTTCTTTTAGAATTTCTTTTGCAAAGTGACCAAGAGTTCCGTTACTATAGGCACGGATTACTTCAGGCGCAATGGATGTTAAAGCCCTTTTAGTATATTCAGTTGAATATTGATTTTTTGACATTTCATTCTCAATCGCGACAGCTGTTTTCAAGGCATGGTACGTTGCCAACTTATTTACTTTAATCAAATGGTCCTCTCGGTCTATTTTCACTTGACCTAATGGTAGAAATAATTCCTCTATTTGTTTCGGTAATGCTGTCTCAGTAATAAATAAACCATTGCCATTCTCCAGTAAATCTCTCCATTGCCCCATATATTTGACACCAAAAACATTTAAGGATGGGAAATTATTTTTAATCTCATTTGTATGTATCGCCGTAGCCATATTAACAATATTAATAGAAGAAACTGGTTGCATTTTTATTATTTCATTTGAAATGAATGGGATGATCTCTTTTGCTGGTAGTGCTAATATAAATATATCGATTTCGTTAAATTTACTTGGGGTTAATAGATAGCTATTTTGATAGTGCTGAACAAAATCTTCCGTTTTCGTTAATGAAGGATGATAAACTCCTATTGATATGTTCGTTTTATTCCAGTGTTCCATCAGGGCTTTCCCCAATTTACCAATACCCACTAAACACACTTTTACTTTCTTCAAGATCTTCACCTCTCCTAATCATTGCAAAAATAAAAAACAGGACTATTAGCTTGGTCCGAAAACGACTTCGCCGATAGCCCCCATTTTTCAACTACGTTTGATCTTTTTTACCAAATTAATACAGCTATTAATGTTGCAATGAAAAGCCCAGTCATGACAGGGATGAAGTTCTTTCTGGCGAGCTCAATTGGTGATATTTGCAAGAAGCCTGCCACAGCAACAAGTGAAGACCAAGCAACAATCGTTCCTCCACCCCAAATTGCGCCCATTTGACCTATTGCTGCCATAGTCGAAGGATCAATACTACTTCCGTTCGCTAAAGCTCCAGACAGAGCACCTGTCAATGGAAGCCCTGAGAATCCTGAGCCGTCTAAGCCAGTTACTAATCCAACAATCAAAATACCAAATCCAGCAATAAAGGAGTTTTGAGGAATGAAAGTCTGTCCAGCCTGAATCATATCAAATAGAAATGCTGGCTTCGCAGCTTCTGCGTCAAGCGAAAGAATACTTGGTGTAAAATCTCCACTACCCATGAAGAAGAAACCTGCAATTGGAATAACTGGAGCCATCGCTCTGAATGCAAATACAAAGCCTTCTGTAATATGGTCACTAATTTTATCAAGCGCATGAATGCGGTTAAAAGCAATGGTTGCTAGGATTAGTAGAACGGCAGCCACACCACCAACAAAAGCTGCTCCATCGGTTCCTTCAAAACCAGCACCACCAGAGAATTTGGATTGGAACATATAAATCATGACAGCCAACATGGATAATGGCACTAAGATGGCAAATCTCTTACTCCATTTATTTTTCCTATTTACCATCTCAACACTTTCTTCAGTCGTAGCAGCAAGTTCATCCGCAACATTAAAAAATGCATTATCAGTTGAAAAATTCATATCCGGATCTAAAGTGGAACTTTTTACGATTGATTTTCGATGTGCAAAATAAACCACACCCAATGCACTAATACCAGTTATCAGAGAAAGAATTAATCCTCTATCTGTAACTAAAGTTTTATCTATTCCTGCAGCCTTTGCACTAAGCATAGGAGCAACTTGCATGATATAGTCAGATGATAGTGCCATCCCTTGACCAGCAATAACAACTACCATAGCCGCTGTCATGACTGGCAATCCCGCACGGACTGCAGCCGGTACTAATAACGCACAAATGAGAGGGACCGCTGGTGTTGGCCAGAAAAATAATGAAATAACATAGGTCACAACCATTAATACAAAATAAGAGACATGGCCGTTAACCATTATTTTTTGAATAGGGATAATTAGTTTTTTGTCAGCACCTAAATCTCTTAAAGAATTAAGTAGTGCAATCATCAGGGAAATAATTAAGAAAATGCTGAATAACTCCTTAGCAGCAACGAGGTTTGCATTAAAGACTGCTTGAAATCCTGAAATCAAGTTCCCTTTATATACTACCGCTACTAAAAATGTACCTATAATGACTGGTAATACAACACCTTTTCTAAATAGCATCGTAGTAATGACAGAAACAGTTACAAGAGCGTAAATCCAATGAGCTAATGTTAATTCCATATATTCCCCTCCGACTCTCCGCATTTTTTTGACCCAGGTTCCATTTATGGGTGGCAAGCAATATTAAGTTTGCAAATTTTGATGAGGTAATGATTATGCAGTCTATCAAATTTATGTATTCCCTCATATAAAAATAGGTACATCTTTTCTTGCCAGTTTACCAATCTTGTACATTGTGCATTGTAGATTGTATACCATGGTAATATAAAAAATTTCTCTCTTTTTTAAAAAATTATGATTCCTACTAAATCACGTTGCAAACGAATGATTTCCAAACAACCAAAGATAACGCTTTCATATTCTATTTGACTCGTAACCACCTCCGAGTTTTCACTATTTACACCTTATTAAACATAATAACATCATTACTTTAATCGTGCAAATAATTTTAAATATTTTGATATTTTTGTATTTTAAAATTACTCTATTGCTAATACTCATAGCTTTCGGTAAAATAGAGTGAAAAATCGGTATATCGTATACCGAATGATAAATACAATATTTCCCATTTTTTCCTTTCTATCCTGCAATTTTACTCGCAACCAACTTTTTATTAGATTTACAATAGCATGGATTAATGGTCCATGCTAGGAAGTTGTGAGGGAATCTAACAGAGTTTTACAAAGTTAACGTTATTAATCTATCAAAAATAATATGAGGTGGTTGTATAATGCTAAAAGCTGGGATCATTGGTTATGGAACAATAGGAAAGGGTATTGCCGATTTAATTCAATCACAACAAGCAGGAGACATTGAGCTGCAAAGCGTTCTTGTCAGGAACCCAAATCGAATGGTGGAGCTTTCGCATCCCCCTTTTTCAATCACGAACGATGAAGAGTTTTTTTTCAAGCAAGATCTAGATATTGTAATCGAAGCTGCAGGCCATCAAGCTTTACAATTATATGGAGAAAAAGCTTTGAAAAGCGGGAGTCATTTAGTGGTCATTTCCGTGGGAGCGCTAGCCGACAGTGAGTTTCTGGAAACCCTACATAAAACAGCACAGGAAAATAACAAACAAATTCTAATTCCGTCAGCCGCTATTGGTGGCTTAGATAGAATTGCTGCAGGGGTATTAGGTGAAATTGAAGAGATTACCCTTATTACGAGGAAGCCTGTAAAAAGTTGGTACGGAACGATTGCGGAAGAAAAGGTTAACCTAGAAACGATTTCTGAGCCATATTGTATCTTTGAAGGGAATGCGAGAAATGCTTCAAAATTATTCCCTGAAAATGTCAACGTTTCTGCAACATTAAGTCTAGCAGGAATAGGATTCGAAAAAACGAATGTTCAAGTTTATGTCGATCCTACCATTCAGCGTAATATGCATACCATTAAGGCTAGAGGTTTTTTTGGAAAAATCGAGATATCTGTTCAAAATCAACCCTACCAACAAAATCCTAAATCCAGCCCCATTGTAGCGATGAGTGTTGCAAAGGTGTTAAAAAACTTAACCTCTTCCATTGTTATCGGAGTTTAAACAAATAAAAGAAAGAGCTAGAATTAGCTCTTTCCAGATTGTCGAGAAAGGGTATCTTTCTCGGCAATTTTTTATTTTATCAGAGTCTAACCTACGATTTTTCAAAAAATT
>NZ_JABWSY010000021.1 GCF_013396335.1 Bacillus sp. EB106-08-02-XG196
TCCGCAGTAGCTCAGTGGTAGAGCTATCGGCTGTTAACCGATCGGTCGTAGGTTCGAGTCCTACCTGCGGAGCCATTCTTTTATGGAGAGCTGTCCGAGTGGCCGAAGGAGCACGATTGGAAATCGTGTAGGCGGGTAACCCTGTCTCAAGGGTTCAAATCCCTTGCTCTCCGCCATAAAAATACAATCTGTTTTTATCTGGCCCCTTGGTCAAGTGGTTAAGACACCTCCCTTTCACGGAGGTAACACGGGTTCGAATCCCGTAGGGGTCACCAACGTATTTTCGGAGGATTAGCTCAGCTGGGAGAGCATCTGCCTTACAAGCAGAGGGTCGGCGGTTCGATCCCGTCATCCTCCACCATGATTTTTTAAAGTTAGTAAAAATAATCTTCAATTTTTATTGTCGCGGGGTGGAGCAGTCCGGTAGCTCGTCGGGCTCATAACCCGAAGGTCGCAGGTTCAAATCCTGTCCCCGCAATTGGTCTGGTAGTTCAGTTGGTTAGAATGCCTGCCTGTCACGCAGGAGGTCGCGGGTTCGAGTCCCGTCCAGACCGCCATTTCTTTTTGAAATAGGCTTTATAGTGTGGCTCAGTAGCTCAGTCGGTAGAGCAAAGGACTGAAAATCCTTGTGTCGGCGGTTCGATTCCGTCCTGAGCCACCATTTTTATTCTATTGATTATATGCTTGCCGGTTTAGCTCAATTGGTAGAGCAACTGACTTGTAATCAGTAGGTTGGGGGTTCAAGTCCTCTAGCCGGCACCATTTGGTTTTTAACATCATAATATGTGGAGGGGTAGCGAAGTGGCTAAACGCGGCGGACTGTAAATCCGCTCCCTCCGGGTTCGGCGGTTCGAATCCGTCCCCCTCCACCAAAGTTTTTTTTACAGCAAAATAACCAATGTTTTTTCACTTTAGTGAAAATAACTATCTTTTGTAGGGGTATAGTTTAAAGGTAGAACGAAGGTCTCCAAAACCTTTGGTGTGGGTTCAATTCCTACTACCCCTGCCAATTAATTTTATTATGGCGATTGTGGCGAAGTGGTTAACGCACCTGATTGTGGTTCAGGCATTCGTGGGTTCGATTCCCATCAGTCGCCCCATAAGACCATTTTGTAAGATAATAAAATTTTATCATTGGGCTATAGCCAAGCGGTAAGGCATCGCACTTTGACTGCGACATGCGTTGGTTCAAATCCAGCTAGCCCAGCCAATTTGCGGAAGTAGTTCAGTGGTAGAACACCACCTTGCCAAGGTGGGGGTCGCGGGTTCGAATCCCGTCTTCCGCTCCAACATATGGCGGCATAGCCAAGTGGTAAGGCAGAGGTCTGCAAAACCTTTACCACCGGTTCGAATCCGGTTGCCGCCTTCAAGTGTTTTATTTACTTTTTATAGCGTGTTTCAATGCGCCGGGGTGGCGGAACTGGCAGACGCACAGGACTTAAAATCCTGCGGTAGGTGACTACCGTACCGGTTCGATTCCGGTCCTCGGCATTACCTTTACAAAATTTTATTATGCCGGTGTGGCGGAATTGGCAGACGCGCACGACTCAAAATCGTGTTCCGCAAGGAGTGTCGGTTCGACCCCGACCACCGGTATCTAAAAAAACCCACAAATGTTGTAATATCAACATTTGTGGGTTTTTTTGTCGTTTAGAAAATAAAAGATTACCTTGGCGGTCATACATAAAGGATGATAGCTCGAGAATAGCTAAAAGAAGGAGGAGTGGTCCTCATAAAGGGTCCTTTGCTTAAATCCACTACATAGGAGCCAAAAGATTCCCGTTGAACCCAAAAACTCATGTTAAAGGGAATCATAGGAGCCAAAAGATTCCCGTTGAACCCAAAAACTCATGTTAAAGGGAATCATAGGAGCTAAAAGATTCCCGTTGACCCAAAAAATTATGATAAAGGGAATCATAGGAGCTAAAAGATTCCCGTTGACCCAAAAAATTATGATAAAGGGAATCAGACGATCCATCTGATCCCGTTGAGCCTAGTGACCTATTTGTAAATTAGCTCATTTCAGGATATTTGACAATTTGGAAATCTCTTACATAAAATTAACACTAGCTTAATAGTAGAATTATATAATTATCACTGGCAAGAGTTTGCTAGAATATTTAATTAAAAGGAATACATATAAAAAGGAGGAAAATATGAATAGAAGACATAAGAAGAGATTAAGTATGGTCACGGTGCCTGCTTTACTTATCAGTTTATTTTCACCAGTAGCTAATACTACTGCAAAGGCTGAAACTAGCGTAGCTACTGATTTGATAATCTCAGAATATATCGAGGGGTCAAGTTTTAATAAAGCAATTGAGCTATACAATGGAACAGGCGCAGAGATTAATCTAAGTGGATATACACTTGAACACTATAATAATAGTGGAAGTGCTATAACAGGAACAACTACTACGGATAAGGTTTTACTATTAGACGGTAAGCTCGCTGCTGGCGATACATACGTGATATCTCGTTCAGATGCTGATCCTGCTATTGCTGCGGTAACTGATAAAATCGATGATAGCAAACAAATAATTAATTTTAATGGTAACGATCAAATCGTACTTAAGAAAAATGGAAGTGTTATTGATTCAATTGGACAGGTTGGATCAGTGGAAATTTCCCTTGCAGATGTATCCTTAGTTAGAAATAGTGATGTCTTAAAAGGCGATACAATTATTAATGATCCTTTTGATAATACAAAGGAATGGACTAATTTAGGGAAAGATACGTTTTCGAATCTAGGGGAGCATACCTTAGGTGGTTCGTCTGAAGAGGAACCAACCGAACCTGAAGCACCACTAGAAGCTATTACAGTGGCAGAAGCTCGTGAAGCTGGAGCAGGTCAAACAGTAACCATTGAAGGCATTGCTACAACAAAGAATGGACTTTGGGGTTATGATACCTTCTATATGCAAGATGAAACAGCAGGTATGCTCATCTACAGCAGCCCGAAGGATGTTCAACCTGGGGATAAAGTAAAAATTACTGGAAAGTTATTAACCTATAAGAACGAATTAGAGCTTCAACCGACTAACATGGAAATTATATCTTCTGGTAACAATTTTCCAGAAGCTCAAGTTATAGCACCAACAGCTAACGAAGATACTCAAGGTGAATTAGTAAAATTGGAGAATATTACAATTACAGCTCTAGAAAGTGATAGCTATGGAACAGCTATTTTCCAAGCAAAGACGGAAACAGGCGATCAGGTACGCGTGATTCATGATAATCGTACAGGTTCTGATTATTATGAACTGATTAAACACTATAAAGAAGGCGACAAAGTTCATTTAAAAGGAATTGGATCGATTGATAATGATGGATATCATGTAAAAACCTTTGGTCTTGAAAGCTATGATTTAGTAAACAAACCAGCAGTTTATGTAGAACAAGCGGAAGGAACAGTACCAGCAGGAACAAAGATTGAACTGAAATCTGGTATTGAAGGTCCTGAGATATATTACACAATTGATGGTTCAGTGCCAACAATCGAAAGTACTAAATATGTTGAACCCATTGCATTAAATACTGGAGACACAACCATTAAAGCCATTGCAGTAACTGGAGATAATGTGAGCGAAGTATTTAGCTTCACTTATACTATTTTAAATACAGTAGGCGTAAAAATTCGTGATATTCAAGGAAAAGGACATGTTTCAAAATATAACGGATCGTCAGTTACGGGTATCACGGGTGTTGTAACGCATGTTATTAGCGGGTCAACATTTATCATTCAAGATGATAATGCAGACGATGACAAAGCGACATCAGAAGCAATTCAAGTATACAAATCATCTCATGGTATGCTTGTTGGCGATAAAGTAACCGTTGACGGAATTGTAGAAGAATATGGCGGCGGTGCTAACCTATCTAAAACTGAAATTAACGTAAGTGCTTTAACAAAAACAGGAACAGCTGAGTTACCAACACCACTAGTAGTTGGTAAAGACATCATGCCTCCAAATAAAATCATTGATAATGATGAAATGAAATCATTTGATCCTAACGAAGATGGAATTGATTTCTGGGAATCCGTAGAATTTATGCGCGTTTCATTCCCAAATGCGAAGGTAGTGGGTCCACCATATTCTGGCGATGTTCCGATTGTAGTAGAAAGCACAACCAATAATATATTTAATGTTAACGGCGGCCTTAATATCGCAGCTGATGATTATAACCCTGAAAAAGTCTTCTTAGATAATGTTGGTAATAGTAAATACTTATCAGGTGATCAATTTAAGGGTGATGTTGTTGGTGTCATTTCTTATTCAAGTTCTGGATTCCAACTTTTAACAGACAAGGAGACATTACCTGAAGTAACAAGAGCAAACATACAACCAGAAGTAACGAATATTGCTCCAGCTGAAGACAAATTAACTGTAGCAACTTACAATATGGAAAACTTCTCAAATAACAAATCAAACACACCAGATGAAAAAGTAGTTAAAATAGCGAAAACATTTGTAAATAATATGAAAACACCAGACATTATTACATTGGTAGAAGTGCAAGATAATGACGGTGAAACTGATTCTGGAAATGCAGATGCAACCGAAAGCTACGAACGGCTAATAGCAGCAATCAAAGCAGAAAATGGACCTGCATACGAATGGACAGATGTTACACCTGTAAACAATGATAACGGTGGTGCACCTGGAGGTAATATCCGTGTTGGGTACCTATATAACCCTGACCGGGTTACATTCGTTGAAGGAACAAAAGGTACAGACACACAAGCAAATGCTTGGAGTGAAACAGGTAATTTAACGCTTAACCCGGGTGTAATTGAACCTTCTAAATTCCCTGATACACGTAAGCCAATCGCTGCAGAATTGAGTTCCAAGGTGAACGAGTAGTTGTCATTGGTACTCATTTGAATTCTAAAGGTGGAGATCAATCCTTATGGGGAACTAACCAGCCTCCTAAATTAAATTCAGAGGCAGAACGCCTTGGTTTAGCACAAACAATTAATGATTTCATTGATGAAGGACTTGAAAAAAACCCCAACTTAAATATTGTTGTTGCAGGAGATATGAACGATTTCGAATTTACTCCAGTTCTTGAAACACTTAAAGGTGATAACTTAACAAATATGGTTGATCAAGTACCTGCAGAAGATCGTTTCTCTTACTTCTTCCAAGGAAACAATCAAACGTTAGACCATATTTTAGTTTCAAACAACTTATTAAATGCTACAACAGCTGACATGATTCACATCAATGCGAACTTTACTGAACAAGCATCAGACCACGATCCAGTTTTAGTTCAAATTGATTTAGCTAATGCAGCTAAAAAATATGCATTAAGCATAATGCATACAAATGATACCCATGCAGCTTTAGACAAAATGCCTAAAACTGTAACAGCAGTAAAAGAAGTCAGAGCAGAAAAACCAGATGCATTGCTTTTAAATGCAGGGGATGTTTTCACCGGAACCTTGTATTTCAATGAATTCCAAGGACAAGCGGACTTGGCTCTAATGAATCTTATGGGCTATGATGCTATGACATTCGGTAACCATGAGTTTGATTTAGGTTCATCGGCTGAAGGACATCAAGGCTTAGTTGATTTTATTAAGGAAGCGAAATTCCCATTTGTAAGTGCAAATGTCGCTTTCGCTCAAGATAATAAATTTGGAGGAATTTTCAATGATTCCTTAACAGCTGAAGCAGTGAATGGTCAAATTTATAATGGTATTATCAAAGAAGTAAATGGTGAAAAAGTGGGTATCTTTGGTTTAACTACTGCAGAGACTAAAGATCTTTCCAGCCCTGGAGCTATAACTTTTGAAGATTATAAAGCAGAAGCAGAAAAAGCAGTTCAATCGTTGGAAGCACAAGGTGTCAATAAAATTATTGCCTTAACTCATATTGGGTATGACGATAATGCGGCCATTGATAATGACTTAGTTTTAGCAGAAGAAGTTGAAGGTATTGACGTAATTGTTGGTGGACATAGTCATACAGAATTGGCTGAACCAGTAGTTGTTGCAAAAGACGCAACACCAACTGTAATTGTTCAAACTGGTAATGCAAACAGCAAACTAGGTATGCTTGATGTTGAATTTGATGGAAATGGTATTGTAGTTGGACAAGCTGGGGAATTAATCGCAATTGGCGCACAAGCTGATGATCCAGAAGCAGCAGCATTGTTAGCACCATACAAAACGAAAGTAGATAGTGTAGCGAAAGAAGAAATCGGTGTAACAACAACAGTAGAATTGGAAAACCCACGTACAAATGGTGATAATACAGCACCAAGTGTACGTAAAAACGAAACCATTCTTGGCAACCTTATTACGGATGGAATGCTTTCAAAAGCAAAAGAATTCACAGGTAAAAATGTGATTATGGCATTGCAAAATGGCGGTGGAATTCGTGCAGCAATTAATGAAGGACCTATTACAGTGGGTGAAGTAATCACTGTTCTTCCATTCGCTAATACATTAGCAACAATGGATGTAAGTGGTGCAGAATTAAAAGCAGCATTTGAAATCAGTTTCAGTAAATATCCTGGAGAAAATGGCGGATTTTTACATGTGGCTGGTGGTAAAGTAGAATTTGATTCTACTAGACCAGTAGGGGAACGCGTTGTATCTGTATCGTATTTAGATGATAATGGTGATTATGTAGATGTTCAAGATGACACAATGTACACTGTGGCAACTAACGCCTTTACAGCTAAAGGTGGAGACGGCTATAACGTATTCGCTACAGCTTACGAAGAAGGACGAGTTACGGACTTAGGTCTTTCGGATTGGGAAAACTTCCGTGATCAGTTAGCAGGCAATGGCAGTGAAGGAATCCCAACTGAAGTTGAAGGCAGAATCGTTGATGTAGCAGGTCAATTTAACTTAACTGTTATGCATACGAATGATACCCATGCTGCCTTAGACAACATGCCGAAGACAGTAACTGCTGTAAAAGAAGTTAGAGCAGTAAACCCTGAAGCACTACTTCTTCATGCTGGGGATGCATTCACTGGAACCTTGTATTTCAATGAATTCCAAGGTGAAGCTGACAAGGCCATGATGAATTTAATGGGCTTTGATGCGATGACCTTTGGTAACCATGAATTTGATTTAGGTTCTTCAGAAGAAGGACATCAAGCATTGGTTGATTTTATTAAGGAAGCTAACTTCCCATTTGTAAGTGCAAACGTTGATTTCTCAAAGGATGCAAAATTCGATGGAATATTCAATAATTCCATCGCAGCTGAAATTCAAAATGGTCAAATATACAATGGAATCATTAAAGAAGTAAACGGAGAGAAAGTGGGTATCTTCGGCTTAACAACTGAGGAAACAGCTGATATATCCAGCCCAGGGTCCATTGCATTCGAAAACTATCTTGCAGAAGCAGAAAAAGCAGTACAAGCTTTTGAAGCACAAGGCGTTAACAATATTATTGCATTAACTCACATTGGTTATGACGATAATGCAGCTGTTGATAACGACTTAATCCTTGCTGAAAAAGTAGAAGGCATTGACATTATTGTTGGTGGACACAGCCATACAACATTGTCTGATCCTGTTGTAGTGGCAAAAGATACAACACCTACTGTAATTGTTCAAACTGGTAATGCCAACAGCAACCTAGGTATGCTAGATGTAACGTTCGATGAAAATGGTGTTGTAATTGACCAGAATGGCAGCTTAGTTGCAATCAACGATCAAGAAGCTGATCCACAAGCAGCAGAAGTATTGGCACCATACAAAGCACAAGTTGATGCCGTAGCTCAAGAAGAAATTGGTGTATCAACTCCAATTGAATTAGAAAATCCACGTACAAATGGAGATAATACAAAACCGAGTGTACGTAAAAACGAAACCATTCTTGGCAACCTTATTACCGATGGTATGCTTATTAAAGCAAAAGAATTCACAGGTAAAAATGTGATTATGGCATTGCAAAACGGTGGCGGAATCCGAGCGGCCATTAATGCTGGTCCGATCACAGTTGGTGAAGTAATCACTGTATTACCATTTGGTAACACATTAGCAACCATGGATATTACTGGTGCTGAGTTAAAAGAAGCATTTGAAATTAGTTTCAGTAAATACCCAGGAGAAAATGGCGGTTTCTTACATGTGGCCGGTGGTAAAGTGGAATTTGATTCTACGAAACCAGCAGGGGAACGTGTAGTATCTGTTAAATATTTAAATCAAAATGGTAATTATGTAGAAATTCAAGACGAAGAAACTTACACAGTTGCCACTAATGCTTTCACAGCTAAAGGCGGAGATGGTTATGATGTCTTTGCGAAAGTATATGAAGAAGGACGAGTAACAGACTTAGGTCTTTCAGATTGGGAAAACTTCAGGGATCATCTAGTAAGCTTAGAAACTATTTCTACAAAAGTTGAAGGGCGGATTGTAGACGTAAGTGATGAACAAGGTAATAAACCGGGAGAAAATCCAGGCAATAAACCAGGCGAAAACCCAGGTAACAAACCAAGCGAAAATCCAAGTAAATCAAATGAGGTTAAACCGCCAGTAGTTAAAGAAGCTAACAAGTATACAATTAGTGATGAGGCTCTAAAAAATCTTGAAGAAAAAGCAATCGTTGTTATTGAAGTTGATAATAAAATTAATGCAACTGTAACACTGACGAAAGAACAGATTCAAGCTTTAAAAGATGCTAGTGCAGTAATTCAGGTTAGCAATGGAAATGTAGATGTACAAATTCCTGCTTCAATCCTGCCGTTAGCAGAAAACCTAAATATTAAAGTGAAGAAAATGGCAGCAAATGGTTCACTAGCTGTTTATGACTTTACCATTGAAGCAGATGGCAAATTGTATCATGAGTTCAGAGAAAAAGTTAAACTTACATTCAAAGTTGATCCAAAACAAATTGTGAATCCTAAGAATGTAAAAGTTTATTATTGGAATGTAGAGGAAGGAAAGTGGGAACTAATCGGGGGAGAATACAAAAATGGTGAAATCTCAGCTTATACCGATCATTTCAGTACGTATGGTGTATTCGAAGGCGAACCAGAATCTAATAAGATTCCTGCTCAAGCTGATCATGAACTTCCGAATACAGCAACAAACAACTTTAACATTTTACTAGCAGGATTATTATTAGTTCTATCTGGCGGCGTTTTATACTACGTTAAAAGAAGAAATGCTATTTCAAATTAATAGGTAATAATCAAAAGAAACAATGAGATATTATGGAAATCAACATTCAATTATTCGTTTTTTATAAGTAATTGAAAAAAAGTAGGCGTGCTAATTTATTGCACGCCTTTTTCTTCGTTATTTGATTATTCCTTAATCGTAATTTTTCGATTTTTAAATGACCCCGAATGTTCAAGTTTGATATGCACTTCAAATGACTTAATACTATCTTCATGGAGCAGGGAATCCTGATCATTTTGCTTTTTCCAATCGGAATGATATTTTCTGTAAAGCTGGTGCTCCAAGTTAAAGAAATCGATTTCATGTTTTAACCCTAATTGATATAAATGCCGCATCTCCGATATGATTCCCTTTTTTACAAACTCCTCCATGGCATCCACATTAATTGTGTTGTTCCTCATGCGATTACTCACAATCCCATTCGCAAGGTAGAGGATTGTAAAGCGAAAGTTTCCATTTTGCTTTACGGGCTGGATTTTGACCATTTGGTCTTCAAGCACCGTAATAAATTCAGGGTTTTCTATATTTGGTAATAGGATGGATGCGCGGACGTTTTTGGGCGTCAGCCAACGCATCCCTTTCAAGTCATCAAACGGAAAATAACCTTTATACTTGCCGCTATGTAGAAAAAAACCTCCATCGATGGCTAGTTTCGCCTCAGACTTTTTATTCTTCTTCCACTGGGTGTCATTAACCGTAAGCTAAGGTATATAAGTGGTCCGACCAGGGTCAAAAAACTCGCGTGCAAATTGATTTAACTTTACGGGCTTGAGGGTTGAGCTTTGCTCATATGAACTTTCAGGACTATGCAGTATGGTGTCCAATGAGCTTTGATTAAAAAATCCAGTAGTTGAAAGAATGTCGACCTTGGGAGCCTTGGTCCCAAAAATCCATGGAGTTGGCCGGAATTCATAATAACGAGTCAACCCATCAAAAACACTGCCAAGTCCCTTATTTAGTACATTCTCGCTCAAAACAATTGCCGTCACATTTGCCCACAGCATCCGTTCTTGAGCAGTACGATGTTTCGCTTCATGCTACTTTCTCCGCTTCTGAATAAATGAAATTCCAAATTTCTTTCGGTCAAATGGGTTCACTAACAAAGCCGATAAATATTCTTTGAATGTTAACGAAGCAATAGGTTCGAGATAAGCGATTTTAAATGATTCCAAAATAGAAAGATAAATTAGAATGCTAAAGAATCCAATCGTAAGCCCGTACACTCCTAAAAAAATGGATAGTATTAAAGTATAAAAACGAAGGATACTTACGGTTCCAACCAATGATTGGTTCACTAGCGTATAGCTTGCCACCGCTGTTAAGGCAATAATAACAATCATCGTTGGGGAAGCGAGCCCAGCTCGAATAGCTGCATCGCCAATGATAATACCTCCGACAATGGACACCGTTTGTCCAAGAAAGGTTGGCATTCGGATTCCAGCTTCTCTTAATAATTCAAACAACGCAAGGATAAAAATCGCTTCAAGTCCGGTTGGTAACGGCAATCCTTCTCGTGAAACAACAACAGTGGCCAATAGGGCAAACGGCAGTTGGTCAATATTGACAGAAGCAAGTGAAACCCAAAATCCCGGTAGAAAAATAGCCACCCCTAGGCTGATAATTCGTATAAACCGTCCAAACTGAACAAAATAGTAAGGGAAATGAACATCCTCAGGCGATTTAATCAACTCAAAAAGATTAGTGGGTCCAATTAATACAGATGGCGAACCATTTACAATTAAAATAAATCTTCCCCGCAACATGCTTTCGATGACAAAATCTGGGCGTGTGACATAATCGAATAATGGAAACAACGAAAATGAGCGGTCGGATAGCCATTGCTCTAATTGGCCACTGCTCACAACACTTTCGCCATTAAAATCTGTAAGGCGCTTTCTAATTTCCTGAATCATGTTTTGATTGGTTCTATCATTTAGATAAAGCATTGGAACCTCTGTTTTACTCAGGGAACCTAAGGTGAAGGATTCGCAATAAAGCTGTTCCGCTTTCATTCGTTTGCGAATTAAAGCGATGTTTACATTCATCTCCTCGGTAAAACTATCCTTCGGTCCTTTAATCGTAACCTCGGTATTCGATTCTTGAAGACTTCGTTGAGGCACCTTGCTAATATCGAACACATGAAAAAATGGCGTTCCCTCCTGAAACACAATCAGCGAACCTGAAAACAAAAGACTCACTATTTCATCCATTTTTTGGATATATTGGACTGGCGGGAGCATGTCGGAATGACTTCGTGGTTCTTCGTTACTGATGCTAAGGAGAATCCGGTTAAAATACTCATTTAATTGTGTTGAATCTAGCATCCCTTTGCAATAAAAGGCTTGTAGCATCTCACCTATTTCAGTTGGAATGAATTTTACATCGGCATAAGGAAGAAAAAAAGTTTTTACCTCATCGCATTTCAACGTTCCTTTTGCTAAAGTATGATTTATTTGTTCCGTGTTCATATGCGCTGGATTCCTTTCTTCATTGGCAAGTGGCCAATGATCAATAATTCCAACGAAATTATTACTGCACTTATTAAAGCAGCTGGATAAAAGTATTTTCCGATGATGGTTTGCACCCATATATCACTTAACGGAATTATCGTCATTAATCCTAAAAGAAGTGTAGAAACGGCAAACACCTTTTTGTTAGAAGCGGGTGAAAAGCCTTTAACCATATCTGCAAGTAGGAAGAGGCATAAAGAAACCCGGATTAGTTCGCCACTTAGAAATTGAAATACTGCT
Source organism: Bacillus sp. EB106-08-02-XG196 (assembly GCF_013396335.1). GTDB lineage: Bacteria > Bacillota > Bacilli > Bacillales > Cytobacillaceae > Neobacillus. The sequence continues at coordinate 11,902 of NZ_JABWSY010000021.1, forward strand.
AAAAAGTCCACATGGGATATATATTCTCCCAAGGTAATCAGTCGCCATTGTTCAAAAGCTGGGAATCGCATATCAGAGGCAACAGCTGGTCCAAATGAAGACAAGGAACCCATGGTTGGCCCAAGAATTAAACCGACTAAAATGGTGATGAGAATAATAAGGTTCAATAAGGTAAACGATTTTTTTAAATGTTGCTGAAGAAGTAAAAGCACAAGCAAATCCGAGCTCCCCCCAAGAATAATGATGGTTCCTTTTACAACGGGGTGATAGCCATCAGAAAGAATAGGGAAAAGATAGGAATAATCTTTATCACTTATGGTAAACCAAGCAACAAATATCCCAAGCAGCCAAACAATTGGCAATAATACAGCTGATACATAGACAATCGATTTTAAGCCATTATAGGCCGCCCAAGAACTAATCAGCAAAAATGGCAGCATTACAACGAAGGATGATGTTCGCGGCAGGAAATATATATTAATGGATTGAATTAAATCATAAAAAGAAATCGCACTAATCGCGAAAACATACGCCGCAAGGATGCTGATGAAAACGGTGGAAATCACACCTCCTGCACGTCCTTTTATCCACTCATATAGACTTAGGCGCTGTTGATTTTTTTTCATAATCAAGTAAAGGATAAGTCCCCAAAATAGTAATAAAACATAAGAAACCAATACGCATATCCATGCATCCCGTTTTCCTGTTGTTAGTAAATGAGGCATGATGAGCACATGATTGGAAATTCCAATAAAAAGGATCAGAACAAAAAATAGTTGAGTCCGAGAAAAATGCATATAAACACCCCAAAAATTCCACTGTTGTTAGGTTTTGTTAGTCCTTCCAAATTATGCATAACAAATTAAAGTTCATTGGGAGCGTTTCTCTATGATTAAAGTGTTTTTATAACAATAGTTTGGCAGAAATTGCCCTAAATAACTAGTTGACGGATTTCGACAAAATGCTGTAGTATATTAATATAATTTAATAAGACCTCACTTTTTTTCAGTGAGGTAGAGGCGCGATATTTAACAGTCTTTAGTGGAGCTTGAGAAGCCGTGATGCTAAGGAGAAGGAAATGTCGCCGAAGTTTGTAATATTCTCAATATTACATGCTGGGTCTGTAGTTAAGAACTGCAGGACTGTCTCAATAAACTTTCCGGTTTATTGAGTTGTGCTATCTCATTTGGGATAAAAGAGTGGACTTAAGGGAACTATGCATATTGCGGCCTGAGTTTATCTCAGGCCGTTTTTTGTTTATAGTAAACTATTAAAAAACAGGGGGAGAGCAACATGAGAAATAAGTTATCATTATTTATGGTTTTATTGGTTTCGGCTATGGTTCTATTAGCAGGATGTGGGACAAGCAAGGGTTCTGATTCTGGAGCATCAGAGGATAATACGTTTACGGTCGGCCTTGAAGCGGGATATGCGCCATTTAACTGGACTCAAAACGATGATTCCAATGGTGGAGTTAAAATAGACGGCTCTGCAGAATATGCAGGTGGGTATGATGTGGAAATCGCAAAAAAAGTGGCTGAAGGTTTAGGGAAAGAATTAGTTATTGTCAAAACAGAGTGGGATGGCCTTGTACCAGCTTTACAATCAGGTAAAATTGATGCAATTATCGCTGGTATGTCACCAACAGCAGAACGTAAAGAAACAATCGACTTTTCAGATAACTACTATACATCCAATTTAGTGATGGTTGTAAAAAAGGGCAGCAAGTATGAAGGTGCTACTTCTATCCAAGACTTCAAAGGGGCAAAAGTTACAGCTCAATTAAATACCTTCCACTATTCAGTGATCGATCAAATTGAAGGTGTAGACAAGAAAACAGCAATGGACAACTTCCCAGCTATGAGAGTAGCCCTTGAATCAGGAATGATTGATGGATACGTTTCTGAGCGTCCAGAAGGAGTTAGTGCCTCAGCTGCAAATGAAAACTATGTAATGGTTGAATTTGAAGAAGGATTTAAAACATCAGCAGATGATACAGCAATCGCAGTCGGACTTGAAAAGGGCAGCGACTTAACAGATAAAATCAATGAAATTTTAGCTGGTATCTCAGAGGAAGACCGTACCAGTATTATGGATAATGCTATTAAGAATCAACCAGCAGCAAATTAATCATGAGAAACCGGCTGTATTGAATCATACAGTCGGTTTTATACAGTAAAGGAGGATAAAAGATGAGTTTTGAGTGGGTCATTAAAATAATTGCAGAAAACTGGCCTATGTTCCTTCGTGGCGCTGGTTTAACACTATTGATCTCTCTTATAGGGACAATTATTGGGGCAATTATTGGATTAGCGGCAGGGGTAATCCGAACCATCCCAATGCCTGAACGTGGGGCAAAGAAAGCTTTGTTAAATGTAATTAACGCAATTCTATCAATCTATATTGAATTCTTCCGTGGAACACCGATGATTGTACAAGCGATGGTTATTTATTATGGTTCTGCGTTAGCATTTGGTATCGATATGAATGTTTTTGTTGCAGCGATTATTGTTGTATCAATTAATACGGGAGCCTATATGGCTGAAATTGTACGTGGTGGGATTGTTTCGGTCGATAAAGGACAGTTCGAAGCAGCTCATGCTATCGGAATGACTCATTTCCAAACGATGTGGAATGTAGTATTGCCACAGGTTGTTCGAAATATTCTACCGGCAACAGGGAATCAATTTGTTATTAATATTAAAGATACGTCCGTGCTGAATGTTATATCCGTTACAGAATTATATTTTGTTACAAAATCGATTTCGGGTAATAACTTTAGATATTTCGAATCATTTTTCGTAGCATGTATGATTTATTTTGTGATGACCTTTATTGTAACAAGAATATTGCTATACCTTGAAAAGAGATTAGATGGTGCTGACAACTATACGATGATTGGAAACGACACACAAGGAGAAGTAAATCAAAAATAATGGGAGAAGGAGGAGAGAGAATATGGAAAAGATTATTGATATTCAACATTTAAACAAATCCTTTGGAACACATGAAGTATTAAAAGACATTAATTTTTCGGTGAATAAAGGAGAAGTTGTCTCCATCATCGGATCCTCAGGATCTGGTAAATCAACTCTTCTTCGCTGTATTAATCTATTAGAAAAACCAAGCGGCGGACAAATTATCTATCATGGCGAAAATATTTTAGATGAAAAGCATGATGTAGCGGATTACCGGAAGCATTTAGGCATGGTGTTCCAACAATTTAACTTATTTAATAATCATAATGTTCTAAATAACTGTGTGGTAGGACAAATAAAAGTATTAAAACGCTCCAAAGAGGAAGCAGAAGTAGTAGCGATGAAGTACTTGAAGGTTGTTGGAATGGACAAATATATCAACGCGAAGCCAAAGCAGCTATCCGGCGGTCAAAAGCAGCGCGTGGCGATTGCAAGAGCACTTTCCATGGAACCAGATGTAATGCTATTTGATGAACCAACATCCGCACTTGATCCAGAAATGGTAGGAGAAGTTCTAAAAGTCATGAAGGAACTCGCAGAATCAGGTCTTACAATGTTAATCGTAACGCACGAAATGGAATTTGCAAGAGAAGTATCAGATCGCGCTGTATTTATGGATAAGGGAGTTATTGCGGAGGAAGGAAGTCCAGAGCAAATTTTCAATAATCCAACACAAGACCGTACTAGGGAATTCCTAAAACGTACTTTAAAATAATTACCTTGATTGAGGCATAAGAAGTGGAGCCAGTTTGAAACTTGGCTCCATTTCTTATGGAAACTTAATTCCTATTTTATGTTTAAATAATACGAGCGGTTACCATGCCAGAAATTTGATTGATTTTTTCCTCTAATGCCGGAATAACATCACCATTTACTTTATTATCAATGTCAATCATAGTATACGCGTATTCCCCTCGGCTTCGGTTAACCATATCCGCAATGTTTAAATGGTAACTTGATACAGCGGACGTGATCTGTCCGACCATGTTTGGAACATTGTGGTGAAATGCCACTACTCGTTGCTTTCCTGTATAAGGTAGGGAAGTATTTGGGAAATTCACTGAGTTTTTGATGTTTCCAGTTTCTAAAAATTCCTTCACCTGACGGGCTGCCATTATAGCACAATTTTCCTCGGATTCTAATGAAGAGGCACCTAAGTGCGGAATCGGGACAGTATTTTTCATTTTAAGCACATTTTCATTCGGGAAATCTGTAATATATCTTCCAACTTTCCCGCTTTCAAGAGCTGTTGCCATATCATTTTCATTCACAAGCTCACCACGTGAGAAGTTTAAAATATGAACACCCTGCTTCATTATACTAAATGTTGCACTGTTAAACATTTCTTTTGTATCCTCGGTAAACGGTACGTGTACAGTAATATAATCAGATTCTGAGAACAACTGTTCAATTGTGAGTGCCCGCTGTACATTCCGTGACAAATTCCAAGCTGTATCGACAGAGATAAATGGGTCAAATCCGATCACATCCATATCTAAATCAAGCGCATCATTCGCTACAAGTGCACCAATTGCTCCCAAACCAATGACACCTAACGTTTTTCCTTTAATTTCTTTTCCGACAAACTGTTTTTTTCCTGCTTCCACTAGCTTTGGAATTTGGTCACCTTCACCATCTAATGCCTTTGCCCAAGCAATACCGGCAAAAAGGTTTCGTGAAGAAGATATTAATGAGGTTAGCACCATTTCTTTTACGGCATTGGCATTTGCACCAGGAGTATTGAATACAACGATACCTTGCTCTGTACATTTTTCTACCGGGATATTATTCACACCTGCTCCAGCTCTTGCGATTGCCTTTAAATTATTGCCAATTTCTAATGCGTGCATATTGAAGCTGCGAACAAGGATTGCATCCGGATTTTCACTGCTGTTATCAATCTGAAAATTGCCCTTATTGAATACCTTTAGTCCAGTTTCCGCAATATTATTGAGTGTTTTGATCGTTTTTACTTTTTCTAAAGTGATAGTGCTCATAATTTCCCTCCTAATTTTTTGCTTAAATAAACAGAAAGAGGTAAGGGATATAAATCCCTTACCTCTGCCCAGGCGAACGGCTGCGACACCATGTGCTCCCTCGCGGTTATCCGCGTTTCGCCAGTTACACATGGTCTTTTTTAATTTAGTTTATATTATCATAATTCTCCGAAAATGGCTATCAAAACATTTTCAAGAAAACAATCACATTGATTGTTGACAAAGTATTAATCTACTATTAAAATTAAAAATTATTTGAAGATATTTTTAACTCTATTAAATAACTAAATAATTAGAAGGCTATGATTGCTATGGATCACACTATAGCAGGAGCAGCTTCTGGAGAGACCGCTGGAATTTAAGCGGCGCCGAAGGGTTCACAATCTCAGGCAAAAGGACAGAAGAGTACTGAATATTTATTTGTAATGCTGCTTATCTTTAGCATGACTAATATTATTTGCTATTCTTATACCTAAGAGATTGGGGACATCCAATCTCTTTTTTTCGTTTGGAAAAGAAGAAAGAGCAGTCACTCATAAAGATATTGGGTAAAATCAATGCTCATTGTTTCACATTAAAGGTTTTAAGGAGGAGTTAGGTTTGGCACAGCAAGAATTAAAGAGAGAGTTAAAAAATCGGCATGTTCAACTAATCGCAATTGGCGGCACTATTGGCACTGGATTATTCTTAGGATCTGGTAAAGCGATTCAACTGGCGGGTCCGTCCATCATCTTTGCTTACTTAATTGTGGGTATCGCCGTTTTTTTTGTTATGAGGGCACTAGGAGAACTCCTGTTGTCTAAAGCAGGGTATCAATCTTTTACAGATATTGCCGAAGATTATCTTGGACCTAGGGCAGCGTTTGTAACCGGATGGACGTATTGGTTTTGTTGGATTATGGTTGCTATGGCTGATGTGATTGCAGTTGGTCTATATGTACAATATTGGTTTGATATCCCACAATGGATACCTGCCATTATCTGTTTAATCATTTTATTAGGACTGAATCTATTAACGGTAAAGCTTTTCGGAGAATTAGAGTTTTGGTTTGCTTTAATAAAAGTAATAACGATTCTCGTATTAATTGGCATTGGGGTTATTTTGCTGGTGATGGGATTCAAGACAGATGTTGGAACAGTTACGGTTCAAAACCTTTGGCAGCATGGAGGACTTTTTCCAAACGGCATTTCAGGTTTCTTACTATCTTTCCAAATGGTCGTCTTTGCCTATGTCGGTGTGGAATTAGTGGGTGTATCGGCAGCGGAAACAGCCAATCCAGAAAAAAATATCCCATCGGCAATTAATAAAATTCCTGTAAGGATTCTATTCTTCTATGTTGGCGCTCTGATAATCCTATTGTGTGTGAACCCATGGACAGAGCTAAATGCTGCAGAAAGTCCTTTTGTTAAAACGTTTGGTTTAGTCGGAATTCCGGTTGCAGCAGGAATTATAAATTTTGTCGTCTTAACTTCAGCCGCTTCTGCTTGTAACAGCGGGATGTTTTCAACCAGCCGGATCCTGTTTAATTTAGGAAAAAATGACCAGGCACCAGCCAAGTTTGCAAAACTGAATAAAAATTATGTACCAAGTAATGCTTTATGGGTATCTGCACTAGTCGTATCAGTAGGCGCTCTATTGAGCAAACTGATTCCGGAACAAGCTTTTGGTATCGTGACAACGATTAGTGCAATTTGTTTTATTTGGGTTTGGGGTGTCATTCTCATTTGCCATTTACGTTACAAGAAAACACAGCCAAAATTGCAGGCTAAATCAAAATTTAAAGCACCATTCACACCATTTATTAATTATGCTGTTCTAACGTTGTTTGCTGCCATTCTCATCATTATGCTGGTTGCAGAAGAAACACGTCCTGCCTTATTGTTGACACCTTTATGGTTTATATTATTATTTACTTTGTATTCATATAGAAGAAAAACGGAAAAAAGTATTAAATTATCGGCATAGAAGCAGAGCGCTTTTCACATTGAAAGGCGCTCTTTTGAGTGTAATGGGCCTAAAAATATCTCACAAGAAACTTCAAGCTGATGAATTAAATTTAAATGATGTGGTTAAAGTCACTTTATTTATCTCGAATATGGATGATTTTACTAGAATAAATCAGGTGTATTCCGAGTATTTTGTTACCCATAAACCAGCGAGAACAACAGTTGAGGTTGCGCGATTGCCTAAAGATGCAGGGTTGGAATTAGAAGCGGTCGCGAAAATGCAAATAGAGTGATAGAATTTCTTCATAGGGTAAAAGATTTGATAAATTAGAATTTAAAAGAGAATATGCTTTACTGCAATGTGTTTCTTTTTAGAAAGTAGGTATTGAATGCTTATACTGTCAGAACAACAAATTCGCTCACTTTATACGATGAAGGATGCCATTCAAGATTTGGAATCCGCCCTGGCTGATTATATAGAAGGGAAAATCCTAAATCCGCACAGGACAGTCTTAGATTTTCCAGAGAAAAAAGCGTCTGCGCTCTATATGCCGTCCGCTATCGAATCAATAGGGAAGTCTTCAGTGAAGGTAGTGACCATTTTTCCAAATAATCCTTCCGTTGGGAAATGGACAACTCAAGGGGTTATTCTATTAAGTGATACGAATAACGGAGAGCATTTAGCCTGTTTGAATGCATCTTATTTAACAAGATTAAGAACCGGTGCAGTCAGCGGTATTGCAACCAAACATTTAGCGAAGAAAAATGTAACCTCAGTTGTGGTCATTGGATGTGGTGCGATGGCAGAGGAACAGCTTCAGGCTGTTTTGGAAGTCCGCGATATCAAGTCAATCATGCTGTACAATCGGACGAAGTCAAAAGCACTGGCTTTTGCTGAAAAAATAAATGACTTGGCGCCAACGTATGCTGGGGAAGTCCACATCATGGAAGATGTCAATGAGGCGGTGTCAAAGGCAGACATTGTCATCTGCAGCACCCGCTCAGAAACTCCTTTATTTTCCGGAAGTGCGTTGCAGCCAGGAACACATATAAACGGTGTTGGATCTTATCTGCCACACATGCAGGAGGTTGATGAGGAAACACTCCTTCGCTGCTCAAAGATTGTCGCAGATACAATTGAAGGCGTAAAGGGAGAGGCTGGCGACTTCATTATACCGGCAAATGCCGGAAACTGGAGCTTCTCGGAATTGCACGGTGAAATTGGAGAATTAGCAGCCGGTCAAATTCCTGGGAGAGTAACAGATGATGAAATCACATTCTTTAAATCCGTCGGCATCGCCTACTTTGACCTAGCTGTTGTCGCTGCCGTCTATGAAAAAGCCATTCAAGCAGGGATAGGAACAAAAGTAGAAATTTAATGTGGAATATATGACAAAAGGGTGACAGGCGCCTCGTGGCAGCCATCACCCTTTTTAAAGGAGAAAGGAGTATTATCCTCTTTGGAAGATAAACTCCTTATATATAACGTAACCCTCCTAATTTTTAGCAAATACACCGTCAACTTCAACCGTCTCAAATATATTTATAAATGCATTTTCATCATGTTTTCGGACAATTTTTTTTATTTGTGTCGTTTCGTAGCGTGTAACGACCATCATGATAATCTGTTTTTTCTCTTGGGAGTAACCGCCATAACCTTCCATAATTGTAATCCCTCGATAGATTGATTCCAATAATTCCTTTCGTATTAACTCACCTTTTGAAGTAACAATCTGCATGGTTAATTTAATATGATCCGTGTGAATAGTATCAATCATCTTACCGGTTAAATAGATAGACAAAAGCGTGTATAAGGCGATATTCCAACTGAAAGCAGCTCCAGAAATTAGAACGATGAGGCCGTTCATACCAGTAAGCAGAAGACCAACACTAACATTACTTGTTCGCGAAAGAATAATCGCAATGATATCTAAACCACCAGAGGTTCCGGAGGACTTTAAAATGATGCCTACACCAAGGCCTCCAATGATCCCTCCAAAAATAGTTGAGAGCAATATATTGTCCGTAACAGGATCTGTGGGCAACAGATATAAGAAAACAGAGAGTGATACAACACAAATTAGGGTATTGAGCGTAATCATTTTCCCAAGTTTATAATAACCTAAAATCAGTAAGGGTAAATTAAGCAGCAGATTCATTAAGCCAATATCAAATGGAGTGACTAACCCAATTAAAATAGCAATACCGCTTATACCGCTGCTCAAGATTCCATAAGGAACTAGAAAGAAATTAAAGGCAAAAGCCACCACCAATGAACCTATAATCACAATTAAATTTTTCAAATCCATTAACCCCCTTGATAAAGTATAGTATTAATTTTTTTGCATAAAAAAAACCCACCCCAAAATTGGGACGAGTTTGTGCTCGCGTTACCACCCATATTCCGTAAGTTCCATAATAGAAACAATTCGGCTCTTTAGTCAACGTACTACATACGTGCTCCATCTTAACGGTGGAAATCCGTCAAAGCTTACTGGTTTCAGCCTTGCATCTCGGAGATGATTTTCAGATAAGATTGTCCATCGGCTTCCACCAAACGCCGACTCTCTTCCAGAACAGATTCTTTTCTTACTCTTTCTCGTCATAGATTTAATTTATAAAAAATAATTTATCATGAGTGAAATGGCGAGTCAATATATTTTATTTATATAGTTTTAAATTGAATATTCAAACTAGTAAATCTGTACATACGTTATCCTTATTTTGATTCATCACATTGAACTTTATCATAAGAGATGAGTCTTTATATAATAAATAGGTACCTGACCGAATGGAATTTAAGTTATACGGTCAGGTACCTTAGTCAAAATTACATACAAGCTTTATATTCTTTCATAATGTTGTTGATGATTGTTTTAACTGGCAGGATTTCTTTGATTTCATGGACTCGTGCACCTGCAAAAACTAAACCATTCTCGCAATCGCCATTCATAGATGTAATCAAAGAATCTAGCGTGCAAAAACGATAAGAACAATTTTTTAGGCAATCCATGCACTTCTTAATTTTCACCTTTTTATCATCGGCAATAAGTTCAGTGAATTGGTTCTTAATCGCACGCCCCTGAAGACCAACAGTTGTTTTTACTAAAATAGTATCCTCCTGTCCACAATGAATATATTTTTCTTTAAATGATAACGGTGCATCACACTCTTCACTAGCCACGAACCTCGTTCCCATCTGAACTCCGGAGGCCCCTATACTTAGGGCACGCGCAAGATCTTCTCCGGTCATGATTCCTCCAGCAGCAATAACTGGAATCTTAACTGCTGTAACAACTTCCGGCAATATATCGAATAATGGTCTTTCGGTCCCAAGGTGTCCGCCGGCTTCATGGCCTTCTACAACAACGGCAGAAGCACCAAGGCGTTCTGACAACTTAGCAAGCTTTGCTGAAGACACGATTGAGATGACGGGTATGTCGGCTTCTCTGCCCCAAGCATACATATCTCTTGAAATTCCAGCACCTGAAATGATGAAATCAACCTTTTCTTCAATGGCAGCTTTCATTTTTTCAGCAAAGTCGTTCATGGCAAAAAGGACGTTTACGCCAATATAGCCGGAATCCTTCATGGCTTCTTTCGCCTTCCTTATATGTAATCTCATTTCATCGATTGTTATCCCAGTTCCTGAAATGATTCCAATTCCACCAGCGTTTGCAACAGCTGATGCGAGCCCGCTTAAGGAAATACCTACACCCATACCGCCTTGCATGATTGGTACCTTTGGCATCATATGGCCTATTTTTAATTGTGGAAAATTCAAAAAAATACCCCTTTCTAGAAGATATAATCGGAACCAGGGGACGGTTCTGCCGGTTTTTTTGTCGGTGTTTACCATAATTACCCCATGGTTTACCACGGTTTAGATATACTCGTAATTTCTAAACATCTGTTTTGTTAGGAATGGAATCGCTAGTTATAATGCTTAGCTTCGTTTTCAAGAAGGCAGCACTGCCAACATATACACGTGTCTCAGCTACAAGGGCGAACAAGAGGGTGCCTGCTGCAAGGTGAAACATTGCCCATGAGAGTTCAATAGACGAAATGATCGTCAGGATTCCCAATACGACTTGAATGAGAACCGTTATAGCTGAAAAAATAAGCCGATTCTGAAGTTTCCCTTCCCATCCCTTTTTAAAAGACCAAAAGACAAGAAAGAAGATGTACAATGCTGAAATGAATGCTAAGCCTCGATGAATGGTTTGGATGATTTCCGGACCTGTCATGGGTAGAAACGAATTTCCACACCGAAAAGAACCACATATCATTCCCAATGATTCATGCTTCACATATGCCCCAAATCCAAAAATCAATAGTAAAAGAACAAGTACGATATTGAAGTGTCGTTTTATCCTTTTTTGTTGGTCAGAACGATCGGACGGATACGTCTGAATGTCCGCCTTCACTTCTGCCCGCCGCCAGATCCAGATGAGAATTGCTAGAAAAATCATGGCTATAATTAAGTGACTCGCTATGATACTTGTGGGCAAATCTTTTAACACAACGATTGCACCTAAAAGCACCTGAATGATAAGTAAAACAAGCATCCAGTATCCAACTGCACGAACCGAAGGATTTACTTCAGTACGCAGAATTTTGGTGAACAGCACAAAAGAAACGATTCCTAGAATAGCCCCAATCACTCGATGAGTGAATTCAATCAACGTTTCTCCATGTAGAGTTGGAATAATTTCACCATTACATAAGGGCCATTCAGGTCCACATCCCATTCCGGACTTCGAAGAAGCCACATAGCCCCCAAAGACAATTAATAAATATGTAAGCAAGATGGTTAACAAAGCTAAACGCTTTATTGTCACGCTCACCCCTCCTTAAAAGTAGCTTATTACGAAAACATCCCCATGTTCCGTATTACCATTTTTCCCAAAATTATCTAAGGGGAAAATGATAATTATGAACATTTTGTGAACTAATTTTTATAGGGATAGGAAAAAGGTTCTTGGAGTGTATAGTTGGGGGCTAATCGTGCCCGTTCAGGATGAAAAAAGAGGTTAACGGTAACGAATAGAGGCTAATCGTGCCCGTTCGGGTTGAAAAAAGAGGTTAGCGGTAACGAATAGAGGCTAATCATGCCCGTTCAGGCAGAAAAAGGAGGTTGGCGGTAACGAATAGAAGTTTTCATAAAAGAATATATTAGTGGTTAAATGTAAAAAAGAGTATATCCTCTATTTGAAGATATACTCCTTATCAATCTACGCGCCTGATTTATTAGCTACCTGGGTATTAGTAACAATGCTAGGATTGTTTTCTGTCTTACTCATGTTTTTGTTGACCAAATGCAAGGCTAATCCGGTAAAGATAAAACCGCCGATAAAGTTTCCAATGGTTACCGGGATTTGATTCCAAACCCACCAGTCGGCAATCGTGATATCTGCCCCCATGAGGATCGCGGTTGGCAAAACAAACATATTTACCACGGCATGCTCAAAGCCGTGCGCGAAAAATATAAATACCGGAAGCCACATGGCAGCGATTTTTCCGATAACAGAGTTGGAAACAAAGGCCATAAATGCGCCTAAGGTAACCATCCAGTTACATAAGATTGCTTTTGTTACGGACAGGATCATTCCATCACTGCCTAGGCTTTTATAGGCGATTGTTTTTCCTTCCGCTACGGCAATGATTTTTTCAATCATGGCTCCTTCCATCACATGCCCAAGCTTCGTTACAGTAATATAAAATAAGATTCCATAAAGTAAACTGCCTAATAGATTTCCAATAAATGCCCAAAAGAAGTTATAAAACACGTTCTTACTAGAGATTAATCCCCTTAACCTCGCAAGTGGCAGCATAGCAAAATTTCCCGTCACCAGTTCAAGTCCTAACAGTAAAATAAGGACAAATCCAACTGGAAATACAAAAGCACCGACAATTCCCAGTTTTGTTTCCGTCGCAGCCGTAAAGGCAAGGGTTGTTGCAAATCCTAAATATGCACCAGCCAGTCCTCCCTTTATTAATAACTCTTTAATAGATAAGGACGATTTATAGGCACCTGTTAATGCAACATCCTCCACCAACTTCCCAGGTTTAACATAGTCCAAGCAGATCACTCCATTTATGTTTGTAAGTAAGCCGAAATCATTAACAGAGACCGCTCCAATTCAGAAATTTAAAAGAATGTTAGGGTAGCGGCGATGTTTAAAAGATAAGGGTTACTAGCTATTTTTTATTCCGATGAAAAAGAATTTGCAAAAAAATGAGATTAGTAAAAATGCTGAAATGAGCATAAATGAATTTCCCAATTGGAACTGCTGCTCTGTTAAATAATTATTGCAGAGACGGATCGGTGAATTAGCGTAAAACCACCCCATTACGAAAGACATCGAAATCACATTCGCGCAAACAAACCCTTTGACCGTTAAATGAAGACTTCTCCAGCTTAGGGCAAGTGGAAAACCAATCAATAAAGGGATAGTTATAAACTTTATCGTTTCAAAAAGGGCGCTATTCAGAGCCGCATCGATCGACCGCGGCAGGATCCAATAAATGTTAGCAAAAAAAACAATTAGTAACCCAGGAATACCATAATGATTGTACCTGGACAAAAGGAGGGACATACGCTTTTTTAGTCCGATTCCAAGAATATAGCCAGCCAAAGCTAGCAAAGGAATTTGGATAAGCATTTGTCCAATCATCGATTCTTCTAAACCATGTCTAATTGGCGGTATACTTAAAACCAAAACCATTCCCAAGCTTATAAACATTCTTTTCATTCGGATTCTCCTTTAAAAAGAAAGGATTTGTTTAAGTGCATTAACAACTTGATTGGGAGAATTATAATCAAATATTTTAATTAATTGACCCTCAGGATTAATTAAATAAAAGGCGGCATTATGTTCAAACTCATTCTTAACTGGGATAACAATGACACCGGATTGCTCTAATAATAAATCTAACTCCTGTTGATCGGGAACACGGACCATTCTCCAATTGATGCCATCAGCTTGATACATTTCTTGGTGATGTTTTAAGTGATGGGGAGTATCTCTTCCCGTGTCGAAGCTAATACTTAACAGCTGTAGTTGTTCACCTAAAATGTTCTGAGGCAGCTGGGAATAAATGCGTTGAAAGTTCATTTCCACTACCGGACATACATCTCCGCAGCTTGTGTAAATATAAGTAGCTAAAATGTATCTTCCACGAAAATCAGCAAAGGTAAAGGTTTGGCTCTTACTATCCTCAAGCGTTACATTTGGAACGGTGGGTGTATGGGTTAATACATCTATCCTTCGGGCTTGTTCAGCAGTAAAAGCTTGAAAATGATCGGTGCTGTAAAATAACCCCCCCGTCCCAAGTATGATAATTCCAATCAACATAGTAATACTTTTCTTATACATGTGTAGAAGACCCAATATCATCTGTTTTCGTCTTATTCGAACCAATATTACTGGAATAGTTTATAAATCGAACGAGAAACAGAAGGAAGGTTACGGTTACACCTATTCCAAACCATGCAGCAACCACATCTGCAGGCATCCATTCCGGGAAATGCTCAGCCCAGCGCCTAGGGGCACTAGACTTTCCGGAGAATAAGAAGGATCCCGTTAATCCAAGGAACGCAAGTATATAGAGCCATAAGGTTAGATAGTCTAGCTTATTATCGATTCGTCCGCCTTCCATTCTTGTCAGATAATACATGAATCCTAAAATCATCGCACATGCGCCTAAGCCCATGTACATATGAAAATGTCCAGGGACCCATTTCGTATTGTGCATCACATGATTAATAACGATTGTTGCATCGATAATGGCCGGGACAACGCCTATGACCCAGCCAAACATGGAGAGGTATAGGAAGCTTGAGGCAACGTCCCACTTAATCCCAGAACGGTAGACAATCATCAATGCTCCAAATGCCGTTACCACTAAAACAGGCAGTCCATTCATATAGGAAAGCACTTGGCCCATGACTATCATCCACTTCGGCATAACAAAGTCCATGAGCAAATGGTGAGGGTAAACAATCAAGGTAAATAGTGTGGACATATTCCAAGCGAGTAAAAAGATTTTATTGGACTTCCATGGACGCCCCGAGTATCTTGGAAGTAATTCATAGACCACGATGACCCCCATGTAAATAGTCGAATTGGCAAAAACATGTCCAAAGGCATACGTTAAGTTTTTCGCAAGAAGCGGATCAATGGTAAAACTCGGTACAAAGACGTTTATCAAGCTCATAGAAAGGATGGCAGCACCAGTAATTAGGGCAATAATATCGACAATGCAAACCATTGTACTCGCTACAACTGTAGGAGGAGGACCGAAGCCTTTTTCTTTCCCAAGTATTTGCGGCCACCCTAGCGCTGTTGCTAGGCTTCCATATTGCTTAATGATCGCGCGGGCTGCTTCTAAAAGAAGGATCAAAAATCCAGTTCCGATCACAAGCATTCCGCCAAGATATAGCGCAGCAGCTGTTTTCCCCCACATTCCTCCAGAGAGGGCAGGAAGGGGGTATAGAAATGTCCAGGCACCTGCAAAGTCATAAGCAAATATTCCCACTAACACCATGGCCACGCCGACTAGAAATAAGAAAACATTCAAACGAAAAACCGCTGTATTAAGAGGAACATACTGTTTAAGAAAATACCAAATGATACAAGACCCAGCTAAAGCAGAAACTCCAATCATTCCAGTACCATGAATCGTCATTATTTTATAAAACATGCCTGGATTCAGTTCAATCAGTTTTCCTTGTCCAAGAAGCATTACGACGCCAAAAATCATCATTAATAGTAAGATAGCACCGCTAAAGCTCAGTGGAAAAACAACGGCCCTTTTCGTTTTAGAATCTATTGCTACATGTAACGTATTCATCATCAGTATTCCCCCCAATATTCCATTAGTCCGTAACGGTAATCTCACGTTTCATAAGATGATGGGCCATTCCGCAATACTCCATACACAGAATGGTGTAGGTTCCGGGCTTAGTGAATTTATAATACACAGTGTTTGTGTATTCAGGCATCGCTTGGGTTTGAGCAACAATATTCAATTGGTCGTCATATAAACCGAAACCATGATTCACATCTTTACTGGTTACATGAAAAGCAACATAATCCCCAACCTTCAAAGTGTCTAAAGATACATCAAATCCGAACTGTAATGCTGTTACCTGTACATCGACAGGAGTTTCTTCTGCCTCAGCCCTTTCGAAGGGAAGGTCCTGAAGGGTAAAATAAGTGGCTGCCAACATCACTGCAAATACAACGACAAACCAGACACTTCGAATAAAATACCCCTTTTTTTGAACTTCTCCATAATCGACTCTTTTTCCTGACTTCAACAATACGGTGGCAAAGATAAGAATGATAAAAACACAAAAAAGTAAAGTGATCATCCAGGATGCCTGTTGATACATAAACCAAACCCCCTTGTTAGAATTCAAATTTATGACTTAACAAGTATGAGAAAAAAAGACTCCCCTTTACATTAAGAGAAAATAAAAATCATTACCGTTAAATAAATCACGTTTTTATGGAAAATTCTGAAAATAATAAAGCTAATAATCTAGTAAAAAATAAAGGGTATATTCATAGCAATCGAGTAAGAGCAGAAATCTAGCCTTGGATTTTGAACTGGGGAACACTAGTGATTTCAACGGACAACTGTTCAGCTAACCTGTCCGATATATGATCCTCAATTAAATTACTGTTAATCCACTAATAAAAAATCACTTTATGTATAAAATACTGTACATATAAGTACAGAAGGTGGCTAACATGAAAACATTGTGGCTTTTTCTACTATTAGCAATTTTTTCTATAATTTCCTTGTATATTTTGATAAAAAAAAAGAACGTCACTAGCGTCTTGGTCTATTATTTTTTATCCAATATTCTTATTACAAATACAGGTGTAATCATTAACTTAAATTTAAAATTAACAAAGCAAGATCCCTCAAGCGAATTAATTTTATGGACACAAAAAATTCCTGAGTTAACACTTAAGCCAGCCTTACTTTTGTGGTTAATTTATATGTTGTTTTCTAACAGGTCAATTTTCACTAAACTTATTCAGCTCTTCATATTCTTAACCGCACTTATTTCTATTGAAATCTATTTCGTTCAAATTGAATATTTGGAATGGGTAAATTGGAATGTATTTTATTCATGTTTGAGATACAGTCTAATTATTTTATTATTGGCTATTTACTTCTTTTATTTTGAAAAACTTATTTATAGAGACAAGGTGAAGACTAAATGATGTTACCTCTTCCTAAGCAATTTGATGCAAATGAAATATTTATTATTATTTCTACAGTGTTATCTTGGGCTGTAATGTTTAAATTACGTAGACATTTATCTGCCGTAACCATCAATATTATATGGATATTTAATGTCTTTCTGGCTTTATTGGCTGATATAACCATTAGTGTAAAACCATATGACTTTTACTATACGATCGATCATAAATCACATGAATTATTTGATGTGTTATTGCATTTTGCAACATACCCTACTCTTTCTTACTTTGTAGTAACCTTCTATCAACATAATAAACCCAAGGGTTTAAAGCTTCTTTTTTATATTATTTTTTGGGCAGGGGTAGCTATTGCTCTAGAATGGATTTCGGTGAAATTTCATGTTTTTACATATACGGGTTGGAAATTGTATTTATCCTTTTTCACTTATTTGGTTGTATTTGCTGCTAACATTTGGCTTTCAAACTTTATTGAAAAGAGACACCCTTATAAAGCAACCTCAACTAGTAGATTCAATTAAATCATTATTTTAGGAAAATAAATGGCCTTTCTTTGTGAAATCTGGCTAAAAAACTTAGAATCTCAATGGTCTAGCACGGAATTCTACATCAACTACTGGTAACATTTGATTTTAACCAGTTTATTTTATAACTACAAAACACTCACAAATGTTGATAAATAGTTATTCGTGAGTGTTTTTTTTACATGGCGAAATGAGTTGCATTACCAGGTCTGTCGAAGAGAATGGTTCAGGAAATTACAAGTGGAACCTATCATTCGATATTTCTAAAAATCCATAAAAGTCAAGGTGATAATCGGAAAATACGATCGAGCGATAATCACAAGCATACCTATCTTCAAATTATCATGAAAGAAATGGGCGTAGGAGAAGAAAATGAACCTGAACCCTTGATTGCGATTTTGTCACTATGAGGACCAAATACCTCCAAACTACTATCTTGGTAGATAGATATAGCATAGAGGAGCCTAAAACATTAATTAGACTTGCTTTTTTATTTGTTCTTGCAAAATTTTTATTTGCTGTTGCATTTGTTCTAGTTGTTGTTGCATTTGTTGCTGCTGTAATTCTTGTTGTTGTTTCTCTATTTGTGCTTGGATTGTACTATTTTTATCTTGTTCAAATGCCATAGCTTGCCCTATAAGACCTAATGTATCTCCTGTCACAGTAAACCATTGTCCAATTAATTGTAGAATACCAGCCAGATTATTGTCATTCCCGCCATTCCCATTATATGAATTCACTATATCCCCTTCTTTTTTGTAACTGTTTTTATGTTATGCGAACAGGGCTTGGATGGCATCAAAAAAACTATTGCGTACCATAGTAACAACCGTTATTGAAATGGTTTAAATGTGGACTATTATTGTAGTACAAAGCACATTCCTCTATAAAGGTAGTTATCGACAATATACGTTAGATACCTATTTATGAGCATGTCTTCTAGAATGAATGGAATCCCAAAATAATTCAATTAAACACTTAGATAAAACCATTACAGAAAAGTGGAATTTAATAAATTTACATATACTATCGTAACAAAACTCGAAATACCAACCTATTTTGTTATGGGAAAATACGACTATATGACATCGTCTAATGCAGCGAAAAATTATTTTGATAAGATTGAAGCCAATCAAAAAGAATTTATTTCTTTTGAACAATCAGCTCATTTTCCGCAATTTGAGGAGGAGGGAAAATTTTACAAATGGATGGTCGATACATTTATAAAATAATATATTTAAGTTAACATAATAAATAAAAAGGGACATCTTTTATATGAGATGTTCCTTCTTTATATGAAATTAATAAGAGGAAATAAAAGTAAATTGTCGAATAAGGCATATAGAACCTTATTGAGGAGACGTTAAAAGGTTTGAAGAGAATGTAAAGGGGGGAACACGTTTATGATTCCAGCAAAAATAGATCCCACATCCATCACTGCCATAGGAATAAAAAGCGTGGAATCCATCGTTGATTGGTTCGATCTGAATAAGCAATCGTTCTATACACTCGGTTGGTCCTATCTTGGCAATCAACAGCAAATGGAAGAGCTTTTTTACCAGGTCATTCTAAAAGTCCACAAGGAATCCCCTCGATTTAAAAGGGAAACATCATTCGAATCGTGGGTCACATCCATCTTCATACATATATGCCGGGAGCTTTCTGCTGATAGAAGTTTACTAAATAGAGTGGAAGGGGAAACTCGTCAGGATATATTTAAAGCACTTGATCAATTAAAAGAGGATGAGAAAGATGCGATGGTCCTAACATATGTAAAAGGTATCTCTAAGGAAGAAGGTGCACATCTTCTCCAAGTTTCAGTAGAAAAGATGAAAGAGCTTTTGTTTTCCGGAATTCAGTCACTTAGAAAAGGGATGGGGGAAGGAACTAACTATAATGGCTGTAAAGAGTATCAAAAGGATTATATCGATTACTTAGAAAGAAACTTGGATCGTCCGAAAAAGATTGATTTAGAGGAACATATTTATCATTGCCCTGATTGTCAGGCAGATTTGGCTACTTTTCAGGATGTCATGTTAACCCTGGTAAATCTTACTGATAGGATGGAAGATTTGCATGTGCCATCGGGATTCATGGAGAACATTAAAGATAGACTGGCAGAAAAGGAAAAGCATAGACAGCAGAAGAACAAGAAACGTCTAAGAAAAGGACTTGTATTTGCAGGTATATTCGCAATATTACTAGGAATAGAATTTTTTACAGGTGCGTTTTCCAAATCCTACTATACATGGACAGAAGAGGATCAGGAATTGCGTGCCTTTCTTCAACAGGACCTGGGTGAAAGTCTGAACCTTGAAGCCGAAAGTAATGGGGTGAAAATCAGGATCAAGAGTGCGATTGCGGATGAAGTTCAGACGCTTGTTTTTTACGAAATAGAAGATACAGAAGAAGACAATCAATATTTCATGGATGTTTATGAGGGGGTTTTTGTGGAGAACGATTATGAAATCATGAACACTTCTGCATATCCAAGGTACTATCCTCCTGTCCTTGAAGGTGATGTAAATATTGAAGAAAAGAACGTGTATCAAGGGAAGATAGGTCTGCAGCCACTCACAGAGGATAACGGGACAATCAAACTAAAGATCACAAAGCTTCTGAAATTGGTTCGTGATACCTCTGATCAGAATGGTTTTGTGGCTGGGGGCATGGTAAGTGAAACAGGGGAGTGGAACTTCGAGATCCCTGTAACAAAACAGCCTTCCGTCGAATATGCCTTGGATGAAGAAACGATAGTTGAAGGAATCCCGGTTCGATTTGATAAACTGACCATTGCACCTACTGCGACGGTTTTGCAATATGGTGTTAATATTGAACAGCGAGAGAAGCGGTTAGACGTTATTAATTTTAATAATTTAGAAGTGAACCATAAAAAAGTGAAAGCGGATAGGTACAGCAGCTCTTTTTTAGAAGGATCCTATGAGGCAAATTGGATTCCAATGCAAACACACTTTGAGTCACTTTTTGGAGAAAAGCCAAAAGAGATTAATGTTCAATTCGAATCGATTTATTTTACTATTGAAGACCCACAAACCATCGAATTGGATGCTTCACATGAATATCCTCAAACCTTTGAATATGCAGGCAGTACAATGTCTATCGACAAGGTAGAAGTTGGACAGCCGACGAAAGTTGTCATAAGTAATCATGAGAATCGGACATATGAATATCTTAACTTCCAAGTTGTGGGTGAGGATGTAAGTGAAATTGTTTCATTGGAGATGGATTCTGAAGGAGTGCTCGTTGATAAAAACGGGGTGGAATACAATATGAATGAACCTATATCCTATGAAAAAATTGAGCAGCCCCGTCATTTCATAACAGTAATTAGCGCGAAGTTACGCCATAATAATCCTGAAGAAAAAGTTATTCCTAAAAAGCTGGAGATTTATGGATATAATGCAATGAAATATCTAAATGATGTTGTGAAAATTTCGTTGGAATAAAAATTTTTTCTATTATTCACATCTTAGTATAAAAATTTAGAAATAGAGAACGAAAGAAAAGTAGGAAGGAAAGTGGGGATTATGGATTTTCAATTCTCAGAGGATATTAAAGTTTTAAAACAAAGTATTCGGGATTTTATTGATTGCGAAGTGGATCCGCTTGCAATGGAAATTGAAGAAAAAGATGAAATTCCTGAAAAAATTATGAAAATGTCTAAGGAAATGGGCTTGTTTGGATTAAGCATCCCTGAAGAATACGGCGGTACGGGAATTGGAATGGTTGGCAAGTGTGCGATTTACGAGGAATTAGGCAGAACACATAATGGGTATACCACCGTCATCGGTGCCCATACAGGGATCGGATCTGTTGGGATCGTAGAGATGGGAAATGAAGGACAAAAGAGAAAATATTTGCCCTCAATGGCAAGAGGGGAAATGATCGGTGCCTTTGCTTTGACAGAACCTAGTGCAGGCTCACATGCAACGAACCTCAAAACAACTGCGGTAAGAATAGGAAATAAATTTATCTTAAATGGAAGTAAACATTACATTACAAATGCTCCTATCGCGGATGTCTTTACGGTTATGGCCGTAACAGATCCATCGAAGGGAGCAAAGGGAATTACCTCCTTTATCGTAGAGAAAGATTTTCCTGGGTTCACAGTAGGGAAAAATGAAAAGAAAATGGGTCTTCACGGATCCCATTCTGCAGAAATTTTCTTTGAAGATTGTGAAGTCCCTGTAGAAAATGTGCTTGGTCAAGAGGGACAAGGGTATGTCAACGCTTTGAAAATTCTTGCCAATGGCCGGGCGGGGCTTGCTGCAAGAAATCTAGGTTCTTCGGATAAGCTTTTAGAGATGTCTATTCAACATGCAAATACAAGAATTCAGTTTGGTAAACCGATTTTTGAACAACAAATTATTCAACATTACTTGGCTGACATGGCTCTTGATATAGAGGCATTAAGAAGCATGACCTACAGAGTTGCATGGATGGTAGACCAGGAGATGAAGATCATTAAGGAAGCGGCCATGGTTAAACTTCTCGGTTCCGAGGTTTATAATCGTGTCGCGGATAAAGCTGTGCAGATTCACGGAGGAATTGGTTATATTGCTGAATTCCCTGTGGAACGTTTTTATCGGGATGCTAGAATAACCAAGATTTATGAAGGAACCTCTGAAATCCAAAAGAATATTATTGCTGCTCAGTTAAAACGGGAATATCTCTAGATTTAAAACAAATAAAAAGTATAAGGATGGATTTAACCAAGGTTATAAAGTAATATAGATATTTGAACGGATGCCAAAAAAGCCTCCGCATTGCGATAAAATATGGAGGGTAAGAGAATGAATAAACGATGGACAATTGGAAAAATTAAGGAATTCGTTGAGAACAATTCGGAGAGTAAGTTGCTAACGACGGAATATCACGGCTTTTCTCAAAAGTTACTATTTAAATGTGCATGTGGCAGCAACTTTGAAAAAACATTAACGAAATTTAAAAATAATAACCAACGTAAATGTGATGTGTGCCAACCGCCAAAAGCGGCACGATAGCGATAGCGAATAAACGATGTGCTGATTTCTATTTAAGAGAAGTTGGCACTATTTTTATTTTATTAAAGTGTGAAAGTTTATAGCTGGTAAAAATGGCTGTCCATGTCTTCTTGCAAATAACTTAGAAAAATGTTAAGCTTTAGAAGAATTATTTTTGTTCGGTGTAAAGGATAGTATAAGATTAACTTTTCGTCTTGATGATCACTGAGTGCAAGGATAGTAACACATTGTGTGCAAAGCACACAGCAGGAGGAAACAAAAATGGAACAAGGTAAAGTAAAATGGTTTAACGCAGAAAAAGGTTTCGGATTTATCGAGCGTGAAGCAGGAGAAGACGTATTCGTTCATTTCTCAGCTATCCAAGGCGAAGGTTTCAAATCTTTAGACGAAGGTCAAGCAGTTACTTTTGACGTTGAGCAAGGTCAACGTGGAGCTCAAGCTGCTAACGTGCGTAAAGCTTAATAATAAGAACAAACTAACAGGCTCTTTATAGAGTCTGTTTTTTTATTTCCTATTTTAAACACACGGAAGTAATTTGGATATTAGATAAATTTATGTCAATATGGAATATGATTAGTACTTTTGAAAATTTATTAATAGCTCTTGGAGGATTTGTATGCCCCATATAATCATTAGAGGAGTTTCAGTAGATCAGGTAAAAACAATTAGTTCTTCATTAGTACTAGGATTGGCGGATTTATGTGTATGTGAAACAGATAATTTCACGTTAGAAATTGTCCAATCAACCTATGTGTTTGATGGCGATGAAGTGCAAGGATACCCATTGATTGAAGTTAAATGGTTCGAACGCGGTCAGGAGATTCAAGACCAATTTGCGAGCATTATAACCAAACATATTCAATCACTTGGAATTCCAGAGGTAGAAGTCGCTTTCAGCACATTCCTGAAGTCCGCTTATTATCTAAACGGGAAGAGTTTTGCCTCTTCGTGACGTTAAGGATTATCAAAAAAAGTGCCTGGCACCATCCATGAAATTGGAGGGTGCCAGGCGATTTTCTGGAATCCTTCTTCATCAAAAAGGCTGAAAATATTAATTAAGGTATTTATACTGTTACCCTGG
Organism: Bacillus sp. EB106-08-02-XG196; assembly: GCF_013396335.1. Lineage (GTDB taxonomy): Bacteria > Bacillota > Bacilli > Bacillales > Cytobacillaceae > Neobacillus. The sequence goes on from NZ_JABWSY010000021.1 coordinate 35,693, forward strand.
CATATCATTATCAAAAAAGGCCAAATTGGATATTATTGTTTAAGGATTTTTTTCGACAAAAAACGCAAAATTCTCTTGACGGTTGGGAAATAACTTTGTATTATAATAAATGTGTTTAAGTTCTTAAACTTTTGTTAATAATTATTTTTGTGCGGGTGTAGTTTAGTGGTAAAACCTCAGCCTTCCAAGCTGATGTTGTGAGTTCGATTCTCATCACCCGCTCCATACATATTACCAAACGCAGTGTATCGTTACGTGAGAACGATGCATTGCGTTTTTTTATATTTTTGCTCCTTAAAAAGGAGGCGTTGTTAATCGCCCCCTACTATGTAATAGCTTGCATCACCGCCATGAATTTGTGTGAACATCTTCATCAACGACTCTGTCAGCCTTTCCGCATTTTTCACCGCTGTTGAAGGCTTTAAATAGATGATCTGCAGCGCATTTTTTGTTGCTTCCGTTACCGGAGCTCTATTGGAATCTACAAAAGGACTGCCAAAAGGTCCAAGCTTATCTGCTGAGACGATAAGGTTTTCTAACGAATTCATGCGGCGATTAAGGCCTAAATATTCTTCCCCAGCCTCAGCGACCTTAATTGTGATAGGGCCCTCTAGTTGATTGCTGTCATAAATACCAATTGGCACCTGATATTGCAAGGAGAAAAAGTTATTGATATCAATGGCACTTTGGACTGTGGTGAGATAATTCTGTTTCTCAACTTTGCGGTATAGAGCCTCTACAGAAGGGCGATACCGGTTAGGGTCTTTGCCAAAAGTTTTAAAAATACTGCGCCATTCCTGAATTCCAGGCAGCTCTGTTAGGTTTTTATTTTCTAAATCAAAGTAAATCGATTCTTGAAAAAGCTGCAGTCTTCCTTTTACCATTTGTGGGGAATCGCCTACGGTAATATCTTTATATTCAATAACTCCTAGCTTAAATTTAGGAATCTGGCTGATTATTTCTGACGAAAGCTGAATTTCCAATGATTCCACCTCCAAAATTTCATAAAAATAGTTTATCATAATGAGATATGGAACGAGAAATTAGCGGCTTACCTATAGATTATTTTTAGAAGAAGGGAGGTTTTGGAATGAATATTGATCAATTGAAGGAGGAAGTCATTGCGTATAGTAAAACAATCGGCATTGATAAGATTGGTTTTACCACGGCAGATCCTTTTACAGAGTTGAAAAATAGACTGATTCGCCAGCAGGAGCTTGGGTATCAATCAGGCTTTGAAGAGCCTGATATTGAAAAACGGGTGACCCCAGCCATGCTTCTTCCAGAACCGCGGTCGATCATTTCCATTGCGCTTGCCTATCCTTCAAAAATGAAGGTTCGGGTTGTAGGTAAAAAAGGCGAACGGAGAGGCTTTTTTTCCCGGGCATCATGGGGATTAGATTATCATCATATTTTACGAGACCGGTTAAAAAAGCTGGAGGCGTTTATTTTAGCAAAAGTACCAGAGGCCCGACTCAAATCAATGGTCGATACAGGGGAGCTTTCTGACCGTGCGGTTGCCGTGAGGGCTGGGATTGGCTGGAGCGGTAAAAATTGTGCGGTTATGACGCCGGAGTTTGGCTCCTATGTCTACCTAGGCGAAATGATTACCAGCATTCCTTTTGAAGCTGATACACCAATGGAGGATCAATGCGGTTCTTGTACTGCTTGTATCGAAGCCTGCCCGACGGGAGCATTGATACAAGGTGGACAAATTAATGCACAGCGCTGCGTGGCCTTTTTAACACAGACAAAAACTGTGATTCCTGAAGAATTTATAGATAAGATTGGTAACCGGGTGTATGGATGTGATTCCTGTCAAACGTCCTGCCCAGTCAATAAAGGGAAGGATTTTCACTTCCATGAGGAAATGGAGGCTGACCCCGAGATAGCCAAGCCACTCCTCCGACCGATGTTAAAAATGAGCAATCGTGAATTTAAAAACCGATTTGGTCCCGTCGCAGGATCGTGGAGAGGCAAAAAGCCGATTCAGCGCAATGTCATCATCGCGCTGGCTCATTTCAAGGACGAAAGTGCTGTTCCAGATTTACTAGGTGTGTTAGAAAATGAAACCAGTACTGTACTAAAGGAAACAGCGGCATGGGCTCTAGGGAAAATTGGCAGTCTAGAAGCGGTTGAGGCACTGGAAAAAGCAGCAGAAAAGGAAGACGATTTAGAAGTGAAGAGTGCGATTGAAAAAAGTTTACTAAAACTTAAGAACTAAATGAGCGAGGACATACAGTCTTTGCTCATTTTTTTTGATTAAATTTCCCTTCTGCACATATGTATGAAACAGAAGGGGGAGATCAAGGTGGATCAATCACTCCAGGAATTGTTTGAAGGACGAGTCGAACAATTTGTTTCAAAGAGTAAGAGGCAGCCAGGGAATTATGAAAAGGCCGAACAAAAGCTGGAGTCTTTTGCTAAACGGTCCGCAGATATCGTTAAGGTGAAGGCTCGGGGGAACATCCTTAATCAATCCGTTGATGGAGATTTTCAAACCACGATTTATCAGGTTCATTACCAATACCTGATTAGACAAAAAGGAACGCTATATCAAGAGGAAGAAGTCGAAGTACGAATGTGCAAGTTCTTTAAAAATGATTTGATTATGGATAAAGAAATAAACCCCTATGCGAAGCAGTATGAGTTGGAAATCGCAGCAGAGGATGAACAGGAGGAACGGATAAGTTATCAGTATAATCGCTTAAAAGCGGTTCAATATGCGGAACGCTGGTGGAATAGCTACAATCCCGCCTATAAGACGTTTGAGAACAACTGTACGAATTATATCTCGCAATGTCTTCACGCTGGCGGGGCGCCGATGAGAGGCTATCCGAACAAAGGAACAGGCTGGTGGGTCCGAAGTAATAATTGGAGTTACAGCTGGACAGTGGCCCATTCCTTACGGTTGTATTTGGCTAATTCGAAGAGTGGCTTACGGGCAAAAGAAGTCAGCAGCCCAGATCAACTGTTATTGGGGGATGTTATCTGCTACGATTTCGAAGGGGACGGCCGTTATAATCATAACACAATGGTCACAGCTAAGGATGCCTATGGAATGCCGCTTGTTAATGCCAATACGTACAATAGCCGTATGAGATACTGGGCCTATGAAGATTCATCTGCCTACACACCAAATATTAAATATAAGTTTTTCACGATTGTCGATGGGTGAGAAAATTTGTTTGGCAGGTTGATAATGGTATAATGTTAAAAGAGTTTTTTTTATGAGGTGAGATTCTTGGCAATACATGTCGTACTATATCAGCCGCAAATACCTTCAAACACAGGAAACATCGCAAGAACCTGTGCTGGAACCGATACATCCTTACATTTGATCCGTCCATTAGGGTTCTCAACAGATGATAAAATGTTAAAAAGAGCGGGATTGGATTATTGGGAGTTTGTAAACATTGTTTATTATGATTCACTAGATGATTTTTATCAGAAAAATGAAGGCGGAGAGTTTTTCTATATTACTAAATTTGGTGAAAAGCCCTATAGTTCCTTCGATTATAGCAATCCCGATAAAGATTATTTTTTCATTTTTGGCCGTGAAACGACCGGGCTTCCAAAAGACGTGATTGAAAATAATAAGGATGTCAGCCTGAGGATTCCGATGAATGATAATATTCGTTCCTTGAATTTATCCAATACCGCTGCGATTCTAATCTATGAAGCATTAAGGCAGCAAGACTATCGTCAATTAAAATAGGGGCCAATATAGGCCTCTTTTTGTTAAACACAGAAAGGGAGTATCATTATGAATGAAGCCATTACTACTATATTAAATCATCGATCAATCCGTCATTTTAAGGACAAACAGTTAACCGATGAACAAATTAAAACGATTGTTGCTTGTGCACAAGCTGCGTCTACATCTAGCTTTATCCAGGCATATTCGATTATTGGCATAAAGGATAAGGAAAAAAAGCGGAAGCTTGCGGAGATAGCAGGAAACCAGGAATACGTTGCGGAAAATGGCCATCTATTTGTATTTTGCGCCGATTTGAGCCGACATGAATTGATTGGAGAAATGGAAGGGAAAGGTGTACTCGCTTCAATTGAAAGTACAGAGAAATTTATGGTGGCGCTCATCGATGCGACGCTGGCCGCTCAAAATGCAGCAATCGCTGCGGAATCAATGGGACTCGGAATTTGTTACATAGGTGGAATTCGCAATAAGCTTGAGGATGTAAAAGAATTATTAAAAACTCCAGACAGGGTCATCCCGCTCTTTGGCATGACGGTCGGCTATCCAGAGAAAATAAATGACCAAAAGCCAAGACTGCCTTTTGAGCATGTCTATCATGAAGAAGAATATGAACAGGACCAAGACATTTATTTACGGCAGCTGCAAGATTATAATCAAGTAATCTCCAACTATTATGTGGAGAGGACAAACGGAAAAAGGAAGGATACCTGGACTGAGCAGATGGCAAACATGCTTGAAAAACAAACACGGATGGATATGAAGGAATTTGTTCAAAAAAATAAGATGGATTTGAGATAATACTGTATAGGTTTTGCAGAAAAGTGTACAGTTCCTACGGAAAAGCGTACAGCTTATACAAAAAAGTGTACAGGTTCTACAAAAAGGTGTACAGGTTCTACGGAAAAGCGTACAGCTTATACAAAAAAGCGTACAGCTTATACAAAAAAGCGTACAGCTTATACAAAAAAGTGTACAGGTTCTACAAAGAAGCGTACAGCTTATACAAAAAAGCATACAGGTTCTACAATAAACCGTACGGATTCTACAAAACGCACACAGTTCATACAAACAACCATACTGCTTCTAGCAAACGCATACAGTTCTTACAAATAATAAAAGGCTGCCCTCATGGCAGCCTATTTTGGTGGAAAATATTATTTACTGGATCCTGGCTTATCATTATAACCTGATGTAAAGATAGCTGCTAGAAACGCCACCATAACTAAAATAACTAGAAAAAGTCCCATGCTTATGTAAAGCCTCCTTATTTTTAAGATATTTCTTGTTATATACACATATACATTTATTATAGCCTATCTTAAAAAAATGAAAAGAGCAATATTCCAATCTTTTAATAAAACAAAAAAGATAGGCAGGAATACTTCAACGTTACGCATGTTCAAGTTCTTTGGTGCATAGAGTATATTAATCGTCTCTGATAACGCTACAGGGGGAGGGCCTTATGGATATCCTAAAAAAAATTGAGATGTTTAGAGAAGAGGAAGAAAAGCTACGTTGGGAAGGATCATTTGGAGATTATTTACTGTTGTTAAAAGAGAAGCCATGGGTAGCACAATCTGCACATTCACGAGTATATAATATGATCAAAGACGCTGGCATTGAGGAAGTCAAAGGGACTAAGAACTACAATTTCTTTGGGAATCAATTATTTGGTTTGGAGGAGTCATTAGAAAGACTTGTCGAGGAATACTTCCATCCTGCGGCTAAAAGGCTGGATGTAAGAAAGCGGATATTATTGCTGATGGGTCCGGTAAGCGGCGGTAAATCTACACTTGTTACCATGCTGAAACGTGGTTTAGAGGCCTACTCCCATACGGATAGAGGCTCTGTTTTCGCCATTAAAGGCTGCCCGATGCACGAAGATCCGCTTCATTTAATCCCTCATCATTTACGTCGGGATTTTTATGAAGAGTATGGTATTCGCATTGAAGGAAATCTTTCACCATTAAATATGATGCGCCTGGAGCAGGAGTACGGTGGAAGAATCGAAGATGTGTTAGTTGAAAGAATCTTTTTCTCAGAGGATAAGCGAACTGGAATCGGAACCTTTAGCCCGTCCGATCCAAAATCACAGGATATTGCCGATTTAACAGGAAGTATTGACTTTTCAACTATTGCAGAATTTGGTTCAGAATCAGATCCACGAGCCTACCGCTTTGATGGTGAACTGAATAAAGCGAATCGCGGAATGATGGAATTCCAGGAAATGTTAAAGTGTGATGAAAAGTTCTTGTGGCATCTGCTTTCCTTAACACAAGAAGGAAACTTTAAAGCTGGAAGGTTTGCACTTATTTCTGCAGATGAGCTAATCGTTGCACATACAAACGAAACGGAATACCGTTCATTTATTTCGAACAAGAAGAACGAAGCCTTGCATTCCAGGATTATTGTTATGCCAATTCCGTATAATCTAAAAGTTTCACAGGAAGAAAGAATCTATGAAAAGATGATTAGTGAAAGTGATGTTTCGGATGTGCATATTGCCCCGCATACGTTACGGGTTGCAGCGATGTTTACGATTCTAACCCGTCTGAAGGAACCAAAAAAGGGTGATATTGACTTAGTCAAGAAAATGCGACTGTATGATGGAGAGAATGTGGAAGGCTTTAATGCAGTTGATGTCAGTGAACTAAAGAAAGAATACCCAGATGAAGGTATGAGTGGGATTGACCCGCGTTATGTCATTAACCGAATATCATCTACTATCATTCGTAAAGAAGTACCGTCTATTAATGCTTTAGATGTATTAAGATCGTTAAAAGACGGACTGGATCAACATCCTTCTATTACAGCTGAACTCCGTGAGCGCTATATGAATTATATTTCGGTTGCACGTAAAGAGTATGATAATATTGCCAAGAATGAAGTTCAAAAAGCATTTGTCTACTCCTATGAAGAGTCCGCGAAAACATTGATGGATAATTACCTTGATAATGTTGAAGCGTACTGCAACAAAGCGAAGCTTCGTGATGTGTTAACCGGTGAGGAAATCAACCCAGATGAAAAATTAATGCGTTCGATTGAAGAACAAATTGGTATTTCTGAAAATGCGAAAAAGGCATTTAGGGAAGAAATCCTGATCAGAATCTCTGCCTTTGCGAGAAAAGGTAAACGATTTGATTACAACTCACATGACAGACTTCGTGAAGCGATTCAAAAGAAATTATTTGCAGATCTTAAAGATGTAGTCAAAATTACCACTTCTTCCAAAACACCAGATGAACAGCAGTTAAAGAAAATTAATGATGTTGTTGCTAGATTAATTGACGAACACGGATACAACTCAACATCAGCAAATGAACTATTACGGTATGTCGGAAGTTTATTAAACCGGTAATTCAAATAGTAGGGACTGGCGGAAGGAATCTGCCAGTCTGTTTTTTTCAATAATGGGTTGATTTTTTAAAAAATTTGACAAAGCAGTTATCTCATTGTTGATTTGCGCGGAAGGCACGAGACTCCTGCAGGAGGACGGGACAGGGGAGACCCCGCAGGCGCTTGCGCCGAGGAGGCTTCCCGAACCGCCTGGAGCGCCAATCAACTTACAGACTATGCTCGTCCAATTTTAAAGGTGTGAGCCCAATTGTCAAAATAATTTGTAAATTATTTGCTGCTTCTGCATAGGATAAAGTAATCAACATTATCTGCATTTTTACACTCGGGTTATTCTATGATTTTTCAAAAAAAATGTGACTCTAGAAAACAATAAAAATTTATAAGGAGGGGTTTACATTGTCTGACAATAACCATCAATATGTAATTTCAAGAGAAGATTGGTCCCTCCACCGTAAAGGCCACGATGATCAGCAACGGCATCAAGAAAAAGTCCAGGAGGCAATTAGAAACAATCTTCCCGACTTAATTACAGAAGAAAGCATTATAATGTCCAATGGACGCGATGTGGTTAAAATTCCAATTCGTTCATTAGACGAATATAAAATCCGCTACAATTATGACAAAAACAAACACGTGGGCCAAGGTGACGGTGAAAGCCAAGTAGGTGACGTAGTTGCTCGTGACGGTTCAAATGCGCAAAAGGGTCCAGGAAAAGGGCAAGGCGCTGGGGATCAAGCTGGTGAAGATTACTTTGAAGCAGAAGTTTCATTAATGGAATTAGAGGAAGCTTTATTTAAACAACTAGAGCTGCCAAATCTGAAAAGAAAAGAAGATCAGGAACATTTAGTTGAAAATATTGAATTTAATGATATCCGCAAAACAGGATTAATGGGTAATATCGATAAGAAGCGTACCATGATGTCTGCATTTAAGAGAAATGCAATGACGGGGAAACCTGCATTTCATCCTATTTATAAAGAAGATTTGAAATTTAAGACTTGGAATGAAGTAATAAAACCAGATTCCAAAGCAGTTGTAATTGCTATGATGGATACAAGTGGTTCGATGGGGATATGGGAGAAATATATGGCTAGAAGCTTCTTCTTCTGGATGACACGCTTCTTACGTACCAAATATGAAACCGTTGAAATTGAATTTATTGCGCATCATACAGAAGCAAAGGTTGTTACTGAGGAGGATTTCTTCTCAAAGGGTGAAAGTGGGGGAACCATCTGTTCTTCGGCCTACCGAAAAGCCTTAGAAATCATTGATGCAAAATATAATCCACGTAAGTTCAACATTTATCCATTCCACTTTTCTGATGGTGATAATCTAACATCTGATAATGCTCGCTGCGTCAAGCTTGTTGAAGAACTAATGAAGGTTTCAAACATGTTTGGTTATGGAGAAGTAAATCAGTATAATCGTCATTCCACCTTAATGTCTGCCTACAAGAATATCAAGGATGAGCAGTTCCGTTATTATATTCTTAAGCAAAAAGCGGATGTATTCCATGCGATGAAGAGCTTTTTCCAAAAAGAAGAAAATAAAATGTATGCTTAATTAAAAAGGCAGGCTGCCGAGAGTCTGCCTTTTTTTATGTTTCGGATGACTAAATCTCCTTCCAACTATCCCTATATAAACTGAAAAATGATAAAATTATTCTAATAGACTGAAAATACAGAGTAGTGAGGAAAATATGAACAAGAAAAAATTATACTCTTCAAACAAAATACTTAAAGAATTAATAGAAACTTTGGAATCCAAGTCCCCTAATTCTTTGATTAGTACGGAAATGGTATCAGATTTAAAAAGAGTTTATAAGGAACTGGATGATTTAAACGAGGCCATTGATTATAAAAAAATATGTGATGAGCTATATGATGGGATTTATATATCTGATGGGGAAGGAAAGACCTTATATGTCAATCAATCTTATAGCAAAATAACTGGCTTGCCAGCAGAACTAGTCTTAAATAAATATGTAAGTGATCTAATGGAGGAAGGATTGTTTAAAAATGCCATTACACCTGACATTATTAAAACAAAAAAATCAATTAATGCGATGGCGGAGATCCGTACAGGGGTAAAGGTATTAATTTCTGGTACACCTATATTTGATGATGATGGAAATGTAAAAAAGGTTGTTGTGATCAATCGCGATATGTCAGATTTATTGGCAATACAAGAAAAGTTAGTTTCTTCACAAAATGAAATCGAACATCTAAGAAGTCTGCAAATTTCTAATAATTTAGTTGGTAATAGTGAAGAAATACAAACCCTTATTAGCATGATACATCAAGTAGCGAATTTGGATGTAACTGTACTCATAACGGGAGAGACTGGGACAGGGAAAGAAGTTGTTTCAAATGTGATTTATAGTAATAGTAACAGAAAAGGTAAACCATTTATAAAAGTCAATTGTGCTGCCATTCCTGCCAGTCTGTTAGAAGCAGAATTGTTCGGATATGAAGCAGGATCTTTTACAGGAGCATCAAGTAAAGGGAAAATCGGTATGTTTGAACTTGCTGATAAAGGAACACTGCTCTTGGATGAAATTGGAGAAATGCCTCTTGAATTACAATCAAAGCTTCTCAGAATAATACAGGAAAAAGAAGTCATACGTGTAGGCGGAACAAAATCGATTAAATTTGATGTCCGGATTTTGGCTGCGACAAATTGTAATCTATTTGAACTAGTGAAAAAGGGGAAATTCAGGGAAGATCTTTATTACAGATTGAATGTTTTTCCTATTAGTATACCCCCGCTAAGGGAACGGACGTCAGACATTGAAATATTGGTGAAGCATTTTTTTGACATTTATAACTCAAAGTATAAAAAACAAGTCGTGTTAGATTATAAAGTATTTGACTTGTTCAAAACCTATACTTGGCCAGGAAATATTCGAGAGCTGCGAAATATCATTGAACGTATGGTTATCATTTCAGATAAATACAGAAATATTCATGTTAGTTTAGCAATGAAATTATTAAATATTCCTACCCTAAGCACAGAAAAATTAAGCGACGAACTTAGCCTTAAAGAAATTGTGGCAAAAGTAGAAAAAGAGACGATTGAAAAAGCACTAATGGAATATGGAAGTACAAGAAAAGCTGCGTCAGTTTTAAAAATTAGCCAATCATCGGTAGTGAAAAAGGCCCAAAAATTAGGGATTCAGATAAGTGATTAATAAAGGAATCAGAAGTGATTCTTTTATTAATCACTAATTAATTGTTTGAGTTATCGGAAATTTTAATTAATATAAAAAAACCGATTACATATTTCATCACTCAATTAAAGATAAAAGTTGAAAAGCCTGTAAATTGGGTCTAATTCTATTGGCATAGAAATTGCATCTATCATAAATTGAAAAATATTATATATAGAATGTGAGGGAATATGATGGAAAAATTAATTATTACTGTGGCTCCAACTGGAGCATCAACTACTCGGGCACACACACCTTACGTGCCATTATCGCCAAAAGAGATTGCCGATTCTGTTTTTGAATCATGGAAAGAGGGTGCGGCTATTGCCCATATTCACGTCAGAGATCATAAGGGGGATAATACGCTAGAATTGGATACATATAAGGAAGTAATTGATCGGGTTCATGACAAATGTGATATTATATTAAACTTAACAACTGCTGGTGGAATAGAGATGGATGATGAAGCAAGATTAAGAGTTTGTGAATTAAACCCTGAAATGGCCACATTTGATGCAGGAACCATGAACTTTGGTCAAGGTGTTTTTCATAATACGCCAGTATTTTTGGAACAATTGGCAGCGGTTACTAAAGAACGCCAAATTAAGCCTGAAATTGAGATATTTGATATTGGAATGATACATAACACCTTAAGAATCGCGAATAAAGGATTAATCACAAAGCCGTTTCACTTTCAATTTGTGTTAGGTGTACATGGCGGAATGCCTGCCACTCCTAAGAACTTAATGTTTTTAATTGACTCTATTCCAGAAGGGTCAACTTGGTCAGCCATTGGGGCAAGTAAGGATCAATTAACCATCAATACAATGAGTATCCTATTAGGCGGGCACGTTCGCGTGGGAATGGAAGATAGTGTTTATTACCGCAGAGGAGAACTAGCGATTTCAAATGCCCAGTTTGTTAAGAGAATTGTAGAATTGTCTAATACCTTAGGAAGAAAAGTAGCCAGTCCGGCAGAGGCTAGGAAAATTTTAGGATTAGATAAATTAAAAAGAAATAATCTACTTACTAGTGTCTCGAACGTGCAAAATTAAGAATTTATTCAGAACTTAATCAATTAACTAAACTTAAATTTTATACAATAGGGGGATTTTGTTATGAGTATTGCCATAATGGGAGCAGGTTCTTTAGGAACAATAATTGGAGCATTAATGACAGAAGGCGGGGAGAATGTAGATTTAATTGATATTAATGAAGATCATGTAACAAAGTTGAATCAAACTGGTGCCAAGTTAACGGGGTTTATCAATAAAACGATTCCGGTTAATGCCATCACACCTTATAAATTGGATAGAACATATGATTTGGTCTTTTTGCTAACCAAACAGGTGTATAACTATGAATCTTTAAATCAAGTAATTCCACATCTTCATGAAAATAGTATTGTTTGTACTCTTCAAAATGGAGTCCCTGAAGAATATGTTTCTTCTATGATTGGAGCAAAAAGGACAGTAGGTGGGGTTGTTGGATTTGGGGCAACTTGGATAGGCCCAGGTGAGTCTGAACTAACAACTGAATGGGAGACGGTAAAAAAATACGCATTTGATATTGGTGAGATTGATGGGAAAATTACTTCACGATTATCAAAGGTAAAAGCAGTATTAGATCATGTTGGGTATTGTGAAATTTCTTCAAATATCTTAGGCATTAAATGGTCGAAGGTACTAATGAATGCAACATTTAGCGGGATGTCAGCTGCGCTTGGCTGTACTTTTGGAGAAGTTCTGGATAATAAAACGGCTATGACTAGTTTAGCTTATATTGCAGATGAAGCGATTAAAGTAGCACATGCACAAGGAATTCAATTAGCCAAGATGCAAGGAAAAGATATGGAGTTTTTAGAACTGAAAGATGGACAAACAGTTAGTGAAAAAATGGACTTTTATCATGAAGTTTGGTCTCCACATAGGAAGCTGAAAGCAAGTATGCTTCAAGATCTAGAAAAGCAAAAAGAATCCGAAATTGATTATATCAATGGTTTTGTTAGCAAAAAGGGGAAAGAGGTTGGTGTAAAAACTCCTTATAACGATTTAGTTGTTCAGTTAGTAAAAGAAGCTGAAACCACAAAAAAGGTTCCCAATTTTACAACTAACCTTGCACGTTTTGAGTCATTTGGTGCTGTATTAAAATAATATTTTATCCATTTACTAGGAGTGATCATTATGATAGTAGCATTTTCAATCTGGTTGTTTACAATATTATTTTCAATTGGATTTGGAGTAAACCTTTGTGCTCGAATTGAAAAATCGGGTGTAAAGCGCTGGGGTGCTTCAGGAAAACTATTTAAATAATTTAGACGGAGGAAGAAAAATGACTTGGTATATAGCTGTTTTTGGATTTTATATGGTATTTCTCATCTGGTCATGTTTGCAAAGTTTAAAAAATGTTGAGTCGATGTCTGATTTTACAACAGGAGGACATCGGATGGGGCTATGGATTGGAGTTGGAACTTCAGTCGCAACGTGGGTTAGTGTGGCCTCTGTCATGGGTGTTCCAGGATATCTTTATAGCTCCGGAGTTGCAGCGATTATTGGCTGGGTAGCAGGATGGTTCTTTGGAACCGCATTAATTCCTCTTGTGGCATATAAAATCAGAAGACCAGAAACACCTGCCAGGACCTTTCCAGAATACGTTCAACTAAGATATGAACCTTTTAAGAAAAACAGTCATTTAAGGACACTGGTAGCAGCATTAATGCTTATTGGATATTTTGTTTTCACCCATTTACAGGTGGTTGGCTTCGGGATTGTTTTTTCAACAATCAAAGGGATTGACTATAAAATTGCTATTTTTGTCTTTTTAATCTTTTTACTTTTCACAAGCATTGGTGGTTTCTGGTCTGTTGCCGTTACTGATACAGTAAATTCAATCTTGATCGTTTTAGGGGTAGTTTTAGGAGCAGGAGCTGTTTTAGTAGCTACAGGAGGATTCGAAAACATATTTAACACCCTTTCCACAAGCACTGCTCCAACAATTGAAGGGGGAGAAAATTTAAGCGCAGGTGTTCTTTTATCTCCTGTTGGTACATTTGGATTAGGAGCACTATTCTCGATTTTTATCTCAAATTCCTTAGGTGCAGCAGTATCACCTCACTGGGTGACGAGGATGTTAGCGCCGAAAAGTGTCAAAGTTGCTATAATGCAAATGGTGTTATCTGTTATTGCTTTGATTGCTATTTTCCTCCCTTTAATTGTAATTGGGTTAGGAGCTAAAACATTAATTCCAAGTATTCCAGCAGGACAAACTACTGATTATATCATGCCAATCGTTATAATGGAGTATGCTCATCCATTGGTTGGTGCTTTAACATTAGTAGCCTTATGTGCGGCCGCAGTTTCCACTGCGAATTCCATGCTTCTGCATTGCGGTACATCACTTTATAATGATATTTATAAAAACATCTTTCATAATAAAAAAATAAGTGAAAATACGGAAAGAAAACAACTTAGATTTTGTATTTTTGCCCTTGGTATCATAGCCGTGGTAAGTGCAATTAAACCGCCAGTATTATTAGCAATGGGATTCACCTATGTGTATGGCGGGTTTGGTGCAGCATTCTTTTTTGTTGTATACTTAGGATTATATTGGAAGCGCATGAATCGTTTAGGTGCTTATGCAAACATTATCCTTGGTTCTTTCGTTTATGTCCTTGCAAAAGTAATGGGTGCAACAAATCCTTTTATTATTGCCTTAGCGGTTGCGTTTGTAGGAGTTATAGTTGCAGTTTATGCAACTAAAAAGCCACCATTGGAAGCATACGAGCCATATTTTGAAGTTGACATTAGTCCTTCTACTAAAAAGGTAATTGCTGCGATTCAAAATACTAATATTGATCAGGATGATTACCCAAAGACAACTGAAATCGGAGAATATCAAAATAGAGCAAGTCATTTGGGTAGTTAAAGAGTAGTTTATATATGAAAAAATCGACAGGTACAATACCTGTCGATTTCTATTGTATAAGTCAATTTTCATTTTTCATAAACGAGGTGATCGTTGGAAACTTAATGTGAAATGTGGTGCCTGCGTTTAATTCACTTTCGACTCGGATAAAACCATTCATAGCTCGCACAATACTATAAACGACCATCATTCCAAGACCTGTACCATTCTTCCCTTTCGTTGAATAATAAGGCTCACCGAGTCGTTCAAGCTGCTCAAGTGTCATCCCAATTCCTGTGTCCCTGATGCAGATGGTTACATAATCCTTGTTAAAATGGGTTTCAACATAAAGATGGCCCCCATTCGGCATCGCTTCAACTGAATTTTTGAGGATATTAATGAAGCATTGGCGAAATCTTTGTTTATCCCCTTTAATGAATCCAATTACAGAAAAATCAGTGATAATTTCCACGGAATTTTGATTTGCCATCGGAGTTAAGATGTTAATAATTTGCCTTAGTTCATTTTTAACATTTAGTTCTTCAATCGAGACTAAAGACGGCTTAGCAAACGTTAAATAATCTTCAATTACTCTTTCAGCGGAATTAAGTTCGTCTTTTACGATTGAGAGGTATTCTCTGCGTTTATGTCTAGGGAGGTAGTCATCATTGAGTAACTGGACAAACCCGCTAGCAGCAGTTAACGGATTTCGGATCTCATGTGAGATGGCAGCACCCATTTGTTCGACGGCCTTTAACTTTTCCACTTTGATTAATTCATGTTTAAGTTCTACACTTTTTTTGATATATTCAATCGAATAGGCAATAAGACCAATGCCTAGCGGGGGGAGTACCATGTAGGCAAATAAAACATCAAACCATGGGCTGCCTGTATCTTTAAGCAATTCCCCAGCAGTGCTTAGAACTCCAAGTATCATACCTAAACAAATTGCAGTGTATATTCTTCGTTCTGAGGATTGTTTCCAAAACCAGGGTGATAATCGAAAAAAAACAATAGCGAGTGGTACATAAAGAAGGATCGTTCCAACCAAACCTGAGTCAAGGCCATATAGGCTTCTAATGAGTAACAATCCCGCGACAAGTATAAGACCGATTCCCAGATATAAACCGCCAATGACGATGGGAATGATACGCAAATCATATCGCGCATAGGGAACAGGACTATAGGCGAATTGAAGACATATCCATAAGAATAGGACAGAGATAATGATGATAGTAGTTTTGGAAAAAGGAAGTGTTCTGCATCGGTCAAGCCAAATTAAGCAAAAAAGGAGCAATATTATTAAAATAGAAAGATTTAAGAAAAGGTGTTTAGTAATTTCCATCTATTTCACCATCCACTGTGCTTATAAGGAAAATTTTACATTTTTCTTCGGGTTAATACAACAGAATTTACTAATTATTTAGAATAAAAGAATGAAAAGAGAGGAGAATTGTAGAAATATGTATAAAAACGGAAGGATTAAAACCCTTCCGTTTTATATTTAAAGAGTTGAAATAGTATTCCTTCCGTTAGCTTTGGAGGTATATAAAGAAGTATCAGCTAAATGAATTAAATCTTTTGGTTCCGCTTCCGAACTCGGGATGATTGAGGCAATTCCAATACTGATTGTAACGATGTCCGATACTTCCGAACTTCTATGGTCAATTTTAAGTGAATGAACCTTCTTTTGAATTAATTTTGCCATATTGACTGCTTTATCTAAATTTGTTTTGGTTAGGATTAGGGCGAATTCCTCACCACCATATCGACTAAATGCCGCATATGGGTTATTCGCAACAAGGTCTTTAATGGCAGATGAAATGGTTTGCAGGCATTGGTCACCAGCGAGGTGGCCGTAAGTATCGTTGTACTTTTTAAAGTAGTCAATATCAAACATGAGAAGCGTTAATGGTGACTGGGTTGAAGTTAATCTGGTCCATTCCTTGTTGAGAACTTCATCAAAGTGCCTTCTATTTCCTATGCCTGTCAGCCCATCCATATAAGAAAGTTGATTTAGAAGTTCATTTGCTTTGTGAAGCTTTTGTTCACTTTCCTGTAATTTTAGTAGACTAAGATTTAATTCTTTTTCTGCTGCATTGGAATTAGCAATATATACCGATAAATGATAAGCAAAAAATCCACCAACTAAGGAAATAAGATAATGATTCAATAAAACATTTAAAAGGGTCTTTGTATCTTCAATATAAATAGCAAAGACAATGGTAATAAAAAATAAACCAATAAGGTTCATAGTAAATGCTTTCAAAGTTGGATGGAGGTTTAATTTAGAAAACCACCCACACACGATTCCTGTCAGAAGTACACTTATGGCTGCAACAATAGCAGTTTCCGTGAAACCAAAGAGAGTAACCCTTCCTAAAGCAATGAATACAGAAGCGATGATTGCAGGTACAACTCCCCCAAAGGCAGCGGCAACAACAATGGAAAGGTGCCGTAAATCAGCAATTGTGGTGGAATTAATTTGGAAACTAAATGCCATTAAGATGTTTCCAAGAACACCATAGCAAATTCCCCAATAAAGCTTTGTTGAATGTGATGATGAGGGAGATAATGGCATATTTTTAAAAATTTGACCCATCACTGCAAATGACGCAATCAGAATGGTTGCATTTGAAAAGAAATCTTTTAACATTCATGTTCTCCTAATAATAAGATATACCTATGTTACTGTTTCCCATATCCCATTATTATAGAAGAAAAACATTCTCCTGTGAAATAGAATATTTAAGCTAGTAACCGAAAACTATATAGATGAATACTTTTTGGGAGGATCTAATGAAAAATAGAGGTAAAGTCATCATCTTGTTCGTATTGATTATTGTTTGTACACCTCTTTTTGTAGACGCTCATGTAAAGTGGTTTACAGAAGTTACTCCAGAAAAAGAAGAAATTGAACATATTTTATCGCCGCTGTTTATGACCATTACCTTATTGGTTGCGGTTTTGCTTGCAGTATTGCCCCAGTTATTGCCGCTCTTAGAAAAAGTTCCAATTACTAAAAAAATTGATGGGGTATTAGACAGGTACCGTAAATCCTCTAGGTATATTTTAAAATATGGTACAGCGATTGCGTTAATTATTCAGGTTTTGGCAGGGACGATATTTGCACCAGAATTTGCTATCACAAATCAATTCATTAGAATACTAATGTGGATAACGATTATCCTGCTATTGATACCTATTCATTATGCGACAAAAGCTGGTGCTCTTATATTATTGGGATTATTTATATATCAGCTAAACCACTCCGGATTGTTTCACATGCTCGATTATGGCTTTTATCTAGCCATTGTTGGTGTATTATTAGTCGGGAAAACAAAGCTTGAAGATTGGGGATTCCCTTTTCTTTATTTAGGGACAGGTTTATCCTTATGCTGGGTAGCCGTTGAGAAATGGGTCTATCCTGCAATGAGTATGGATATTATTCATCAGCACGGTGTGCCAACCTTTGGTTTTCCGTCGGCAACGTTTGTGGTACTAGCTGCTTTTATTGAATTTGTCGTTGGATATTTATTAATCGTAGGAATCTTAAATCGTCTTTTGGCCTTTGTCTTAACGTTGATCTTTATTTCTACTACCATGCTGTTTGGTGTCACAGAAATTATTGGACACCTGATGATTCATATCGTCTTAATTATATTTATTATTGAGGGAGTATCATTTTACGATCCCCCAATAAAAATACATCGGACTAAAATTTCTCAAATGGTGTTTGTATTTTTGAATTTTGTTTTTACAATGACCACCTTTCTTCTCATTTACTATCGTTTTGCATAGAGAAAAAGCTTCCCGTTGGAGGAAGCTTTTCTTTATGCTATGGCTGATGTACTGGTACTTTTATCATTACCTTGGCAGCTTGAATCGCTTCTTCTTTTGCTTTTTCAACGATTTCCTGTACCTTTTGCGGATATAGATCTAAAGCTTCTGCAATAATGGTGTCCATTACCTCAATGCCAAGGAAGTTAAGCGCAATTCTTAGATAACGATCTCCACATTCTAATTCCTTCATCGGTGTACCTGTGTAAAGGCCGCCGCGTGTATTAATATGAATGGCCTTTTTGCCGGTAAGGAGCCCTTTTGGACCATTTGCAGTATGAGCAAAAGTTTTTCCAGCGATAAAGAGGTTGTCCAAATAGGCTTTTAGCACCGCTGGAGAGCTTAAGTTCCAAATAGGTGAGACGAAAACATAGTAGTCATAGGAAAGAAATTCATCAGCAAGTGCATGCATTTTAAGAATTTTCTCTCGTTCTCCCTCTGTTAACTGATCTAAGGTATAACCATAGCCAGCTAGTTTGCCTCTTGCTGACACTAATTCTGCATCCATATGTGCGATATCGAATGAAAACAAATCAATTGTTTTCATTTCCATCTCCGGGCATTCTTCTTTTATTGTGTTGATGAATGCCTCACCGATTTTCAGCCCTTTTGATTTCTCAAGTCCTTTTGGATTTGCTGTAATATATAATAATTTTCCCACTTAGACACATCCAATCATTTTAATAAACCTCATTACTACTATTATAAGAAAAATAGCCTGTTCAATTTTTGTAAAAAAGGTGAAGTTCGTGAACATTAAGTGTCGGAAAGTGGCAAATATATTATTAATTATAAGTAGGAATAAATTCATTAAATTGTTAGAATTCTTTTAAGATATATAATCAGTAATGCAATATGATTAACTTAGAACGTGGTGAAGATTTAATACTAAAAGGCGGAATTAATATGAAAGCACAAAATTCCCAATTAAATGATGATAGTGAATTAGCGTTATTACGTCGGAGAGTAGTAGAACTAGAGGAGAGAGAAAAAAAGCTAGTTAAGAGTCTTCTCTTAAATCAATCCTTGCATTCAAAGATTCTTGATGCATTACCAATAAATGTTTTCCTAGAGGATCCAGAAGGTGGAACGATATTTGCAAATGAACAAGCTTGTCTTGCACATGGTGTAAATATGGAGGAACTGGTAGGAAAAACAGTGTTTGATTTTTTCCCACAGCCAATTGCAATGAAACAGCGTGAAATAGACCTAGAAGTATGGAAGAGGCGTACTCTTCAAACCAATGAGGTGGAGACAGAATTTCAGGGGAAAAAAGTGCATATGCTTACCGGAAAGACGATTATCCATCTAGAAGGATCTAATAAAGACTATTTGCTCGGATTTGGATTGGATATTACGGAGTTGAAAAATGCGGAAGAAAAAATTTCCCATATGGCCTACCATGATGCCCTAACTGGGTTGCCTAATCGTTGGTTTATTAAATCCTGTTTAAAGAACTTAAACATAGATAAAATAAATAAGATGAAGGGCGTACTATTGCTCGATTTAGATCATTTCAAAGTGATTAATGATAGCCTGGGGCATGAAGCAGGAGATCAGTTATTACAATTAGTTGCCAGCAGGCTGGGAGGAGTAGTTCAAGCTGATAAAGTTTTAGCGCGTTTTGGCGGAGATGAATTTATTATCTATATTCCTGAATTACTATCAGCAGACGAGGTATTTGATTTAGCAGAAGATATAGTAAAAGTTATGAAATATCCATTTTATATTTATGGTCAAAAGTTTACGATTTCAACAAGCATCGGTATTAGTTTGCATCCCAACCATGGTGAAGATATGGAAACACTAATAAAGAATGCTGACCTTGCGATGTATCATTCTAAGGAGCTGGGAAGAAATTGCTTCTCCATGTTTACTCCCTTGATGAAGGAGAGAGCTATTGTTCGTATGAACATGCTGACAAAATAAAAAAGAATCGGAATCACATTGGAGTGGATTCGATTCTTTTTATTGCCTTTGTTTTTAATAAATAACAAACAATATGATAAAATAAATAGCCATGGTAATAAGTCCAACGGGAACGCCAAAGCTTGCCCATTCTTTACTAGTAATGTTGAGTTTTCCTGCTGCGATAATATTTGGTATATTACCAGGGATTAGCATACCCCCACTAATAATTAGCCCCATTAAAACAGCCTGAATGGTTGCTTGGTCCATTGCTGGACTTATTTCGGCTGCTGCCAAGGTAGCATTATCTAAAATAGCGGAGATCATATTAATCCAATAAAGCAGCATCGGATGAAGTCCTAGAATATATTCATTAATTAACGGTTCAAATCCATGACCAAGAAAGGTTAATCCCATTACAAATAAGTAGATTTTGGCTGATCTAATAAAAATTTCTTTATAGCTTTCTGCTTTTTGTTTTGACTTTAAGCCATCAGCACTTTCTTGTGGTTTAACTAAAAATATTGTCAAAATACCAAAGAGTACAACCGCGGGAATCACTTCTGGACCAATTAATTTCAACAAGTAGAAGAAGTCTTCATTTAACTTACTGAGTGTTATGGTTGCTAAAGGCTCACCGATGGGTGTGAGGGCTGCACCAAGCCCAATCGAAAAACAAGCTAAAACGGTAAAGCGAATTTCAGATTTACGGTCGAGCGGGAGGACATTTATGATGATTACGAGCACAATCGCTGCGATTATAGCCGTAATAATGCTTGATGCCAGTCCTAAAATGATGACCGTTAGTCCGAAGAATATCCTAGGAGTAAGTGTTCTGTTCATCCAGAGGATAGATTTTTCTAACTGAACCTGGCCCCATTTACAGACTAATCCTGCAATTAAAACAGCTAGAGTAATATTAATAGGGTCAATCAGAGCTTTTTCAATTAAATGAAGATTCATCATGCCGCTTATCGAAGCTGCCGCTATTCCCATTACAAATAAGAATATTTCCAAATTGTGTTCGACCTTCTTTACTGAAAAAGGTAAAAATAAAACTAAAATTAAGATAATTACTAATCCAATCATTCATACCAGATCCCTTGTCTTTTTTTTGTTTAAGGCTGTGTTATTATTCATTGTTGATTTTGGTGTAGGGTTGATCATTCATAGGCGGAGAATTTCCGGCTATTGTATATAAAGGAACCTTAAGAAGCAGATATAAGCGGAAATATTCCGGTTAACTGCTCTAAATAAGACAATATCCAATGATTTGGATACCTTAAGCGGAAAAACTCCGCTTATTTTCCAAACACAGTAAAATCAACATTCAGCTTTAACACAGCCTTGTTTAAATATAGTCTATAAATCTATTATAAACCTTTTTGAATGAGTTTTAACGGAATATTGGAATATTGATATAGTAATTATTTTAAAAATTTGCACAAACGTCTAAGGATCTTCCATTATAATGGAAGACCTTTTCATATAAAATGAATGTAAGTAAAAACATAAGAAGTTTTATGAAAAAGATAGTGCTTTGCAAAAGCGAATTAATTTGTACGGCCACTCTGAATTCGTTAAACTATAGAAAGAGTGTAAGAATCATCCAAAAATTTTATTTGGGAGTGAGCATTAAATGAATAAAAGAGTAGTGATTACGGGTGTTGGAGCAGTCACTCCTTTGGGAAATGATGCTCATACATCATGGGGAAAGATTAAGAGTGGTGTTTCCGGTATTGGCCCCGCAACCCTTTTTGATGTAGAAAAGGTTGACGTCAAGATATCTGCGGAAGTTAAAGGCTTTGTGCCAGAAGAGTTTATGGATAAAAAAGAATCCAGAAGGATGGGGCGTTATAGCCAGTTTGCTATTGCAGCAAGTCAAATGGCTGTTAGGGATGCAGGGATCCGAATTGGAGAGGTGGTTCAACCAGAACGGGTCGGAGTTTGGATTGGTTCAGGAATTGGCGGCCTGGCTGAATTCGAGGAACAACATCGGAAGTTTCTTGAAAAAGGCCAGAGAAGGGTCAATCCTTTTACGATACCCATGTTTATTCCCGATATGGCGGCAGGACAAGTATCCATTTCACTTGGAGCTAAAGGAATCAACAATTGTTCGGTTACTGCATGTGCGTCAGGTGCCAATTCCATTGGTGATGCATTCCGTGTGATTCAAAAAGGGGATGTGGATGTGATGATTGCTGGCGGAACAGAAGCAACTATTACCGGGATGACGGTCGCGGGATTTTCGAATATGACTGCACTTTCAAAAAATCCAGACCCGACTACAGCAAGCAGGCCATTTGATAAGAATCGTGATGGATTTGTCATTGGAGAAGGTGCAGGTATTGTGGTATTAGAAGAATTAGAACATGCATTAGCTCGTGGTGCGGCCATTTATGGAGAATTAGCAGGGTACGGAGCTACAGGTGACGCGCATCATATTACGACTCCAGCAC
The DNA here is from genome assembly GCF_013396335.1 of Bacillus sp. EB106-08-02-XG196. Lineage (GTDB taxonomy): Bacteria > Bacillota > Bacilli > Bacillales > Cytobacillaceae > Neobacillus. Next base: position 58,086 of record NZ_JABWSY010000021.1, read on the forward strand.
CTGAGGGAGAAGGGGCAGCAAGAGCAATGAAATTAGCATTAGCCGATGCAGGAATTACCCCTGAACAAGTCGACTATATCAATGCTCATGGCACGTCCACCCATTATAATGATTTGTATGAAACATTAGCCATCAAAGATGTATTCAAAGAGCATGCCTATAAATTATCTGTCAGTTCTACGAAATCAATGACAGGCCACTTGTTGGGAGCAACTGGGGCAATAGAAGCGATTTTTTCTCTTTTGGCAATTAAGGATGGAATCATCCCGCCAACTATTAATTATCAAACACCTGATGAACAACTGGATTTAGATTATGTCCCTAACGTGGCTAAAATGAGTAATATTCAAATCGTTTTATCCAACTCATTAGGTTTTGGCGGTCATAATGCCACTTTGGTATTTAAAAAATTTATTGAATAAAATAAGCAACGATATTCACTATTAACGTTCTATAAAGACCAAAACGCCATGAAAATAGGGGTTTCGGTCACTATAAGTGACTCTATAATGACCGAAACTCCCAAAAAATAGAAGCTGCGTTCACTAGAAGCGATCCAGCTTATTTTTTCATGTTTAAATTGCTATAAACCAAGTTTTTTTATGAAATCGACTGTTTCCTGATGTTCCGGTTTGATTAGTTTTAATAACTTTTTATCTGTCTTAACAAGGGCATTACCATTTTCATCGGCAATGGGTCTAGTGAAAGCTGTACTCTTTATAACTCTCCATTTTCCTCCCTGAACTTCAAGATGAAGATCGATAATTCCAAGTCGGCTTCCAAAGGCACCTGCCATGACAACAGGTTTTCCTTTGATTTTTCCTTCGTCAATATTTGTCTTAGGTAAATCCTTGTAGGAGCGTCCAGGGAAGATGCCATGAGAATGCCCGGCTAAAATGGCATCAATTTCTTGAATCTCACTTAGGTAATAGATTGCATTTTCCGTTTCAGGATGGTATGGTTCGCTATCAATTCCCGTATGGGCGAGTGCGATAATAATATCGGCACCTTTTGCCTTCATAATCGGGACATATTCCTTCGCCGTTTCCACAATTGGCCGCGCGAATACTTTTCCCTCTAAATTTGCTTTATCCCATCTCATGATTTGAGGCGGCATGAATCCAATGACGCCAATATTTATTTCATGATTTTGTCCCTGATTGTCCACAACATTCCTTTTTAAAATGACATAAGGCTTAAAGTAGGGCTTATTGGTTTTTGTTTTATATACGTTTGCATTAACCACGGGCATTTTTAGACCCTTTAGAACGGTTTTTAGGAATTTAAGGCCATAATTTAATTCATGATTGCCGATTGCAATACCATCATACTTCAAATAATTAAAAGCATTGTAAACGGGATGTATTTCCCCTTTTTGAATTCCTTTAATTCTGACTAGGTATTCACCTAGCGGGTTGCCTTTTAAATGGTCGCCATTATCAAACAGAAGGGAATTTACGGCCTCACTTCTCGCCTGATGAATAAGGCTGGAGGTCTTTACAAGCCCAATATGATTGTCTGTTTTCGTCTGGTAATAATCATAATTCACTAAAGCAGCATGCAAATCCGTTGTCTCAAGGATGCGTAAATCAACGATTCCAATGTGTTCTGCATGCATGTTAGAAGGAAATGGTGCCTGAGAGATTGCAAACACGAAGAGAAATAGGAATAACTTTTTATTGTTCATAAACGTCAGCCCCCTCTAAACGGTTAGTTATGTGTTATTATTTGGAAGTTTGCAGCTGTTGATACATAAGAAATAAACCTTTAAAAGAACAAACTCATGTTCATTAAACTGTGACATTGGTCAACGCAGATTTGAGAAAAGGTCCTTTATAATAAAGTATATAATCGATATTTATTAAAATGTAATCGCTTTCACAAAAGTTCTGTTTAAGGGGGTATCCAGAACATTGAATAGAATCACCATCCTAACTGGTCACTTTGGGAGTGGCAAAACAGAGATTGCGATAAATCTGGCATTAAATGAGAAAAAGTTGCATAACAAAACAGCTATTAACGACTTAGATATCATTAATCCCTATTTTCGTTCTAGGGATGTTTCCGAAATTTTCGAGCAGCAGAATATTGAATTAATAGCTCCTGCCAACCGGCTGGCAACCTCAGATTTACCCATTGTTTCGGGAGAAATCTATCGTGTTTTACATGATCAAAGCTATCGAGTTATTATCGACGCAGGCGGCGATAAAGATGGGGCTATGGCATTAGGGCAGTATTATCATGAATGGAAGCATTTAGAACCGGAGCTGTTATTCGTACTAAACGCGAACCGTCCATATGTCAGGACCTTAGAAGGAGCGAAGTACTCGATTGAGCAGATTGAAAAGGCTGCTCGATTAAGGGTAACGGGAATCATCAACAATTCAAATATCGGCAGCGAAACGAGCATGGCTGACATCCTCAATGGGTATGAATTAAGCACGAAGATATCAAACATGCTATCAATCCCGCTGCTATACACAACCATCTCTGTGGATTTAGAAAATGAAGCCAATTGTTTTGCAAAAAGCCATCAGGTAATGTTCATCAAACGCTTTATGAAATTACCATGGGAAGGATAGGGTGAAAAACAGTGGAAAAGAGAGTTGTTTTTAATGAGGATATTTGTAAGTCGTGCGGACTTTGTGTTCAGATATGCCCAACAAATGTTATTTTCCTAGCAGACTATTTAAATGGAAAAGGCTATCGTCCAGCAGCCGTAACCGATCAGGATCATTGTATCAGCTGTGCAAAATGTGCTCAAATATGCCCGGATTGTGTCATTTCGGTGTATAGACCAGTAAAGGTGCTGCAAACTGTTTAATTTGAAAGGGGCTTATGTATGGGAAAAGTATTAATGAAGGGTAATGAAGTCATCGCTGAAGCGGCGGTCCAGGCAGGCTGTAAATACTTTTTTGGCTATCCGATTACACCGCAAAGTGAGTTAGTAGCATACATGGCGAGAAGACTTCCAGAGGTAGGCGGATTATTTCTACAGGCTGAAAGCGAAATTGCTGCGATCAATATGGTTTATGGTGCTGCTGGGACAGGAGTCAGGGTTATGACCTCCTCTTCAAGTCCTGGATTCAGCTTAAAACAGGAGGGAATTTCCTATTTAGTAGGTTCAGAGCTTCCTGCTGTCGTGGTAAACATCGTTCGGGGCGGACCTGGCTTAGGGAATATCCAGCCTGCCCAGTCTGATTACTTCCAGGTAACGAAAGGCGGCGGTCATGGGGACTATAATATCCCCGTGTTGGCACCCGCCACTTTACAAGAAATAGTCGAATTAACAAGTGAAGCATTTGACATCGCCGACCGCTACCGGACACCTGTCATTTTAATGGGGGATGGGCTGCTTGGGCAAATGATGGAGCCGGTTGAATTTGGTGAGCGGACTGTATCCGAACTACCAGAAAAAAATTGGGCAACGACCGGAACACGCGGAGACGGTCCTCGAAGAATTATCACCTCACTAGAGCTTAATGCAGAAGCGCTGGAAACGCGTAACGAAGCCTTGCAGAATAAGTTTGCGAGAATAAAAGAAAACGAGGTTCGCTTCGAAACCTATCAAACGGACGACGCTGACTATATTATGGTAGCTTTTGGCACGGTTGCCCGAATTACCATGAATGCCATAAAAAAAGCAAGGCAGCAAGGTTTAAAAGTAGGATTAATCCGTCCGATTTCGCTTTGGCCTTTCCCTGAAAAACCCTTTCTAGAAACGAGAGATGGAGTAAAAGGATATATTTCCGTAGAAATGAATGCCGGGCAGATGGTTGAAGATGTGAGATTAGCTGTTAACGGCCATGCAGAGGTGGACTTTTACGGACGGACAGGAGGAATTGTTCCGACACAGGAAGAAATTTATCAAAAGATTTTATCTGTAACCGGAGGGATAACGGTATGACGATGAAAACAGTTTTTAAAAAAACGAACGGTTTGACCGATACCCCTACACATTACTGTCCTGGCTGTACACACGGTGTCATCCACCGGCTTGTCGGTGAGGTATTGGAAGAAATGGATATATTAGAGGACACGATTGGGGTTGCCTCTGTCGGTTGTTCAGTTTTATCCTATGAATATTTTAATTGTGATATGACCCAGGCGGCTCACGGCCGGGCTCCCGCTGTGGCAACAGGTGTGAAAAGGGTGCTGCCTGACCGCTTTGTATTTACCTATCAAGGTGATGGGGACCTTGCATCTATCGGCATAAGCGAAGTCATTCATGCCGCCGCAAGAGGGGAAAAAATTACGGTAATTTTTGTGAATAATGCGATCTATGGAATGACAGGCGGACAAATGGCACCGACTACCTTGATCGGCCAAAAAACAACTACTACCCCTTTTGGACGTGATGAAAGTATTCAGGGCTCGCCAATAAAAGTCTGTGAAATGCTGGCAACATTAGACGGAACTGCCTACATTGAAAGAGTTTCTGCCCATGATGTACCGCATATTCAAAAGGCTAAACGTGCGATTCGGAAAGCATTTGAAGCACAAAAGAATGGGTTGGGTTTTTCTATGGTTGAGATATTATCAACCTGCCCGACTAACTGGGGACTTGATCCTTATGAATCCCTTGAGTGGGTGAAAGATAATATGATTCCTGCATATCCTCTAGGCGTTTATAAAAATAAAGAGGGGGGCCATTAAACATGTTGGAGGAAATCATTGTTGCGGGATTTGGCGGACAGGGTGTCATGTCAATGGGTCAACTGATAGCTTATGCCGGTATGCTAGAAGGAAAGGGCGTTTCATGGCTGCCATCCTATGGTCCTGAACAACGCGGTGGAACGGCAAATTGTGCGGTTGTTGTATCCGATGAACCCGTGGGTTCGCCGCTAGTCACAAATCCTTCGACAGCAATAGTTCTAAATAATCCTTCTTTCGATAAATTCGAACCACGCGTACGGCCAGGAGGATTATTGATTATTAATTCATCATTAGTGACAAGAGTTTCCGAACGCAGCGATATCGAAATTATTGAATTAACTGCAACCGATATCGCAGCTGACCTTGGAAATGCACGGGTTGCGAACATGATTTTATTGGGTGCCTTTATTGAACTGACAAAGGTGGTATCAAGTGAATCCATCATACAATCATTGAAAAAAGTCCTGTCAGAAGAAAAGTACCATTTAATCGAGGTTAATAGACAAGCACTCAATAAGGGACTTAGTTCAGTAAAAACAGCCTGATTATCATTCAGGCTGTTTTTACATTTGAGTCATCATTAAATGGAAGCTTACACGGGGAAAAAAAAAGCCAGTTTTTCGGACATGCTATTCGTACCCGTTCCGGTTGAAAAAGGGGCCAAGCGGTAACGAATAGAAGCTATTCGTGCCTGTTCAGGTTGAAAAAGGAGACGAGCGGTAACGAATAAAGGCTATTCGTGCCCGTTCGGGCTGAAAAAGGAGCCAAGCGGTAACGAAAAGTTCTAATTGTGCCCATCTATGGATGCTAAGGAAATTGTTCGAAGGAATAGGTTGGGGAGTAATCAATCCCTTTTCAAAAAAAAGAACAAGATTTTGACACTTGGCAGACTTAGTAATGTGAGTAGACAGATGATTGTACGTAAAACCAAATGGGCAAGATTGTGGAGGAATGGATTTTCTTAATCATAAATTGTAAACTAAATTCACATAGCTATTAAGGGGGAAATTAACATGACAAACAGAACTGAAATCAGCACTAAAAAGGAGTTCTCACTAGAACGCCCTGAAGAATTACTCAGTGTATTAAAAGCCCGTTTTGAGAAAAACATGCACCGCCATAAAGGTCTTGAATGGGCTAAAGTTCAAGCAAAGCTGGATGCTAATACTGAAAAACTGTGGTCGCTCATTGAAATGGAAAGAACTGGCGGTGAACCGGATGTTGTTGGTTATGATGAAAAGAAGGATGAATACTTTTTTTGTGATTGTTCAGCGGAAAGTCCTATAGGTCGCAGAAGTGTATGTTACGACCATGAAGCGCTGGAGGCAAGGAAAAAACATAAACCAGAAAATAGTGCTATGAATATGGCAGTTGAAATGGGCATTGAAGTTTTAACGGAAGAACAATACCGTGCCTTGCAGAAACTTGAAAGTTTCGATTTGAAAACGTCGAGTTGGGTGCAAACACCTTCTGATATTAGAAAACTCGGCGGTGCCCTTTTTTGCGATTGTCGCTTCGGACACGTCTTCTTGTATCATAACGGTGCGGACTCCTACTATGGAGCCAGAGGGTTTCGCGGCTCACTAAGGGTCTAAATTTTGCGCAGGCAACTAAATTTGAATTTGAGATCGCGATCACTTAGGCAATAGCTTTAATTTCATTCTTCAACTATTGGGCACTTTTCATGAGCATAGAAAGTGTCCTTTTCATGAATCTCAAGGCTTAGTTAATTTAGTTATGGCGTATTTCTCCATGATACGGTTTCTTAATCATGCAACCGTTCAGTTGCTTATGCTTGACAAGCAACCGTAGAGTTGCGTATACTCGATATATGAATTGGGACAAAGAAGCTATATTCAAAGCACTTGGTGACTCGACCCGGAGGCTTATATTGGACGAACTATCAGAACGCAACGAGCTAACGTTGTATGAAATAACAGTACGTCTCATTATGAAGCACAATCTTTCCATTTCGCGACAAGCGATCGCTAAACATCTTTCTTCATTGGAAGACGCAGGCCTCGTAATATCAAAACGAAAGGGAAAGTATCGAGTAATTATATTCAACAACGAACCACTTAAAGATTTGCTGAAAGGATGGTTAGAGTAATTTTATTTTCAAAAACTTCTGACCAACTTAGGAGTTTTTCAACTTGTAGCCAGAGCACCAACATCGTAAAGGAGGCAAAAACAGAATGAAAGTTATTGTTACCAGTATATTCGTACAAGATCAAGACAAGGCACTGGAGTTTTATACAGAAAAGCTAGGTTTTGTAAAAAGGCATGACGTTCCCACCGGAGAATATAGGTGGATAACACTTGTTTCTCCTGATGAACAAAACGGTACTGAACTTTTGCTGGAACCGAATGTCCATCCTGCTGCAAAGGAGTATCAAAAGAGGATAACTTCTGAAGGCATCCCAGCAACAATGTTTGGCGTTGCCGATATTCGAAAAGAGTACGAAAGATTAATGGAAAAAGGCGTAAAGTTTACTATGGAACCGACAAAAATGGGCGAAGTTACAATAGCTGTCTTCGATGATACATGCGGCAACCTTATTCAGATCATTCAGCAGTAACTTCATGACGGTAGTAACCTAGTTCTTAACGACTTTATTCATAAGTTTTAAGTTAGGTGAAGTGTTTTTTATCAAGAATAACTTTATGTTAACCCTGTCCTATTTTAAGGACGGGGTTTTGCATTTCTAGGTCTATAATATGGTAGCCTTTTTAATAGACAGCTAATAAGTTAGCAGAATTATTTTTAGTAGAGCTCCCAAAATGGAACATTTAAAAAATACGAATCGTCTAAATACAAAATACAAGGAATGGGAGGAGAAAATGTCCTACATGGCGGATGTCCCTAACTCAGAACCCCTAAATCATTTAAATCGTGAAGAAAAGCTCAAATGGTTAATGAAGGCTTACGGCGATGATGTTATTAGAATTGCTTATACTTTTTTGAAACAAAAACAGCTGGCAGAAGATGTGGCACAAGAGGTATTTATAAAGTGCTACGAGAAAATGGATTCCTTTCGAAATGAATCATCCTATAAAACATGGCTGATAAGGATTACTGTGAATAAATGTAAAGATGTTTTAAAAAGTTGGACTTTTAGAAATTTGTATTTTACAGATTTCTTTAAGCCAAAACACACATACTCTTCTCTAGAGAATTCATTTTTCGGCGTTGAGGAAAATCTAATCCTTTCTAAACAGGTAATAGAACTGCCAGTGAAATTAAGGGAAGTCATTATCCTATTTTATTATCAGGAGTTTTCAATCGAGGAAATATCGGACATGTTAAAGGTCAATTCAAATACGGTTAGAACTAGATTGCATCGCGGACGCCAAAAATTAAAAGAAGGTTATGAAGGAGCGTGGGCAATTAGTGGAAAATAGACTGGAAAATTTAAAAGAAAAAATGGATGAAACCATTTTGAAAGACGTGTATTTTGATGATAAGCAGTATCACAAAGTCTTGAACTCAATAAAAAAGTCCAAGTTTAAGAATCAAGTGTTTCCGCTTAAAAATAAGTTTAATAATGTTCTTAGTATTTCAGTCGTTTCTTTAATGTTTTTGGGTATTACCTATTTTGTAGGAATGCAGCTAAACTTATTTAATGTGCCAGAAATGAAGCAAGCCAATGAACCAAAGAAAAATATACAAGAATCTTTAAACCCTTCAAATGAGAAAACTGCATATATACCACCTATGCAAGAAGAAAATCATGATGAAATGACTAAGGAAGAAATCCTTACAAAAATGCTAAATACTGTAGATTATTTTGAAACAGCCAGAGGCGAATATAAAATTCATTACAGCTTTAGTCCTGGTTATCAGCTAGTAGATTATGCAATTAGTTTGAAACCTGAACCAGGAGGGTATGGGAAAATAACACTGGATACAGGTGAAGTCTCTTCTCAAGAATATTATAAAGAGGGAACATTGTGGTTAATAAATGAATCGGAAAAAAACTATATGGAATCGAAAGTAATGGAAGAGAATCGAAAAAGAGGAACTACTCTAACCATAGATCGAGCATTTTTAACTGCCGATGATGGAAATCCACTGACCAATTATAGAGAAAGACCCCCATTTAGCACGGCAAATGAAACCTTGTTTCCATATGAGATTGCCTCAAACTATACCAGGGATTTAAGTAAATGGGAGATAGAAGAACAAAATGAAGAATTACTCGGTCATAACACGCTTGTTATAAAAGGGACTAAAAATCATAGAGATTCCCGGTCATTCCGTTTTTGGGTTGATAAGGATACTGGGATTTTAGTTAAGTATGAGACATATAACGCTGATGGAGAAATTGTTGATTACTTACACCCGGCAAAACTTGAAATAAATGTTCCTGTTGGCAGTAATATGTTCTCTCCAAATCTAGAAGGGTATATGAAGGAAGACCTGACCAAAAAAGATGAACCTAGGATGACAACTGGTAATATTGATAAGTTAATCCCTGAAGAGTTAAAAGAACAATGGGAAGAAGTAAAGAAGAAACCGAATGAAACAGCGATACTGCATTTAAATAACAAGTGGTATATACACGTCAAAAAAGGATACCTTGTAAACCATATTGATGACAAAAAAGGGATACTGTATCTTGCGAAAACTTCTATTCCAAAGTCACTGCTAAATTTCCATGCTCTAGTGGAAGGATATAACGTAGAAACTCTTAAAATTGTTTATGAATAAGTGAAGAAAGGGTCCGTCATTTTGACGGTCCCTTTAAGGAATGCTTTTTTTTAACAGATATTCTCCTTAGTGGTAATATCCTTCACAACATCCTCTAGGGTTACACCTCCTAAAACCTTCTCCATGGCAAATTGAGCAGCTGTAAATAATGGTTCTATTGTATTCTGGATGTTCCTGCCTACTGGACATTCTGGATTTGGATTGTCATGTACGCTAAATAACTCTTTTTCCTGTACAACATTCACTGCCTTATAAACGTCAAACAGTGTAATCTCAGATAATTCCTTTGCGAGTTTAGATCCTGCAATACCCGGATGCACCTCTATTAAACCAGCCTTTTTTAGCATACCCATAAGTTTTCTAATCACGGCTGGGTTCGTGTTAACACTTGATGCTAGAAATTCAGAAGAGGTTATTCCTTCTTTATTAAATTCAATTAGAGTCAATATATGAATTCCGACAGCGAATCTGCTGCTGATGGACATGTTCAGTCACCATCCCTATTAGCAATCCATTTTTTAATTTATCGTGTAATTAAATTGATTACAAGTTTATTATACCAAATCTCGAACAAAATATTAAATGGAATTTCACCTGTTGACAAAACGACTACATGTAACTAAAATAAATACATGTAATCAGTTATGTTACAGATGGAAACGAAATGGGGGAATATTAATGAAAATATTAGTTACTGGGGCAACAGGGAAATTAGGTTCAAAGGTTGTAGACTTATTATTGAAATCATTACCTGCAAGCGAGGTGGCAGTGAGTGTTCGAAATCCAGAGAAAGCAGAAGGACTACGTGCTCGTGGAGTGGAAGTTCGACAAGGAGATTTTGACCATCCAGAAACATTAGATCTTGCTTTTAGAGGGATTGATCGCTTATTAATTATTTCTGCGGATGGTGACAATGAAACAAGAATCCGTCAACATACAAATGCTGTCCAAGCAGCTGAACGTGCAGGGGTAAAATTTATTGCTTATACAAGTTTAGCAAATGCAACAGAAAGCACAAATATTATGGCACCGCCTCATGTTTCAACAGAAGCAGCAATCATTAAAACAGGAATTCCTTATTCTTTCTTGCGTAACAATTGGTACTTGGAAAACGAAATTGGGAGCATTCAAGGTGCATTAGCAGGTGCTCCTTGGGTAACTTCCGCGGGAGCAGGCAGAGTAGGGTGGGCACTACAACAAGATTTTGCAGAAGCAGCAGTAGCGGTTCTTATAGGAAACGGGCATGAAAATACAGTATATGAACTTTCTGGTCCTCTTTTAACTCAAGAAGATTTTGCAGCTGCTCTTGGTGTTGTATTGGGAAAAGAAATACCTGTGCAACAAGTTAGTGACGAAAAATATGCCGAAATTATGAAAGGCTTAGGTTTACCTGATTTTGTGATTCCGATTGTAGTAGGAATTCAAGAAAGCATTCGAAACGGTTCACTAGAAGTTGAAAGCAATGATTTCGAGAAAGTTCTTGGTCGTCCAGTTACGCCAATCAAAGAAGCACTGACGCACATTGTTAATGCAATCTCACAAACAAACTAAAATGAGGGATTCTAGTTTCTATTAATGAGATTGATAAACCGACCTTTGATTATGTCTTTGTTGTTGATTTACTCTGCAATTACTATTTTTCTGTGAACACCTACTCTCCTGCAAACTGTTTATTATGGGTTTTTCCTGAACGATTAGAAATAATAAACAGTGATACGTTTCACTTAATTGAAAATGATTTTCAGTTAAGATAAATGTAAGATATTACTAGGAGGGAATTAGGATGGAGAAAAATTCAATTAAAGCCTACCAAGAGTTCAGCGAAGAAAGATTTACAAAACGGATTATTTACAAAAAAGGTGAAACCACAGCGTTTGTGTTAAATTTTATGCCTGGACAGCAGCTTCCTGTTCATAAGCACCCTGGTACAGAAGTTTATCTTTATGTAGTCACTGGGACAGGCACCTTCATCATCGATGGTCAGGAAACCTCTGTATCAGAAGCCGATTTAGTTCATGTTGGCGGCGACGAAGAGCTTGCCTTTAACAATAATGGCAGTGAACCTGTAAGCTTATATGTCGTGTTAAGTAAAGTACCTAGTGAACAATACGCTAAAAATATCTAATTAGACTCGGAGCAAAGAAAAGCCAGCCTTTTTATTAGGCTGGCTTCTTTCTTTCCTTTGTATGTGCTTTATTCTTAAGCCCAAAAAACCACCAGTTCCAATCCCCGAATAACTTCATCAAAGCTGGAACCAGAACCATTCGTACGATGGTGGCGTCAATGAAAATCGCAATCGCGATACCGACACCAAGCTGCTTAATCGGCATGACGCCTGTAAAAGCAAAAGCACCTGTCACCACAATCATAATCGCGGCGGCAGAGGTAATAATTTTACTCGTGTACGTTAACCCTGATATCGTAGCCTCAGTATTATCTCCTGTTTTTAAATAAAACTCCTGAATCCTCGAAATCAAGAACACTTCATAATCCATTGACAGCCCAAAGACGAGGGTAAATACAAAAACGGGCAATATTAATGCAATATCTGCAGGCTCTACTCCTAGATGCCCCTGCTGGAAAATCCAGACGACAATTCCAAACGTACAGCTAAGGCTTAATATATTCATTATTATGGCTTTTAGTGGAATGAGGATTGAGCGAAAAGCTGCCATCAGAATGAAAAAAGTTGAGACCACAATTAATAACAATCCATAAGGTGCCTTTTCAAAAATCTCATCAAAGATTTCTTGCTCAAACTTTATCGCTCCTCCGAAATGGGAGGTTAAACCCAAGTCCTTCCTGGACCAATCACGAATCCATTCCCTTGCTTCAGCGGAGTGATCAGTGGTTTTTAAATACACCTCAATCAGCATTTTATTATCTCGAATAAAGTAATCTAGAATGGGAGCTGTCTGTTGCTTTTGTCCAAATAGGAGAAGTTGAGACAACGTTTCCTGTTCCTCTATACCTGTAGCGGAAAATGGAGAATCAACTGTATCAACAAGTTTATCCTTTGAAAGCTGATCAAGAAAGCTGCTTACCTTCTCAAGATTACTTGTTTCTAAAATATTTCCTTTTGTTTCAAGCACGATTGATACTTTCTTTTCATTGCGTTTATCTTTAGGGATAAAATTCTCCTCAAAGACTTCAAATGCGACTCTTGATGGATATTTAGCAGGAAGAGATTCGGTCCCAGGAATCGACATCGTCATTTGTGCAACAGGTATAAAACCAGCAAGGAGTATGGCTAGGGCAGCCGCTGCCATAAGGACCGGACGTCTCATCACAAATTTTGCAAACCGATGCCAAATGCTAGTTTTTGTAGCTTTTAATCGCAGGATGCTAAATTTATTTATTCTAGTCCCAATCACAGCTAATAATGCCGGAAGAAAGGTCAAAGCACAAAAGGCGGATATAAATACAACGGCCATGCCGCCCAGGGCCACATTCTGGAAAATATCAATTTGAATAAACCATAAAGCCGACAAGCCAATAAATACACAAAGTCCAGAGAAAATAATCGAACGCCCAGCCGTTGCTACACTGACCTCAATCGCGTCCTTAATGGATTTTGTATGTAATTCTTCTTTGTAGCGGTTTATTAGTAATAAGGCAAAGTCAATACTTAAAGCAAGTCCAATCATTGGGACAATATTTAAAATAAAGATGGTCAAATCGGTACCATAACTAAAAAAGAAAACAGCCCCCATAGTGGTTAGTATCGATACAACTCCGATTACAATCGGAATGGAGGCAGCAACTAACCCTCCGAAAGCAAGGACTAAGACAAGCAAAGCAATCGGCAGTCCAATCATTTCAGCTTTGGCTAAATCCTCTTGGCTGGCAATATTAAGGTCTTGAACGATAATTGGCTCACCCGTCATAGTAACGGTTAAACCCTGTTTATTTTTAAGAATTTTGTTCAATTGATCAATCTCAGTGCTGAGATCCTCAGCTTTTTTATCAAAAGCCAACAGACCATAGGCAACTTCCTCCTTGATCATTCCATTTCTTTCAAAAGGACTTGTTATACTTTTGGCACCGTCGAAGTTTTTTAAATCTTCAAAGGTTGCTTTGATATATTGGTCCCAGTCAGTATCTTTAACTGTACGCTCTCTTTCAAAGACAAGAATAATGGATGATTTTGCATGTCCAAATTCCTTTTCAAGGAGCGTCCTTGTTTCGTTATATTCACCTTTGTATTCAAAGCCGTTACCGCTTAATACGGAAGGTAATTTCAAGGCGAAAACCACTGATAGTGCAATGATAAGCAGCCATAGTGCAAGCACCGTTTTCCGGTGATTGTATATGAGTCCTCCAAGTTTCCCCATTCTAAGACCCCCTTTTTTATAGGAAATTTATCCCTGAACTTAGTATAGCAGAACAGGCCAAGAGCAGTAGTTGACTATTTCGTGTCAACGTAATGGACATAGTAAATATGATAAGAATCATTCCCTCTTTTAAGAATGAAAATGCAACAGTCTGGAGCTAAAAAATGTTCAACAGAGGTTTTACAAATGTAAAAATATTAGGGGATTCACCTCACTTCTTGCTATAATTAATATAAAAATCAGGATAGAAGGTGACATACAATGGACAAAGAGAAACTAAGTAAAGTGCTTGAAGCAGCAAGACTATATTACTTATTGGATTATAATCAAAACGAAATTGCAAAGATACTGGGTATTTCACGGCCAACAGTGTCCCGATTATTACAACAGGCCAAAAGCGAGGGAATCGTCCAAATCACCATTATGGATCCAACTGAAGATGTTGAAAATTTAGCCATTGATTTAGAAAAAAAGTTCAATTTGAAAAAAGTAATCGTTGCGTCTATTCCACAATTTGAAAATCATATTATCAAAAACTACCTTGGCGAAAAAGCGGCCATGTATCTACATGAAATTGTGAAGGACCATGACATTATCGGGGTAACCTGGGGGACCACGTTATACCATATTGCTGTTGAGCTAAAACAGAAATTTGTCAAGGACGTTAAGGTTGTTCAGCTAAAAGGCGGCGTAAGCCATGCAGAAACCAATACATATGCATCTGAAATCCTCTACCTGTTTGGAAAAGCATACAATACTACACCACATAATCTTCCATTGCCGGCGATTGTGGACCACGTTGTCGTAAAGCAGGCGATGGAGGCTGACCGGCATATTCATAAAATCCTAGATCTTGGCAAAAAGGCCAATATTGCAGTGTTTACCATGGGCTCGATTAAAAAGGACTCTTTATTGTTTCAAATGGGCTATTTTACAGAAAGTGATCAAAAGGCCTTAAATGAAAAGGCGGTTGGGGATATTTGTTCACGTTTCTTTGATAAAGAAGGTGAAGTGTGTAATGAAAGTCTGAACGAAAGAACGCTTGGAGTTAAATTAGAGGATTTACGGGACAAGGAATACTCGATACTTGTCGCCGGCGGACCAAATAAAATTGAGGGCATCTACGGTGCATTAAAGGGGAATTATGCCAATGTGTTAATAACGGACCAATTCTCAGCAAAATTTCTTCTCGATAAACAATAAATATATTTTACATTTGTTCAAAAAAATATTTACAAATGTTCAAAGGTTTTGTTATAGTTAGCTTGTGAAAAGTAACAATTAAATGAAATGCTTTCAAATATAGGAGGAATCATCTTATGACTCAAAATGTGACTAAAATGATTGATCATACATTATTAAAGGCCGATGCTACAAAGGAGGAAATCGTGAAGTTAGTGGAAGAAGCTAAGAAATATTCCTTCGCTTCCGTATGTGTCAATCCAACTTGGGTAAAAATATCAGCAGATATGCTTAAAGATACCCCAGAAGTAAAAGTATGTACGGTAATTGGATTTCCTTTAGGAGCATCTACATCAGAAACAAAAGCATTTGAAACAAAAAATGCGATTGAAAATGGGGCAAATGAAATCGATATGGTAATCAATATCGGTGCACTCAAAGATAAACAAGATGAATTAGTAGAAAAAGATATAAAGGCAGTTGTAGAGGCTGCAAAAGATAAAGCATTAGTAAAGGTAATTATCGAGACCTGTCTATTAACAAAAGAAGAAAAAGTTAGAGCATGCGAACTCTCAGTTAAGGCGGGGGCGGATTTTGTAAAAACCTCTACTGGATTTTCAACCGGCGGAGCAACAGTCGAGGATATCACTTTAATGCGTGAAACAGTTGGACCTGAAATAGGTGTCAAAGCTTCTGGAGGCGTTCGCAGCCGTGAAGATGCACTTGCAATGGTTGAAGCAGGAGCTACTCGTATCGGGGCAAGTTCTGGAGTGTCTATCAGTAAAGGTGAAATTTCTCAAAGCAATTATTAATCTTTAGATTTGAGGGATATTAATGAAAGAAACAATATTAGCATTAGTTGCTGGTTTAATTGTAGGTATCATTTTTAAATTTATGAAGCTTCCATTACCTGCACCTCCAGTGTTTTCTGCAGTAGTTGGCGTATTCGGTGTTTATTTTGGCGGGGTTATTGCCAGTTGGATGGTTAAATTTTTCCAAGGGTAAAAGAGGACTATGGAGAGTGAGAACACGATGGATGAAAAACAACTTTTAGAGGAAGCAGCCAAGGCACGAGAGTTTGCCTATGTGCCCTATTCAAAATTTCAGGTTGGTGCTGCTCTTATAGCAAAAGATGGGAAGGTATTTCATGGATGTAATATTGAAAATGCCTCATATGGAATGACGAACTGTGCGGAAAGAACGGCTTTATTTAATGCATACTCTGAAGGTGTTACTCAGTTTGACACTTTAGTTGTGGTAGCGGATACGGAAGGGCCAGTTTCACCTTGTGGTGCCTGCAGACAGGTAATTTCGGAGCTTTGTGACTCTGAGATGGAGGTTATCCTTACGAATTTAAAAGGTGATATTCAAAGAATCCTAGTGAAAGACCTTCTTCCGGGTGCCTTTTCTCCTAAGGATTTGAAATAAAATGTTGAGGCAGGATGACAATCCTGTCTCTTTTTCATGCATTTTTATAAAAAGGGCATAATTTAAAAGAACGATAGCAGCCTATTACGATATCGAAAATGTCTATGAATGAGGAAGATAATGAAAAAAAGTTTGTTTATTTCAATCATTGATAATGACACGATGATCCAAACCATGCTGGTAAGGATTCTAAATTTGATGAATATAGAACAGTTTGAATTGGATATTACAGCCTTTGAGGATGGGATTTCATTTTTTGAATCTAATCGCTTAAATGAAGCAGGAGAACATTTATTAATTCTTGATGGTGTTATGCCAATTATGGATGGCATTGAGATCCTGCAAAAAGTGAAAGGTGATAGTAGTAAACATGTGTACGTTTTAATGCTGTCAGGAAGAAAAAGTCAGTCGGATATTGAAAAGGCTCTAAAATTAGGGGCTGATGACTATGTTATAAAACCGTTTAGTATTAGGGATCTTCAGGTTAGAGTCCAAGAAATTATTCAAAGGATAAAGTAGATGATCAATCATGAGATCTTGTTTCTTACTATTATTACTGTATCTCTTTTAGGATTACTGTTCCTAATGTTGTTGTATTTAATGATTCGGAAAGTAAATGATAATAATAAAAGAAGAGAGATTGAAAGCTATAAAAATAAAATCAGCCCAATAATTTTCTCGATAATTGTTGAAGGGGAATGTTACAGAGCTCTTGGATTTGAAACTGCAATAAAACAAAAGGCAATTGAGGAACTGCTAAGCAGGTATGTGAAAATTTTAGAAGGTGAGGAAGAGAGGAAAAGGTTATCAGAATTGGCGTCTCTATGTTTGCAGGAAAACTATCTAAAACTCCTTAAAAGTAAACGATGGAGTCGCCGTATGAATGCATTTTATCATATTGAAGATTTTTATATGACAGATATTCAAGAAGATGTGCTTCAGTTACTGACAAAGAAGAATATTTCACAACAAGAGAATATTCAAGCTTTGAGAATCCTTGCTTCTTTCCAATTTACCGGTTTTATCGACTTACTCCCAAACCACTATCATTATTTAGCGGAGTATGATTATCGAGGCATTTTGATGCGTTTAGACCAGATTCTATTTGATCAATTTGTTTTAAGTTTTCATAAAAGCTCCAATCCACTGCAATTTGCCATACTAGATGTTATTTCATTGAAAAAAGCAATAAAATACCGGCCATTTACCGAAAATGTTTTTACTACCTATAAAGGTGAAGTGAGGCTAAGAGCTCTAAAGGCCTTGGCCGAAATTGGCTATATGAAAAATGTAGAGCCATGCCTAGAAATGATGTACTCGTCTAAATGGCAAGAGAGAATGGTGGCAGCAAAACTCATAGGTTCCATTAAGGAAGAGAGAGGGATACCGCGATTAATTGAATTACTACATGATCAGACCTGGTGGGTCCGTTCTCAGGCAGGACAATCCATTAGTCAGTTCCATAATGGGAAGTCCATTTTGCAATCGGTCTTAGAAGCATCCAAAGATGCGTTCGCAAGAGATATGGCTTGGGATTGGCTGCATAAAGGGGTATAAAATATGCTAAATGTGAATTGGCTAGATATTGTTACTGTTTTTGCTTGGATTATTGCTGTTTATATGGTAATTGTTATTGTTTTTTATTCTGCTATTTTAATGATTTCAATGTTTCAGCTTCGGAGGGAATACCAATTAGACAGAATTCAGGTTTATGAGGATTACATGGAAGAATTTCATACAAGACCTGTTTCAATCATTGTCCCAGCCTATAACGAGGAAGCAGGAATCATTCAGAGTGTACGGTCACTCTTGAGTGTGAATTATCCTACTTATGAAATTATTGTTGTAAATGACGGATCAACCGATACTACCTTAGAGAAGATACTTGAGCATTATGATATGAAAGAAATCATTCGAGCAGTACGTAAACAAGTTAATACAAAACCAATTATAAGAATTTATCAATCCTCAGTCCTATCAAATTTATTCTTAGTTGATAAAGAGAATGGCGGTAAAGCCGATGCTTTGAACGTGGGAATTAATTGTTCAAGTTATCCCTATTTTTGCTTGCTAGATGGGGATTCCGTATTAGAGCCAGATGCCTTTTTAAAGGTGATGAAGCCAATCATTGATTCAAATGAAGAGGTTATTGCTTCGGGTGGAAGTGTGCGAATTGCTAATGGATGTGAAATAAAGAATGGACATATTTTAAAAATAGGTCTTTCAAACAATCCCTTAGTCATTATGCAAATCATTGAATATCTTCGTGCCTTCCTCATGGGCAGAATCGGTTTGAGCAGGCATAATCTTCTTTTAATCATTTCTGGTGCATTTGGGGTTTTTTCGAAACACTGGGCAATCGAAGCGGGGGGATATAAAACTGATACAGTTGGGGAGGATATGGAGTTAGTTGTCAGACTCCATAGATTACTAAAAGAAAAGCGGATAAACAAAAGGATTGTCTATGTACCTGATCCTGTTTGCTGGACGGAAGTACCTGAGGATATCACGATCTTAAGAAGGCAAAGGCGGCGCTGGCATAGAGGACTCTTTGAAAGCCTATGGACTCACCGTTCCCTCACCTTTAATCCAAAATACGGTTCCATTGGGTTAATATCCTTTCCTTACTTTTGGATTGTTGAGTTTTTTGGACCAATTGTTGAGTTTCTATGTTATTTATTTATGGTTCTATTTCTGTTACTGGGTGGAATTTATAATGAATTTACTATCCTATTATTTCTTCTATCCTGTCTATATGGTTCGCTATTTTCCATGAGTGCTGTCTTGTTAGAAGAATGGAGTTTAACCAAATATCCAAAAGTAACTGATATAGTAAAGCTCTTTTTATACTCGTTAACTGAAACCATCTGGTATCGTCCGTTGACTGTTTTATGGAGATGTGAAGGTGTCTTGCAAATGCTGGCAGGAGATACGAGCTGGGGAGAAATGAAAAGAAAAGGAGTTTCAAAATGACAAAACCTCCTTACTTGTAGATGCCATTTTATTTCTTATTGTCATCTAAAGTCCTTATTGGTCCTGGTTAATACAGCCCTTTATATACAAGGGATGAGTGGGAACAACCAGCTCATTACGAACGTTTGAAAAAATCGTATGGAATCATTAAAAGACTTATGGAAAGGCGAGGGTATGTAAGTGAAAAAGAAGATTGGCTTTATTGGAGCGGGGAAAATGGCTCAAGCGATGATAGAAGGAATCCTTAAATCGTCGTTGATTCCAAAAGAAAACATTAAGGTAAGCGCTAAAACAGCTGAAACAATGGATAGAATCAAATCCAGCTATAAAATTCATACGACCCGTTCAAATCAAGAAATCGCAAGGTTTGCTGACATTTTAATCCTAGCGGTAAAACCTGACCAACATAGAAAGGTTATTGAAGAGATAAAAAATATAATTCATCATGAAAGTACGATAATCACCATTGCGGCTAGAATTACATTGGCAGATATCGAAAGGGAATTTGGTTTTAGTATAAAGGCAGTTCGGACAATGCCCAATACGCCTTCGTTAGTGGGCGAAGGGATGACAGCTATTTGTCCAAATGAGATGCTTTGTGAGGAAGAGATAGTTGAGATTGAACGTCTTTTTCAAACATTTGGTAAAACGGAGAGGCTTGATGAAAAACTAATGAATGCTGTACCAGCCATTAGCGGTTCATCTCCTGCTTATGTTTATATGTTGATAGAAGCAATGGCTGATGGAGGTGTCAAGCAGGGGATTCCTAGGGATAAAGGCTATCGGTTGGCAGCTCAGGCTGTCCTTGGTGCTGCTAAAATGGTACTAGAAACCGATAAACATCCTGGAGAACTTAAAGATAATGTGTGTACGCCAGGCGGGGCAACGATCGAAGCTGTAGCTGAACTTGAAAAGAAGCAATTTCGAGGTTCCGTATTGGCTGCAATGGAAAGCTGTACTGAAAAAGTGAAATCATTATAAAAACCTGCGACTTTGTCGTAGGTTCTTCAATTTGGTTCTGGTTTTCTAATGACTGTTATCGATGTCATCAAGCCAACAAAAATAATGGTTAATAAAGAGTAAAGGAATTTTTCTAAACCCACTACTTGAATCCCGCTAGTAATGACCAGACCGTCAATTACAAAGATAATGATTCCTATATTAACAGTAGTAAATTTGGAGAGGATTTGAGCTAGCAAATCAGTTCCACCCGTACTTGTTTCATAGCGTAGCATTAGACCAATCCCAACTCCGACCAGAATTCCCCCAAGTATCGTACTTGGAAAAATGCCAAGCTGAATTTTCCCATTCATAAAAGAAAGTAAGTCAATACAAAAAGAAGAAATAATAAGTCCATGCAGGCTGTAATAGAAATAACGTTTTTCAAAGAACCATGCCAAGATATAAAGAGGAAGACTTAAAACAATCATACTAAGGCCTGTTGGCCAACCGTAAAAATAGTGAATGATTAACCCTAAACCAATCACGCCGCCATCAAGCAGATGATAGGGTACGAGAAACCCATTAACACCTAGGCTTAGTAATAAACTGCCAATCAGCATAGCAATAATTTTTTGTTTCAATAAAAATCACTCCAAACTTGTCCCTACATAAAAAGTATGTATTTGAATTTCATTTAGAAGTGATAGGACTAAAAAGTTATGAGAGCCCCAGAATAGCATAAAGAAGAAGGGGCGGTCACTCATAGAGGTTATGAGAGCCTGGCAACAGCATATTTAAGAAGGAGCGGTCACTCATTGTGGTAATGAGAACCCGGCAAAAGCAAAATGAAGAAAGAATGGTCACTCATAGGGGGAAAATCCGACCTTAGGGTAAGAATGAGCAAAAAAGAGAATGGAGAACCCATTCTCTAGAAAACCATATTTAAAAGAAAAGATTTAAAATGAAATAAGAAATTGCTGCTATACCTGCTGAAATTGGAAGTGTAATAACCCAGGTGATGAGCATTCTTTGAGCTGTATCCCATTTTACTCCTTTAAGTCGGTGTGAAGCACCAACCCCTAAAATACCAGATGAAATGACGTGTGTTGTACTAACAGGAACATGTAAGAAAGTAGCACCAAAAATAACAGCTGCACCAGTTAAATCTGCTGCCACCCCGTTAATTGGTCTAATTTTCATGATCTTGCCGCCAACGGTTTTAATAATCTTCCATCCTCCGACAGATGTACCTAATCCCATTGCCAGCGCACAGGAGAATTGTACCCAAAACGGAACCTCTGCATTACTGCCAAGGTAACCATTCGCAATTAGAGCCATCGTGATAATTCCCATTGCTTTTTGTGCGTCATTCGTTCCATGTGAATAAGATTGCAGGGCTGCAGTGGCTATTTGCATATAACGAAAATTTCGATTCGTCTTCGCTAAATTTGCATTCTTAAACACCACTTTAAAAATACTATACACAATATAACCGACCGCAAAAGCAAGGATTGGTGAAATAATTAAAGCTTGGAGGATTTTCAAAAATCCAGTATAGTTAAGCGCGCCAAAACCTGCTGAAGCAAGAGCAGCTCCTGCGATTGATCCAATGATTGCATGAGAAGAACTGCTTGGGATTCCGTAATACCATGTCAGCAAATTCCAAAATATTGCAGCAATCAACGCAGCAAGGATAACAACAGACCCATTTTCAAGCGTAAAAGGGTCGACAATATCCTTGGAAATGGATTTAGCTACACCCGTAAACGTCATCGCCCCTACAAAATTCATGATTGCCGCTAACAGAATGGCATGCCGTGGTCTTAAAGCCTTTGTAGAAACAGAGGTTGCAATTGAGTTCGCCGTATCATGGAACCCATTAATAAAGTCAAATGCAAGGGCACCAATGACAACTAAGATAATTAAAATTTCCATTTGTTTGCTCCTTATGCATTTTTCATAATAATGGTTTCAAGTGTATTTGCAACAGATTGACAGCTGTCAGCAATATCCTCGAGATTTTCGTATATTTCTTTGTATTGAATAATTTTTATTGGATCCTTTTCGACTGTAAATAAATGCTTAATGGACTGACGAAGGATATTATCGCATTTTGATTCATAATCTTTTATTTTGATAGCATGTTCTCGCATTTGAGGAAGTTTCTTATTCGCTAGCAAGCCCATCGCTTGATCAATTTCGTGAACACTTGCTTTTAAGGCAGCCACAAATTGAAGCATAAAATCATCTGCCTGTGTGATGGAATACATTTCAAATAATGCAGCTGTTGCTTCTAGGCCGTCCAGTACGTCATCCATACTGTTTGCTAAATGGAGAATATCTTCACGTTCAATAGGCGTGATAAATGCATCATTTAGCTGTTTAATGACTTCATGAACAAAGGTATCACCCTTTGTTTCAATTTCTTTCATCTTCTCTGAGAAAATTTTCAAATCACTTATATTTTTTAATTTATAATCAGCAAAGTAATTTGCACCTTCCTTTAAGTTTGAAGAAATATTACTTAATAGAGCAGAAAATTTATCAACTTTTTTTGCCATTTTTTTATCCCCCTAAAAATTATGTAAAAAGTTTTGCACAACGGACAATATTTTACAGAAATTAAACGAAAAAAACATAAAAATTTGACTTAATTTACAAAAACTTAACAAAAGAAAATTCTGAAAAATAATCTTATGGGATTAGCTATTTTTATTTTTTTTAATGTTACCCTGTAGACCTATTATTATGTATTTATTAAAACGGAGTAAATTTCTTGGTATGTAAAGAAATAAAATGGGTACTTTAATGGTACAAGACAGTATTTTAAAAATTAATACTGCTTGTTAAGTAATAGGATTCTTTAAAAGAATGATTAAAAAAGGAGTGTTCTAATGAGTTTCATTTGGGCATTAATCGTAGGTGGAGTGATTGGCTGGTTAGCTGGTCTTATTGTTGGCAGAGATGTTCCAGGTGGTATTATAGGTAATATAATTGCAGGGTTTGTTGGCGCATGGCTCGGTACTTTATTATTAGGAGATTGGGGACCAAATGTTGCCGATTTTGCGATTATCCCTGCCATTATCGGATCAATTGCTCTTGTATTCCTATTATCACTTGTAATGAGGGCATTTAGAAAAGCTGACAGATAATTGAAAGAGAGGCCGCCCCAAATGGGCGGCCTCCTTAAATTTGAATCATAGTATATTCACGTCTATACTCTTGAAGATTGGCGGGTTATCTATAAATGGGGCATAACAAATGATTTCTTCTCCAGTAATAGGTTGAGTAAATTCTAATTTTGCCGCGTGCAGTGCCTGTCGATCGAATAGTGGCTTTCCTCCATATAAAATATCGCCTAGTAAAGGATGCCCAATATGACTGAAATGCGCACGTATTTGATGCGTTCTCCCCGTTTCGAGCCAGCATTTTACATAAGAAATACTGTTTTCCTCTTTAATAAGCTGATAATGCGTAATAGCCTCTTTACCAGTTGGGGAAACTCTTCTCCTTGTTGCATGATGACGGTCACGCCCAATTGGCTCCTTTATAGTCCCTTTCTTCTTTTTCAAATGTCCTTGAACAATAGCAAGATAGGTCCTCTTCAATTCATGTTTTTCGAGCATTCTGTCCAAAATAGCACCTGCTAAGGCGTGTTTAGCAAAGAGGATAGCGCCAGTGGTATCCCTGTCTAAACGATGTACATGCCTAATCTCAACCTTTTCACCTTTTGAATGCAGATAAAATTGTGCTGCTTGTAAAAGTGTACTTTTATCGTTTTCGTCATTTGGATGTGTGTTCATAAAAGCAGGTTTATTAAAAACAATCACATGCTCGTCCTCAAATAGAACCTGTATGTCATAGAAGAAAGCAGGAATGTTCATTACTTCCTCATCTTCAAATAATTTAATTAGCACCTTTTCGCCTAATTTAAGAGGCGATGTCCACGAAGCTTTATTTCCATTTACAAATACTTTGTGTTCCATTCTGAATAAATGAGTAAGTTTCTTTGAGACCTCCCATTCACTTCGAAAAATTTCCTCTATGGTTTTTCCTTCCCAGCTTTTGGGTGTGTTAATTTCCATCCAATTCCCTTTTCGTGTCGTTTTTATCATTTGAACTCCTTATAACTTGAGATTTCTTTAAAGGTATGGCGTGGTTATAATTACCACCGAAATTCACTCTTATTTATGCTATCCTTATGTATATATATTACGATAGATTATAGTTATCGCAAAGGTGGGTTACAAGTGAAAATTGTTTTTGCCTCGACACCAGGTCAGGAAGAGGAAATTTGTGGACTTGTGAGGTACATCTATTCAACTGTTTTTCCACTCTATTTTACGGATAAGGAGATAAGTGAGTTTGAACAATTAAAAGTATTGCATACTCCAGATGACTTTAATACTTTAAAGGACGCTTTTCAAGTAATGGCAAGCATGCAAACAGTGATCTCCATACTTGAGTCTCCAACTCTTGATGAGCAATATGCAGTTCTATTTAATAAAAATGTTTCGAACTTGCAAGAATTTGGTCTTTTCTTTCCGTTTGAGTATGAACAATTCGTAGAAGCTAAAAATATGAAAAACAGTGTGTTTAGTGTTTATATCAAGGCCGCAAATGAACTACTTGTATAATTTCTAATGAAAATGTCTGCAAATGCAGACATTTTTTTTTATAATCCTTGAACTTACGGAGATAAAATATAAAATAAATAGAAGGTGTAAGTTGATTGTGAAAATCAAACAATATGAAATAGGCTAAAAAGGGAGGATAAAAAAATGAGTTGGAAAGAAAATGCAAAAAGGTGGATGGAGTTTTCAAACTTAAATGAGGAACTGAAGCAGCAGCTCGAGGAAATAAAGCAAGATGAAAAACATCTTGAAGAAGTTTTTTATAAAAATCTAGAGTTTGGGACCGGCGGGATGCGAGGCGAAATCGGTGTAGGAACCAATCGGATGAATCTATATACGGTTCGAAAAGCTTCTGCTGGACTAGCTGCATACATAGACGAACAAGGTAGTGAAGCAAAACAACGCGGAGTGGTGATTGCTTACGATTCACGACATAAATCTCCTGAATTTTGTATGGAGGCTGCCAGAACACTTGCAACAAAAGGGATAAAAACCTACGTATTTAATGAATTAAGACCAACTCCTGAACTATCATTTGCTTTAAGATATCTAAACGCATTTTCTGGAATTGTCGTTACAGCAAGCCATAATCCGCCAGAATACAATGGATATAAAGTATATGGTTCTGACGGCGGACAGCTGCCGCCTGCAGCAGCTGACGAGGTAATAACGAAAGTTGACGAAATAGAAAATGAATTGTTAATCGAAGTAGATACGGAGGAAAACCTTAGGTCACTTGGATTAATTAACACAATTGGTGATGAAATTGACCAAGCCTATATCGAAATGCTGAAAACTATTTCTGAGAATCCTTCCATTTCGAAAGAAACAGATGTCAAAATTGTATTTACACCACTGCATGGTACGGCTAATAAACCAGTTCGTCAAGCCTTGACGGCGTTGGGCTATACCGACGTAACGGTCGTTGCGGAACAGGAACTGCCTGATCCTGAATTTTCAACAGTGAAGAGTCCAAATCCTGAGGAACATGCAGCATTTGAACTAGCCATAAGGGATGGTAAAAAAGTGGGTGCAGATCTATTAATTGCAACCGATCCAGATGCAGACCGCTTAGGAATTGCTGTACGAAACCATGAAGGAGAATATGTTGTTTTAACAGGGAACCAAACAGGCGCCCTATTATTAGATTACATTCTCTCGCAAAAGCAAAGCAAAGGGACTCTTCCTTCAAATGGAGTGGTGTTAAAAACAATTGTGACTTCAGAAATCGGCAGGAAGATTGCCCAAGAATACCAATTACCAACCTTTGATGTGCTAACTGGTTTTAAATTTATTGCTGAAAAAATAAAGGAATACGAAGAAACGGGAGAATTTACTTTCTTATTTGGCTATGAAGAAAGCTATGGATATTTAATCGGAGATTTTGCTCGGGATAAGGATGCTGTCCAAGCAGCTATTTTGGCTGTAGAAGTATGTGCCTACTATAAAAAACAAGGCATGTCACTCTATGAAGGTTTACTGCAGGTATTTGAAAAGTATGGCTATTATCAAGAAGGACTAAGATCTTTAACGCTAAAAGGAAAAGAAGGTGCAGAACAGATTCAGCAAATTTTAGCTTCCTTCCGTTCTGAGCCAATAAAGAAACTTGGTGACTTAACGATATCAATGTCAGAAGATTATCTAACTGGACTTAAGCAAACCTCTAATGGGGAAGAGAAAATCGATTTACCAAAGTCCAATGTATTAAAATATACCTTCACAGACGGTTCATGGGTTTGCTTAAGACCTTCTGGTACAGAACCAAAAGTGAAATTTTATTTTGGTGTGAATAGCAATGGTTTAGAAGATAGTAGAAGTAAATTACTCGAGATCGAAAAGAATTTTATGAATCTGGTGGACGAAAAAGTCAAAAAGGTAACAGGAAACTGATTTTTCATCAATCATCTTAGTACCTCAACATGAAAGGAACAAAAGCATGTTAAAAAATCAAATCGCAATTGTTACTGGAGCGTCCAGAGGAATTGGCAAGGAAATTGCTGTTAAACTTGCAGAGCAAGGAGTGAAATTAGCAATAATCGGAAGTTCAGCACAAATTTCAGAAACAGCCGATGACCTGAAGAAAAAAGGGTTTCCACATGTATTGCCTATTCAAGCCGACGTTTCGAAAGAAGAAGACTTACAGCAAGTGGTTTCGAAAACCATTAAGGAATATGGACATATAGATATGTTGGTTAATAATGCAGGTGTGGGATTCTTTAAATTAACAGAGGAAGTAACGCTCGAAGAATGGAAAAAGGTGTTTGAAGTAAACGTACAAGGTGTATTTCTGGCAACAAAAGCTGTCCTTCCACATATGAAGGAGCGGAAATCAGGAACGATTATAACCATTGCTTCTGATGTAGCCAGATATACGATAGCTAACGGTTCAGCTTACACAGCTTCAAAATACGCAGTACAAGGTTTTTCTGGCTCTGTAGCACAAGAAGTACGTGAATATGGAATCAGAGTAGGTACTATTAACCCGGGAATGGTGGATACCTATTTTGCTGAATCTACACAAGGTTTACCGGAAAAACAAGATTGGCTTAAGGTTGAAGATATAGCAAACGCTGTGGTATATATGGCTTCAGCTCCTAAGTATATGCTTATTGATGAAATTGTCCTTCATCCACTTGTTCAACAATATCCTATCGCCTAATATAAGAAAACGGCTCCTCCTTGAGGAAGCCGTTTTTGGTTTTGGTGGAATTCGTTGGTCCGGTTGTTAAAATATTTCTCAATAAAAATTGTATCCACTTGTTTTTTCAGGAAAGACTATACATCGGTAACTCATTATCTGGTTCAACGGTTTCGTTAGCATGGTCGATATAACGAAGTAAAGAATATAAACTTTTTTCAATTACTGAGTAGTCACGTTCAAAGTGATAAGCATGCAGGAATTGCTCTATCCTCTTTGATAAAAATTGGTCTTTTGTTCGTACCATTAGTATCAGCAAATTATCCCATTCAGAGCGATGTGTATAATACAAAGCTCGATCATAATCCATTTTCTTCATTTGTTTTGTCTCCTCCTTACTAGGAGTTGAAGTTATTTTATGATATTTCGGCAATAACTTTCACAGAAAATGTTGGACAATCCGTTCTAACGCTGTTTGCAACTTTTACCTGTATAACTTGCAGCGCAATGGTTACGAAAAGGAGCCAGTATGAAGAAGCTATTATGTATTTTGATGGTTTTATTATTCCAGCTTGAAAATGTCTCACTGGCAAAAGTTGTTGAAACAAATCGTCCTTATACATATGAGAAAATGAAGGATGACCTAGAAAAGCTCAATCATCAATATCCTGCTATAAAAGTAAAAAAAATAGGGGAAACTCATTTTGGAAGAGACATTTATGCGATTAGGCTTGGTAAAGGAAAGAAGAATATCGTTTTAATTGGAGCCCATCATGGACGTGAATGGATAACAAGTATGCTTTTAATGAAGAAACTTGAAGTGTATGCTGATTTGTACCAAAGAAAAAGAGAGTTTGGGTCAATTTCAACAGATATTTTAAATGATGTTTCCATCTGGTTTATTCCCATGCTCAATCCAGACGGTGTGACCATCCAACAAAATAAACTCAATCTGTTCCCTGAAAAACACATGAAACAACTAGTGTCCATGAATGATGGTGTAGAGAACTTTGAGCGCTGGAAAGCGAATGGAATCGGGATTGATTTAAATAGACAATATCCAGCAGGATGGAAGGAGCTCACCGATGGACCTCCATTTCCCTTTTTCCAATTTTATAAGGGAAAGAGGCCTTTGGCAGCAAAAGAGGTTAAGGCTGTAACAAAATTCATTCACGACATTCATCCAGAAATTGCTGTGGCTTATCATTCGGCTGGCAGAGAGATTTTTTGGAATTATAAAAATGGCAAGCAGCTTCAACGTGACAAACAAATCGCAAAAAAAATTTCAACATTGACCGGTTATCCACTGGCAAAACCACCTAAACACGCAACGGGCGGCGGTTTTACGGATTGGTTTATCACTAACTACCACCGCCCTGCGATGACGATTGAGGTTAGTCCGCTTGTTGGAGAAACTTCCCCGCCTTTATCGTTCTTTAAAGCAGAATGGGAAAGAAATAAATATGTAGGACTTACCCTGGCAGAAGAGGCAAAGAGCTTGAAAAAGCGAAAATAAGCAGGTATACTTGCTGTTTTTTACATCTTGTTTCATCATTCCCAGATTTACTTCATACATTGTGGTAAGAGGAAAAGGGGGAATGGCGATGAATGGGGACGATCGCAAAGCTCTTGAATACGCGATTAGTGAGATCACTGAAATTGCTCGGGGCTTTGGCTTAGATTTTTATCCTATGCGATATGAAATTTGCCCAGCTGAAATCATTTACACGTTTGGTGCCTATGGAATGCCTACCAGATTTTCACACTGGAGCTTTGGGAAGCAATTTCATAAAATGAAGCTTCATTATGATTTAGGATTAAGTAAAATTTACGAACTTGTTATTAATTCAAATCCTTGTTATGCCTTCTTACTAGATTCCAATTCACTCATCCAGAATAAATTAATCGTTGCACACGTACTGGCTCATTGTGATTTCTTCAAGAATAATGTCAGGTTCCAAAATACCAAACGGGATATGGTTGAAAGCATGGCCGCCACGGCAGAACGAATCAGAACTTATGAAATACAATTTGGGAAAAAGGAAGTAGAGACCTTCCTTGATGCCATACTCGCCATTGATGAACATATTGATCCTTCATTAATGAGACCAAAACTGGCATGGTCACTGGAGGATGAAGGGGAAGAAGAATCGCCGCAAATCTCAGCAACTCCTTACGATGATTTATGGAAGTTAGATGACAGTGCTAATAAACAGCCAAGTCAGCCAAGAAAAAAGCTATTTCCACCAAAGCCGGAAAAGGACCTATTATTATTTATTGAAACTTATAGCAGGGAGCTTAAGGATTGGCAGCGAGATATACTAACAATGATGCGGGAGGAAATGCTTTATTTCTGGCCGCAGTTAGAAACGAAAATCATGAATGAAGGCTGGGCTTCCTATTGGCACCAGCGAATCATCCGTGAGATGGATTTAACGAGCGGAGAAGCAATTGAATTTGCAAAATTAAACGCAGGGGTGGTACAGCCGTCAAAGACCGGTATAAATCCTTATTACCTAGGAATTAAGATATTTGAGGACATTGAAGAACGGTATAATAATCCCACTGATGACATGATTAGAAGAGGAGTTATACCAGGCTCTGGCCGGGAAAAGATGTTTGAGGTTCGTGAAGTGGAATCAGATATATCTTTTTTACGGAATTATTTAAACAAAGATCTTGTCATGAGGGAAGATATGTATCTCTTCCAAAAGCAGGGAAGGGACTATAAAATCGTCGATAAGGAATGGGAGCATGTTCGCGACCAGTTAGTGAATATGCGAGTAAATGGAGGGTTCCCGTATATTACTGTCAATGATGGTGACTATTTGAAGAACGGTGAACTCTATTTAAAGCATTGGTATGAGGATGTGGAATTAGATGTCAAATACCTTGAAAAGGTATTGCCATATATCCAGCAGCTATGGGGAAGACCTGTTCATATTGAAACCATGATAGAAGATCGAAGAATGTTATTTTCTTATGACGGGAAAGGTGTTCACCGAAAGTATATGTAAAAAGTAGTTGTGTATTGCAAGGCTTAAATCGTCAACAAAAAAAACACCAATCAATGGTGTTTTTTTGTTTATTATTATTATTTCTTATTTTTATGTTATTTATTTAAAAGGATAGCTCCAATAGCAATCAGGAAAATCCCAATAATGGAATATACTGAAATGTTCTGTCGTAAAACTATTATAGATAAAATTGTAATAAGAATTGCATTAACGCCAGTTTGAATACCTCCAAGCATTACCGTATTTCCAAATATTTTATTCCCTTGAATGAACCCCCAAGCTAGTACAATGTTTCCTAAAAAAGAGAGAGGAAGAAAATATATATTAAATCGGATGCTATCTTTTAAAGTTGGTTGAAAGAAATGGGCAGATAAAATTGGTAATAAGGAAAAAACAGCAGCACCAATTACAATTGCGCCTATTACAAGAAATTTCAAAAGAACACCTCTTTTAATGGAAATACTTTATCCTAAATAGTATTGCGTTTTCTTTCCTATCTATTCAATTCTCCATGATTATCTTTATCTTTTCTTTTATAAGTGAGTTTATTATTATTATTTTTATTATTATTATTCAACTCTGTTAGTTAAAGAAATGTACCATAATTTTATTTTGGTATATTTTTCTTGGAGAATAATGGTAGAGTTCATGCTAAGATTTTTTTAAAGTGAGGTGTTTTTATTGGGCATACAAAAGTGTGAAGCTTGTAAGCGACAATTTAGATGGAAGGAAATACAAAAGACTATCCGTTGGAATTATAAACCACTTGTATGTAGAAAATGTGGAACGATGCATCAAATTACACTACAGAGCAAATTATTATTTTCACTTACGATAGCAGTATTGTTATTCATTTTCAGTCTAGCTAATCTTTCTTTTAATTTAAGAATAGCGGTAATAATCATCGTCTTCTTATCCGTTTTATTCAGCTTCCCTTATTTTGCTAATTATAAAAAGAATGAAAGTTCAATAAAAAAAGGAAAAAAGGTTAAACGATAACCTTTTTTCCTTTTCACTAGCAAAGTATTTACTTTACATTACTTTCTTTATTAACACTTTGAGAAATTGTAGGTTTGATTAATAGGGACCCAACGTAATAGAAGATAGCTGAGGAACCTATGCCAAATACCACCACTGAAAGCTGCGGTGCAAAGAAGTTAACCAATAAAGCTACTAAAGCGGCCATACCCCATGCAACAAATGGAAGTGGTTTCCAACTTTCGGACCCAAGCGACTGATTTTTTCTTAGAATTAGTTGATCTATAATAATGATTGTAGCGATTGGCGGAACAATTAAACCGAGAAGTTCCAGCCAGCTCTGGAAAGCGTTCCAGATACCTGAGACTGCTGCGATGATTCCAACAATCCCTAGTACGATTGTTAAAAATCTCATGCTTTTTCCTGTCATATGTGAGAAACCGACCGCACCATTATACAAGCAGTGGGTACATCCAACACCAAGATTAATAAAAACAAAAATGAGAGCCAAGAAGGAAAGAAGAGGACCTTGTCCCGATAAAATTGGCATAAAGTCTCCGCCACTCGTGGCAGGACTTTGGATTACACCTGTCGCTACGATAATTGCACCTACTACTTCGGCGATGAACTTTCCAAATGGGAAGGCTGTAATGGCAGCTAACAATCCTTCACGCCCATTTTTCGACCAACGTGTAAAGTCAGCGGTCATCGTACCAGAATCAGCAAACGTTGCAAATACCATGGTGACTGCTGCCCCAAAGGACAGAAGACCTGCACTGGTTGTTGGTTCATAATTAAAAATATCTGTATTTCCAGTTTTAAACGAGATAATAATTGAAACAATACCGAGAATGAGATATAAAGGTGCCGCGATCCATCCTAAAATTGTTAATGCTTTTATTCCGATAAAAGTTGCAGCAACATAAAGAACCCCGCCTATTAAAGTCATTAATAGCATTGGGGCACCGAATGAGCGAGCCATGGTATCGCCGGTAAGCCCTACCATAAGAGCAAACCATCCTACTACGACTGTGGAAAGTAATCCAGATACGACCATGTATCCATATCTTCCAAAAGTCCTTTGAGCAGTCATTGCAAAGTTTTCTCCGGTTTTCCCTGCCAAATAGCTTAATGCTCCCACAACTAGGCATAGCAGCAAGTTTCCTGCTAGTATTGCAGTTACCCCAACTTTAAATCCAAGCATTGCAGTGATTACTCCACCGATTACAGCGCTTGTCAAAACCATTGGGAAACCAAACCAAACAGCTGCTACAGATGCCAGCGGCTTTCTGTATTCTTTTGGTACAGGAGTAGTTTCAAATTCCGGATCTAATAATTTAGAATCCACATTATTGGTAGACATATTTTCCCTCCAGCCTATTCTTTATTTTTTGAGCGCTTTCAATAGGATCCTATATGTTTATTTTAGAAAGGAAAATTATAGAAGTCTTTGGATAGTTCAACTACAAAACTCGCAAATCATTTAGTCATTGCGCACAAAGAAGTGTGAATAAATTATGAAGAAAAATACTTTTTGGATATTTCAAACTATATTGACACAATTCATTCACAGACTATAGTCCAAAATATACAGGTGATAAAATATTTTTTTCGGGACAAAAACATCATGTAAATTTTGGAACAAATACCTAGAATGACTTTTGTAAGGATTGTCAATTGTTAGTGGAACCAACTTTTTTAATTTTTTTTACATAAGGAGGAAGATTAGATGGTTACGGTTAATGAAGGATTTTCACGAAGAAGGTTTCTTTGTAATGCTGGAAAAATTGGGGGTGCCTCAGCCGTTCTTGGCGTTACAGGTACGATGGATTTATTTTTACCTGAAGAGGTGATCGCAAATGCCGAGGCTAGCATAAACACCAAAAGGCCCGAAAAAAACAGCAGTTATATGCTTTTGAATGTACGTTTAGAAAGCGGTTATAAGTATGAAAATGGTCAAGTCGTCGCAACGGAAAGCGTAATACGAAATCTCCAAATAGTTAAAGGTAAAATTACTAAAATATTAGAAACTAATGTAACATATAATAAAAATTTGGATTGTTATGACGCCAAAGGGCTGCTATTACTGCCCTCCTTTAGAGATATGCATATTCATTTGGATAAAACCTATTATGGCGGTCCTTGGAGAGCTGCCCATCTGAGAAAAAACGGTATTTTCGATATGATTGAATTAGAACAGACACTGTTATTGGAGCTTCTGCCAACTGCTCAAGAGCGTGCAGAGAAATTAATTGAACTGATCCTTAGCTATGGTTCTACGTACGTTAGAAGCCATTGCAATATTGATCAGGTCGTAGGGTTAAAGAATCTTGAGAGTCTGAAAAAGGCATTAGCGAACTACTCCGATAAAATATCACATGAAATTGTGGCATTCCCTCAACATGGTTTGCTCCGTTCAAATGTAGAAGGTCTGATCCGTGACGCAATGCAACTTGGAGTTACCCATGTTGGCGGACTAGATCCAACCTTGGTAGATGGGAACATGGAAAAATCATTGAATACCATGGTTCAAATTGCAGCCGACTATAAAGCAGGAATTGATATCCATCTCCATGAAGGAGGAGAAACTGGAATAAATGCGATTAGACTACTGGCATATTTAACTGAACAAGCTGGTCTACAGGGAAAAGTGACGATCAGCCATGCGTTCTCGCTCGCATCGTTACCGGCTGGAGCGGATGAGGAAATGGCAAACCTCTTAGCTTCTCAGGGAATTTCCATCGCATCTTCAGTTCCAATTGGAAAAGGGGTGATGCCAATTCCACTGCTCCAGCAAAAAGGTGTTAAAGTTCTGCTGGGTAATGATAGTATCACGGATCAATGGGATCCATTCGGAATAGGAGATACCTTGCAGAAGGCGCATCTTGCTGCACAGCTTTATGGCTGGAAACACGAATACACACTGTCCCGTGCCCTCTCCCTAGCTACCGGAGGTATTACACCATTAGATGAGTCCGGTAAACAAATATGGCCGAAAGTTGGAGATACAGCAAATGCTGTTCTGGTTCAGGCAAGTTGTTCTGCTGAAACGGTTGCACGACTGTCTAAGCGTGCTGCCGTCCTGCATAAAGGCGTTCTAGCATCTGGCTCTCTTGTGGCCGTCAATAATTTAAATTAGTAGTAAAGACTTAAGATAGAGCCAAATAAAAGATTGGAGATGTAGATAATTCATACATCTCCTTTTTATTTGGCATAAAGACAACAAGCTATCATTTCTTTGACATAATTTAATCACAATCCATTGTACGATTTGCACAATTGAATGCATGGCTTTTTGGATTTGTTACACGATGACGGTGTTATGCAAAATAACTAGAATAATCATGTAAGCATTATATTTAATTGAAAATTGTACAATGCTTCCTGAGACTAAGATGAGTTTTGCTGAATTCAAATCCAAAATTTTTTTATTCAGTCATACCCATTACCCTGTATTGTAATCGAAGGGGAGAGCACACTAATTTACGTACAAATTCATGTTAATTCTTACAAACTATTTTTCTTTCTAAGAGGAGGTTCGATCTGCTCAAAAGTTTATTCGACTGCATAATTTTAGAACTATGGGGTGTCATTCTTGATAAATACAATCTCAGGTGATGCTGATTTTATAAAGGAAATTAATAATTCACTTTTCACTGGTTATGTGCATAGTACATTTAATAGAACATTTAATATTAAATCTTTCGAAAATGGCGATTTATATACCATTGCATGCAGCAAACTTGATAACGGACCTAACACGTTAATTATTGATGTTGACAATATGAAGCCACTGGAAATTGGAGTAAGTGATCGGGTACGTGTTGAACAAAATTTCTTGTATATTGGGGATAAGCTTATTATTTCTATTGATAAAATAAATAAATGGGAAAGTGTTTTACCAGCGTACCCATGTAAAGTGGAAACCGTGAAACAAAATTTAATAAAAATGAAAGAATATATTAACATTCACGGTGTAGGCGGAGGAATAAAAAAAAATGCCATACCCCAAAATCCTTTTGAAGCAGAAGTCTCGAATATGCTTGAGAAAAGAACTCTTTTACTATTAAACGAATTATTAAATGATCGAATCTCATCTGCCTTGCCGCATGCAGTTTCAATTGTTGGACTTGGACCCGGGTTAACTCCCTCTGGTGATGATTTTTTAACTGGGTTATTTACTATTTTTAATATGAAAAACAGCCCTTTTAATCCTTATCGATTATTTTGTGAAGATGTTTTAAAGAAAGCAAAAACCTTAACGAATGACATTAGTTACATGACTTTGAAAAAAGCAGCATTTGGTAAAGTAAGAGAGTCTATTATTTCATTACTTAACTCTTTATTAGTTGAGGATGATGAAGACTTAATTCTCTCTTTAAATAAATTATTAAACATAGGTTCTTCATCCGGGACAGATATAGCTTATGGCATTGTTTTCGGAATGGAGGCCACTATTAGAGCAGGAGGTAAAGTATGTTAGTACAAGCTTTGATTAAGCCAAACACATATGTCGATTCAGTATCTTTAATGTCACTTTCCACTAAAGCAAATCAAATTGAAGAAGTGGAACAGGCCATTATTGCAATGGCTACAGAAATGAATAAAGAGGTAATGAAAAATGTCGGTTTACTGACACCTGAAGTAGAGACAGCGGGGGCAAGTGATTTAGTTATTGTTGTAAAAGCAGCAACTGACGAATTATGCGAAATCGCTTTCGAAAAAATAAATGATATATTTACAAAAAAGAATTCTGGTAAAAAAGGGAAAAGTGACATTAAATTTTCTACTATTTCTGCTGCTGCAGGGAGTAATCCAGAAGCTAATTTAGCTATTATTGCTGTAAATGGTGCATATGCAGCTAGAGAAGCGAAAAAGGCTCTTGAAAATGATTTACATGTCATGATGTTTAGCGACAATGTAAGCATTGAAGATGAAATTGAGTTAAAGAAATTAGCTCATGAAAAAGGCTTATTTATGATGGGTCCAGACTGTGGAACAGCGATTATCGGAAATACTGCCCTTTGCTTCGCGAATGCGGTAAGAAAAGGGAATATCGGTATTGTTGGGGCATCAGGAACGGGCAGCCAAGAAGTAAGCGTCCGCATTCACGAATTTGGCTTCGGTATCTCACAATTAATTGGAACAGGCGGTAGAGATTTAAAAGAAGAAGTTGGCGGAATCATGATGCTTGATGGTATTCAGGCACTTGAAGACGATGAGGAGACAAAAGTCATTGTCGTTATTTCCAAACCACCTGCACCTAGTGTAGAAGAAAAAGTATTAGCGAAAATTAAAAACTGTACAAAACCAGTTGTCGTTTGGTTTGTTGGCGGGAATGAAGAAAAAATTACTGCTGCTGGCGCCCATTTTGCGAAAATGTCTAAAGAAGCTGCACTTAAAGCAGTACTATTGGCTGGGGCAGACGAAAGCAAATTAAATAAACGTGCTTTAAATATCCCGCTTATTGAAGAAGTTCGGACGAAGTTAACTCCTGAACAGAAATATATTCGTGGACTTTTTAGCGGTGGAACGCTGGCAGATGAAGCTATGCATGCAGCGATGGAGAAATTCGATAATGTCTATAGCAATATTCAAAGAAATCCAGAGTATCGACTAAAAGACCGTTATACTAGCCAAGAACATACATTCATCGACTTTGGTGATGATGAATACACACAAGGAAAGCCACACCCAATGATTGATCCATCTACACGTCTTGAAAGATTTATTCAGGAGGCAAAAGATCCGTCTGTTGGTGCTATCGTTATGGACTTTGTTATAGGTTATGGAGCACATGAAGATCCAGTTGGAGCTTTCCTTCCAGCAATCATAGAAGCAAAACAACAAGCGGAACAAGAAGGAAGACATTTGGAGATAATTGGATATGTTCTTGGAACAGAATTAGATCCGCAAAATTATGAAGAGCAAATTAATAAATTATTGGCTGCAGATGTAACGCATGCGAGCAGCATGCAGAATGCTGGCTTATTAGCTAGAGAATTTGTTGTGAAGGGAGAATAGGCATGAGTAGAATTAGCGATTTATTTAAAAGTAGACCACATGTCATTAACGTAGGAATTGAGTCCTTTAAAGATGATTTATTACAACAAGGCTCTGAGGTCATTCATTTAGAATGGACACCGCCAGGCAGAGGAAACCCGGCATTAATTGCTGCACTTGACAAGTTTGAAAATCCTGCAATCTTGGAAAAAATTGAAGAAGCTAACAGAATAGCTGTCGAAAGAATTATTAATTCTCACCCAGTGTTAATTGGATATGATCAAGCCATTAATTGCGTACCTGGTATGACCAAAACAACGATCCTCCATGCAGGTCCTCCAATTACTTGGGATAAAATGAATGGTCCTATGAAAGGTGCTGTTACAGGCGCAATCGTATTTGAAGGTTTAGCTAAGGATGTTGAAGAAGCTGCTAAACTAGCCGCCTCTGGCGAAATCACTTTCTCACCATGTCACGAGCACAACTGTGTAGGATCGATGGCAGGTGTTACATCTGCATCAATGTTCATGCACATTGTTGAAAATAAAACATATGGCAATATTGCTTATACAAACTTAAGTGAACAATTAGCAAAAATCCTTCGAATGGGAGCTAATGATCAAAGCGTTATTGATCGTTTAAATTGGATGCGCGATGTTTTCGGTCCAATTTTACGTGATGCGATGAAACTAAATCCTAATGGAATTGACTTACGCTTAATGCTTGCACAAGCACTTCATATGGGAGACGAGTGTCATAACCGAAATGTTGCGGGTACAACATTATTAATTCAGGCTTTAACTACGTATATTTTACAAACTGATTACACAATCGAACAGAAGAAAGAAGTATTTGATTTCGTTGCGAGCAGCGATTACTTCTCCGGTCCAACTTGGATGGCAATGGCGAAATGTGCCCTTGATGCTGCTCACGGCATTGAAAACAGTACAGTCGTTACAACCATGGCCCGGAATGGTGTTGAATTCGGTATCCGTGTGAGCGGAATGCCTGGAAACACTTGGTTTACTGGTCCTGCACAAAAAGTTATTGGTCCAATGTTTGCAGGTTATAAGCCAGAAGATTCTGGTCTTGATATCGGGGATAGCGCCATTACTGAAACATATGGTTTCGGCGGATTTGCGATGGCAACAGCTCCAGCAATTGTTGCATTAGTTGGTGGAACACCAGATGAAGCGATTGGTTTTACAACAAGAATGAAGGAAATCACAACTACAGAAAATCCTAACGTGACAATTCCAGTACTTGATTTCATGGGACTTCCGACAGGAATTGATGTTCGTAAGGTTATCCAAACAGGTATTATGCCTGTTATTAATACGGCGATTGCTCATAAAGATGCAGGTATCGGAATGATAGGTGCAGGAATTACCTATCCTCCAGTGGAAGCCTTTGAAAAAGCAATGCTGGCTCTAGGTGAAAACATTCAATAATATTCAAACTTAAATTAAAAGCCCAGCTTAGATTTTTAATCTACTGGGCTTTGTTTAAGAGCATTGTCTACTACTGCAACAAATCAACTGATGAAATATAAGCAAAGGCTAAAAAAATAGCTAACTACAATATTATTTTATCTAACAAACTATTCATATTTAGAGGTGATATGTAATGGCTCAAACAATTAAATTTTGGAAAAAAGGGGACTTTGCTGCTTCCTTTGGTTTATTCGTTAATGTTTTGACAGACTTTTTGGTTATGATTTCATTATTAATTGGTGTAGTTGGTATGCCAAAAGAGTTTGTTTATAAACAAATAGTTCCTGGCTTTGGATTTGCTGTATTGCTATCTGGCATTATATTTGCTTATTTTGCTTATAAATTGGCTAAGAAAACAGGTAGAACAGATGTTACCGCACTACCATCAGGTTCTAGTTCACCTGGTATTTTTCTTATCGTATTTGTGATTATGCTTCCTCTCTATCAACAAACACAGGACGCTGCTTTCACAACCACAGTTGCTGTAATTTGGGGATTTATTGAGGCTGCCATATTATTTTTAGGAGCATTCCTGGGTGAAACGATTAGAAAGATTGTCCCAAGAACTGTATTGCTAGCAGCCTTGGCAGGTTTGGCATTTGTATTCTTGGGTATGAACCCAATGCTGCAATCCTTTGAAATGCCTATAGTGGCATTTGTTGCCTTAATCATCATTTTCATGAACTGGTTAAGTAAACATCCAATTTTAAAGAAAATACCTACCGGTTTATTATTGATCGTAGTAGGAACTGCAATTGCTTGGATAGCTGGATATCAAAATCCTGCTGATGTTACTGAAGCACTAAAATCATTCGGCTTTAATCCTCCAATGCTGCATTTAAATGGGTTTGCCGACAGTTTAAACGCTGCTTTGCCATATTTACTAACTGCTGTACCTTTAGGGTTAGCAAACTACATTTTTAACTTGGAAAACGTAGAAGCTGCTGCTGTCAGTGGAGATGAATACAAAACTCGTGATGTTATGCTTGCAAACGGTTTTTCTACTCTAATAGGCGGCCTTTGTGGTAACCCATTCCCAGTAACAGTATATGTAGGACATGCTGGCTGGAAAGAAGTTGGAGCAGGTTTAGGCTATTCAATTGCCAGCTCTGTTGCCATATTCTTATTATCGGTTTTCAGTCTTATGGGACTGTTGCTAGCTGTTGTCCCAATTGCTGCTATCGTTCCGATGCTTGTGTTTATTGCGATTGTAACAGGGCATCAAGTTGTGAAAGAAAGTCCGAAATTTGAAGCTCCAGCAATCTTTATATGTTTCTTCCCGTGGGTTGCGAACTGGGCACTTGTTGCTGTTAATAATGCACTTTCAGCTGCTGGTAAGTCTGTGGGAGATGCTGCCGATCAAGTATCTTCACTAGCTCTGCATAATGCTGGACTTTTCTACGATGGCTTGGTTGCTCTAGGTAATGGTGCTCCTATTTCAAGTGTTCTTTGGGGTTGTATAGCTGTATTTACGATCCGCAATACTCCTATTGGAGGCATTATTGCTGCAGTACTAGCATCTGCTTTAACTTTTATTGGTGCCATTCATACAAGCACTATCGGACTTGCAC
The DNA here is from genome assembly GCF_013396335.1 of Bacillus sp. EB106-08-02-XG196. Lineage (GTDB taxonomy): Bacteria > Bacillota > Bacilli > Bacillales > Cytobacillaceae > Neobacillus. Next base: position 98,646 of record NZ_JABWSY010000021.1, read on the forward strand.
AAGCAACTGCTATGCCTTTCGTTTGGGGATATTTGCTAATTGCTGCATTCTTAGCGTATAAACTCTATGTAAATAAGAAAGATAATATTGGTCCTGTTACAGAGTAAAAATAGGAGGAATTTGGATATGGATTATATGAAATTAGCTGCAGATGCAACATTTGTTGGTATGGCAAACAAAGTTGGTGGACCATTCGGTGCAACAATCGTACGCGGTGATGAAATTATCGCTGTAGTAAGCAATAGAATGATGAGAGATATTGACCCATCTGCTCATGCTGAAATGGTTGCCATTCGTGAGGCTTGTAAAAAGTTAGGAACAATGGATTTATCTGATTGTGTGATCTATGCAACTTGTGAACCTTGTCCAATGTGTGTGTCCGCCATTATTTGGACAGGAATTAAAGAAGTTTATTACTGTAACACGAGCGAAGATGCTGATAAATTTGGCTTCTCTGATATGCATTTACGTAAGTATTTAACAGGTGAAGATAAAAGTGTTCTCAAAATGGTTAAAGTAGAGCAAAGAAAAGATTGTGATGATTTGTTTGAGTATTTCCATAAATCTATTAAATAACAAAAAGCCCAGCTTAGATTAATAATCTGCTGGGCTTTTTTTAACTCAGGCGGGTTTTTAAAAAATCAATGACTTGATTAAGTGCATGTTGAACAATCGGGTCTTGGAAGTCTTTATCAAATACATGCTCACCATTTGGAATCGTAATAAGTCTTGCATCAACCGATTGTTTAATAAGGGCAGCTCTCATAAATACTGATTGTTCGTATGGTACATCCGTATCCTTTGTTCCGTGTAATAATAAAGTTGGTGGAAATTCCTTTGCGACATTTCGATTCGGGCAGAATGGATAGAGAGCTTCTTTATTGTTTAAAGGATTTACCCCTGTAATTTCCTCAATCCACACTCCATTCTGTCGCGCATAAACATAAAATAAAAAACGTTCTTCTACGGATGCCTCGGTTACGATACGATCTGTGATCAATTTGTAAGCAAGTTCCTTAGAAACAGTGTCCTTTTGACAATAAAATTTACTTGGACTAGCAGCCCAGCTTCCAACAAGATCCCCGTATCCGTAAAACGAAACAATTGCACGTGGCTTATGAGTAAATGTTCCAGTAGAGAGAGCTAAAAAACCACCGGCGGAACTTCCTACAACTGCAATTTTCTTTGGATCTATTGAAAATTGTTTTGATCCTACTATTTGAATCCATTGGATTGCATCTTCGATATCCTTAAGAATTTCATTTAGTTTTGTCCTAGGGGCCAGCCTATAGTCGATTGAAAATAATGAGAATCCATTGTCGGTGTATAGTTTGATCATTTCTTCACTTATTTCTTCTCTTGTTCCCCAAATTAATCCTCCGCCATGTATATAGATGACAACTGGGGCATTTTCTTGGTAAGTCCCATAAAAATCGGCCTTAATTGAGAAATTTATATCCTCTTTATAAATAACCGTTTTCTTCATTTTTATTAACACGTCCTGTCTAAATATAGTTTCAGTTAATACTAAAAAAAATAGTCAAATAATGCAATTAAAAGGATTGTGCAAAATAACAAATAATCCCACTGTTTTCAGGTTTTTCTAATCATATGTATAGGACATATTTTGTACAAAGTTTATTGTATAACTTGCCTAAATGAATACCTCCCTTTTTGGTTTAGGTAGACAATGACCAAAAAAGGGTTTCCGTATAAAATTTTAGATGTAACCGGTTAACCATTATTATTATTTCTCTTCCAGCTTTATAAAATTTTAATTGAGATAAGAAAGAGTTTTTGCTGTGAAAAGGAGGCAACTTAAGCAGAGGTGTATTCAATAATGTTAACTAACAATATTTTCTTCATATCCAACAAACTAATTCATATTTAGAGGTGAACCGTAATGGATCAAACAATTAAATTTTGGAAAAAAGGGGACTTGGCTGCATACTTCGGTCTACTCGCCAATAACTTAACCAATCTTCTTACAATGATGTCATTATTAATTTTTGTTGTAGGTATTCCATCATCAGTCGTTTATGGGAAAATTGCCCCAGCTTTTGGGATGGGTATATTTATCGCAAGTTGTGCGTATGGCATTTTTGCATATCGTCTAGCTAAAAAAACGGGCAGGTCTGATGTAACAGCATTGCCTTCAGGACCAAGTGCTCCTTCTATTTTCACTGTAACTTTTTTAGTCATATTGCCAGTCTATACCCAAACAAAAGATTATGAGTTTGCCATTGGGATTGCACTAGTATGGTGTTTCGTTGAAGCAATGATTCTAGTAGTCGGATCATTATTGGGCGATACGATAAGAAAAATTATTCCTAGAACAGTATTATTATCTTGTTTAGCTGGTCTTGGACTATTGTTATTAGCCATGAATCCAATGTTACAAGCATTTGAAGCTCCGATGATTGCTTTCGCTGTGTTAATCATTATTTTCATTAACTGGTTTGGTAAATCACCGGTCTTTGCAAAAATTCCAACAGGGTTTTTATTGCTAGCTGTTGGTACAGGGATTGCCTGGGCTTTAGGTGTGATGGAGCCTGGTGCAATTTCACAATCTTTATCATCATTTGGATTCAATCCTCCTACATTAAATATTGATGGTTTTATGCAAGGGTTGCCACATGCCCTTCCGTATTTGGCATCAGCTATACCACTAGGTCTTTCTAACTATGTGTTTGACTTGGAGAATATTGAAAGTGCCTCTACTGCAGGGGATGATTATGAAACAAGACAAGTTATGTTAACGAATGGACTTGCTTCTATGCTTGGTGCAGCATTTGGAAATCCATATCCAGTAACAGTATATGTAGGACACCCAGGATGGAAATCAATGGGCGCTGGTATTGGATATACAGTAGCAACCGGTTTATCGATGTTAATTCTTTCACTATTTGGTATTGGAGCATTTTTGCTAGCGATCATTCCGATTTATGCCATCGCTCCTATCCTAGTTTATATCGGAGTTGTAACGGCCAACCAAGTTGTTCGTGAAACGCCGAAAATTGAAGTTCCAGTTATCTTTATTGCATTATTCCCATGGATTGCAAACTGGGCTCTAACACTTGCTAATAATGTACTTGGTGCCGCTGGAACTGCTGCGGGAACCGTGGGGCTTGATAAGCTTGCTAGTAAAGGGGTTTATTATGAAGGATTGTCACATTTAGGAAATGGTGCACCGATTGCCAGTCTGTTATGGGGATGTATAGCGATTTTTGCTATCAATGATAAACCGTTACGTGGTGCTGCCGCAGCAGCAATAGCTGCCGTACTGTCCATCGTTGGGTTTATCCACTCTCCAACAGTCGCATTTGCTAAAGGTGCTTCTGTAGAATTTTTCTTTGGCTATCTAATGATGGCAGCTATATTTGTTATCAAATTTGTGATGGATCGTAGTAAAGCACAGCCGAAACCTGAAACAGAAGAAAAAATTGCATAATTAGAACGTTAAAATTCACCTTCGATAGAGGATTGAATAGCTATCGAAGGTGAAATTTATTCTAGATTAATGGTAAAGGGGAGAATTTTATGATGGAGCTAATCCTTGCAAGTGAACGTGGAGATCTACAGTCTGTAAAGCAATTATTAGAAAACGGGGCTGACGTGTCTTTTAAGGACGTAGAAGGCCGAACAGCTTTGATGGCTGCTACACAGAAAAATCAACTTTCAGTCGTTAAATTACTATTAGAAGCTGGCAGTGATGTAAACACAAGAGATATTACACAATTAACACCGTTTATTTGTTCTGGTGCAAATGGTTTTCATGAAATTTTAAGTGTAATGCTGAAATATGGAGCAGATTTAAATAGTGTAAACCGATTTGGCGGCACTGCATTATTACCTTCCAGTGAAAAAGGCTATCTAAAAACCGTACAAAGATGTTTGGAAGCTGGTATCCCTGTCAATCATGCCAACAATTTAGGCTGGTCAGCTCTATTAGAGTCTGTCATTTTGGGTAATGGCGGCCGCTTATACTCAATGATCATTGAATTACTAGTCAAAGCCGATGCAGATGTGAATTTACCAGATAGGGATGGGAAATCATCACTTCAGCATGCCAAAGAATTAAAGCATCAAAATGTAGTAAAGATTCTTACGAATGAGTATGTTGAACAGAATGATTATATAAATCGTGCAAAAGCATTCTACTTAGATGATAAGTATGAAGAAGTAATTTCATTAATGAATCAAGCTATCGAGACAGATTCAAATAATCTAGATTATTATTTCTACAAAGGCTATTCTTTGCAAGAATTAAAGCGGCATGACGAAGCGCTCGAAGCATATAAAAAAGCGTTAGTGCTAAATCCAAATGAACTTGATTTTTATTTCTATACTGCTAATTGCTTAAGGTTAATGAAAAAACCTGAAGAAGCACTTATTGAATATGACAAGGCATGCGAATTAGATCCTAATGAAACTTTTTATCGTTACCATAAATCAAATTATCTAAGAGAACTAGGCCGACATGAGGAAGCTGTAGTCGAAATGGATAAGCTTTTAGCACTTCAGCCACACAGATATGATTTTTCTTTCCACAAGGCAAACAGTTTAAGATCACTTGGCAAGCATGAAGCCGCGATTGAGGCAATTGAAAATGCAATTGCAAACGATCCAACTAATCCATTATACCAATTGCACAAGAACCAATCCTTAGAATTATTAAAAAAACAACTAGAATCACAGGAGGTAAACAGATGAGTAAATTAGTTATTGTTGCTATTGGTGGAAACTCTCTAGTTCGAGACAACGGCCGCGATTCCATTCAAGATCAATATGAAGCTGTTCAAGAAACTGCCGTGAATATCGCAGATATGGTTCAAGAAGGTTACAATGTAGTTGTGACACATGGAAATGGTCCACAGGTTGGTTTTGGACTTAGAAGGTCTGAAATTGCTAATGAAATGGCAGGTATGCCGGATGTGCCGCTCGTCAATTGTGTGGCAGATACACAAGGCGGTATTGGATACCAAATTCAACAAGCGTTAACAAACGAATTTACTAAAAGAGGCATAAATAAGAAAGTTGCAACGATCATTACCCAAGTTGAAGTTGACATTAATGATCCGAATTTTGAAAATCCAACAAAACCGGTTGGTTCATTCTTTACATTAGAACAAGCAGAAGAAATGAAATTGGAACATCCTGAGTGGATTTTTATGGAAGATTCCGGACGTGGATATCGTAGAGTGGTTCCATCACCAAAACCAATTGATATTGTTGAAAAAGAAGCCATCAAATCATTGGTAGATGCTGGATACGTTGTGATTGCGGCTGGCGGCGGAGGAATTCCGGTTATAAAGACAAGAGAGAATGAGTATTTGGGTGTCGATGCGGTAATTGATAAAGATTTTGCTACCAGCCTTTTAGCGGAACAAGTCAATGCTGAGACTTTAATTATTACAACTGGTGTTCCAAGAGTATGTATTAATTTTGGAAAACCAAATCAATTGGCTCTAGAAAAAATTACAGTTGAAGAAACAAAACAATATGTTCTTGAAAACCACTTTGCACCAGGCAGTATGCTGCCAAAAATTGAGGCTAGCCTAAGCTTCTTAGAAAATGGTGGGAAGAAAGTAGTTATTACAAACCCAGAAAGTTTACAAGATGCGATTAATGAAAAACAAGGTACTCACATTGTTACACAGATAAATACAACTCCTTGTATGAAATAATTAATAATAAGAACAAAGTCCGACACTTAGTAAAACAGTGCCGGACTTTGTTCTTATTGTATTTACCTTTTTTCTTTCTCCCGAAATTCTGTTGGTGATATCCCCTCTATTTTCCGAAATAATGTACTAAAATAGTTTTGACTGCTAAATCCTGAATTTTCTGCTACATCAGATATAGTCCAGTTTGGGTGAGCAATTAGAATCCTTTTCGCTTCGTGGATACGATATCGAATTAAATACTCCGAAAAAGCAACACCTACTTCTTCATGAAATTTTCGACTTAGGTAGGTAGGGTTAGCATGAACCTCATTTGCGATTTCTGAAAGTGAGATTTTTTCAGCAAAGTTTTCGTGAATGGCTTTCAGCGAGCATTGGATTAAGCTGGAATAATTTTGAGAAAACGGATTTTCTTTATACTTTGATAGAATTGTTAATAATTCCCTCTCGATAACAGGCTTCGTTAAATAGTCAACTACCCCAATTCTAATTGATTGCTGAGCATAGCTGAAATCTTGGCAGGCAGTAACCATGATTATTTCCACATCTTTGTTCCTTTGCCGCAGTTCTTCCCCAAATTTAAGTGTTTTTGCCAACCATAAATTACCGATAGTTGACGGTATTGCCTGTCCGGATGTAGACGAGTATAATGTCCACGTAT
>NZ_JABWSY010000022.1 GCF_013396335.1 Bacillus sp. EB106-08-02-XG196
TTTGACACCCCGTATCATACCAAGAGGGCTCTTTGTTGTTCAAGTCCCCGAAAATCCTTCTAACAGGAATGCTCCTTGTAAAAACAATCTCATTTGAAATCCCTTACATTTTGTTGTTACTGAAATTTTAGAAGATTTGATTATATTTATCTAGAATAATAACTATTTGATTTTACCTTGATTTTTAGTAGGTTTTTATTGGATTTTAAATCTATATTTCTAGCTCCCCTAAAGCTAAGAGTGAATCTAAAATCAGCAGTAACTGATAGCTTTGTGATGAGTCTCGTAAATCTTTATTGATTAGATTTTCTATCTTGTTAATCCGATACATAAGTCCGCTCATTGATAAAGATAAATCATCCATCGTTTGTTGAAGTTTTCCACCATTTGATAAAAAAACATAAAGTGTTTTCAATAATTCTTTTTGTTTGCTCTCCCCTAATTTATAAAGAGGTCCTAATTCTTGTTTGGCAATTTTCTTAATCCCGCTAACATTTTTCGAATTAATCAAGATACCCACAATCCCCAAATCTTTAAAATGAATGATTTTTTTCTCCGTGGACATTCTCAGGCTGATTAGTGATTCATCTAAATGTTCCAAAACATGTTCAATTTCTTCAGATTTGTCACTAATTCCAATTTTATATTTGTAGGAAGGATGCGTCGTTTCAATATGTTTTAAGACTTTTTGCATATTAGGTAATAGATTTGACAACTCAGGTATCAGCATAATAATTTTACCGTCATATTGACCGATAAGTGCTTTATATCCTTGAATATCCAAATATTTTGCCATTGATTCTAAGATTTGGTCATAGTGATCGTTTCTATCTTTTACTGCCTTGCCATTCTCTATATAATCTATTGCTGCAATATAAAATGGAGATTCAAGATCAACCCCCATGTATCGACCGCGATTAATAATTTCTTCCCTGGAAGTATATTGTCCCTTTAGAATTTGTTCCAAAAAATAACCCTTCATTTTTTCAAGTGCTTCAAAGCTAGTCTTTTCATTTAAAAGGTATAAAGAAGCTGCGTTTGCTACCCTCTCAATAAACATAATATTATTTTCAGCACTTTTCTCTGTATCATTTAAATAAAGAAATGTACAATATCCAATTACCTTTTTTTGCACAATGATTGGAGTTACTAGTCGTTCCTGATTTTCAGTTTTTAGTCTAGTGGTCTCTTTAAAAAGGGGCAGTATGTTGTTTTTCCTATTTTTCCGAATTAAGCTCTCTTTCAATTCTTTACTCAGACTGCTATATTCTTCCTCGTTCATTCCCGAGTAAACAATTTTTTGAAAGCTTAAATCTTCGATTGATATTGGAATTTGTAATAACCCAAAAGTGGAATCGGCAATATCCTGCAAATTGCTGCCATTAGAAATACTTTCCGTTAGTTTTTTATGAAATTTGGATACCTTATCGATATAATTACGCTGCTCTAACAATTGTTCGTAAGTATACTCTAATTCTTCAATTATATTTATCTCATGATAGAGTTTTACCTCTTCCTGAATCTCCAATCCCCAATCCTCTTGGAGTTTCATTTCGAAACAGCATTCAGGGTCTCCTTTAGCGATACAACTAATTTCTTTGACAATGACACTCTTTTTACAAATCGTAGACATATAGCCACTTGCATATCCTGTTAGGGTGTGACATACAGGTGCATCTGATTTTCCATGATGTTTAAGATGCTCATATGCTTCAAATGAATGGATCCACTTCCCTTTTGCTCTGATTGTTTTTATATTTTCAGGATCAACCAATTCAATAAATCTTTCAGACTGGACATCTCCAATATGCCCTGTACTTAAATGGAGAAGGGAGGCTTGTTTAATAAGATATTCTATTGAGGTACTCGTTACCATTGCTTCTTCAGCGTCACTGACACCCAAGCTCCAGCCATAACGAAGCAAAAAACCCTTGGCTCTCTTTGACCCTAAGTTCTCTATTATTCCCTTACGTAATAGTCCAAAGGCACCAGCAGTGGTAAGAATTTTTTTATTTCCATCTTCTATGTAGTTAGGTTCCAATAGTTTGCCTGAGTTACCCTTCATAAACCCACCTTTTTCCCATTTAAGATTAAGTATTAAAAAGATTCTTTTCATATATTAGTTCTTAATTTAAAATAAAGACTCCTTACATTTTACATACAAGGAGTCTTAATCTTTTTTAGCGTGTTTCTATTTCTTGAAAGAAGCAGTTACAACGCCTATATTTTCAAATTCAGCTGTGAATGTATCTTCATCTTCAATCGGAATAGCTTTTGAAAGTGCTCCTGAAAGAATTACTTCACCAGCATTAAGAGAAATGCCGTAGCTGCCAAGTGTATTGGCTAACCAAGCAACGGCTTCGGCAGGATGTCCCATTACCGCTGAACCAAATGCTGAGTCTAAAAACTCACCGTTTCTTGTTACTGTCATACTAACCGATGCTAAATCTAAATCATCAAGTTTAGCAGTTGTACTTCCAATAATTGCACCGGCAGATGAACCATTGTCTGCAACTGTATCCTCAAATTTGATTTGCCAATCCTTTATTCGACTGTCAATAATTTCAAGCGCAGGGACGACATAATCCGTTGCTTCAATCACATCGGTCATAGTCACTCCCGGACCTATTAAATCCTTTTTCAGAACAAACGCAATCTCAAATTCAATCCTCGGCTGAATAAATTTATTAAGACGAATCGTGTCACCATCTCCATATATCATGTCATTTAGGAGATGTCCATAATCTGGTTCGTTAACATTAAGCATTTCCTGCATTGCTTTGCTTGTTAGCCCAATCTTTTTTCCAACAATAACAGCACCGTTTTCTACCTTTTGCCGAATTTGGTAAAGCTGGATGTTATAAGCATCGTCAACAGAAATTTCTTCTGTTGACGATGTGAATGGAGCAATCGGTTTTTTCTCATTTTCTGCTTCCAATAAAGCAGTTGCTGCTTTTTGAATATCCATTACAGCTTTCCCCTTTTCAATTAAAGTGTTAATTATACCGGTACTGCTTTTTCTTCAACTAAAGCTCGGTACTTTCCACTGTAAAATACAAGCGGTTCAGCATCTTCTAAATGAATATCTGTGACTCTTCCAATGAATAGTGTGTGATCGCCTTCAAGATGTTCGGCTGATACCTCACAGGCAATTTGTGCAACTGCCCCTTTTAATACAGGCTTTCCATCAAGTCGGTCAAACTCCACTTCGCGGTGTTCCTTCAACTGTCCTGCAAAAATCATCGAAAGTTCTTGTTGGTCAGCAGCTAAAATATTGACTGAAAAGGATTTGCTTTGTTTAATTTTTTCAAGAATTCGAGCTTTTTCTCCAATAGAGATTACAACCAGTTTCGGATCAAGTGACACGGACATGAAAGCATTCGCTGTCATCCCATGCACATCTCCTTCCACATCTGTAGCAATAACGGTTACTCCTGTTGCAAATTTCCCCATAGCAGTTCGAAATTGACGATCATCCATATCATAAGTACCTCTTTTCTGTTTAGTAATTATCGAGACGGCTGTCTAGACACTTGCCATTCTATTACGCTTCAATGGTTGGATTATTTTCAGGTAAGGTGTCTGTTTGGTCTCCCCAGAAGGTAAAGCCTACATCCATTTCATCTAAAGTCCATACAATCGGTTCCCAATCAGGTTCAAAGATTAAATAACCATTCGTGAACAATTCAACGCGTACTCCACTGCCTGGGTCGACAACGTATAAATACATCGCTTGGGAAATACCGTGCTTACCAGGACCTTTAAACTTAAGTCCATGCTCTGTTAAGATATCAGCGGCTCGAAGAAGGTCTTGGGCATTATCAAGCCAGTAGGACAAGTGATGAATCTGATGTGTTGATGGTGAGAATGGGTCATGGCTGACTGCAATATCATGAACCAGAGGTGTTACGCTTAACCAAGCACCTAGTAATGAATCATCTGGAGCTTGAACACATTCTCTCATTTTGAAGCCAAGCTTTTCCATTAAGTAATCTGAAATAACATTTGCCTTTAATGATGAAAGAATATTAACATGGTCAATTCTTCGCGGTGAACATCCTTTTGCCCAAGATTTATAAGTCTGATTCTTTAACACTGAACGTTTGGATGGCTCAGCTAATGTTTTTTCCATGTCATAGTAAATTTCAAACCGGTGCTCACTTGGCAATTTAAAGCGAATTGCCCTGCCTTGACCTGCTTCCACTCCAGACTCCACCCAGTTTACTTCTGTACCTGCTTCTTGAAGTAGATTAGCAAATTGCTCTACATCCTCCGGACGTTTTGTTCTCCATGCGATATGATCAACATATGACTTTTCACCCGCAGTTATGGACAACGTGTGATGTTCAAAATCTCCCCATGCGCGTAAATAATGGGTGCCATTCACTTCTTCTGTTTCTTCTAATCCGATTAATTCCTTAAAGAACCAAAGTGACTTTTCAAGATCCGCTGAAACTAAAGCGACGTGTCCTAACTTTGCGATTTCTGGTAAACTCATGTTTACTCCTCCTATAATTTTCTTGTAATTTTCAGAATATAGAAAGCCTTTTCATTTTAGATTAAACAAAATAGGTATTTGGTTCTTGACCGCAAAGAATTCTTCCGTATGTTTCAATTAAGCTTGATGGTGTAATGAAACCATGTAGGTGCATGGCGAAAAAGTCACGATAAACTAACTGTAACGGATTATTATGGTAGGTAAACATGGAACCGACTCCAGCAACTAGAAGATCAATCGCTTCCTTACATAATTGATTTACATAGCCGAAATCCGCCTTAACTTTTACAATTTCAGCAGAATCCATTACCTCTCCGCGTTCAGCATAGCTATCAATTTTATCCACAGCACGGTATAAAAACATTTCAGCAGTATCAATTTTCAATTGCGCTTGGGCAACTTGGTGATGTGTGATTGGTGCTTCATTTTGTTTATGATAAAAGGTGTTTCCAATTCCAGCTTTCGGAAGTCTTTCCATATATAGATCCATCGCTGCCTGTGCAAGCCCTAAAGCCGGCCCTACAATCGATAAGGTAAGAGATGGAACAAAAGAAGATTTGTATAAAGCAACATCCTTAAGCGGATCAATTAAGTAATGACCTTTGCTCGCTAGTCGATCCAATGATACCCTGTGTTCAGGTACAAATACATTTTGAATTCTACAGCTATTGCTGCCGGAACCCTTTAGTCCCATAACATGCCAGTCGTCAAGAACCTCAAGTTCTTCATGCGGAATAACCATAATGGCCATTTCCATTCCGCCTTTTTCATCCACCAATGGGAATCCAAAGTAGCACCAGTCAGCATGAGGGCTGCCAGAAACAAATGGCCATTGGGCTTCTTCAATGTAATAGCCGCCATCTACTTTTTTGATATCACACTTAATCGGTTTGAAATTTCCTGCAAGGACTACATCTTTGCCAGTATTATAGATTTCATTCAGTGCTTTTTCTCCAAATGTGTAAGAGATCATATAATCACGAATATTACTTAGACATACGAACCAACCTGCTGAACCATTCCCGCGGGATATTTCGGTAACGACCTCTGTGAAAGCTCTCATATTTGTTTGATAACCACCAAACATATGTGGTCTAAGTACTTTCAAAAGACCCTGATTTTTCAATTCGTCAATAATAACATCAGGAATTCTGCTATTCTTATCAATGTCATCACTATACTCTCTCAGTTTAGGAATAAGAGCCCTCGCTCTTTCTACCAATTCATTTTTGGTTTCCAACACACTTTGTTCCATCTTATTACCTCCCGCAAAATAGTGGCAAATCCGTGTCTTGCACTAATTCTAGTTAAACATATGCTGATTTGAATCTATATCCTGGTATTTCAAGCCTACTGCTTCGGCAACCCGAAGCAAATGTTTTTCCATCAGCTTTTTTGCTAATTTAGAGTCTTTTTCTTTTAAACTATAATAGATTAACCAGTGTTCAGCTTGTGATTGCTTTCTTCTATCCTTTGAAAACAAAACTACTGGATTTCCAACATAATTAAGGTAATCCCAAAGCTGCTTAGCAAGACTAAGTGCATACGTTAACTTGGAGGCTTCATAAATAGTTCGGTGAAACTCAATATTGAGGGCAGAAAACTCATCCTCGGATAAATCTGGATTGTCCATCATCGTCAATGTCTCTTTCATATATGTAAGTTCATCTTCGTTGAGCTTAAATGCAGCACGTTCTGTCATTAAGGCATCCAGATTTGCACAAACCAATAACCGTTCTAAAACGTCACTTTGCTCTGGTCTTTTAACATATACCCCTACTTGAGGAATAATAGATAGAAATCCCTCTTGTTCAAGCCTCGCTAATGCCTTATGAACAGGAGTTCTGCTTATGTTCAGATGTGCAGTAATGTCATTAACATTAATTGCGGATTCAGGTTCCCATGTACCATCAATAATTTGCATTTTAATATATCGATATGCCTGATCTATTTTCATTTTTCTATACACCCTTTATCCTCTTTTTGTTTATGTTCCCTTAATAATAAGGTAAGGGATTCAACGGTATATTTAAATAGATAAATACTATCAATATATTAATTCTTATATTTCACCGTTGAAAAAATCTGATGTAAGTTTAATAAATCTCTCTTTTTGCTCCACCTGAGCCCAATGTCCACAACGTTTGAAGATATGAAGCTGTGCATTTGGCAAATAATCCATAACATAAAGACTGCTTTGAAGCGGTACAAAACGATCTTGATGTCCATGTATAAGTAAAATTTCATGCTTCATTTCTTTGAGTGCTGAAGGTGGAACCAGCATATCTGACAAATGGGTCTTTGAGAAATTTTCTTCATAAGATTTGCGAACATCCTGTCTTAAGAACAGCTCTAACCGCTCTGATACGATTTTCTCAAGTTTATCCTCAAGAATACTTTTATCATATAAGAACCAGCTCAATAAGTTTTTAAAGGCAACTGGATCCGGATCTTTGTGGAAGTTTGCCAATTTTGCCAACTCAGGAGTAGGTTCTGTTATCCCTCCGCCTGCTCCCATTAAAACGACACGGTCAAACCGTTCTGGAGCATACATTAAAAGGTGAAGAGCGATAACACCTCCAAGGGAGTTTCCAACTAAATGGGCTTTATCAACCTCTATAGCATCCATTAGCTCAATCACCTGCTTAACCCTGATGTTCATCCACTCTGCCCCATTTTTTGGGTAATTCTCAGGATGATCGGTATTTCCAAAGCCAAAGATATCAGGTGCCACTACATGGAATACCCCCTGAAAATGAGGTAATATTTCCTTCCAATTTGACTGAGCACTTACCCCTGGGCCGCTGCCGTGAAGAAAAATAATGGTCTCAGATGACTGCTTATCTCCACCCTCATTAATAAAAGTTTGATAGTTTCCGGTTTGAATTTTTCTAGTATTAACATCCGACATCCTTCATAACCTCACTTTCTAAAAAACTTTAAAGCAGTAATGTTTCTCTTTACTAAAATTTTAGTTTTATGTTTTTAACCTATAAATAGTAAAAATATCAAGTTAAAAACGCTTTCATTAACTAACTATAATTTTAGCTTCACAACTTTACTCTGTCAATAAATTCTGAAAATTTTTAAATAATAATTTATTTTATTAATTTATCTTTTAACAATAAGGGGTCTTTTAACTGGTAATCCATTTTCGATTAGTTGAACCATTAATTTCATATATCTGTGAATATAATGGAAAACCAAGGCCCATTAAGGTTGGTTCTCCACTCTGCCATACAAATGGTATTTCATCAACATTTTGAGATTTAATGTATTGCTAATCATAAAAATAAAAGCCAGTAACGCAGATGATTGTTACTGGCTCCATTCCTTTTCTTCCAATGGACAATTTTTCTTTTTTATTGTAGTTGGTAAACTACTTTTTCAAGCTCCCCTGAAAACCCAAAATCCCCTTCATTTTCATAGACCGGACTCACAGGATAATGAGAATCTCTACCGATGTCCAATCCTTCAAAACTTATTTTAAATTTATGAGTTTGATCGATTGTTACATTTCCTGCCTCATTCCCATTAATAAAGAGACTGCCAATACCTTTATGAGGATTGGTTGGGTTAAATTCGTACTTGATCGTGGATTGGCCAACAGGGGCTTCTGTTTCAATCCGATAAACCTTGGTCCCAACGTTATACTCATAAACTAGTTTATTAGCTTTAATATAAAGTGTATAACCGCTCTCATAGTTTCCCAATGCCAGCAAGACGCCATCATCCGATTGCCCCCGATTAATCGGAATCGTAATCGAATATGGTCGGTTTATGATAAATGGTGATGCACCTTCTGGCAGCAGGGACATGCCAGGATAGAAGGTAAAGGTGGTTCTGGCCCGATTGGAATCACTAGGAATTACTAAAAACCCATCTCCCATAATGTCGGTCATTGGCAGAACATCATATTTCTTTGCTTCTTTGTCCCATAACTTCTGAAGTCCTTTTAACTTTTCTGGATATTTTGCAGCTAGGTTGTTTGATTCCGTAGGATCTTCTGCTAAATGGTAGAGCTGCCAAACGTCATTATCATATGGCTGTCCCTTTGTATGAAGAGCAATCGCTTTCCACCCGTCATGGTAAATGGCCCGCTGTCCGTTGTTCTCGTAATATTGTGTATCTTTTCCTGCAGCTTGACTATTGCTTAATGTATCCGAAAAACTCTCACCGTGAAGCGGAATTTGCTTTACTCCCTTTATTTCTTTTGGAATCTCGATTTCCGCTAAATCGTAAACAGTAGGTGTGATATCACTAACATGTATATACTGATCGCGGATAGCCCCTTTCTCTTTGATTGCTTGCGGGTAATAGACAATCATTGGGGTTTTCGTTCCTGCTTCATACATTGTTGATTTATATAATTTAAATGGAGTGTTACTAACCTGTGCCCAGCCAGCCGGGAATTCGACTTTTGTTTTGTCAGTACCAAAATTATCAATATTTTGGACGATATCATTTAAAGTTTCCGGCAAATCGTTGTATGCTAGTGTATGATTGATTGAACCAGTGGCTTTCCCCATGGCACTTGCCCCATTGTCTGATAAAAAAACTATCATCGTATTATCCAATTCACCGACAGAGTCTAAATTTTCAATAAAACGTCCAATTTGCTCATCAGTATGTGTTAAAAAACCTGCATACGTTTCTTGCAGACGAGCAAAAGCTCTTTTCTCATCATCTGTAAGCTGGTCCCAAGGTTTTACTCCTGGGTTAAGCGGAGATAAGACTGAATTATTTGGTATAATGCCTAGTTCTTTTTGCTTATTGAACCTTTCTTCACGGATTTTATCCCAGCCTTTGTCGTAGACTCCTTTGTACTGATCGATGTATTCCTGAGGAACCTGAACCGGCTGGTGTTGAGCGCCGAAGGCTAAATACAGGAAGAAAGGCTTTTCTGGACTAATAGAAGCTTGATCAGTGACATACTGATTAGCTTTATCTACAATGTCCTCGGAAAAATGATAGTTTTCCTTTTCTGGCACATCAATAAAACTATTATCTTGGACAAGCTCTGGCTTATATTGATCACTGGAATCTTCCAAGATTCCATAAAAACGGTCAAAGCCCTTACCGAGCGGCCAATTTTCATAGGGGCCGGCAGGAGTTGCCTGATGGGATGGAGATAAATGCCATTTCCCCAATGCATAGCTATTATACCCTTCTTCCTTTAGTACCTCGGCGATTGTGCCAGCTTCGGGATTAATCCGTCCTCGTTTATTCGGATATTCTGGTCCCATATCAAAATTGGCTACCGTTGCCATTCCAATGTCATGAGGGTTCCGCCCTGTCAGCAATGCAGCACGTGTTGGAGAACAAACCGGTGAAACATGAGAATTGTTGTAGCGAAGCCCGTTCTCCGCTAACATATCTAAGTTTGGTGTTTGGATTTCTGATCCATAGCTTCCGAGGTCTGAATACCCTGAATCATCTAAAACAATATAAACGATATTCGGTTTTGCTAAATCCTTTCCGTCAATCTGCTTACTTATATCATTTTGCACATTTGACTTCGTTTTAATGGATTCTGCTTTCACTTCTTGTTCCGTAAAATTTTTATATGAGCAGCCTGACAATAAAACCAGTGCTGACGCAAATACGGTTAACTTTTGAAAAGGTGATTTATTCAATACTTTTAATCTAGAATTCAAAGTGTTTCCTCCTCTAATCAATAAGTATTCTCCAGAATCTTTGAGGTATTTCCCATATAAACCTACCCTTCCATTTCCATTTCCATTTCCTTGTCTTTGATCTCCTTCATAATAGGAGACACCCCTATCAATTTTGTAGTGAACGAAACCATTCACCTAGCCAAAAGAATGAGGTGTCTTCAGTTTAATAAGGATTTTTATGAATTTAAGGTAACCTCTAAATCCCTTTTCGGTTTTCTTACCGCTATCGCCCATATCAGAGCCAAGATAATTAATCCGATTGCACTTACTGCTAATGGAAATCTGCCAATATCCTGATTAAAAATGTTCTGTACCATTAGGAATCCAAATGGCCCTAAAATTCCGCCTAAACCTTGGCCTACCACAACTAACCCTACTGCTGGAGGGGCACCAGGAGGAGTAAGTTCTGAAACTTTAGTGAATACCCCTGGAAGTCCAATTCCCATTGCAAACCCACCAATAATACTGCCAACAAAAATCATTGTTAAGGTTGGTGAGAAATAACAGATTGCCATCCCAATTCCTGTAACTAAAACGCCTGCAGGCAGATAGAAGGTTGGCAGTGCATGTTTTATTTTTCCGAATATAAACCCAGCTACCAGTGTACCAAAAGTGAATACGGAGATCGCCATACCTGCCTCTGTTGCATTACCTAGTTGGTCCCCCTGTATAACAACTGAAATATTCGTTACATAACCAAAAATCAAACCAGAATAAAATACCTGTCCTAAACATACCCAATAAATTGCATTCGGAAGCTTGACCTTAACCTTTGAGCCAGTAGCTTCTGATATCTGTTTCTTCTCAGGTTCAGGAAGATACAACATGGTAATAGCTAAAATCCAAATTGGGAAAAGGTATGTTAGGAAACCATATTGCCAGCCAAAGGAATCAGCTAAAATCCCGCCGCCTAACTGGAAGAATATTGCCCCAATACAAGCAACCGTGGAAGTTCCAAATCCAATTAAGAAATCTCTTTCTCTACCGTCAAAGAAATCTGTAATTACATCTATAGATAACGGCATTGTTATCCCTACACCTAACCCTAAAAGTCCTCTCATCGCAATAATCAGCGGCAGGTTATCTATAAAGGTTGGGAGTGTGCCACCAATAATAAATAAGGTCAAACCGATAAATAACAATGTTTTCTTTTTAAACACTTTTGTAAGTTTTCCATAAAAAAGTGCAGGAACGATTTGTATAAGACCCGGAAAAGTAGCTACCAACATAACAATGGTTGGATCATATTCAGGAAATGCCTTAATGATGTCAGCCATAATGGATCCTGCTACACCAGCAGCTACATCTTGGAACGCTAGAATGACGACTAAAAACTTAAGCATATTTTTACTGATATTCTTTGCCATTTATTATCCTCCCTATATTTGTTTTCATTTTTTTGAAAATGGTAAACACTGCCTCCCTTGTGGCCTGCAAGGTACAACAGCTATAATTTCAGTTATAGCTACACTAAAATTTTAATTCTATATTTTTCTACGTTTTACCGGTGAAAAACGTAGAAAAAGCGCTTTCTTTTACTAACTGTAATTCTACATTCGGCGTATACACTTGTCAATATATTCATAATGTTTTTTATTTTCTGAATAATCACCATTAGAATATCTACTAAAAAATGAAAAAAACGCTGAAAATTCAGCGTTTTTTATCTAATTTGCTTATACCAAATATATAAAGAATAGCCTCATTAAATGCACCTGAAGCTATTTATCTGAAATACACTTCAATGGCTTAACGTTACAATTAGAATTCCGAAACAAGCCGCAGTTAATAAAAACACAATAGCAAAGCCAATTAATAGTCCCTGCCCCAATCTTTTTTTCCCCTTTAAGAAGCTAATAACAATAAGGACAATGATTGCGATGATTCCAAAAAAAATCGAAAATATCCCCATTAATCCGAGCAATAAGAAAAAAGTAAGAGCGTAAATCCCAATTGAAATCCCAATCCCAATCCAAAGGTCTTTTAAGGAGCCATCATTCATCTGATTTTGAACCATCAACAATCACACTCCTGTTTTTTCACTTTACAAATTTTCTTGTCTCAAGTTCTTCCTGAATCTTCTTCAATTCTAACTCTTTGTCGTCTCGGTAAAATAAGTTATAGGTATCAAACGGAATAATACGACCATCGGGATGAGCAATATGGACACACGATTTTTTAACTGAGCGGACATCAAAGTTATAGGCATCTAAAAACTGCATAATAATGACACGAAAGACGTTGTCATAACCAATATCACCTGGCATCGAAACCTTTGGAAGACAACACAATAAATCTTTTAATGACAACGCAGAGGAATCTGGTGAATGATTTAATGAAAACAATTTATAAATCATATTCTTAATATTTTCATCTTGTTCAAAGACAATCGTATTACGTTCCCCTTCGAGTAATATATTCGGATCAATCAAACCAGTCAGCGGAGTGGATTCACCATTCATTTTAAAGGCATATCCCATGGCAAGACAATCTGGATGGCATGGTACTGGAATGATATCTTTCGAACCAAAAACATTCGATTGGTCAATAATCATTTGCCTTACCTCACTTAAAGTCAAGCGATTGACAGATGGATCATATTCTTCTAACCTCCCCGCTGCTTGAATGGGCTGGAAAGTTACTCCGCGGACACATTTTTGCTGCAAACCATATTGGATGATTTTTCCTACTTCATGATCATTTAAGCCTTTTTTCAGCGTGACCACAAGTGTGGTCGAAATATTATATTCGTTTAAGTTTTCAATTGCCTTTTGTCTAATATCCCTTAAGTCTACGCCTCTTAACTCCTCGAGTGCTTCTTTTTCAAAACTATCAAATTGAAGATAGATTTCAAATCCAGGTGTATAGGCTGCCAGTCTTTTCACAAATTCTTTATCATTGGCAATTCGTAAACCATTTGTATTCACCATAATATGTCGAATCGGTCTAGATTTCACCATATCAAGAATGTCAAAAAACTGCGGATGAATCGTTGGTTCCCCGCCGCTGATTTGAACAATATCTGCTTGATGCTCATTTTTAATAATGTTCTCTAACATAAATTCAATTTTCTCCAAGCTTCGGAAACTACCCTTTTGAGGAGAAGATTCTGCATAACAAATCGGGCACTTCAAATTACATCTTTCGGTTATTTCCAAAAGTGTTAAACAGCTATGCTGCTCATGGTCAGGACAAAGCCCGCAATCATAGGGACAGCCATACTTAATTGGCGTGTTCCAGCGATACGGCATTTCTGAAGGTTTAATAAATTCCCGGCACCACTTGTAATAGGCAACATCGGTGGATATTAACACCTTTTCAGGTCCGTGTTCCATACATCTTTTCAAAAGATAAACTTTTTCATTTTCAATAATGACCTTTGCCTCCACTTTTCGTAAACACGCCGAACATATGCTATTCGTTAGTTCGTAAAACAAATAAGGACGATTAGGCATGAAATCCTCTCCTTTTCTCACTTTGTTTTTTTGAAATGAGCCAGATGTAATACGCTATTCCTAGTAAGCTTGCAATTTGTATATTGTTTAAACCCCAAAAAGGATGTGGAGTAGGTTTAATAAAATCTATCATTAACCGAAATCCCAGATAACCAAGCATAAACAATTGGAATAGTAAGCCCTCCCAACCCGTGCTATTCCTTTTAAGCTTATAAAGGACAAGAAGTAGAATTCCCAAGAATACTATTTCATACAATTGTGTAGGATGGCGATTTATTCCATCGCCAAAATCAACTCCTGTAATCCATGTTGTCTCCACGCCATATGTATGGTCATCCAAGCCAGTAAAAAAGCAGCCCATTCTCCCGATCATCATCCCAACCGTGAGGGGCAATACAAAATCATCACCGGTTGAGCGTTTCCAGCCAATCAACTTTTTAGCCGTTTCAACGCCAATTAATCCTCCTAATAATCCACCTACAATCGTTTTACCCTCCATCAAATAGATGATACGATTCCAATTTTCTATTGTCTTAAAGGGATCTTCAAACCAATAAAGCAATTTCGAACCAATTGCTGCACCAAGTACTGCACCTACTACCACCCATAGGGCTGTATCCACCGGAATCTTATCCTTATTCCGCGTGTATAAATACACACGAAAGCCAATGAAGTATGCAAGCGCTTCAAACAATAGATGGGGATGAATTCCAAATATATAGAAAGGGAAATCCAAGTTTTCCTCTCCTTTCTAACAATAATTATCTATATCACCATAATATCAGAATATTAAAAATAAATACTTATTATTCCCAACAAATGTAACCGCATTCACTAAAAATATTGATATATCAATGAAATATTTTGATTCTTTTCTATTTAAAGTATTAGAAAATATGTTATATTCTAATAAATGAAAATGGGGAGTGAGAAAATGAAATCACTAATACAGCGTGCCTATAATTTTAATGCAGGACCATCCGCCCTTCCACTTGAGGTGCTTGAAAAAGCCAAGCAGGAACTTATTGATTTTCGTGGCACTGGTATGTCAGTCATGGAACTTAGCCACCGAAGCGCAGCCTATGAAGAAGTACACAATAATGCCATTGCCCTTCTAAAAGAATTATTATCTATTCCGGAAGAATATGAGGTACTTTTTCTACAAGGTGGAGGAAGTCTTCAGTTTTCAATGGTACCCATGAACTTCTTGAAGCCAGGGGAAAAAGCAGGCTATGTTATGACAGGTTCTTGGTCTGAAAAGGCCTTTTCTGAAGCAAAGTTATTTGGGGATCCTTATCATGTTGCCAGCACGAAGGAAAATCAATATCGACAAATCCCTCAATTAGAGGAATTACAATACAATCCAACAGATGCCTATATTCATCTCACGTCAAACAATACGATATATGGAACACAATGGAGGGACTTTCCAGATACAGGTGAAGTACCATTAATTGCGGATATGTCTAGTGATATCTTATCCAAGCCCTTTGATGTCAGCAAGTTTGGCTTAATTTATGCCGGTGCTCAAAAAAATCTCGGTCCTTCTGGTGTTACAGTGGCAATTATTCGTAAGGATATGATTGAAAAAGCTAATCCTAACATCCCGACAATGTTAAAGTATAGTACCCATTCAAAAAACAACTCTTTATATAACACACCTCCGACATTCGGAATCTATATGCTTGGTGAAGTTTTGAGCTGGATAAAAGAATTAGGCGGAATCAATGCCCTTACTGATCGTAACGAGGGAAAAGCGAAACTCATATATGATGCAATCGACCAAAGCAATGGTTTTTATGTTGGCCACGCTGAACCTGAAAGCCGTTCACTTATGAATATTACATTCCGAGTAAAAGATGAAGAATTGGAGAAAAAATTCTTATCAGAAGCTAAGCGCGAAGGATTCATCGGTGTAAACGGACATCGTTCTGTAGGAGGCTGCCGCGCTTCTACTTACAACTCTGTCCCGTATGAAACATGTAAAGCTTTTAGTGAGTTCATGATTCAGTTCCAAAATACAAATCGATAAACAATATAAAAAGGGAAATATAGTTTTTATATATTTCCCTTTTTTATTTTTCTATATAAGCGATACCCTTTTCTGACACTGTTGACAATAAAAAAAGGAATAGGCAGATGATATTTATAAATAAACGGCAGATAAATTTTGTAATACGCTTTTTTCAAGTCATCCCATTTACGACATTTACCCTGCTTATAAAAATCTGAAACATCCACAATATACCCTCTTCCGTTACTCATAACAACATTTTTTCCATGGACATCAAAGGGATTTAAACCTACTGAACGAGCATATGCTATCCCCTCATCTACGTCCCGGATAACTGATTCTGGTATAGGGTTGCCTTTTACAACTGCATCGAACAAATTCATTCCATCTATCCTTTTTAAAATTAAATAATTGTCACCATAGTCAACTAATGCAGAAAAGGATTCGTGCTGACCTAATTTTTTATATACCTCTACTTCCTTTTTTAATTCCTCAGGTTTTCTTCCATACACCTTAACCACCCATTTAGGATTTGATTGATGCAAAAAAACGCCTGCATAATTTCCGCTGCCTATTGTTTTCCACGTATTCGAGAAATTCTTCACAATAATTGGATCAAACGGACCTTCCGTCGATAGTTGGATATTGGGCAGTAATTCATTTCCAATTAATTTTATATATTTCTCTATATTCATTGCACACCTCAGAAAAAAACGGATTAATTATTTCTTTATCTTAGTATATAACTCGATATACACTTAGAATAGATAAAATATTCTTTATTTTAAAGAAAAATTTCTTAATCACGAGGTGGTAACACGCATTTTCCAAAATTAGAAACTTAGAGATTAAAATTAGTCCTCTATTACTCATAAAAAAACAAAGCCAGGAAAATAAATCCTGGCTTTCATTATTCCTCAAAATAGTCTTTAAATGCTTTGGGATTACTGGTTTCCTTCCCCTGATAATATGGGTTGTTTTCAGTAGAATCCTGCGGGTCAAGATTGGTTTTAATAATTAAATGTGGTTCTGAGGGCTGCTCAGCAATCATCCTGTCGTTTAATTGGTCGAAATCAGGCAGTTTGTTATTTCCGGGTTGTCTAGGCTCCATATCATTGACACCTCCTAAAAATAGCTTGCTGATTTTTCTTTTTAATCATACATTAATTCATTTATAGATTTATAATACTATTATTAAAAAGAAAAAACTAGGAAGTAGAAACTTCCTAGTATGTTTATTCTTCTTCGACTCCAAGTAAGAAATCTGGGTTTAATTCCTCAAATTCCTCATCGTCAACATCCATTCCCCAATCATCGTCATCATCATGGCAGCCCTTTGGATTAATGGCGACACATACTTTTGTTTCACCAATTACTTCCACTAGGAATTCCTTTTCAACATGGACAATGATTCGATTGCCATTTGGGGAGATGACTGCTTCACAACAATTAGGCTGTTGCAAAACACGAGCACAAATCTCATTGTCATCCAAGCAATCATGGTCACGGTATTTTAACCTAATGACATCTGTATATTTAACACATTCAGTAACAACTTCTGTTCTGGTATTGTCATTGTATGAGTACCATACATTGATGTCATAAGAGCCGTGTATCTCTACAGTTTTGCCGACTTTTTTCGCGTTGTATTTATGGTTGATAATCCAACAGCCAAGTATGCTGGTTGGACTATGTGCCGGGCTAATCGTATGATTGGAATTGGTGAATTTACGCCCTTTCGCTACTACGGCCTTAACAATTATCTCTCTGTATTCTCCCATTTCGCGCGAAACCTCCTCATTCATTTTCATTTCATCCTATGCAATTTTTTAGACTAGTGTGCGATATATTTCTGAGAATACTGGTTAAAAGTTTAGTCATAGTTCATTTTATGCGGGAGTTTTAGGTAGGTTACAATTAGGCATGTATTTAAGTCAGGGGGATTTCCTTCTGTGAGAAAATGTAAAAAAAACCAGGCATTAACTAAGCCTGGTTTGATTTTATTTAATGATTATGGTCATGGTCGTCGTGATTCCCGCAAGACCCGCCATTGCTTAGGCTTGCACCTGTTTCACCTTTTAATACATCTCCACCGGTTGATTCAATAATGACATCTGTTACCTTATTTGAGATGGTTGTGGAAATTAACTGAAGTAATTCATTTACTTCAATTTGAGATTGCTTAAACTCTTGAACCACCGGAATATCGTCTAGTTCCTGTTCGATGGAAGCAATTTTGTCTTCCACCTTTTTAAGTGCTTCTGGCTTACCGTAATGCTGTAGATTAACTGCTTGCTTTTGCAAACCCTTAATATCAGAAATTAGCGTACTAACTTTTGCGTTTACGTGAATCTGTGCTTCTGCACGTTTAAAGAAATCAACTTCCTCTGTTTCCGCAATCATACGTGCTAATTCTTGTGCGCGGGCGATGATATCGTCTTTTGTGTATTTAGCCACTTTATTTCACCTCTACTGGTTCTAATTCTTCCAACATTTCTCCGTTTAATGACCATGTTTTTGCATCTGTAATTCTCACTTTAACAATTTTACCAATTGCTGATTTAGGTGCAGCAAAATTAACAAGCTTGCTTTTAGAAGTATATCCTGCAAGTACTTCAGGATTATTCTTGCTTTCCCCTTCGACAAGAACTTCGACGATTTGGCCTTTATATTTCTTCATTGCCTCAGCAGACATTTCATTAACTAAAGCATTTAAACGCTGTAAACGT
This sequence comes from Bacillus sp. EB106-08-02-XG196, assembly GCF_013396335.1. Classification (GTDB taxonomy): domain Bacteria; phylum Bacillota; class Bacilli; order Bacillales; family Cytobacillaceae; genus Neobacillus. The sequence continues at coordinate 18,375 of NZ_JABWSY010000022.1, forward strand.
TCCTTCTTTACCTCCATTGGGACATTATCCTGCATTTTTGCAGCAGGGGTACCCTCACGAGGTGAATATATGAACGTATACGCTAGTTCGTAGCCCACTTCACGATATAAAGACATTGTTTCTTCAAATTGTTCATCCGTTTCATTTGGATAACCAACAATAATATCAGTGGTTAAGGAAACATTGGGAATCGCTGCTTTAATCTTGCGTACCAGTTCTAGGTATTGTTCTCTCGTATATTTACGAGCCATAATTTTTAATACATCAGTGGACCCGGACTGAACAGGAAGGTGGATATGATCCATTAAATTGCCGCCTTTTGCAAGAACTTCAATCAAATGGTCATCAAAATCACGTGGATGACTTGTCATAAAACGAATACGCGGAATATCTATCTTCCGTAATTCATCCATAAGTTCACCTAAACCATAGTTCACACCCTCTAAATCTTTCCCATACGCATTGACATTTTGGCCCAAGAGCGTAACCTCCTGGTAGCCTTGTGCAGCTAAATGGCGTACTTCTTGGATAATCTCATCAGGACGACGGCTTCGCTCTTTACCACGTGTAAATGGAACAATACAATAGGTACAAAATTTGTCACAGCCGTACATAATGTTAACCCACGCCTTAATATTTCCGCGTCTTACTTTTGGAAGGTTTTCGATAACATCACCTTCTTTTGACCAAACCTCTACTACCATTTCTTTGGACATGTATGCTTCATGTAAGATATTTGGCAGACGATGAATATTGTGTGTACCGAAAATCATATCAACTTGGTTATATGTTTTTAGAATCTTATTAACTACGGATTCTTCCTGTGACATACATCCACATACACCCAATAGTAAATCTGGCTTTTCTAACTTTAAATGCTTTAAATGCCCTAGTTCACCAAACACTTTGTTTTCTGCATTTTCACGAATTGCGCAGGTATTTAAAAGAATAACATTGGCATCCTCTGTTGAATCTGTAGGTTCATACCCAAGAGCCAAAAAGATCCCTGCCATTACTTCCGTATCATGTTCATTCATTTGGCAGCCATAGGTACGGATATAAAACTTACGACCTTCTCCCATACCGCGAAATTCTTCTGGAATAGAGAAATCGTTATGATACTTCACTTCTTCTTTACCACGCTTTTTAGCGTCTTTTAAAGAAGGTGCAGTAATTACTTGCTCAAAGTACTTACTGTAATCCTTGGCGGATTTTTTGTCCGAAGAATTAGCAGCTTCGATTTGTTGAGCATCTATACGTTGTTTTTCATTCATGAATAATAAATCTCCTTTCAATCGGATTAAAATTTGTCTATGAAAAGGTAATTTTTTCCCTGTACTAGTGTATTAGGATCCTGCCTAACATACCTCTGCACATTATTATAGTATAAAGGTTAATAGGCTTGAAAACAATAGAAAATCCCGTAGTAATCTACTACGGGACTTTCTAATAACTTTACATAAATTCATTAACTAATTTATCAAAGTATTCTTGATCAAGGTTAAGATCTGCTTTTGCTAATGGAGTTTCGGAGTAATTATTAATCAATTCCTGGTAGGATTTACGTTCTGTGTTTTGATAAATCAAACCAGTAACTAAACCATTATGCTTCATCAATGTCTGCATAGCGTTTTCACGGTTTGAAGGATCATATCCTTCAATATCACTTAACTTCGTTAGATTTTCTTTAAACCAATCATAAGTGTTGACCTTATTATAGGTTACACAAGGACTGTAAACGTTAATTAAAGAGAACCCTTTATGCTTAATGCCTGCTTCAATTAATGCAGTTAGGTCTTTAAGATCTGTAGAGAAACTTTGTGCAACAAATGTTGCCCCTGCAGTTAAAGCCATCTCCATTGGTGAAATCGGTTGTTCAATCGAACCTAGCGGCGATGATTTCGTTTTAAAGCCGGTAGCAGAACGTGGAGACGTTTGTCCTTTTGTTAAACCATAGATTTGGTTATCCATAACAATGTAAGTGATATCTACATTACGACGGATCGCATGAATCGTGTGTCCCATACCGATAGCAAAACCGTCACCGTCACCGCCAGAAGCGATAACCGTTAAATCACGGTTTGCCATTTTTACACCTTGAGCGATTGGTAATGAACGGCCATGAATACCATGGAAGCCATATGAATTAATATAACCAGAGATACGACCAGAACATCCGATTCCAGAAATAACAGCTAAGTTTTCAGGCTCTAGCCCTACATTTGCTGCTGCACGTTGCATTGCCGCTTGTACAGAGAAGTCGCCACAGCCAGGGCACCAGTTCGGTTTTACATTATTTCTAAATTCTTTAAAAGTGGCCATGTTTAGAACAACTCCTTACATTTTGTATATACTTCGTGAGGCAGGAATGGATTTCCATCATATTTTAAATGTTTAATAATCTTTTCAGCATGCCCAACATTCATTTTCATAATGTTAGCCAATTGACCAGTAGCATTGTTTTCAACAACCACTACTTTCTTTGCAGAACGAACAAGCGGTAATACTTCGTCCGTTGGGAATGGGTGAATCAAACGAATATGAGCGTGATTTACTTTCATTCCTTCATTTTCTAAACGAACCATAGCTTCCTCAATTACACCTCTAGTTGAATTAAAACCAACTAGTAAAACGTCAGCATCTTCATGCTTAGTGTTTTTATACACTGGTGTATTGAAACGAATATTTTCAATTTTACGGAATCGCTTGTCCATTTGAGCGTTCCTATTTACTGCCGATTCAGAAGGTTTTCCTGTTTCATCATGTTCAACACCAGTTACATGGTGAATACCATTTTTCATACCAGGAATAACACGTGGTGAAACACCATCACTCGTCACTTCATAACGTTTGAAATAAGCTTTATTTTCATTCTCAGGAATTTCATCCGTTACAAGCTTTCCGCGTCTGATTTCCACTTTATCCATACTTAAAGGTTCAACTGTCTGTTTACCTAAAGATAATTGAAGGTCAGTAAGAACAATTACAGGACATTGATATTCTTCAGCAAGGTTAAATGCCTCAGTTGTATCATAGAAAGCCTCTTCTACAGTACTTGGCGCCATAACGATTTTAGGGATTTCTCCATGTGTTCCATAGATCATAGCCATTAAATCTGACTGTTCTTGCTTTGTTGGTAATCCTGTTGATGGACCGCCACGCTGAGTATCAACCACAACAAGTGGAGTCTCAGTTATACCTGAAAGACCAATTGCTTCCATTTTCAATGATAGTCCTGGACCAGCAGATGCCGTAATTGTACGAACACCAGCATAGTTAGCACCAATTGCCATTGTACAAGCAGCAATTTCATCTTCCGTTTGAATAACTGTACCACCAAGAGCAGGAAGCTTTTTAATTAAATATTCCATTATTTCAGAAGCTGGTGTTATTGGGTATGCAGCCATAAAACGACATCCCGCCGCAACTGCTCCCAATGCAATAGCGTCATTTCCAATCATGAACATGCGCTTCTTGCCGTCAGCTTTTTCAAGTTCCATTATTTCAACGCCATCTACAAGCTGTTTTTTCATATAATCATATCCAGCTTTAATGGCATCCATGTTTTTCGCAACTACTTGAGCACCTTTTTTACCAAAAATCTCTTGGACTACTTCTTCAAAAACATGAATATCAAGATTCAAGACAGCTGATGTAGCACCAATGGCTACCATATTTTTCATTAGGGATGTTCCTAATTCAGTAGCAATTTCTGTAAATGGAACCGCATACAATGCTGCTTGTGTATCTTCTGGTTTCTTCGGCGTGAATTTTGCATCCGCAAGTATTACACCTTTGCTGTGTAACTCTTTGTAATTTAAATCGATCGTTTCTTGGTCAAATCCGACAAGAACATCAAGATCATCAGAGATTGAACGAACTTCTGTCGTACTTACTCTAATTTTGTTGTTTGTATGACCGCCTTTAATACGAGATGAAAAGTGACGATAACCATACAAGTAATAGCCGAGGCGATTCAATGCAATAGCAAATATTTCCCCAGTACTTTCAATACCTTCCCCTTGTTGTCCGCCAACTTTCCACGAAAGTTGATTGATCATGACTTACACCCCTTTGGATATGTAAAAAGTATATTTTATAAATCTCTAATAGTGTAGCACAATTCCGAGTAATTCACTATATTTTAGCCTTTAAAGCTTTAAAGGCTAACTCAATTGAAACTAGGAGATGTACTAAACGCTTACAATTCTAGACCTCTAAACCAAAAATTGCAACCCTTTCAGACGAAATATTGTCTAAAATATGAATATTTTTTTATATTTTAAAAATTGACATTTATTAATTCCGCATATCCCCATATAAAATTGATGTAAAACGTTGTTGCTATGCGATTTATTAATAAATCTAATAAAATATATTATTTCAACACTTAAACTCAGAAAGCGTTTTCATTTATACTAGAATAACATTTTTCTTATATTTTGTATATAAAAATACCTGCTTATAATTTAAGCAGGTAAAAGATTGTTTTATTCTTCTTTATCACTTCATTGATTCTATCTCTTTCATCTTGGTTCAACAATCAGCTTTATAGCCGTGCGTTCTTCACCATCAATCTGAATATCAGTGAACGCAGGGATGCAAATCAAATCAACTCCGCTAGGTGCTACAAATCCTCTTGCAATCGCTACTGCCTTAACAGCTTGATTCAATGCACCTGCACCAATCGCCTGTATTTCTGCTGCACCTCTTTCACGCAGAACTCCAGCAAGTGCACCAGCTACAGAATTAGGATTAGATTTTGCTGAAACTTTTAATATTTCCATTCCTAGCTCCCCCTTGTATAATCCCGATCCTGGCATGAGCAGTTTCATGAGCAAATCAGGTATATAAGATTCCACTGCTACTATATTCATTCTGCAAAAGACATATTCCGGCTTGGACAAAAAAAGTGCATATTTATCGGTGAAATTTGAAAAGCGGAAGCGCCTTGTACAGGGGCGACAGGCATAAGACGAGCCGGCGAGAAGGTTGGTCTTTACCTTCTTGACGGATTGTCAGAAATGTGGAGGCGACTGTCCTGGGACGAAGGAATAAGACGAACCCTGCAAGAAGGCGCTTTTTGCCTTCTTCAGGGGGTGGCTTATTCCTCGAGTCCCAAGGAGCCGAAACTAGACAAGCTTATGACCCCGAGCCCCTAGGCTGCTTGCGCTAGACAAAGAAATAACCTTCCAAAAGTGGAAGGTTAAGAATACCAAGGATTATCTTCATTTATTAAAATTCTTTCCATTTTTTTGCTCTTGCCAGTTTTTCTGTCAAGTTCCATGTAGACTCCACTAAGCTGGGTTCTACCCGCTTTAGGGACTTCAAATCTTACTGGCAGGCTTGTAAGGAATTTGGTAATGACCGCTTCCCTTTCCATACCAAGAATTCCATCATATGGACCTGTCATCCCTACATCCGTTAAATAGCCTGTGCCGCCTGGCAGGATACGGCTATCAGCGGTTTGAACATGTGTATGTGTGCCTACAACAGCTGAAACTCTTCCATCTAAGTACCAGCCCATTGCCTGCTTTTCGCTTGTTGCTTCTGCATGGAAATCCACAAAGATAAATGGTGTTCTCTCTTGTGCTATTTCCACTAATTCATCCGCCTTTTTAAAAGGACAATCTAGTGGCGGCATAAAAGTGCGCCCTTGTAAATTGATAACTGCTACTTCTACGTCATTTACCTTAAAAAATACTAATCCTTTACCAGGGGTACCTTCAGGGAAATTTGCCGGCCGTACCATATTCTTTGCCGATTCGATGAATTCAAAAATCTCCTTGTTATCCCACGAGTGGTTTCCGAGCGTTACAGCCTGTGCACCGGAACCCAAAAACTCCCGATAAATCTTTTCTGTAATCCCTCTGCCTCCTGCAGCATTTTCACCATTAATTATCGTAAAATTAGGTCTATATTTTTCTTTAATTTTTGGCACATACTCTTTCACCATATCTCGGCCCGGTGAGCCTACAACATCTCCAATAAATAATAAGTTCATTTGTAATCCTTTCGTGATGCATTTATTTACTATAAATTGTATCACACTTTTATTTTATTTAACCGTTAGACACCTAGCAAAAAAATAAAGCAGTGCATAAGCACCGCTTTATTTTGCGTATTCCACAGCCCGTGTTTCACGGATGACTGTCACTTTTATATGTCCTGGATAATCTAGTTCTTCTTCGATTCGTTTCCGAATATCTCGAGCCAAACGATGTGCAGCTAAATCATCAACTGCATCAGGTCTAACAATAATCCGCACCTCACGTCCAGCTTGAATGGCGAAGGATTTCTCAACACCATCATAGGACTCAGAAATCTCTTCCAGCTTTTCTAAGCGACGGATATAGTTTTCTAGAGTTTCACTACGTGCTCCAGGTCTTGCAGCTGATAATGCATCTGCAGCAGCCACTAGAACGGATATGGTTGATGTTGGTTCCGTATCACCATGGTGGGAGGCGATACTGTTGATAACCACTGGGTGTTCCTTGTATTTAGTTGCAAGTTCAACCCCAATTTCAACATGGCTTCCTTCCACTTCATGGTCAATTGCTTTTCCGATATCATGCAATAGCCCTGCACGACGTGCCAGCGTTTCATCCTCACCAAGTTCAGCTGCAAGTAAGCCAGACAGCTGAGCAACCTCCATTGAGTGCTTTAGGACATTTTGTCCATAACTTGTACGGAACTTTAAGCGTCCAAGGATTTTAATAAGATCCGGATGTAATCCATGAACACCGACTTCAAAGGTCGTTTGTTCACCCACTTCACGAATATACTCATCCACTTCACGACGTGATTTTTCTACCATTTCCTCAATACGCGCAGGATGGATACGTCCATCTTGAACTAACTTTTCAAGCGCCAATCGAGCCGTTTCACGGCGGATTGGGTCGAATCCTGATAGAATTACTGCCTCTGGCGTATCATCGATAATCAAATCAATTCCCGTAAGTGTTTCTAGAGTACGGATATTTCTTCCTTCACGGCCAATAATACGACCCTTCATTTCATCATTTGGAAGGTTGACTACAGATACAGTCGTTTCCGCTACATGGTCAGCAGCGCAACGCTGGATTGCTAGCGATAGAATTTCTTTCGCTTTCTTATCTGCTTCCTCTTTCGCGCGGTTTTCACTTTCCTTAATCATTATCGCAGTGTCATAGGTTAATTCCTGCTCCATTTTATCGATAATGATGTTCTTCGCTTCCTCACGAGTTAAACTCGAAATACGTTCAAGTTCAGTTTGTTGTTTTCGTACCAACTCGTCCACTTTGCTTTCCATCTGTTCAATATGCTGTTGTCTTTGGTTTAGAGAATCATCCTTCTTTTCTAATTGAATTTCTCGTTTATTTAACGATTCATCCTTTCGATCTAAATTCTCTTCTCTTTGCAGTAAACGGTTTTCTTGTTTTTGCAGTTCATTTCTTCGTTCACGAACCTCACGTTCGGCTTCTGTACGAAGCTTGTGAATTTCATCCTTTGCCTCAAGCAAAGCTTCTTTCTTCAATGAATCAGCGTCACGCTTTGCATCTTCAAGAATCTGCTCTGCAGCATTCTTTGCACCTGCTATTTTTGCCTCAGCAATGGATTTACGAACAAAATAGCCAACAACGGCACCGACGATAATGCCAAGCAAAATGGAGATGATAGTAATAGTGTCCATCGTTACACCTCCTCTTGCTATGAACTTTTTTGTTACACTTTTTTAAGTGTCGGCATGTATATTGGTTAGGTTCAACATACAGCAAGCACCAGGCTTTTCATTGTAATATTAACAAAAATGTAAAATATACATGTTAATTGTAAATGTGTGTATATTCATTGTCAAGGGTAACTCCTGGCAGCTTTTTGAAATATTTAGACTTTGTTCATAGTTTAACAATATTTAGATTAATATTACGCGAATAAATATACACAAAGATTAATAAATATGCATTTTGTTAAAAAGAGCAAAACCTAATCAGGCTTTGCTCTTTTGGTTAATCTATTAATTCAAACTGCTCATCATCATCATCGGCTTCAGTGACAATCTTTTCACCATCTAATCCGTAGTGCGCACGGATTTTTTGCTGAATTTCAAGACGAATGCTTGGATTTTCTCGTAAGAAAGTCTTTGCATTTTCGCGGCCTTGACCGATTCTTTCCTCATTGTATGAGTACCAAGAACCGCTCTTTTGAACGATATCTAGTTCAGAGCCAATATCTATGATTTCGCCCTCTTTAGAAATTCCTTCACCATACATAATATCCACTTCAGCTGTACGGAATGGAGGGGCAACTTTATTCTTTACAACCTTAATTTTTGTTTTGTTTCCAACTATATCAGTACCTTGCTTTAACGCTTCTCCACGACGCACTTCAACACGAATCGTAGAGTAGAATTTCAACGCACGACCACCAGGAGTCGTCTCAGGATTTCCAAACATGACACCAATCTTTTCACGGACCTGGTTGATAAAGATTGCAATTGTCTTCGATTTGTTAATGACACCAGAAAGTTTCCGGAGTGCTTGAGACATCAAGCGTGCTTGAAGACCCATATGAGAATCTCCCATTTCTCCTTCAATTTCTGCTTTTGGAACTAATGCAGCAACAGAATCGACTACTAGAATATCAATTGCACCGCTTCGTACAAGTGCCTCTGCGATTTCTAGCGCTTGCTCCCCAGTATCTGGCTGGGATAACAATAACTCATCGATGTTTACTCCTAGTTTTTGAGCATATGCTGGATCCAGAGCATGCTCAGCGTCAATAAACGCTGCTTGTCCGCCAGCGGCTTGTACTTCTGCAATGGCATGTAAGGCTACAGTTGTTTTACCTGAGCTTTCTGGACCGTAAATTTCGATAATTCTTCCTCTAGGGTATCCACCAACTCCAAGTGCTGAATCCAGGGCTAATGAGCCACTAGGGCTTGTTAAAATTCTTGTATCTGTTTTTTCTCCCATTTTCATAATGGAGCCTTTACCGAATTGCTTTTCAATCTGTTTTAGCGCCATTTCTAAGGCCGCTTTACGATCAGTCACTACTAGTTCCTCCCTTATATATAAACCAAAAAGTTAATAGCCAAAATCTATAATTTAAATCCTATTAATAATATAACCTCTTTTTAGACTTTTGTACAGCAAAAAAACGAACATTCATTCGACTTTTTTCAATCTAAAAGTCATGTAAAAATAGGTAATTCCCCCAGCCAATTAAACCATTTTCAATAGTTTTTTAACTCAATTTACATTTTTAATCTATTTTCAGATTTTCACCCAGTTATGTGAGAATAAATTTTGCTTATCCAAGAGTATTTTCCCTTATGTGAGAGTAATTTTGCTTATCAGAAATAGGTTTTTAAGATAAAAAAATCACAGATAGCCTAGTTAGCTTTCTGTGATTCTTGCAAATGCTTTATTAAGTAATAGCAGCCATATTTTACCGAACGGCTTCGGTTTGCTTCCCTTGTACCGCCAAGCTCGAGTTTTTCAACCATTATTTGTTTCCCTTTTATCGAAATACCAATGTAGACGGTTCCGACAGGTTTACCCTCAAGTTCATCAGGCCCAGCAACACCAGTGAAACTTATGCCAATATCAGCAGATACTAAGGCCGCAGCATTTTCAGCCAGCTCTTTAGCACATTCTGGACTTACTACACCAAATTTTTCAATTGTTTCTTTTTTAACTCCTAAGACTTTCTCCTTAACTTCATTCGTGTAACAAACAACTCCGCCCTTAAGGACTGAACTAACACCTGGAAAACTTGTTAGTTCCTGTTGAAACAATCCTCCTGTTAAGCTCTCAGCAGCTGTGATGGTTAATTTTTTATCCTTTAAAACTTTCATTAGTTCAGCAACTAAAGAAGTATTGTCATACCCATATAAGTACTTTCCTACACGAGCGTTAATTTTCCCCTCAGCTTCATCAAGCATTAACTCTGCAGTTTGCAAGTCTTGGTGCTTCGCAGTAAGCCGTAAGGTACATTCCCCTTCTGCGGCAAGCGGGGCAATCGTTGGATTGGTTTGCTGTTCTATTAAATCAATGATTTCAGTTTCTAACGCAGCCTCTCCGATTCCAAAGAACCTTAATACTCTAGAAACTATTTTCTCATCCGTTTTTACTTGTTTTGATAGAGCGGCTGTACCAAATTGTAAAAACATTGGCTCCATTTCTTTCGGGGGCCCAGGAAAAAGCATATAAATACAATCACCTATCTCTGCCATCATACCAGGTGCCATCCCATGATGGTTTGGCAGTATGGTTGAACCTTCCAAAACCAGTGCCTGCTTCTTATTATTTTCTGTCATTACCCTATTAGACTTTTTAAAATAGAGTTCAATAGATTCTAATGCCTCTGGATCCATTATGAGTTCTTTCCCTAAATGTCGAGCAATGGTTTCCTTTGTCAAATCATCTTTAGTCGGTCCAAGCCCGCCAGTAAAAATGATTAAATTTGAGCGTTTTTCTGCGATCTCAATCGCAGATCTTAATCGGTCGGGATTATCACCAACCACTGTATGAAAAAAAACATTAATGCCAAGTCCTGCAAGTTGTTGCGATAAAAATCGTGCATTACTATTAACGATTTGACCCAGCAGTAATTCAGAACCAACAGCAATAATTTCTGCATTCATCACCCATTACCCCAAGTTCTATTTAGAATTTTTGAAAACATGCATATTCTTTGAAAAATAATCCCATCCAGACCAGACAGTAAAAATCAATGCAACCCATAATGCTACGTCATCAAATGGAAATCCAATCATTTCAAAAATAATATTATGTAATAAAAGTGCTGAAATTGCGATGATTTGAGCCCAGGTTTTGATTTTTCCGAGGTTATTGGCAGCTACCACTTCTCCACCCTCAACTAACAAAAGACGAAGACCGGTGACAGCAAATTCCCTGCTTATGATGGCAATCACAATCCAAGAAGCTGCATATCCAAGATCAACAAGGACCACTAGCGCAGCAGAGACAAGTAATTTATCGGCAAGCGGATCGAGGAATTTCCCCATATTTGTAACAAGATTATATTTTCGAGCGTAATAGCCGTCTACCCAATCTGTAGAAGAAGCAAAAATAAAAATTAATGCTCCAACAAAATGAGTTACCGGAAGGTCAGCTCCCAGTAGATGCATATTTCCCCACTCAAAGGGGGCAAGCATAATGATCAAGAAAATTGGAATTAAAAGTATTCTTGATATCGTTATTTGATTTGGTACATTCATTGTTTTGCCTCCAAATAATATTAGAACGAAAAATAGTCATCACTAGATGACTATTCGTTCTTCGGAACAAATTGAATCGTAATGTTCTGACGAACCACATCAGCAGGTGCGATTGCATACTCAAGCTTCTGGTCATTTACGTAAATTTCTGTATCGAGCGTTCGACCAACAACAATTACTGCTTTGGTTTCGCCAGTTAGATCTACTTCCGTACTTTGTGTACCCGTGGTTGATAATAACCCCTGGAACTTGGATTGACCACTGCTATTATTAACACTTACCCATGTTTCCCCTGTTGAAACCAGTTTCACAACAAATTTATCAGCATTTTTCAAATCATAGGTAGAGTTTTTTCCGCTGTTTTGAACGGGTGTTAATTCCTGTTTCGGTGCTTCTACAACAGGTGTTTCCTCCACTGTCTCTTTTTCATCAGTTTTTTCTTCTTCCTTTGTCTTGTCTTTTTCAGCGTCCTCCGCCTTTTCAAGATTGTCAGAGCGGACAAACTTTACAGGTTCATTTTCATTGTTAATCAAATCATTCGCCTTGTCTCCGACGTTATTTACAACGAAATAATACAATACCCCCGCAGCACCAATAATAAAGACTCCAATTAGGACTTTTGGGATAATATCAAAAATTTTTGAGGATCCTTCTGATACCGTCCTGCGTGTTTTAACTCTAGACAATTGTTCAGGTAAATCATCATGATGAGTTGCTGGTATTTCATTCTTATACGTTTCAAAAATTTCTTCCGGATTAAGCTGAAGAGCCTCAGCATATTGCTTTACAAAAGCACGAACATAAAAATTTCCTGGCATGCTAGAATAATTTCCTTCTTCAATACCTATTAAATACCGCTTTTGAATTTTTGTGAGAGACTGTAAATCCTCTAAGCTTAATCCTTTGGCTAATCGCGCTTCTTTTAGTCGATTACCTAATTCAGTCACCTATTAACACCTTCCAATTATTTAAAATCCAAAATCCCCAAAATCAGAGCCAGAGAATAAGTTATTTTGGTCGACAATATCATATGTAATTTCTTCGTCTGCCTCGTTCCGTAATTCGATAATATAATCAAAATCATCGAGCGTATACTCAGAATTTTGCACAAAGATATCAGGATGTTCGACCACTTTAACCGCAGGTAACCGCATGATTTCGCGTACAAGCTGCCAATGCCGTTCACTTGCACGTTTTGTTGAAACAATCCCATCAAGAATGAACAAATTATTTTCGTTGTATTCATCTTGAATGAGCTGATTACGTATGGTTTGTTTTAAAAGAGTCGAAGATACAAATAACCACCGTTTATTCGCGCATACACTCGCAGCAACCACAGACTCTGTTTTACCTACCCTAGGCATCCCGCGAATACCAATCAGTTTGTGTCCATCCTGCTTAAACAATTCTGCCATAAAATCAACTAGTACCCCTAGTTCACTGCGAACAAATCGGAATGTTTTTTTATCATCTGCGTCACGTTGTATGTACCGTCCATGTCTGACTGCCAGCCGATCACGAAGCTTTGGTTCTCTAATCTTAATTACTTTTATTGTGTCCATTGTATTTAAAATTGACTCTAACCGTTTAATTTGATTATCATCTTTTGCTAAGATTAATAAGCCGCGCCGCCCTTCATCTACTCCATTAATCGTTACAATATTGATTGACAGCATTCCTAGTAAAGATGAAATGTCGCCCAGCAAACCAGGACGGTTTTTTTGAATCTCATATTCCAAATACCACTCTTTCTTCTCCATAAAAAACCTCCTAAACTAAAACGACAAATTTTTCAATTCCTTATCTATCCATAATAATATATGATTTTGAATGAAGATGAAAGCAAAAACAAGCTCAATGCTTATTTAATATATTTTGTTTCTTAAATGCAAAAAAAGAGAGGTTAAAACCTCTCTCCTAGCGACTTCCATTATTTTGTACTAATTTCACCATAATGTTGGCGATTGCTTGCTGCTCTTCCTTATCTGCAACAGACCATAAATCAGACAGGATTCTTTCTTGCTCATTTTTCGGTTCTACCTGCTCTGATAAATAATCACCAATTTGTAATGCAAGAGCACTTATAGCACCTTCGCTCATTCCTTCATTTTGTGCTTGATGAAGTCGGTCAGCAAGAAAGTCTTCCCATTGTTTCCAGTTATCTAAAACAGACATAATAAACCCTCCTTTATAGTTGTACATTGTTATTTTGCTATGAAAGGGGGGAATTTATTCACGGAATAAATGTATAATTTATGTATACCATCCGCCATTAATCGATAGAACTTGTCCTGTGATATACGAAGATTCATTTGAAAGTAAGAATTTCACACCATTTGCTATTTCCTCTGGAACACCCAGCCTGCCCATTGGGATATCGTATTGAAGTAATTGAATATCCTCCTCTGAGAATCTACCCATCATCGCAGTTTCAACGGCACCAGGTGCAATGGCATTTACACGCACCCCGCTCAATGCAACCTCTTTGCTTAATGCTTTAACAAATGAAATTTGTGCCCCTTTTGCTGTCGAATAGGCTACTTCACATGCAGCACCCGTTTGACCCCAAATAGAGGATATAAAGATTATATTTCCTGACCGTTTTTTAATGAGTTTTGGCAGCAGGTCTTTTGTAATCATTATTGGATTCATGACATGAACCCTCATTAAGGATTCTGCCTCTTCATGTTTTAAGTCGACGAGGAGACCATAATGGCTATTGCCGCTGCAATGAATAATGGCATCTAAAGAGAAAATTTGGGAACAAATCTTTTTATAGCCCTCTGCCTCTTCTAAATCAGCCTGAATGGGTAAGTATTCACCGTCAAAGGATTCAAGTTGTTCTAATAATTCCTTGATAGCTGTTTCATTTTTATTAAAGTGTAAATACAAATTATAACCTAGAGAAGCTAATTTAAGCGCCACTGCTTGTCCTATTCCGCCGCTTGCTCCCGTAATTAGTGCATATTTTCCCACGAAATTCACTCTTTCTATATTAACTAATCTTCATTTTAATCGAAAAGAAAAGCGCCGGCTAGCGACGCTTACCTCTTATTTTTTAGGGATTACTTGGCAAACGGAGAAACGCTCTTCTGAAATAACTTCGGAAGCTAATCTTTTCACATCATCTAAGGTGATCTTCTCTAAAGTAGGAACGACATCAAATAAGTTCATGTCATTAAAAGCATATCTTGTGAATTGATTTGCTATATACTCTGGAGAATTTACAGCACGCAAAAATGATCCAATCTTCTTCTTTTTTGCTCTTTCCAATTGCTCTTCTGAAAATGAGCTAGAATTTTTCGCATGAAAAAGCATATTTTTAAGCTGTTCAGTAAGTTTATCAGGATTTTCTGTATCTCCGCCAATCATCGCAAAGCCAAATCCCTGTTCCTGTGTATAATCATAGGAAAAAGTTTCATCAATCAAACCTTCATTATAAAGTTGGTTATAATTTTCTGAGCTTTTACCAAACAACAAATCCAAGAGTACATTCATAGTTAATTCATTCTTTAACAATTCAGATCCCGTTTGGTCCACATGAAGTGCTTTCATCCCAATTAAGCATTTAGAGGTTTGCACATTCATTTCAAGCACCTGTTTTTGTTCAGCTGTCTGAAGTGGCTCATCTTCAAATTTACGCTGAATCTCGGGCATCTCTTTGTAATCCTTTTTCATTTGGTTTTCTCTAACTTGCTCCATAAATTTATTCGGATCGACTGGTCCAACAATAAACAATAACATGTTACTCGGATGATAGAAGGTATTGTAGCATTCATAAAGCAAATCCTTTGTAATATGTGAAATTGATTCTATTGTTCCGGCAATATCAATCTTTACAGGATGGTTTTGATACAAATTTTGAATCAATCCGAAATACAGGCGCCAATCAGGATTATCATCATACATAGTGATTTCTTGACCAATAATCCCTTTTTCCTTTTCAACTGTTTTTTCCGAAAAGTATGGTTCCTGTACAAAATCAACTAGCGTTTCCAGGTTTTTTTCTACATCTGAAGTGCTGGAGAACAAGTAAGCAGTACGGGTAAAAGAGGTAAAGGCATTAGCTGAAGCCCCCTGCTTGCTAAATTGTTGAAATACATCTCCGTCTTCCTTTTCAAAAAGCTTATGCTCAAGAAAATGAGCAATACCATCTGGAACTTTAATATATTCCTCTTGGCCTAACGGTACAAAATGATTATCTATTGATCCATACTTTGTGGTAAAAGTAGCAAAGGTCTTATTAAAGCCTTTTTTAGGTAATATATAGACATTTAAGCCATTGGATAACTTTTCATGGTAAAGTTCTTCTTGGAGCTGGTCAAAATTTATTTTCTCCATTATTTTACCGCCTCACTTCCAGTTAAGAAATAGATGGTATCAAGTTCAATTTTAGCAGCTACAGCGACAATTTCTTCCTTTGTCGTTTTCTCCATATCGGTAATCCACTGCTCAAGTTTTATATCCTTGCCTGCAACAACATTATGGTAAAGGATCTCTGTTAATCCTCTTGAGGTATCAATGGTTTCAAGTATCTGATTTCGAATGACAGCTTTTGTTTGAACTAATTCTTGATCTGAAAAGTCGCCTTTTTTCATTGCTTCCAATTGATCACGAATAATTCCCACTGCCTGGTCAAAGTTCTTAAGGTCTATCCCTGACATTACCATCATTAATCCTTTATGGCTTTCAAGCCTGCTTGAGACATAGTAAGCTAAGCTTGCCTTTTCACGGACATTGATGAACAACTTTGAGTGTGAGAAACCTCCAAAGATTCCATTAAACAATTGAAGAGCAAAGTAATCGGAATCCCCATAGACAACATTCGTACGATAACCAATATTTAATTTCCCTTGTTTTACATCCTGCTCTTCTTTAATTTCATTTACCTTTTCCTTTTTCTGTACCCCTTTTAACTCTAGTTTCTTAGGAGTGCGTTCTTCAAAATTCAGCAAATCATTGGCAAAGGTTTTCACCTCTTCTTCCTTAACATCTCCAATCACATAAAGATCCATTTCATCTTCTGAAAAAGCCTTTTTATAATAGTCATATAAATTTTCAGGAGTTATTGCTTCTACATCCTCTGCTTCACCATTTACTTGAAGAGCGTATGGCTCCCCTTTACACATTTCTTGCAGCAGACGAACATTCGAATAGCGCATTTTATCATCATATACCGATTGAATTCGCTGCTTTAAAGACCTCTTTTCTTTGTTCACTGTATCTTGGTCAAATGCAGCACCTGAAACATTCGGTTTCGTTAATACCTCAGATAGAAGTTCGAAACCTTTTTTCAATAATGGGGTAGAATCACTTAAGAATTTCTCATTTGCAATCTCAAGCGTGAAACTGATAATATGATATTCACCTTTTTTCGCTAAATCAATAAACAGTGTAGCTCCATATAATTCGTCTAAATATGAGCGCAATGCAGTAGTTGTCGGGTAATCAGCAGAGCTGCTTTGTAAAACTTGAGGAAGCAGCGCCCTTTTCGTTACATTTTCCTTAGTTAACGGCGCTTTCATTTTCCAAACAAACGTATTCGTTTTATATTTATCGGTTTCAATGACATGGAGTTTGTATCCCTGCATAGCGGTAATTTTTTCGGCAGTTGAATCCATTTAAAGACCTCCTTTAGATTTCAAAATCCTTCTTATTATATATGTAAGCATTCATACGGTTATTTTACATCTTTTCCATTGTAATAAACCCTTATTCCTACTATAATTTGCCAGGCTTGGTTTTTACAAGCTAAAACCATTGGCTTCCAGCCAAAATAAAACAGGCTGACTAATGAGCCAGCCTGTTTAACACCATATTTATCGTTTTCCTGGATCAAATGGTTCTCCAGCTGCTTTAGGTGCTTGTGAAGATTTAGAGAAAATAACTAATGCAATTAACGTTACTACATATGGGAAAATCTTTAGAATGATTGGCGGAATAACAGCCAATTCAGGAATTACTTGAGATACGTTAGCGATCGTGCTGGCAAATCCGAAGAATAATGTTGCCCCTAAGATCCCGAGTGGCCTCCATTGACCAAAAATTAAGGAAGCAAGAGCTAAGAATCCAAGACCTGAAACGGATCCAGTAAATTCACCTGCGTAGGTTAAAATAATGATTGCTCCGCCTAATCCTGATAATGCACCAGAAATCATAACGCCGATATAACGGATTCTTACTACATTAATACCTGCTGCTTGAGCAGCCTGTGGAAACTCACCACAAGACTTTAAACGCAAGCCAAATTTCGTTTTGTTTAGAATAAACGCACTAACAAGCAGTACTAATAAAATAAACCAAGTTGTTGCATACGTTTTTGTAAATAATAAATCCCCAATAATCGGAATTTGAGATAATATTGGCACATCAAATGGTGTGAAACCGCTGGTAATACGAATATTACCACTGCCCGTAATATTTCTAGCCAAGAATACTGTTAAAGCCATTGCAATCATGTTAATCGCTGTACCACTGATTACTTGGTCAGCGCTTAGATTAATGCTGGCAAAGGCATGTAATAGCGAAAATAAAATACCAACTATCGCTGCTACTAACAATCCAATCCATAGTATCGTTGATCCTTGCATTTTATCCTGCAAAAAGTTAACCGTAAGTGCACTCGCAAATGCTCCTGAAATCATTAAACCTTCTAAACCAATATTTACGATACCGCTTCTTTCACTAAAAAGACCGCCTAATGCTGTTATAAGAAGTGGAATGGTAAAAACAATTGCATAAGGGAATATTTGTTCAATTATGGTCCACATTTTAGGATTCTCCCTTCTTGCCAACAGGTCCATTTACATCATTTGCATTTGAAGTAGTCTTGCGGAATTTATTTAATACACGATGAATCAGTACGCTGGTAGCAGCAAAATAAATAATAATAGCAATAATTGTATTTGCAAGTTCTGGGGGAATCTCGATCATCGCATTCATAAAGCCAGTTCCTGAATAAAGAATACCAAAAAGGATTGCTGCAAAGAATACGCCGACTGGAGAGTTTGCCCCAAGTAATGCAACCGCAATGCCATCATAGCCCTGCGATGGTAAAATACCAATTTGTATACTGGAAGCATTACCAGTGTATAATGCTACTCCACCAAGACCTGCAAGAGCACCTGAGATTATCATAGATAAGATAATATTTCGATTTACTTTCATACCTGCATATTCTGCTGCGTGGCGATTAAACCCTACAGCTTTTAATTCAAATCCTAGTGTTGTTTTATTAATGATAAACGCAACGATGAGTACAGCAATAACTCCAAAGAATAATCCTAAATTTATATACGAACCCTGAAACATTTCTGTCAACCAAGGTGTTCTCAAAGTAGATTCTTCTGCAAGTTTTCGAGATTCAGTTTCCAGGAATTCTCCTTTAAAATAACCAGGAACAACATAATAAACTGTCCAATATGCAATCCAGTTCATCATGATAGTGGATACTACTTCATGCACATTAAATTTCGCTTTAAAAAGGCCAGGAATAAATGCCCATAATCCTCCAGCTAAAATTCCGGCAAGTACCATTACAATAATTAGAATCGGTCTTGATAGATCAAACGTTAAACCCACAGCAGTAGCAGCCATACCGCCAATCAACATTTGACCTGAGGCACCAATGTTAAATAGACCTGTACGGAAGGCAAAAGCGACAGCAAGTCCAGTAAAAATGAGCGGTGTTGCAGTTGCAAGAGTATCACCAATACGTGAAATATTCTTTAATGCACCTTGGAATAAATACGTGTAACCTTCAATCGGGCTTGCCCCTATGAAGAGCATTAGTAAGCCCCCAGCTATTAGTCCTAAAATAATTGATATTAATGAAACTATGGTGTTTCTCATACACTTCTCTCCTTACTCACACCTGCCATCATCAGTCCTACCTCATTCTCATTCGTTTCGGAAGCAATTACTGTTCCGATTAACTCTCCGTTGTTAACAATGGCAATACGGTCTGAAAGTTGCAGTACTTCATCAAGCTCTAAAGAAACAAGAAGAACAGCCTTTCCTTTATCGCGATGCTCAATTAATCTTTTGTGGATATATTCAATTGATCCTACATCCAATCCACGTGTAGGTTGTACAGCAATGAGCAAATCAGGATCTAATTCCATTTCACGGCCAATGATTGCCTTTTGCTGATTACCTCCAGATAGAGTCCTTGCAATGGATGCTCCGCCTTCACCGGAACGAACATCAAAGTTTTCTAAAATACTTTTAGCATATTTCTTAATTGCAGCGCCATTTAGTAATCCAGCCTTCGCAAACGGAGGTTTATTGTAGACCTCTAAAACCATGTTGTTTTCTAGTGTATAATCGAGAACAAGTCCCCGCCTATGTCTGTCTTCAGGGATATGGCCAATTCCACTTTCGATTCTTTGGCGAATGGGAATATTTGTTATTTCTTTTCCTTTTAATAAAATTTTTCCTGATTCAACTTTCCTAAGTCCCGTTATCGCTTCTACGAGTTCAGATTGACCATTCCCCTCAACTCCAGCGATACCGACTATTTCTCCTCGTTTGACTTCAACAGAGAAGTTTTTCAGTCCCATTACCTTTCTGTTATTTTTCACAGAAATAGAATCTATTTGAAGTACAACCTCACCAGGTGTACTAGCTTTCTTATCCACTTTAAAGTTAACTTGACGGCCAACCATCATTTCTGCCATCTGTGCCTCGCTTGTTTCCTTTACGTTAACTGTTCCGATTCCTTTTCCACGTCTTATAACAGTACAACGGTCTGCAACCGCTTTAATTTCTTTCAACTTATGTGTAATGATGATAATCGATTTACCTTCATTAATGAGATTACGCATAATCTTCATTAATTCTTCTATTTCATGAGGGGTTAAAACAGCAGTTGGTTCGTCAAAAATAAGAACCTCAGCTTCACGATAAAGCATTTTCATTATTTCTACTCTTTGCTGCATACCTACAGAAATATCTTCAATCTTTGCATGCGGGTCAACATTCAAACCGTAATGTTTTGATAACTCTGCAATTCTTTTTGCTGCCTTATCAATATCTAGGACCATACCTTTTAATGGCTCACTGCCTAGTATAATATTTTCTGTAACTGTAAAATTTTCTACTAATTTAAAATGCTGATGGACCATTCCGATACCAAGTTGATTGGCAACATTAGGACTCGTAATTTTTACTTCCTTCTCCCGTATCTTTACGATCCCTTTTTCAGGTTGATACATGCCAAACAATACACCCATAAGTGTTGATTTACCAGCACCGTTTTCACCTAATAGGGCATGTATTTCCCCTTTTTTTAATGTTAGGGTAATATTATCATTTGCCACAATACCAGGAAATTCTTTCCTAATATCCAGCATTTCAACCACATAACTCATAGTAGCACTCACCTTTTTATTTAGACTCGGGTTACGTTGAAAATAGGGAGTCCCCTATCACTGCATCAAAACTCAAGGAAATTGTATTCAAAAGGAATATACTAAACCACTATTTCCTTACTCTAGCAATTTGCTTAGTTGGCAGAACATTTATGCATAAAGGCATAAAAGAGACGGGTAAAACCGTCTCTTTTATGATCTTTTTTACTTTAGTAAGCTTCCTTGCTCAGCGGCAACTTTAATATCACCAGACTTAATTTTTTCAAATACTTCATTTACCTTAGTAATTGTATCGTCGCTTAAGTTAGGATTTTCAGCCGGAAGACCAATACCGTCATTTTTTGCATCGAACGTTAATGTTTCGCCGCCAGGGAAATCACCATCTAACTCGCGCTTGATTAAGTCAAATGTAACGTTATCTAATTTCTTCATTGCTGAAGTCAAGATAATTGATTTTTCACCTTCATAAATACCATCTGCATATTGGTCAGAGTCAACACCAACGATCCAGATTTTCTCTCCAGCTTTTCCACGTGTTTTTGCTTCATTGATAGCACCAACACCAACACCGCCAGCAGCAGTGAAGATTACATTTACACCACGGTCATACATTTGTGCAGCAATTTGTCCACCTGCAGCTACGTTATCAAATGAACCTTGGTAAAGTACGTTTTCAGCTTTAATACTAAGTTTTGTACCTAGGTTTTCGTTAGCGTATTTAACACCTTGTTGGAAGCCCCAGTTAAACTTTTGAACAGCTGGAATTTCCATACCGCCGATGAATCCAGCTTCGCCTTCTTTTAATTCAAGAGCAGCAGCAACACCTGCTAAGAAACCTGATTCATGTTCAGCGAAGAAGACCGCTACCGTGTTATCGTTAACAACTGGTTTGAAGTCACCAGAATGTGGATTACCGTCAAGAATGACAAATTTTGCATCTTTATATTTATCCTGTGCTTTGAATACGGCAGTTTCAAACTTGAATCCAGGTAATACAATAAACTTATAACCTGCATCATATAAATTGCCCATTTCCTTTAGGTATTCTGCTTCAGTAGTACCTGCTGGCTTAAGGTATTTTTCTTGGATTCCAAGTTCTTCTTTAGCTTGTAGAATACCTTCCCAAGTACCTTGGTTAAAGGATTTGTCATCAATTGTACCAGCATCAGTAACCATACCAATTTTAATAGCCTCTTTACCATTATCCTTACCTGTATCTTTGTCATCACCGCCGCCGCATGCTGCTAACATTGTGCCTGCAGCTAATATCATTGACATAGCCAAACCAAATTTACGTTTTTTCAAGGCAATTTACCCCCTATATTTTTGTTTGATTTAGTAGAAATGTACTAAATTGCAGACATGTTTATGCTTCCATAATTCAAGAAATTTAAAACCTTTTTCTCAATACCTGAAAACTAAATTTATCCGCTTTAAAGTAGTTTACCGAAAAGAGTACAGGTTCATCCATTTCATCAAAATGCATTTGCTTTAAAACAAGCAAAGCCGTTTCTGGTTCACATTCTAAAATGGGAGAAATTTTCTCATGATAACCAATAGGTTCGATTTGAGCAACCGCGTATGTAATTTTTCGGTTTGCCTCCTCTTCCAAAATGGAAAAAATAGATTCCTCTCCATGTGAAAAAGTTTCTGGTAAGATTTTTTCAGGTACCTTGTCGATACAATAAACAACTGGTTCCCCGTTTGCAGTTCTAACCCGCTCCATGATCACAATTTCCTCATTTGCAGAACATGAAAATCGACGAATGTCCTCTTCAGTAGCTCCAACAGTTGATGAACTTAAAAAGATTGTACCTGGCTTCATACCCGCCTGAAATATCATGTCCGTAACACTATTAAGTTGTTCAATCCCTGAGGTAAACAGCGGCTTAGAATTAACAAACGTTCCAACACCGTGGCGCCGAATGATAACGTTTTCTTCTTCAAGTATGCGTAATGCCTCTCGAAGTGTGGCTCTGCTTACTCCAAGATGTTTGGCAAGATCGAATTCAGATGGCAGCTTTTCTTTTTCTTTGTAAACTCCTTGTTCGATATCTTGTTTTAACCGATCGATAACTTGCAGGTATAAATGTCGGTTATCTAGCTTAATTGACATGCGGGGTACCTCCAGCTTCTTCCTAAGACATCAGACATCTGATGTATAATCATTCCTACTAATCGAAAATAATATACCACTTTTTTAGGCATATGGAAATAGTAATTCAATAAATTGTCGAAAAAAGCAATATTGTCGAATAGTATTTTGAAAAATAGGCCTTTTTACTCTTAAATCTGCTATAATTTATTATTGTCTAAACCAATTAGGAATATTTTAGTAAAAAAAAAAAGCCGTTAGGCTCTTTTTTTTATTTGGCTCTGTTAAACTGGGCTGTTGATTTGTGCTCCAGGCGCTTCGCTTTCCGCAGGCGGTTCGGGAAGCCTCCTCGGCGCTAAAGCGCCTGCGGGGTCTCCCCTGTCCCGTCCTCCTGCATGAGTCTCGCGCCTTCCGCACAAATCAACAGCGTGCCAAAATCAATAATAAGCTTTAACTTAGCCTTAATTTACTTCTTCGTTTGGTTTGGACTGTAATACTGCTCTTGGTTTACTGCCTTCATATGATCCGACAATTCCTCGTGCTTCCATTTCATCAATTAACCGCGCTGCTCTTGTATATCCTATTCGAAAACGACGCTGTAACATGGAAACAGATGCCGTTTGCATATCTATTACTAAATCCACAGCGTCTGAATACAGGTCATCATCAACCTCACCAACTGCTTCTGGTGTATCGTCTGGAATCATCTCATCTTGATATTGTGCTTTTTGCTGCCCAATAACAAAATTAACCGTTTCCTCCACTTCATTATCTGATAGAAAGGCACCTTGTACACGCACTGGTTTTGAAGCACCAACTGGTAAAAATAACATATCTCCTCTTCCCAGCAGTTTTTCTGCGCCGCCCATATCCAGGATCGTTCTTGAATCCGTAGCACTCGATACAGCAAAGGCAATTCTTGAAGGGATATTTGCTTTAATCACTCCGGTAATGACATCAACGGATGGGCGCTGGGTTGCTATAATGAGGTGAATTCCCGCAGCCCGTGCCATTTGTGCAAGTCTAGTAATGGAATCCTCAACATCAGAGGAGGCTACCATCATTAGATCAGCAAGCTCGTCCACAATTACAACAATATATGGTAAAAGTGGCTGCTTATCATTTTCCTCCATGTTATGCCTTTTGATATGGTCATTATATCCTTCAATATTCCGTGTACCAGTATGAGAGAACAGTTCATAACGTCTCTCCATTTCACTAACTACTTTTTTCAAAGCTTGTGATGCTTTTTTAGCATCCGTTACGACTGGTGCCAATAAATGAGGTACTCCATTATAGACATTTAACTCCACCATCTTAGGGTCAATCATCATTAATTTGACTTCATGAGGCTTAGCTCTCATCAAAATACTTGTGATTATACCGTTAATACAAACACTTTTCCCGCTTCCAGTTGAACCGGCCACGAGCAGATGGGGCATTTTATTTAATTCAGCAAGTACTGCCTCCCCAGTAATATCCCTGCCAAGACCAATTAATAGTTTCGCCTCTGGTTTATTATTTTGAGTTGCTTCTAGTACTTCTCTTAGAGAAACAACTGCAACCTCTGAATTAGGTACCTCAATTCCAATTGCTGACTTTCCAGGAATAGGTGCTTCAATCCGTATATCTTTAGCAGCTAGTGCTAATGCTAGATCATCACTTAAGCTAACTATTTTACTAACTTTAACCCCGACATCAGGATGTACTTCATACTTTGTAACAGCTGGACCAAGATGTACCTGTGTTACTCGAGCCTTAACCCCGAAGCTTTGAAAAGTTCTTTCCAGTTTAGCTGCATTCGCATGAATTAATTCGTATTCTCCGCTTTGATCTGTTTTTTTCGGAAGCTTTAGAAGTCTTAGCGGCGGTAATTCATATGCAACATTCTCCACTTCCGTAAAGGTAATCGGCGGTGTGCTATCGTCTTCTATTTTCTGGTCATTTCCTTTATTCTTTGAATCCTCTTTCCTTCGTTTAGCTCTTTGCGTCTCTTCATCAGGATAAGCACGATCTGCAAAGCTTGAAATGAGGGGTTCAGGTATGACGATTTCATCCTGATCATTTTGTAATGGGGGAATGATTTCTGGCTGAACTGAAGCGATTGCTCTGTTTTCACGTTCCCGTTCCAGCTGTACGCGTCTTTCTTCCCGCCGCTCCTGTTTTTTCTGTTTCCATTCTTCTAAGTCTAATTGAAAGGCACTCCATTGTCCCTTTGAAAATTCAATCATCGTGGTTCCTACTTTTGCAATAAACTCTCCGAATGATTTACCAGTAAGTAAAATAAACCCTATTAGTATAAAGATAAAGGCAATAATCTTTGTGCCAGTTTCAGCAAAGAGATAATGAAACATAGCAAAAAGAACGGCGCCAATCATCCCTCCACCAAGGTCAATTGTGCTTGTTTCCCCTCTAACTTCCATCATAAATATTTCCCATGTGTTACTAATAACACTAGGATTCTTAAAGTTCCCATCATTTGTTAGTAAATGAAAAAGCGTTACATGGCTTAAAAGGAGAATAGATGAAACAATAAGATAAGTTCCAATTAATTTTATATTAAAAATAAAAGGGATTGTTCGTTTCCACATAAGATATACGCTTAAAATAACCAGACCAATCAAGCTTAGCATGTACCATTCACCCATCCAAAATCGGAAAAATAGTACTGCTGCTTCCCCAACAGCCCCCAATTTAGCTATCGATATAATTGCAAGCGCTAATAAGGCAAGCGCGGAAAGTTCGTATTGTACGGTTTGTTTTAAATGATTATCTCGTTTTTTTGATCGTCTCTTTTTCTTCGCCATCTTATCACCTGTCTATATAAGTGTAGTACTATCATCATTATCAACCTTTTACATTATTAATCGCAATGCAATTAGAAAATTACCCACAAAAGGAAGAAAGCAGCCTTCAATGGCTGCTTAAGCTTGATATCCTTATTATACCATAATATCCTATTAGTTTGATGACAATCCTTCAATGCTGGCACAAGAAATTTTAGCACCTGGACATAAGCGCTCGTCTAAATAATGCTGCGGATCACTGCTTAATATGCGAATGACCTGAACATTTTGGGCATCAGATTGTTCTACTATCAGTGACACCCCTTGATAGGTTACCGTTTGTTGTCTGCTAAAGGCATCTGTGTCATTTGGAAAAATTAATTCCTGCGGCATCGTCGTATATAGAATCATTGAATCAGCCCCTCACTTGCCACTTTAGATTGATCTATTAATTCATTTAACTTCTTCATCGCCTGCCCTAGTCCGCCAACCTCGTCAATCAAGCCATACTCTACAGCATCTGGACCAACGACATTTGTCCCGATATCACGAGTAAGATTTCCTTTAGCAAACATTAAATCCTTAAATTTCTCTTCAGTAATATTTGAGTGTTTCGTTACAAAATTGACAACCCTATCCTGCATTTTATCTAAATATTCGAAGGTTGCTGGTACTCCAATGACAAGACCAGTTAAACGAATTGGATGAATGGTCATCGTTGCTGTTTCAGCAATAAAGGAGTAATCACAAGAGACCGCTATCGGTACTCCTATTGAATGTCCTCCACCTAAGACAATCGAAACAGTTGGTTTTGAGAGTGTTGCCATCATTTCAGAAATGGCCAGTCCAGCCTCCACGTCTCCACCCACTGTATTTAATATTATCAATACTCCTTCTATTTTAGGATTTTGTTCAATCGCTACTAATTGAGGAATCAAGTGTTCATATTTTGTCGTTTTATTTTGTGGAGGCAGTGCTAAATGACCCTCAATTTGTCCGATAATTGTCAAACAATGGATTCTTGAGTCGGATGAAAGCTGAGGTACATTCGTTTGCCCTAGCTGCTGAATTTTTTCCATTAAAGAAGAAGGCTTATCCTCTTTTTGAGGTTCTTGCCCTTCTTGATTTCCCGATTCACTTTTTTCTATGTCCTTATTCATCATAAGTCTCCCTTCACGCATGATAACGTTAGTATTGACCTATGAAACAATTTCATTCTAAGATTGATGGAATAATATCCTATAGACATTGAAAAGCGGAAGCGCCTTGTACAGGGGCGACAGGCATAAGACGAACCGGCGAGAAGGTTGGTCTTTACCTTCTTGACGGATTGGCTTATGACCCCGAGCCCCTAGGCGCTGAAGCTAGACAAAAAGAAGCATTGGTTTATCCAATGCCTCTTTTACCTTCTTAAACTTCCATAATGATCGGAAGTATCATTGGTCTTCTTTTTGTTTTTTCAAACAAATACCTGTTTAACCCATCCCTTATATCTTGTTTAAGGCTTGACCATTCAAAAGAATCTTTAGAAATGTTCTTCTGCACAATATCTCGAACTAATTTTGTGGATTCATCCATTAACTTTTCGGATTCACGGACATAGACAAAACCACGTGAAATAATTTCTGGACCTGCAGCAATCCGCTTATCCTGCCTAGTTAATGTAACCACTACAATTAAAATACCATCTTGAGAAAGTAGTCTTCGATCTCGTAAAACGATATTTCCAACGTCGCCCACACCAATACCATCAATTAATACATTCCCCGAAGGAACTTTACCACTGATAGAAAACTTCCCATCCTTAAATTCTACCACATCACCACGGTCTGGGATAATGATGTTCTCATCCGGTACTTCACAATCAAGTGCTAGTTTCCGATGTGCCTTTAGCATTCTATATTCCCCATGCACTGGAATAAAGTACTTGGGCTTCATTAAGTTTATCATAAATTTTAATTCTTCTTGGCTGCCGTGGCTAGAAACATGAATCGTTCTTTTTCCTGAGATCACATTTGCTCCTGCTCTAAAAAGCATATCCACTGTTCTGGATATCAATAATTCACTTCCCCTAAGTGTTGAAGCAGCTATTAGAACCGTATCGCCAGGCTGAATATTTACATATTTTGCAGATTGCTTTGCCATTTTTTGAAGGGCTTCTATTGGCTCCCCTTGACTTCCCGTCATTAATACAACGATTTCCCTGTCTTCATAGTTATTTATTTCACTAACAGGGATAATTAGATCTTCGCTCACCTCTAAATAGCCTAAATCTAGTGCAATATGATAAATTCTTTCAAGACTTTTACCAACTACTGCTACTTTACGGCCATGATCCCTTGCCGCGTCAAAAATATGCTGAATTCTGTTAATGTCTGAAGCGAAGCATGCAGCTATCATTCTACCGCGTGTATTATAGAATGCAGTGGATAACTCTCGCTCAACGATTGCTTCAGAGGTAGTGTATCCGGGCTTCTCTGCTTCCGTACTGTCTGAAAGTAAACATAGTACGCCTTTTTCTCCTAGAGCGGCCATTTTTCCTATTTCAGGTTTATAAAGCTTTATTGCTGCTTGATCAAATTTGAAATCACCCGTATATACGATGCTGCCTTCTGAAGTATGGACGCATACACCAACTGAGTCTGGAATACTGTGATTTGTTCGAAAGAAGCTAACTTCGACAGAATCCATCTGAACAATCGTATCCGATGTTACTTCAATAAAATTAGTCTTCCCGCTATATTCCTGCTCCTTTAATTTAGCAGCTGCAAGAGCTAAGGTAAGTTTTGTTCCATAAACAGGTACGTCCATTTGACGTAGAAGATAGGAAAGGGCACCTATATGATCTTCATGACCATGTGTGAGGAATACCGCCTTCACTCTTTCCTTGTTTTCTGTTAAATAACTGATGTCTGGAATCACGATATCAATGCCTAGCATTTCATCCTCGGGGAACATTAACCCAGCATCAATGATATAGATGTCCTTGTCCACTTCGACAAGATACATATTTTTCCCGATTTCTCCAATACCACCAAGCGTAATAATCTTAATGGAACTATTTTTTCTATTTATCAATTTCCGTTTCCTCCTATGATGATTGTCTAGCTCTCTTTCACTAAAAAGTCTTCGACATTTCAAAATTGCCCGATCGAAATCAGTTATGATTATTATACTTGATATTTGAAAACCTTTACAACCAAATTTAGTTGTTTTACCCTTTGAAGGAAAATAAGTGAATTTTTATTGATTCCATGTAAAAAGCCAACCGAGTTTTTTCGATTGGCATTTTGTAAAAATTATAATAGTAATTTAGTTAATGTTGACCTTTCTTGTTCAGTTAATGGAACAAGCGGTAATCTTACCGAGCCTACATCTAGTCCTTTAACTTGAAGTGCCGTTTTAACAGGTGCAGGACTTGGAGCCGCAAAAAGTCCCTGCATGAGTGGAAGGAGCTGTTGGTGCAGCTTTGCTGCTTTCACATTTTCTCCTTCTAAAAAGGCCTTTACCATCTCTTGCATTTCGTTCCCAATTACATGAGAGGCTACAGAGACAACCCCTACCCCTCCAATAGAAAGAACTGGAATGGCTATACCATCATCACCACTGTATAGATCAAAATCACTTTCAGTATTTGCAATAATATGAGTCATTGCATTTAGATCCCCACTTGCTTCTTTAACAGCAACAATATTCGAAACCTTTGAAAGCCTTATAATGGTATCAGGATGAATATTTACTGATGCTCTTCCTGGGATATTATAAACCATTACAGGAAGAGAAGTAGCTTCAGCAACAGTCTTAAAGTGTTGATATAAACCTTCTTGATTCGGTTTATTATAATAGGGCGCCACTACCATAATACCATCAACCCCAAGCTGTTCGGCCTTTCTTGTCAGTTCAACTGAAGCATAGGTATTATTGCTGCCTGTTCCTGCAATTACCGGTATTCTTTTTTTAACTACCTTTACTACATGTGCAAATAAAGCTAACTTTTCTTCCTTTGATAGTGTAGGCGATTCACCAGTTGTACCTGCCACTACAAGGGAATCCGTACCATTTTCTATTAGATAATTTACTAATTGAGTGGTCTTCTGAAAATCAATATGCCCTTTTTTATCAAAAGGTGTAACCATGGCTGTTGAAACCCGCCCAAAATGAACCATTATACTACTCCTCTCAATTACGAAATCCAGTTTCGACAATGGCATTTATCCTTTCAAACTGCCATTTATCGTTTCCTTTACTATATTAGATATCCGTAAGTTTTGTTTCAAGTGTTTCTTCTTCCAGATGAAAGGCATCATGCAAGGCATTCACGGATTTTACCAAGTCGTCCTGTTTTACTAGGACCCAAATGGTCGTATGGCTATCAGCAGATTGAAGAATCCGAATTCCATTCTCAGAAAGAGCAGTAACAATTTTAGAAGTAACACCCGGTACTCCCGCAATCCCGGCTCCAACGACAGAGACCTTTGCACAATGGCGCTCTACCAATGGGTCATGACCTATTTCTTTTAAGACTTTTATTGCTTTTTCAGTCATTTCATCCGTAACCGTGTAAACAACACCATTTGGTGAAATATTGATGAAATCCACACTAATTTTTTCATTTGCCATTGCTTTAAATACTTCTGCTTGTAAATAGTATTGGTCTTTTTTTGCAAAAACTTTAATTTGGGTTACATTGGAAACATGCGCAATCCCCGTGACGGTTCTTTCTTTAATATCACTTCCTCGAGACTCTTTCGAAATAGCCGTTACCAATGTGCCTAAATTATCTGAGTACGTGGAGCGAATTCGAATGGGAACCTTTGACTGCATAGCTATTTCAACTGCTCTTGGATGTATCACCTTTGCGCCCTGATAGGCCATGTTACATAGTTCAGTATAGGTAACCACAGATAGACGCCTAGCATTCTCAGCTATTCTTGGGTCAGCGGTCATGATGCCTTCTACGTCGGTAAAAATATCAATCCATTCGGCGTTTAGAGCAGCCCCTAAAGCAGCTGCTGAAGTATCACTGCCACCTCGTCCAATTGTTGTGATGTCACCGTTCTTTGCAGCACCTTGAAATCCAGCCACTACAACCACATCATTTTGTTCTAACTCTCTTATTAATCGATCGCATTTCATTTCTACAATCTTTGCTTGTGAATGATCGTTATTCGTTCGAAACCCTGCCTGCGCCCCTGTCAAAGCAATTGCATTTATGCCATTGTCTCTCAGCATATTGGCAAAGACAATACTAGAAATGATTTCACCACAGGATAAAAGCAGGTCATGTTCACGTTTCGAAACCTTACTTTGATTACCCCCAACTAATGAGAGCAGTGTATCTGTTGCATACGGATCACCCATTCTCCCCATCGCAGATACTACTACCACAACCTTATATCCATCCGTTATTGCTTTTTCGATATGTTTCTTTGCATGGTCTCTGCCTGCTTCATCCCTGACAGATGTCCCGCCAAATTTTTGAACTATCATTTTCATAGACATAAAAACCTGCCTTTATCATAAAACCATTATTTTTTTTCTTTAATTAATCCAAGCTTTATTAAGCTTTCTGCAATTTGAACTGAATTCCAGGCAGCACCCTTTAATAAATTATCAGAAACAACCCACATATGGAAGCCACGACTCTCATTTAAATCGTTACGAATTCGTCCTACAAACACATCATTACTTCCTACACAATTTGCAGGCATTGGATATACTTGATTCTCTGGGTCATCTTGTAAAACAACACCTGGTGCAGATTTTAATAATTCCTTAATTTCATTTGCACTGACGTTGTCTGCTTCAATTTCAAAATAAACAGATTCAGAGTGACCCACCGCGACAGGTAATCTAACACAAGTTGCGGCAACAGGCAGCTCTGGCAAATGCATAATCTTTTTTGTTTCATTAATCATTTTCATTTCTTCAAAAGTATAGCCGTTATCTTGAAACTTATCTATCTGTGGGATCGCATTAAAGGCAATCTGATAATGGTTCTTGTCACCCTTAACAGGTAAAATCTTAGGTTCTATTGTCTCACCATTAATAATAGCTTTTGTTTGATTCTGTAACTCCTCAATTGCAACGGCTCCTGCACCTGAAACTGCTTGATAGGTGGAAACAATCACTTTCTTTAGACCAAATTTTTGTCTAATTGGTTCTAAAGCTACGACCATTTGGATGGTTGAACAATTCGGATTTGCGATAATACCATTATGATTGTGCAAGTCATGTTCGTTAACTTCAGGCACAACTAGTGGAATTTCTTGATCCATTCTAAATGCACTTGTGTTATCAACTACGATTGCTCCGTGTTTTACAGCTTCTGGAGCAAGTTCTTTTGAAATACTGCCGCCAGCCGAGAATAAAGCAATATCGACTCCCGCAAAGCTTTCAGGCTTTGCTTCCTGAATCGTATGCTCTACACCGTCAATCGTAACTTTTTTACCTGCTGAACGAGCAGAAGATAGAAGCGTTAATTGTCCAATAGGGAATTTTTCTTTCACTAATGTTTGGATCATTTGTTGACCCACTGCTCCTGTTGCACCTACAACAGCCACATGATAACCTTTTGTTTGCTTCATATTCTAGTACCCCTCTCAATCTTTCATCTATAATTATTGGTCATTTCTGTTTCGATGGTTTAGAAATCAGAAAAGATTAATATAAATTCTCATCAGTGAGATGATTGGTCCCACTGATGATTGAATTATTAATATATTAACATATTCCTTAAAAGAAATAACCATATTTGACGAAAGGAGTGAGAATTAGTCTGTATCCCTATATCTTTCCACCAAGACAGGTTGAATTTGCCTGCCTTCAATTGCTGCTTCAACCGTCTCCATTAACATAGGCATTCTTGCTACCATCGAATTAGGCTTCTTTACCGGATCATCTTGACCATATGGGATAAAATATATATTTTTTGTTGCCATTAATCTCATTAAATTAACTCCATTTAATCCTAATGCATCATTTGTAGATATTCCGAGTACGACTGGTTTTAAATTCCTCAGTGTTGCTTTTGCAGCCATTAACACTGGACTATCATTCATTGCATTTGCAAATTTACTCATTGAAACACCAGTTAATGGGGCTATAACCATACAGTCTAAAGGAATTTTTGGCCCTAATGGCTCTGCTTTCACAATTGAATCTATCGCTCTGTTACCAGTTAGGTCCTCAATTCTTTGAATCCAGTCCTCCCCTTTACCAAAACGGGTTTCTGTATTTTTGACTGTAAAACTAACGACTGGTAATACCTCAGCACCTGCTTGAACCAGTTTCTCTATTTCTGGAAATACAGCATCATACGTACAATGAGATCCTGTTAAACCAAAGCCTATTTTTTTCCCTTTTAAACTCATTTTATTATCCCCTTTCGCTTGCCTAAATCATCTTGAAGCAATTGGGCCAGAACATTCGCTAGTATTTGACCAGCTGTTTTTGGCGCGACAATACCAGGTAATCCTGGTGCAAGAAGTGCTTTTATACCTCTTTTTTCTGCATATCTAAAATCTGTTCCACCTGGTTTTGACGCTAAATCAATAATCAAAGTATGAGCAGGCATTTTGGAAATAACGGATGCAGTTACAATTAATAACGGGATTGTATTGATTAAGATATCTGTATCCTTCACCTGCTGGTCTATTTCGTTTAAATGAAATGGTGTTAAACCCATTTCCGTAATTCTTGCTAGATGTTCAGTTTTCCTGGCTCCAACCTTTATTTTTGCTCCAAGCGCATGGAACGTTCTTGCCACACTCATCCCAACTCTTCCTAGGCCTAGTACCGTAATATTTGAGCCATGAATTGTGAAATCAGTATGCTGGATGGCCATCATGATTGTTCCTTCTACAGTCGGAATAGAATTGTAAATAGCCACATCGTCCCTTTCAAAAAGCTGTACAAGTGGACGATTCGCTTCCTTCGTAATACCGTTTAAGAAAGTATTACTAATTCCGGAGTAAATGGTACAATGTTCTGGTGTGTTCAATAGCATTTCGGCTGTCAATATTACCTTTTCATTCGAAAAGATTGTTTCAACATGCCCCTCTAAATTTGTACCGGGTACCGGTAAGATTAAGGCATCCATATTTGAAAAATCGACTTCATCCAACTTTTCCTTAACAGCGCCTGTGAACGCGTGGTCAAGCTGCTCGAAGCCAATTAAAGATAATCTGGCATCTAACTCGGTTAACTTCCGGATAATTTCCAGCTGTCTTGCATCTCCACCGATCACGGCTATCTGCATCCCTGTCAGCATGAAATCATTCACCTTCTTTTCAAAAAATCCAAGCAGAAGTCTTTTTCTTCTTATCACTTCAACATCTTATGTAAGAGTGAATGAATCTGTGAGTTTCCCTTTACATAAAATAAAAAAGCCCAAGCAAAATTTTATTTGCTTGGGCTTTTTGACCTTTTGTTATTCTTCAACATTTTCTTCTTCGTGTACATCAATAATAATCATATCAGTTCCAATCTTCTTTATATGCTGCCATGGTACCCTTATTTCCCCGCCTTGTTTTCTAAATCCAAACCACTTTACGGACGGAATCAGCAAAGCTTGTATTTGCCCGGTGCTCTCATTGATTTCCAGGTCTGTTTGACCAAGAACTCCCAAACGCTCTGCCTTTTTCACATCCACTATTTCTTTTCCACTTAATTCACTTAACCTCATTATAATGAACTCCTCTCTCTTCACTCTTTACTATAAGTTTATCGATGGAAGTCCTAAATTAGACTAAGAAAAGTGGAAACCCCTAAGCTGCTTGCACTAAACATTAAAAGAAAAAACAGTTCTAGAGTGAACTGTTTTTCCTTTTATATTAGAGTATTGGGTAATTCCCCATTGGGACTAATTAATGAAACAGAGTATTTGTCTGTAAAAACAGATGTCGCCATCCCATCTACACTTTGTTTCGTAACTTGGTCAATTTGCTCAATAATTTCATCAAGAGATCGGTGACGCTTTAAGAGAAGTTCATTTTTACCGTTTCGGCTCATCCTGCTATTTGTACTCTCTAAGCCTAACATTAAACTTCCTTTTAACTGTTCTTTACTATTATTTAATTCTTTTTCTGTAATTCCATCTTGTTTTAATTTTTCAAGTGTTTCCTGAATCGTTTCGTATAACACATCAAGCTGCTTAGCCCCTGTCCCACCGTATACAGTCACAACTCCATTATCTTGATAAGCGGAATGATAAGAGAATACTGAATAGGCTAAGCCTCGCTGCTCACGAACTTCTTGGAACAATCTGCTGCTCATAGAGCCGCCTAATATATTATTTAAAATGATTAAGCTGTATACATCTTCATGTCCAATCTTTAATCCTTCAAAACCAAGACAAAGATGTGCTTGTTCTGTTTCTTTCTTTCGTGATAATCGGTTGGATTGGAAGACTGGAATATTCTCAAGTGTTGAACTATTTCCACCCTCATAGGAGCCAAAGTACTTTTCAACCTCTAGTATAAATTTATCTGAAACATTCCCTGCAATGGAGATTACAACATTTTCTGGTGTATATCGATTATGGATATAATCCTTCAGGGTTTCACTTGTAAAGGTATTTAGGGTTTCTTCTGTCCCCAATATCGGATATCCAAGTGGATGATTTCCATAAATGGCCCGGCTGAGTAAATCATGGACAATATCATCTGGAGTATCATCATACATTTTTATTTCCTCAAGAACGACATTTCTTTCTTTATTTAATTCTTCCTCGACAAAGGTTGAATTAAAGAACATATCCGCTAAAACATCTAATGCGAATTGTGCATGTGTATCCAGTACTTTAGCATAGTAGCAAGTGTATTCTTTTGATGTAAAAGCATTCACCTGACCGCCAATACTATCAAATGATTCAGCTATTTCCTTCGCAGATCGAGTTTTCGTTCCTTTAAAAAACATATGCTCTAAAAAGTGCGAAATACCATTCGTTTGGGGATCTTCATTTCTTGAACCAGTGCCAATCCAGACTCCAATTGCCACAGATCTCACTGTTGGAATATTTTCTAAAACAATTCTTACTCCATTTTTGCAAGAATATTTGTTAATCATCAAAATCCTCCTGTCTATAGAAAAGCGAAAAATTAGCTATTTTCCTTTATTATCTGGATACTCTGTTAAATTTATTTTATAATTCTTTCTTCACTCATTAAGTCACTCACCGTACCTATTTTTAAACCTTTTTCTTCAATAAGTGTTATTAGGGTGTCTAATGATTTTGCAGTAGATTCTGTTGGATGCATGAGTACCATTGATCCATTACTAATTTTAGAGGTCACTCGATTGATTAGTTGGTCTGGCGATGGCTTTTGCCAATCTATGGTATCTACTGTCCACATAACTGTTTTCATTTTGAGTTCGGCTGCGATTGTAACGGTTTCATCCCGGTAACTGCCGCTGGGCGGTGCAAACCAAATGCTTTTTTTACCCGTTGATGCTTCAATTACTTCATTTGTTTTGACCAATTGCTCCCTAGTCTGTGCTGCTGATATTCTTTTCATATCAGGATGTGTGTAGGAGTGATTCCCAACCTCATGACCAGCACTCACGATCATTTTTGCCAATTCAGGATTATTTTTCACCCATCTTCCCTCAAGGAAAAAACTTGCTTTCACTTGGTGCTTTTTAAGGGAAGCAAGCATTTCAGGCAAATATTCATTTCCCCAAGCTACATTAATTATGAAGCTGACCATTGGTTTATCAGGATGACCCCGATAAATGGGAGATGGAGTTAATTCGTTAAGATGTATGGTTGGTTCTGTTTGTTTATATACTAATTTTTTTTCATTGAACGTGCCTATTTTCTTCATATTTCTATATGAAGCTTCAACATCGACAGTTATTCCATTATAGCCTGGAATCGCTTTCCATACTCTATCAATTTTAGCATTGGAAGGCGGTATTTCATATGTAGAAGCATTTTTTACAATACTTTGATATAGAGGATCTTCTTGCTTTCCAACAGTTAGCGCGTTTCCCTTAAGTGCAGCAACATATGTATCTACAAGAGGATTGTTAACAGAAAACCAGGCAGCTAGAAATAAGAAAGCAATCATACTCAACTTCTTCATTTACCTTCCCCCTTCATATTGAATATATGAATAATGGGGACAAGGTAGAACTAAAAGCGGAGGCACCTTGTTCAGGGGTGACAGGCATAAGACGAGCCGGCATGAAGGTTGCTTTTTAACCTTCTTGACGGATTGGCTTATGACCCCGAGCCCCTAGGTGCCGGAGCTAGATAGAACTAACATGGAAAAAGTCAGGGTTCCCCCTGACCTTTCTATTTCACTTTTAACGAGTATGGCTTATTGTTGTTTCTCTGCTTCAGCCTTTTCACGTTGTTCCTTTAATATTGCTTTACGTGATAAGTTCACACGACCTTGTTTATCAATTTCTGTAACCTTCACTAAAAATTCGTCACCAATTTTAATGACATCCTCCACTTTTCCAACTCGCTCTTCAGCCAATTCGGATATATGGACAAGTCCATCTTTTCCGGCAAATATTTCTACAAACGCACCAAATTTTTCAATACGTTTGACTTTGCCAAGATACATTTCGCCAACTACAACCTCACGAACGATATCTTCAATAATCTTCTTTGCTTTTTGATTCATTTCCTGATTTGTAGAGGCAATAAATACTGTTCCATCTTGTTCGATATCAATCTTAACACCAGTTTCCTCAATAATTTTATTGATTTGCTTACCGCTCGGCCCAATAACATCACGGATTTTATCTGGGTTAATTTTCATTGTTAAGATTTTTGGTGCAAATTGAGAAAGCTCGGTTCTAGGCTCAGCAATAGTTGCCAGCATAGATTCTAATATATGCATTCTACCTTTTTTAGCCTGTTGCAATGCTTCTTCAAGGATTTCACGGGAAAGACCTTTAATCTTAATATCCATTTGAAGGGCAGTTACTCCCTTAGCCGTTCCTGCAACTTTAAAATCCATATCGCCAAGGTGGTCTTCCATACCTTGAATATCGGATAAAACAGTGTAATATTCACCTGAAGCTACAAGGCCCATTGCAATACCTGCAACTGGTGCTTTAATTGGAACACCTGCATCCATCATCGCTAATGTACTTGCACATATACTTGCTTGAGAAGTAGAACCATTTGATTCTAGAACTTCAGAAACAAGGCGAATCGTATATGGGAAGTCCTTTTCATTTGGTATTATTGGTTCTAATGCCCGCTCACCAAGAGCCCCGTGTCCTATTTCACGACGGCCTGGTCCCCGGATTGGTCCAGTTTCACCAACGCTAAATAAAGGGAAGTTGTAATGGTGCATAAAACGCTTTTCTTCTTCGATACCCAAACCATCTAGAATTTGAACATCACCCATTGCACCTAAAGTACAAATACTTAATGCCTGCGTTTGTCCACGTGTAAACAATCCTGAACCGTGAGTCCGTGGTAAAATACTGATTTGTGAAGATAATGGTCGTATTTCATCAATTTTTCTGCCATCAGGACGTACCTTTTCAACAGTAATTAAACGGCGGACTTCACCTTTAACAATCTTATCCAAAATTTGTTTTACTTGCTTCAGATCATCGTCTGTTGCCTCGTTCTCTTGGAACTTAGCCATAACTTGATTTTTAACTTCTTTAATGGCATCTTCACGTGCATGCTTTTCTTGAACCTGAATGGCAGTTACCATTTCAGCTTCGCACATTTCTCTAACTTCAGCTTCTAAATCTTTATCAAGTTCATAAAGAATAACTTCTCTTTTTTCCTTGCCAGCTTCAGCCATAATTTTTTCTTGGAATTCAATGAGACGTTTGATTTCTTCATGTCCATACATGATAGCTTCTAGCATTACTTCCTCAGAAACTTCATCTGCGCCAGCTTCAACCATGTTAATCGCATCTTTAGTACCTGCAACGGTTAAATGAATGTCACTTTTTTCAGCTTGTTCTACGGTTGGATTAATGACAAACTCTCCGCCAACTCTACCAACGATTACACCAGCAATTGGTCCCTCGAATGGAATGTCAGATGTACAAAGAGCTAAAGAAGATCCAAACATCGCTGCCATCTCTGACGAACAATCCTGATCCACACTCATGACAATACTAATAACTTGGACATCATTACGGAACCCATCAGCAAAAAGCGGACGAATTGGACGGTCAATTAAGCGACTTGCTAGAATAGCTTTTTCACTCGGACGGCCTTCCCGTTTAATAAAACCTCCAGGTATTTTCCCCACCGCATATAATCGTTCCTCATAGTTACATGTTAATGGAAAAAAGTCTAAGTTTTTTGGTTCTTTTGAAGCAGTAGCTGTACTTAAAACTGCCGTATCTCCATAACGGACCATCACGGCTCCATTTGCTTGTTTAGCTAGTTGTCCAATTTCAACGGTTAATTTGCGTCCAGCCCAATCCATGGAATACTCATGTTTCGTTTGTTCCATATCCTTACCCCTCTCTATCTAAATCACTTTAGAGGATAATGCGAAATAATATCGCTCTAATCATCTAATATAAAAAAAGCGTTTAACGCTTATGTTATCAATACAAATATACTAATAGTATGCACAATTTTTCCGCGACTTAAAATATGTATATAAGATTTTGTGTTGCTCTTATGATTTTTCTTTTTTTAACCTAACAAAAAAGCGGGAAAAATCCCGCTTCTTTTGATTATCGACGAAGTCCAAGCTTATTGATTAATACACGGTAACGTTGAACATCTTTATTACGTAGGTACGTTAAAAGATTACGACGCTTACCAACCATTTTCAACAGACCGCGACGTGAGTGGTGGTCCTTCTTATGAGTACGTAAGTGCTCATTCAAATTGTTGATTGATTCAGTAAGGACAGCGATTTGAACCTCTGCAGATCCAGTATCGGCTTCATGAGTTTTATACTCATTGATAAGTTCGTTTTTACGCTCTTGAGTGATTGCCATCCTATTCACCTCCTAAATTTACTATCCCCTGTTACTGAGCAAGCGTCGGTGACTCGACTTGCCAAGCAAAGGTTATTTTTAGTACGTTAATAAGAATACAACGTTTCACGTCAAAATGCAAGTTATAACCTAAGAAAAGGCTATTATTCGCAATTATTCGGTAAGTGTTTGTCGATTTTAATAGGCCGTGTTAAACAAGGTCTGTTGCTTTCCACTCCAGGCACTTCGCTTTCCGCGGGCGGTCCGGGAAGCCTCCTCGGCGCTTTCAGCGCCTGCGGGGTCTCCCCTGCCCCGTCCTCCCGCAGGAGTCTCGTGCCTTCCGCTCCAATCAACAGAGTGCCAAAATTAACATACTGCTTTAACACAGCCTTAACTCATATCCCTTTGTATACATCAAACCTGTTTGAAAGCAATCCTAATTGAGGCTCATCGTTTTGTAACTAATAACCTCTATTAGTTACCGCTTCTACAATTTTTTCTCGAATCCGGTCACTAACAGCATCTTTTAGTTACCACTTCCGCGATTTTCCATCGATTCCGGTCACTTATAGCCTCTATTAGTTACCATTTCCGCAACTTTTCATCGATTCCGGTCACTAATAACCTCTATTAGTTACCACTTCCGTAATTTTTCATCGATTCCGGTCACTTATAGCCTCTTACGAAAAGAGCCTATTGAAATACTCAATAGCATTCTGTTTGTCTTTTTCGATTTGGGAGACTAGTTCTTCGATTCCGGAGAATTTTTGTTCTTTTCGCAGGTATTGATGCCATTCGACCGTTACTTGTTCACCATAAATATCTTTGTTAAAGTCAAACACATGGACTTCAACTGACACCTTTAAAGCTTCCTTATTAAAGGTTGGTTTATAGCCTACATTGCATACACCTTCGTACCAGTCTTCACCTATCTTGATTTTCACAGCGTAAACACCAAGCGGGGGTAAAATATATTCATCCTTTGTTTCAACATTTGCGGTTGGGAATCCAATCGTTCTGCCTCTTTTATCTCCATGGACAACTATACCTGCTGTCAGATAAAATCTTCCAAGTAATTCTGGCAGCTCTGCTGTTCTTCCATCTTTTATATATTGACGAATTCGCGTTGAACTAACCTTTTCATTTCCACTGGTGAATTTTTCAACAATAGTGAAAGTAAACTCTTCTCTTGAATGGAAAGGCAGTACCTCCATGGTGCCCTTTCCCATCCGACCGTATGAGAAATCAAATCCTGCAACCACATGCTTTACATTTAAATCAATCACATACTGATCGATAAATTCTTGTGGCAGCAGGTTAGCAAATTCGGTTGTAAAATGGACAATGAAAAGATAATCAATGCCTAATTCCTCAATGATTTTTATTTTCTCAGCTAAGGGGGTTATGTATTGAACATGCTTGTCATTTTTCCCTAAGACCACCGATGGGTGAGGGTCAAAGGTCATAACTGCAGAGTTTAGTCCTTTTTGATGTGCTTGTTTTTTCGCCTCAAGAATTACCTTTTGATGACCAAGATGAACACCGTCAAAATAACCAAGTGCCATGGATAAAGGAGGTATCTCAGTTTTATCTATATTAAATGGGAATTTTAGCTTTATTACTTCCAATTGAAACTCACCTTTTCTTAACAGTAACCTTTTTAACCCTGATCATTACGCAAAACTTTAACTGGTTTTAAGAGCCCTGGCTTGTTCGGATGTTCCGAATAAATGGCAAGAGCATTCCCCTCTTCCGTTTGAGCGATAATAGGTCCGTTACTATTTATTAAATAATCTGGTATTGGTAAAAGTGCACCATTTTTCACTTTCTCTGCTACTTTATCATTTATTATGTATTTCGGCAAATGAGAAAGTGCCATTTCTAAAGGTCTTAAACAGGTTGAAATAGTACTCGTTTCCATTAACTTTTCTATTTGTTCAAACGTCAGGCAATCATCAATTGTAAATGCTGCTGATTGGACTCTAATTAAATTTGACATATGTGCCGGATATCCAAGACTTTCGCCAATCATTACGGCTAATGTCCTAATATAAGTTCCCTTACTGCAGCTTACTCTAAATCGAAAAGAAATGGTTTCCCCTGAAAACTCTTCTCTCTCATCAAGCAGCTCTATTGAATAAATGGTCACCTTTCTTGTAGGACGTTCCACTTCAATTCCTTTGCGAGCATATTCGTAAAGCCTTGTTCCATTCACTTTTACTGCAGAATACATTGGAGGCGTTTGCTCGATTTCACCAGTAAATGATTCAAGAACCTTAAGAATATCTTTCCTGCTGAAGGTATTAACAACCTTTTTCTCCTCAACCTTTTCTCCGGAAGCATCTTCGGTTGTAGTGGAATAACCAAGGGTTACTTCGCCTTCATAGCTCTTTCCGGCGTCAGTTATGTATTCTGCTACTTTAGTTGCTTTCCCTATACAGATAGGAAGCACTCCTGTTACATCTGGGTCAAGCGTTCCTGTATGACCTACTTTTTTTGTTTTTAATATTTTTCTTAATCTAAATACACAATCATGCGACGTTAGCCCAGCCGGTTTAAATAAAGGTATGATTCCTTCCACCCTTGGTCACTCCAATTCTATTTTGTTTCGAAAAAAAAGGATAGACATTTGTCTATCCATTTATTCTTCTTCATTTTTTTCCATGCTTCTTTCTTCATGGTGCAATTGGTGAATAAGAGAGTTAATTCGATTTCCGTAATCCATTGACTCATCCCATTCAAAAAGGATTTCAGGTGTTTTGCGCAAGCGAATACGATGTCCAATTTCGGTTCGAATAAATCCTTTCGCCTTTGCAAGACCTTTTAGTGTGTTTTCCTTTTGTTCCTCATCGCCCAAAACAGAAATATATACTTTTGCTTGTTGTAGATCTCCTGTTACTTGAACATCAGTAACCGTCACAAATCCGATCCGGGGATCTTTAATTTTTCGACCGATGATGTCACTTAGTTCTTTCTTCATTTGTTCTCCAACACGATTTGCTCTGTGGCTCATTACTTCACCTCTTAATTTAAAGCCATTCTATATCGGTGATTGTTCTTTCTATTTCAGGGAAAGAATCAATTAATTTAAGTGCATTTTGCAGCTCTAGTTCAGTCATTACCCGGTTGGATGTTACTGCAGCAATTGCTATTTTTGTTCTCTGCCACATATCCTGATAATCAACCTCTGAGACAGACACGTTAAATTTTTGTTTTAACCTTGTGAGAATACGCTGCAGTACAGCACGTTTCTCTTTTAGAGAATGAGCATCGTAGATGATACATTCACAAAGTGCTAAACCTACAATCATTTACGTTCAATTTCTTCCATTACGTATGCTTCAATAATATCTCCTTCTTTAACATCATTGAAGTTTTTAATGGTAATACCACATTCATAACCTTGTGCGACTTCTTTGGCATCATCTTTAAAACGTTTTAATGCATCGATATTTCCTTCAAAAATGACAACACCATTACGAATTAAACGAATTCCGCTATCACGAGTAATTTTCCCGTCTGTCACATAAGAACCTGCAATGGTTCCAACCTTTGAAACTTTAAAGGTTTGACGAATTTCTGCTTGACCAATTACTTTTTCTTTAAATTCAGGGTCAAGCATACCTTTCATAGCAGCTTCAATTTCTTCAATGACCTTGTAAATAATGCTGTGAAGTCGAACATCGACCTTTTCTTGCTCAGCTGCGCGCTTTGCATTTACATCAGGACGAACGTTAAAGCCAATCACAATCGCATTTGAAGCAGAGGCAAGGGTAATATCTGATTCATTAATGGCACCAGCACCACTATGAATAATTCTGATATTAACACCTTCAACGTCAATTTTTTGCAGTGAAGCGGCCACAGCTTCAGCCGAACCTTGAACGTCAGCTTTTAGGATGATATTTAAATCCTTCATCTCACCCTGCTTTAACTGTTCAAATAAATTATCTAGGCTGACAATTGATTTCTCACCACGCTGTGCTGCCAATGCTTGCTGTGCACGTGCTTCACCGACTTGACGAGCTGTTTTCTCATCGTCAAATACAACGAAACGGTCACCAGCTTGTGGAACATCACTTAACCCTGTGATTTCTACAGGTGTTGACGGTCCAGCCTCTTTCACACGGCGTCCTAGGTCATTTACCATTGCACGAACACGACCATATGTGTTTCCTACAACAATAGGGTCACCTATTTTTAGTGTACCATTCTGAACGAGCAAGGTAGCCACTGATCCACGGCCTTTATCTAATTGTGCTTCAATTACTGTTCCAACTGCTTTACGATTAGGGTTTGCTTTCCATTCTTCTACTTCACCAACAAGAAGAATCATTTCCAACAAATTATCGATTCCTTCTCCTGTTTTCGCGGATAGTGGAACAAAGATTGTATCTCCGCCCCAAGCTTCTGAAACTAAACCATGCTCGGTAAGCTCCTGCATAACACGATCGGCGTTAGCAGCTTCTTTATCCATTTTATTAA
Source organism: Bacillus sp. EB106-08-02-XG196 (assembly GCF_013396335.1). Lineage (GTDB taxonomy): Bacteria > Bacillota > Bacilli > Bacillales > Cytobacillaceae > Neobacillus. The sequence goes on from NZ_JABWSY010000022.1 coordinate 62,262, forward strand.
CCGCAACGATAATTGGAACCTCGGCAGCCTTTGCATGGTTAATAGCTTCAACTGTTTGTGGCATTACACCATCATCAGCTGCTACCACAAGGATGGTGATATCCGTGATTTTCGCACCACGTGCACGCATCGTTGTAAAGGCAGCATGTCCCGGTGTATCAAGGAATGTTATCTTTTTACCATTTTCAACAACCTGGTAAGCACCTATATGCTGAGTAATTCCCCCTGCTTCACCTTCTGTTACCTTTGTATGACGAATAGAATCAAGCAAAGTGGTTTTACCATGGTCAACGTGACCCATAATCGTAACTACAGATGGTCTTTCTACAAGGTTTTCAGAATCATCTTCTGTAAAATAAACTTCAAGGTCTGTTGTATCGATTTTAATTTCCTCTTCAACCTCAACCCCGTATTCGCTCGCAATTAATTCAATCGCATCTTTATCTAATACCTGATTAATGGTCGCCATAACTCCCAGTAAAAACAGCTTCTTGATAATTTCAGAAGGTTCACGGTAGATTTTTTTAGCCAGTTCTCCAACAGTCAATGAATCGCTAAAAGTAATTTTAGCCGGAAGCTCTTTCACTTTCCTTACTTGTTGCTGTGTCTGTTGAACCGGTGTATGGTTCTTTTTCCGGTTGTTATTATTATTGCGATTTTGGTTATTATTATTAAAAGGTTTTTTATTCCCTTTTCCAGCGCTGAAAACTTTATTTTCCTTAGATTGGAATTGTTGATTTTGCTTTTTAGTGTCAGCCGTTTTTGGTGGAGAGGCCACTTTCACCTTGCTTGGTGTAGTAGTTTTTGCGTCGTCATCCTCAAAAGCTTTTGGACTTGTTTTACTTTGCACTTGTGGTTTAACTCCCTGCTGCTGTGGATTCTGATTCTGGCGATTTTGTTGTTGTGGTCTAGCTTGCTTTTGCCCAGGATTGCTTTGGTTTTTATTATAAGTTGCGTCTAGCTTTACAACTGCAGCATCCTCAATTGTTGCCATATGATTTGAAACTTCTATGTTCATTTCTTTCAATTTAGTGATTACATCTTTACTAGAAATATTGTGTTTCTTTGCATACTCATAAACACGTATTTTACTCATATTTTCACCCCCGCTAGAATTAATCGAGCAACGTCATCAGTTTTTTCGCAAATCCATTATCCAGTACAGCTACAACTACGCGGGCTTCTTTGCCAATCGCTTGGCCTAGAAGGTGGCGATCTTCCACTAGTTTATAGGGAACTTCGTATGACTTACATTTATCTGTAATTTTTTTTGTCGTATTTGCAGATGCATCTGCCGATAATAAAACGAGTTTTGCTTTTCCGCTTCGTATCTCCTTAACAGAAAGCTCCTCACCCGAAATGATTTTCCGTGCTCGATTGGCTAAGCCAAGTAACGACATCCATTGATTTGTATTCATATAGACTGCCTGTTTTCCTTTTCTATCAATTCCAATAGTTCTTCATATAATGATTCTTCGATAGTAACCTGTAAATGATTAGATAAGGTATTTTTCTTCTTGGCTAGTAGGACTGCTTCTTTGTCCTTAGAAAGATATGCACCTCTGCCCGACTTTTTCCCAGTTAAGTCGATAGATACTTCTCCTTCTTTAGAGCGAACGATGCGAACGAGTTCTTTTTTCGGCTTCATTTCACCGGTTGCGACACACTTACGCATAGGAACTTTTTTACGATTGTTCACGATCATTCACCTCACTATTATTCCTTTTCTTCTTCTTCGTTAAAGTCAACATCAACCTGATCATCAAAAAGTCGAATCATTTCTTCACGTGGATAGATTCCTAGTTCACGTGCTTCTGTTTCAGATTTGATATCTATTTTCCAACCTGTTAATTTTGCTGCAAGGCGGGCATTTTGACCGCGTTTTCCAATAGCTAGAGAAAGCTGATAATCTGGAACAACAACCGTTGTCGCTTTTTCAGATTCATTTACCATAACATCTAAAACCTTAGATGGGCTTAAGGAATTTGCAACAAAAATCACAGGATTATCGGACCATTTAACAATATCAATTTTTTCACCTTTTAATTCATTTACAACGGCCTGTACCCTTGTACCTTTTGGACCTACACATGATCCAACCGGGTCTACCTCATTGTTATCTGAATGGACAGATATTTTTGAACGGTCACCTGCTTCACGGGCAACTGATTTTATCTCAACCGTACCATCATAAATTTCTGGTACTTCGATTTCAAATAATCTTTTTAGCAATCCAGGATGGGTACGAGAAACAAATATCTGTGGTCCTTTGGTTGTCTTCTCTACCTTTGTAATAAATACCTTTATACGGTCATGAGGCTTGTAACGCTCATTTGGCATTTGTTCATTTACTGGCAGCAGAGCTTCAATTTTTCCAAGGCTGACATAAATAAATTTCGAGTCAAGTCTTTGAACAATTCCTGTCATGATATCTTCTTCACGATCAATAAACTCGGAATAAATGATACCTCTTTCTGCTTCCCTAACTCTTTGTGTCACGACTTGCTTGGCCGTTTGGGCAGCAATTCTGCCGAAGTCCTTAGGTGTTACTTCCATTTCAACTACATCTTCAACAACATAGTTTGGATTTATGTTTCTTGCATCTGCTATGGATATTTCAAGTCGAGGATCAAAAACCTCATCCACTACTTCTTTCCTTGCAAATACTCTCATTGAGCCAGATTGCAAATTTAAATCAATCCGAACATTTTGGGCTTGGTTGAAATTACGTCGATATGCCGATACAAGTGCAGCTTCAATCGCGTCAATTAAAACATCTCTAGAAATGCCCTTTTCTCTTTCTAATATCGTAAGAGCATCTAATAATTCGCTGCTCATTTGATTTTATCCCCCTATCCATTATATATTTATCTTTCACTATGAAAAAATAACTGCTAGTCTTGCACTAGCCACTTTTTCAACCGGAATTTCAATTACCTTTTTACGGGTTTTGATTTTCATCTCTACTTTTACTGTCTGCCCGTCATACTCAAGTAATTTCCCTTCAAAACCTTTTTCACCGTCAATCGGCTCGTATGTTTTTATGAACACATTTTTACCAATTGCCTTTTCAAAATCTTTTGCTTTTTTAAGCGGTCGCTCTGCACCTGGAGAAGATACCTCAAGAAAATAATTTTGGGTTATCGGGTCAAGCTCATCGAGTTTTTCACTAAGCCGTTCACTGACAATGCCACAGTCCTCTATATCAACACCGTTTTCTTTATCAATATATACGCGCAGAAACCAGTTTTTCCCTTCTTTTACAAACTCGATTTCCACCAATTCTAATCCTAGCTCCAGGATAATTGGCTGCGTTAGCTCTTCTACTACTTCCGTTACTTTGCTCATGTTTAACCTCCTTTACCGACATTCTCACCCATATTATTGGTAATTCACGGAAAGTTTTATTAATTACTCTACAAAAAACCTTTATACAAAAACGAAAGAGCGGGTTTCCCCACTCTTGAACACGAGAGTATTTCTTAGTATTTCCAATAAAACTATACCATAACCAAATTTTATATGCAAACAGCAACGCATTCTATATAGGTTTTCACTATCTAGAATAGCGATAGCTGATTTTGTTCTGGTAATGATCCTAAGCAGCCTTGTTTGTCTAAATATTCTAGTATAGTTTTTGACACTTTACCACGTTGCTGCAAATCTTCTTTAGAAAGAAATTCGCCATCTTGTCTTGCCTTTACAATATTATAAGCCGCATTTGTTCCAAGACCTGGTATGGAGTTAAAAGGAGGTATCAATGTATTTCCTTCAATGATGAATTCAGACGCATCCGATTTATATAAATCGTAATTTTGGAAAGAATAACCCCTTTCAACCATTTCAAGTGCTAGTTCGAGAACTGTTAGTAAGTTCTTTTCCTTGTTTGACGCCTCAAGTCCCTTTGCATTAATTTCTTCAATTATTGCCCGAATAGATTCAGAACCACGGGACATTGCTCCAATATCAAAGTCTTCGGCACGAACTGTAAAATAGGCTGCATAGTATATCAATGGAAGATGTACCTTGAAATAAGCAATTCTAACTGCCATTAACACGTACGCGGCTGCGTGAGCCTTTGGAAACATATATTTAATCTTTTTACAAGAATCAATATACCATTCAGGCACTTCATTTTTACGCATTTCTGCTTCCATTTCGTCATTGAGGCCTTTCCCTTTACGAACAGATTCCATTATTTTAAAGGCAAAAGATGGATCTAGTCCTTGGTAAATCAGATAGACCATAATATCATCCCGACATCCAATAACTTCACTTAGGTTACAGGTTCGGTTATGAATTAATTCTTGTGCATTTCCCAGCCATACATCTGTTCCATGTGATAAACCTGAAATTTGAACTAATTCAGAAAAAGTCGTAGGTTTTGTGTCCTCTAGCATTTGACGGACAAAGCGTGTACCGAATTCTGGTATCCCAAGGGTACCAGTTTTACACATAATTTGCTGTTCAGTAACACCTAATGATTCGGTGCCGCTAAAAATTTTCATTACTTCTGGATCATCCGTAGGAATGGTTTTTGGATCCATCCCACTTAGGTCTTGAAGCATTCTGATGACAGTCGGATCGTCGTGACCAAGTATATCTAGCTTTAAGACATTATCATGTATAGAATGGAAATCAAAATGAGTCGTCTTCCATTCCGAATTTCTATCATCAGCAGGAAATTGAATCGGTGAAAAGTCATAGACATCCATATAATCAGGGATAACAATGATTCCGCCAGGATGCTGACCTGTCGTTCTCTTAACACCGGTACAGCCCGTGGCAAGTCTTTCAATTTCTGCTTGACGTAATTGTAAATTATTGTCCTGTTGATAGGCTTTAACATAGCCGAATGCCGTTTTATCTGCAACAGTACCGATCGTACCCGCACGAAAAACATTATCTTCTCCGAAAAGAACCTTTGTGTAGTTATGTGCCCGCGGCTGATACTCTCCGGAAAAATTCAAATCAATGTCGGGAACTTTGTCCCCTTTGAAGCCCAGGAAGGTTTCAAAGGGAATATCGTGTCCGTCTTTTTTGTACTTTCCGCCACATTGCGGGCAGTCTTTATCAGGTAAATCAAAACCAGATCCAACCGAACCATCATTGAAGAATTCTGAATGTTTACATGTTGGGCAAACGTAATGAGGCGGTAAAGGATTTACCTCGGTAATCTCTGTCATAGTGGCAACTAAGGAAGAACCTACTGAACCACGCGAACCAACAAGGTACCCATCATCTAATGATTTTTTAACAAGCTTATGGGAGATTAAGTAGATTACTGCAAATCCATGACCAATAATACTCTTCAATTCTTTTTCAAGGCGTGCCTCAACGATTTCCGGAAGTTGTTCTCCGTATATCTTCTTTGCCATTGAATAACTCATTTCTCGCATTTCTTCATCGGCGCCTTCAATTTTTGGAGTGTATAAGTCATCTTTAATCGGCTTAATGACATCAATCATATCTGCTATTTTGTTCGTATTGTCTATAACAATTTCTTTCGCTTTTTCTCCCCCAAGGAATGAAAACGCTGCAAGCATTTCATTTGTTGTCCTGAAATGGACATCAGGGAGTTTGTGGCGATTTAGCGGGTTCGCTCCACCTTGGGAGTTAACTAAGATTTTACGATAAATCTTATCGTTCTCATTTAAATAATGGACATTACCCGTTGCAACAACAGGAATCCCTAATTTATCGCCAAGCTTTACAATATTACCAATAATATCTTCTAGTGCCTTTTCATCACGAACGAGTTCCATCTCAAGCAATGGAGCATTGACTTCCTTCGGCATTACCTCAAGGTAATCATAGAATTGCGCAAAAGCTTCCACCTCATCTGGAGATTTTTGCATCATCCCCTCGAATACCTCACCTTTATTACAGCCGGAGCCAACAAGAATTCCTTCTCTGTATTTTTGAAGAATGGACCTTGGCAGCCTTGGTACCCTATAGAAGTATTCAATATGAGCAATGGATACAAGTTTAAATAAATTCTTCAAACCCGCTTCCGTTTGTGCGAGTATAGTACAATGATAAGGACGTGCCCGCTGATATGCATTTCCTTTTCCCATGTTATCGTTAAATTGATCATGGTACTCTATTCCTTTTTCAGAAGCATCCTTTAGCATTTTTAACAGTAAATATCCAGTCGCCTCTGCGTCATATATGGCTCTATGGTGCTGGGTTAATTCGATATCAAATTTCTTCGTTAATGTGTTTAAACGGTGATTTTTCATTTCGGGGTAAAGGAATCTACCTAGTTCAAGCGTATCAATAACTGGATTTTTTGCCTTTTCAAGGCCAATGTTTTTATACCCTACATTTAGAAAGCCCATATCGAAGGATGCATTGTGTGCAACCAGGACACCGTCTCCTGCCCAATCATAAAACCTTTGGATTACCTCTCCAACTTCTGGAGCATTTTGTACCAAATCGTCTGTAATCCCTGTTAAATTGATGGTTGTTGCTGATAGTCGATGATGCGGGTTAGCAAATGATTCAAACCGGTCAATAATTTCCCCATCTCGTATTTTTACTGCCGCTAGTTCAATAATCGTGTCATATACGGCTGAAAGACCTGTCGTTTCAACGTCGAATACAACAAAGGTGTCTTCTGCCAATAAACGATGGGCGTCATTATAGGTGATCGGAACACCATCATCCACAAGATTCACTTCAACACCATAAAGGATTTTAATATCATTTTTCTTTCCAGCGCTGTACGCCTCTGGAAAGGATTGAGCAACAGCATGGTCCGTAACCGCAATCGCTTTATGGCCCCATTTCTTTGCTTGAGCAATGAGCGCTCCTACAGGAGTGACAGCATCCATTGAACTCATTGGCGTGTGTAGGTGGAGTTCTACTCGTTTTTGATTTTCAGGCGCCGTATCCTTACGGCCAGCAGGCTTAATTTCATTTATATCATTTCCAATCATGACTAAATCACGTACAAATGTATCATTTTGGATACTGCCTCTAACTCTTACCCACATTCCTTTTTTGATGAGCTGGTAAAGGGCTGCATCTTCTTTGTCGCGAGAGAACATCTTAACCATAAGTGAGCTGGTGTAATCGGTAATCTTAAACGTTAAAAGCGTACGGCCACTTCTTAGCTCCCTTGTCTCCGCATCAAAAATAAACCCTTCAACAGTGACTCTGCGTTCTTCATCTACAATCTCAATCATACTTCTTAGGTCTTGATCATCCTTTATGGTTAGCCCGATTGTGATAGGCCCTTCTGGAGCAGCTCCACCAGCATCTTTCTCAGATTCTTTCTTTTGTAAATCAGCTAAGGCCATCAGTCCGCGTTCTTGATCTTCTTTTTGTTTCGCTAATAAGAATTGTTGATATTCGTCATTCTTTTCTCCGCTCTGAATATCAGTTTCAACACTTAAGCTTGGAAATCCATATGATTGATAAAGACTAGTAATCAGCCCTCCATATTTCCTTTTTAAGGCCATTCCTTCTGTCTCATTACGTACTGATACCGTCAGCTTATTCCCGCTAAGTTCCGGCATCTGTTCATTTAGTAATTTTAACATTGGCGGTGAGATGCCATCGATTTGCTGAATACTGTAATTCCAATACTCCAGAAGCAATTCAGGTTGGAAGCTTGGATTTTCGACTTTTAATTCATAGGAAATCTTTGCGATACTAGAAAACTTTCTTTCAAGCTGCGTAGTAAAACGAAGATATAAACTAAAAGGAAGAATTTTTTCTAGTAAAAATTGAAAATGCCATTTACGTGTCTTTTTTTCTACAATAAATCTTTCAATTTGTGCATTTTGAAATTGTGCTACTACAGCGTCCTCTTTTAATTCTAGTTGCTGGAGCAAGAGTAAGAATCGCTCTTTTTTGCCAGAGGCATGTTCGCTCATCATTCCCTCTCCCATCTATATAAAATCTTTCTAATCATCTCAGTTTCAAAAGCTAATTATAACATATTTTACTTTCTTATTCGGGTTTATTCGACAGAAAACTATATCCAAAACAGTAAAAAAAAAGGGTTCATAAACTGAACCCTTTTTAATGGATTTACAAGAAAAATCTTTGGATATCATTCCAAGTAACAACCAGCATAAGGAGCATTAAGAGAGCAAATCCAATAAAGTGGACCATTCCTTCCTTATGTCGATCTATTGGCTTTCCTCTTACAGCTTCAACTGCAAAGAACATTAGCCTTCCGCCATCAAGTGCTGGTATTGGCAGGAGATTCATGATTCCCAGGTTAATACTTAAAATAGCTGCCCACTTCATCACATAGTAAATTCCTGATTGAACTACTGTATCAGTGGAAGCATATATTCCAACAGGTCCAGAAAGCATGTCAATTGAGAACTGACCCGTAACTAGCTGTCCAAGCATGACAAAAATTTGTTTTGTCCAAAAATATGTTTCAGTAAAACCAGCAGTAATGGCTTTTAATGGAGATTTTTCTATTGGACTGTATACGCCAATTAGACCTATCTTTTCTCCTTCAACACTCTGCTCTTTCGGAGTTACAGTGATTTCCTGATCTTTACCATCACGGCTTATAGAGAAATCAAGTTTTTCATTAGGATTTTCTCTGATAATTTCTACGACATCAGACCAACTGGAGATTTCAGCGCCATTAATACTTTGAACAATATCTCCTTCTAATAATCCAGCTGCATTTGCAGCACCATCAGGCGTAATGACACCTAATTTAGGCTCGTTAGTAGGAACACCTTGTAAAAAGGCAATAATAATGAACAAAAAGAATGCCAAGACGAAATTCATCATCGGACCAGCAAAAATGGCCATGGTTCTCTGAGGCAGCGTTTTTGAAGCAAATTGACGATCATAAGGGGCCAATTGTGTTTCTATCCCATTTTCTACCGTAACAGCTGTCGGACTTATAGGAAAGGTTTGCAAGCTTTCTTCCTCGTCCTCTGGATATCCCTTAATGAACAGCTTATGTTCAATATCAGCATACTCCACTTCCACAATTCGACAATCAGGATACTTTTCTTTATTGTTCAAAATAATTTTATTTACGTTATTATCATTGTCAAACAAGAGCCCAATCCTATAACCAGGTTTTAGTTCAACACCCTCTGGATCTTCACCAGCCATCCGAACAAACCCGCCAATTGGCAGTAACCTAATTGTATACGTAGTTTCCCCTTTTTTATGAGTGAAAACCTTTGGACCAAAGCCGATTGCAAATTCGCGGCACAAAATGCCAGCTCGTTTCGCAAAAACCAAATGGCCTAATTCATGGAAAAATACTAAAGCACCAAAGATAACGATAAAGGCAATAACTGTAGTCAAACTAAAAACCACCTTTTTTATAGAAGTGAATTTACATATTGTCTTGTTTCTTTGTCCACCTCTTGAATAATGGATAAGTCAGGATTTTTTATTAATTCGTGCTTGTTTAATGCCTTCTCAATCATATCCTCAATTTGTAAGAAACTAATCTTTTCATTTAAAAAAGCAGCTACAGCAACTTCATTTGCTGCATTCAAAACTGTAGGCATTGTTCCGCCTTGTTTGCCAGCCTCGTAGGCAAATTGCATACAGCGAAAACGATTTACGTCCATTTCCTGGAAATGCAATAGACCAATTTTAGCTAAATCCAGCCTTTGAGAAGTAGGTAGAGGCAGCCGGTCTGGATAGGAGAGTGCAAATTGAATCGGTACTCTCATATCTGGTGTTCCAAGCTGGGCTATTATGCTGCTGTCATGAAATTCTACCATAGAATGAATAATGCTTTCTTTATGAAGCAGCACATCAATTTTTTCATATGGCATGTTGTACAACCAATGAGCCTCAATCACCTCAAGCCCTTTATTCATCATCGTTGCAGAATCTATTGTTATTTTTGCCCCCATTGACCAATTGGGATGGTTTAATGCTTCTCTGACCGTAACTCCTTCCAATTCTTTACGTGTACGGTCACGGAAGCTCCCACCAGAAGCCGTCAATATCAATTTTTCTACATTCTTTTCCTTTTCACCCTGTAAGCACTGAAAAATTGCAGAATGTTCACTATCCACCGGAAGTAATGCCACGCCATTTTTCTCCGCAGCCTCCATAACAAGATGACCAGCCGTAACAAGTGTCTCTTTGTTGGCAATCGCAATGGTTTTACCCGCCTCTATTGCATGTAAGGTAGGGTTTAAACCAACACTTCCAATTACAGCATTCACTAGGATATCAGCTGAAGGATATACTGCAGCTTCTATGAGACCCTCTTCACCAAAGGTGAACTTAGTAATAGGAAATTCTGCTTTTAATGTATTACAGTCTTGGTACTCTTGTACAGAAACTAGCTCTGGCTGAAATTCATGAATCATTTTTCTTGCTAAATCTAAATTTTTCCCTATCGAGATGGCAACTAATTTAAATTCAGATGGATGTTCACGAAGTATATCTAAAGTTTGAGTGCCTATCGAGCCTGTAGCACCCAAAATGCAAATCTTTTTCAAAGAAAATTCAACTCCCTAACTCTACCATAGATGAAAAAAGTGTAATAATGGCAAAACGAATAATAGACTATCGAAACGGTCAAGGATTCCACCATGACCTGGTAATATATTTCCAGAATCCTTCACATTAAAATGCCGTTTGAACGCAGATTGAACCAGATCACCAATTTGTCCAAAAATAGAAAGGACAACAGTTATCGCCATTAATGTAAATATTGTTGCATTGATTTCAGAAAATACTGCAAACAATACAGCAACAATTAAGGCTGAAACCACTCCACCTATAGATCCCTCAACCGTTTTATTCGGACTTATTTCCGGCCATAGTTTGTTTTTTCCAGTGGCTTTACCGATAAAATAAGCACCTGAATCAGTAGCCCATATCATGAATAATGAGTAGAAGATATAGACTATACCCGCATCACGAGTCTCAATAAAGAAGTAAAATCCAATTCCCACATAAATGGCTGATAAAACAGAAAAACCTGCATCTTCGAAGGTAAATCGATTCTTTGTTATCACGGTATTGGCCAATAACAAAAGGATTAAAGCAATACCCAGTTCTGTTTTTGTATAATTAAAAGTATTTACTATATCATAATACTGCTCTGGAAAAAGAATAACCCAGAGAAATAAAACAGTCAGCAGTCCATGAACAGAAAAAATACTAAGTTTTTTCATTTTTAATAACTCATACAATCCCACAGTTGCGAGGAAATATGTTAGGAGGACAAAAGGCAGTCCACCATAAAAAACAATTGGTAAAAATAAAGCAGCTGCTACAACTCCTGTAATGATTCTTTGCTTCATCTAAGATTTCAACACCTTTATAGTACTTGAGAGAGAGATACTTTTTAGATACCGCCAAAACGACGTTGACGGTTTTGATATACTTCAATTGCTTCAATCAGATGTTTTTCTCTGAAATCTGGCCATAATACATCCGTAAACCAAAACTCCGAATATGCTAATTGCCATAACATAAAATTACTTAGCCTGATTTCACCACTGGTACGAATCAATAAGTCCGGGTCATTGAGGTTAGAAGTCATCAGATACGAAGAGAAAATCTCTTCATTTAACTCGCCTTCTTTTAGTATTCCACTTTTATAATCATTTAAGACTTTTTTAGTGGCATCAATAATTTCGGATCGACTGCCATAGTTAAGTGCAAAGTTTAATACAAGTCCATCATTATTCTTTGTATCCTCAATCGCTCTTTGAATTGCGTTTAATGTATGTACCGGAAGTTGGTCTTGATACCCCATCATCGTTACTTGAACATTTTCTTCAATTAATTCAGGCAAAAAGGTTCCTAAAAATTCTTCTGGAAGCTTCATTAAATAATCCACTTCGTTTTTTGGACGCTTCCAATTTTCAGTTGAAAAAGCATATAACGTAAGTGTTTTGATTCCAAGGTTGTTGGCTAACTTCGTTATCTTACGCACGACCTTCATACCTTCATGATGTCCGGCAATTCGTGGCAAGGCTCTCTTCTTAGCCCAACGTCCATTGCCATCCATAATAATCGCAACATGTTCCGGTACCGGCAATTTTTTAACCTTTTCTATATTTTCTCGGAGTATGGAAGAGTTATTGTTTTGATTCTTCCAAAGCCTTATTTTATTAAACATAACATTGCTCCTCCAAATTAAGATAATCATTTCCTCCGATAATAGATCATGCCCACAGAGACTGTGTTGAAATATATGAAGAATGCTGATTTTTGCATGCTTTTATCATACCAAAAAAGTAAAAATATATCTTCTACTAAATAAGTTATGTACTTGTACAAGAAATAAGAATGCCGAATAGTTAAAAAACCCCCTAAAAAAGAGGGTTCTCACAATAATTAAACTTCCAAGATTTCTTTTTCTTTGTCTTTTGTTATTTGGTCAATCTTACTTATGTGCTCGTCTGTTAGTTTTTGGATATCATCTGAATAACCTCTAAGGGCGTCTTCCGTAATTTCTCCGTTTTTCTCTAGCTTTTTCAAATCATCGTTACCGTCACGTCGAATATTACGAATCGCTACTTTTGCCTCTTCGGATTCTTTCTTCACTAATTTCACTAGTTCTTTACGGCGTTCTTCAGTCAATTGGGGGATGGCCAGTCTAATGACCACACCATCATTTGATGGATTTAACCCTAAATCAGATTTTAGTATCGCCTTTTCAATATCACCAAGAATAGATTTATCATAAGGCTGGATGACAAGGAGTCTCGCTTCTGGAGTAGAAATTCCAGCCATTTGATTCACTGGTGTCGGTGCTCCATAATAATCAATTGTAATTCTATCTAGTAAAGAAGCACTCGCTCTCCCTGCACGAATACTAGCAAGCTCACGGGAATATGCTTGAATTGCTTTAAGCATTCTATCCTTCGTTGCTGAAACCACTTGTTTTGGCATTAATTTTTCCCCCTAACAATCGTTCCAATTTTTTCACCCATTACTGCGCGTTTAATATTTCCTTGTTCCATTATCGAGAAAACAATTAGTGGAATATCATTATCCATACATAATGAAGATGCAGTTGAATCCATAACAGCTAATCCTTCTTTGAGAACATCAAGGAAAGAGAGGTCGTCATACTTCGTTGCATTAGGATCAATGCGCGGATCGGCAGAATACACACCATCAACATTATTTTTTGCCATTAAGATGACTTCTGCGTCGATTTCGGCTGCACGTAAAGCCGCAGTTGTATCGGTTGAGAAATACGGATTTCCTGTTCCGGCTGCAAAAATAACCACTCTCTTTTTTTCTAAATGTCTCATTGCTCGACGTCTAATATATGGTTCTGCAACTTGACGCATTTCTATTGAAGTTTGTACTCTTGATTCAATTCCCAGGTGTTCTAAACTGTCCTGAAGTGCTAAAGAATTCATTACAGTGGCTAGCATCCCCATATAATCAGCAGTTGCTCTGTCCATTCCCATCTCACTGCCTATTTTACCACGCCAAATATTACCTCCGCCAACAACAACAGCCACCTCAACACCAAGTTCTGCAATTTCCTTTACTTGTCCAGCGATTGATTTTATTACGGATGGTTTAATACCAAAGCTTGATTCTCCTGCAAGTGCTTCCCCGCTTAATTTTAGAACGACGCGTTTGTACTTAGGACCGCTCATATGAACCTCCTTATTATGTATATTATTATAAAAAACCCTTTAAAAATAGGGAACACATCGTGTTCCCTATTTAAAACATATTTTGCGTATCGTACCTTATAACCAAACCTATTACTTTTTATTAACTTGGTTCATAACTTCTTCAGCGAAGTTGTCTTCACGCTTTTCAATACCTTCGCCCACTTCATAGCGTACGAATTCACGTACAGAAGCGCCTTTTGACTCAACGAACTGACGAACTTTTTGGTCAGGGTTTTTAACAAAAGTCTGGTCAAGTAGGCAAACATCTTCAAAATATTTTCCAAGACGGCCTTCTACCATTTTTTCTACGATTTTTTCTGGTTTTCCTTCGTTAAGAGCTTGTGTAGTTAAAACTTGACGCTCATGCTCAACTTCTTCTTGAGAAACTTGATCACGAGATACATATTTAGGTTTTAATGCTGCAATGTGCATAGATACATCTTTAGCAGCATCTGCATCAGTAGTTCCTTCTAGAACTGTTAATACACTAATACGTCCTCCCATATGAAGGTATGCGCCAAATGCATCATTATCTGTTTTAGAAACTACAGTAAAACGACGAAGTGATAGTTTTTCACCAATTTTAGCAATAGCAGCATTGATATAGTCTGCTACAGTCACTCCATTAATCGTTTGTGCAGAAGCTTCTTCAACTGTTGCTGGTTTGTTAGCAAGCAAGTGTGCAGCTAATTCTTTTACTAGGCTTTGGAAAGCTTCGTTCTTTGCAACGAAATCAGTTTCAGAGTTTACTTCTAAAATAACTGCTTCGTTTCCTTCAGCAACAACATATGTTAACCCTTCTGCAGCAATACGGTCGCCTTTTTTCGCAGCTGAAGCGATTCCTTTTTCACGTAAGAAGTCAATTGCCTTTTCCATATCACCATTTGTTTCTGTTAAAGCCTTTTTACAATCCATCATTCCTGCGCCAGTTTTTTCGCGTAGTTCTTTTACCATTTGTGCAGTAACTGCCATGATTTTTTCCTCCTTTAATTCCTATGTACATACTAATAGCTTAGCCATTGAACGCTAAGATTAACCTTTAAAAAAAGGTGATAAAGGGTCTCCCTCTTATCACCTTTTTTAGTTCAAACTATTTGACTTACGCTTCTACAGCTACTTCTTCACCTTGTTTTGCTTCAAGGATAGCGTCAGCCATTTTACCTGTTAAAAGCTTAACCGCACGAATCGCATCGTCATTCGCAGGAATAACTACATCGATTTCGTCTGGATCACAGTTAGTATCAACAATTCCTACGATAGGAATGTTCAATTTTTTAGCTTCAGCAACTGCGATACGCTCTTTACGAGGGTCGATAATGAAAAGTGCATCTGGAAGCTGCTTCATATCTTTGATTCCGCCTAAGAATTTTTCAAGGCGTTCTTGTTCTTTCTTTAATTGAACTACTTCTTTTTTAGGTAATACTTCGAAAGTACCGTCTTCTGACATTCTTTCAATATCTTTTAAGCGACCGATACGCTTTTGGATTGTTTCAAAGTTTGTTAAAGTACCACCCAACCAACGTTGGTTAACAAAGTACATACCTGAACGAGCTGCTTCTTCTTTAACAGAATCTTGAGCTTGTTTCTTAGTACCAACAAAAAGGATCGTTCCGCCATTAGCAGCTAGATCTTTCACCCAGTTATAAGCTTCTTCAACTTTCTTAACTGTTTTTTGTAGGTCGATGATATAGATACCGTTTCTCTCTGTGAAGATATATTTCTTCATTTTTGGGTTCCAACGGCGAGTTTGGTGTCCAAAGTGTACACCAGCTTCAAGCAATTGCTTCATTGAAATTACTGACATGTTTTTTTCCTCCTATGGTTTCGTTTTCCTCCGCTTAGTCTCATTTTTAAACAGCAACTGTATAAACAGCACCGGCTGCTTAAATCAACAAGCGTGTGTAATAACACCGTTAAATAATATAGCACATGTGCGAATAACAATCAAGTTCTACTTTCAAAAAAAATCCCCAGTAAGACCGGGGATTCGTTTCATTAGTTAGATCTTAATTTATCAAGTTCAACCAGGAACTTATCATTTAGAACTTTAATGTATGTTCCCTTCATACCAAGAGAACGAGATTCAATGACTCCAGCACTTTCAAGCTTTCTTAAAGCATTAACAATTACAGAACGAGTAATACCAACACGATCTGCAATTTTCGAAGCAACCAACAAGCCTTCGTGTCCATTTAGCTCTTCAAAGATATGTTCAATCGCTTCAAGCTCACTGTAAGATAATGAACTGATTGCCATTTGAACTACTGCTTTGCTTCTTGCTTCTTCTTCGATTTCCTCAGACTTTTCACGTAGGATTTCCATACCAACAACTGTTGCACCATATTCAGCAAGAATAAGGTCATCATCATGGAATTTCTCTTGTAATCTTGCAAGGATTAAAGTACCGAGGCGCTCACCGCCGCCGATGATTGGAACGATTGTAGTTAATCCTTCACGGAATAAATCTCTATTTTCTACTGGAAATGCAGTATATTGACTTTCAACATCAAGATTTGAAGATGTTTCTGAAATATTAAATAGACCATTCGTATATTCTTCAGGAAATTGACGATCCTCTAGCATCTTTTTCATGCGATCATTTTCTATTTGCTGATTAATCGCATAGCCAAGAAGTTTTCCTCGGCGGCTGAGAATGAAAATATTCGATTCGATAACTTCACTTAGAGTTTCAGACATTTCTTTAAAGTTTACCGGCTTTCCTGCTGCCTTTTGTAATAACACATTAATTTTTCTAGTTTTTGTAAGTAAATCCATTTGTTTCTTCCTCCTAATTAACTGGAACCATTATTAATTTAATTGATATATAATTATAAGATAAATTGGCTTAAATCTTTATTTTTTGATATTGCTCCAAGCTTATCGTCAACATATTGCGGAGTAATGGCAACCTTCTCCATTAAAATATCAGGTGCTTCAAACGATAAGTCTTCTAATAATTTTTCTAATATTGTGTGAAGTCTTCTTGCCCCGATATTATCTGTATTTTGATTCACTTCAAAGGCAACTTCAGCTATTCTACGAATAGCATCGTCAGAAAATTCAATTTGTATACCTTCTGTTTCCAATAATGCTTGATATTGTTTAATTAAAGCATTATCAGGTTCAATCAAAATCCTAAAGAAATCTTCTACCGTTAATTTCGTTAATTCAACACGAATCGGCAGACGTCCCTGTAATTCTGGTATTAAATCCGATGGTTTTGACATATGAAAAGCCCCAGCGGCGATAAATAAAATATAATCTGTTTTTATTGATCCATATTTCGTCACAACCGTAGAACCCTCAACGATTGGTAAAATATCTCGTTGGACTCCTTCACGAGACACATCTGCTGAAGAACCGCCAGTGTTTTTGCTGGCTATTTTGTCAATTTCATCAATAAAGATGATACCTGTCTGTTCAGCACGGTAAACTGCTTCAGTGGTAACCTCATCCATATCAATCAACCTTGCAGCTTCTTCATTTGTTAATACTTTCCTTGCCTCGCGTACTGTTAATTTTCTTTTTTTCCGTTTCTTTGGCATAAAGCTGCTGAGCGCATCTTGCATGTTCATCCCCATTTGTTCCATCCCTGAACCTTGAAGCATATCAAACATGGAAGGTGATTGCTCTTCAACTTCAACCGTAACCATCTCTTCTTCTAATTGACCAAGAGCAAGCTTTTCCCTTACTATCTTACGTTTTTCAGTAACAGAGTAATCCTCTTGTTGAGTATCCTGATCTGGAGCTGCATTGCCGCCGCCAAATAACATTTCAAGTGGATTTTTATAATTTTGTGCTTTCTTTGCTGATGGAACAAGTAAATCAACTAGCCTAGCATTTGCGTTTTCCTCTGCACGTTCCTTCACAGACAACATTCTATCCTCTTTAACCAATCTGACAGATGTTTCAACGAGGTCACGAACCATAGATTCCACATCACGGCCCACATAACCGACTTCTGTAAATTTCGTAGCCTCTACTTTAACGAATGGAGCACCAACCAGTTTCGCAATTCTTCTGGCAATTTCCGTTTTACCAACACCCGTTGGACCAATCATTAAAATATTTTTAGGAATAATTTCTTCGCGGAGTTTTTCGTTTAACAAACCTCGTCTATATCGATTTCTAAGTGCAACCGCAACTGCCTTTTTCGCATCCTTCTGACCAATAATATATTGATCAAGTCTCTCAACAATTTGACGCGGTGTTAGGTTATCTGTTTTAGCCATTTTAGGTTCCCTCCCGTTAGAGCTCTTCCACGATAATGTTGTGGTTTGTATATACACATATTTCTGCAGCTATTTCTAAAGAAGCCTTTGCAATTTCTTTTGCTGAAAGATGGTCACCTGCATATTTCTTTAGAGAACGTCCAGCTGCTAGCGCATAATTACCACCAGAACCAATTGCGAGAATTCCATCATCAGGCTCAATTACTTCACCTGTTCCTGATATTAGGAGTATATCTTCCTGATTCATAACAATTAACATGGCTTCTAGTTTTCTTAGGACCTTATCGCTTCTCCACTGTTTAGCAAGCTCAACAGCCGCTCGTTGGAGGTTTCCATTATATTCTTCTAATTTCCCTTCGAACATTTCAAAAAGGGTAAAGGCATCGGCAACAGATCCGGCAAAACCAGCTAATACTCTTCCATTAAATATCTTTCTAACCTTTTTTGCTGTGTGCTTCATCACTACAGCATTACCAAATGTGACTTGACCATCACCTGACATTGAACATTGACCATTATGATGGATTGCAAATATCGTCGTGGCATGAAATTGGTTCATCTTTCTTCCTCCTCTTGCATTTTACTAATGGCTCTTTTCTAAGAAAAGAGCATGCAAACTTAATTTCGAGCACAAAATAGTTTGTTCCTCGTTAAAATCGGCTTTAGGATTTTAACAACTAATCTTTACGAAAACAGCCTGACTAGTAAACCTATGTAACAAGAGATTGTCATAAGTAGACAAGTGCATTACACTAGAATAGTATGAAAACTTTATTCATTTATTCCCTTTTATATATGGGCATATACGTTTCAATTGATTCCATTAAATCCGACTTGTTCACCCATGAACAAGATGAATTTACACAAAGCATTATGGGATTGTCCAATTGTATATTGTGATAAAGTTCTCTCCATTTGTAAATGGTTGTGAAAGAACGTTACTAAATCAGTCACATTTATTACTATGTCCACCTCACAAAGGCTACTAAAGCGTAACACACTTCTTTTCCCCTTGCAATAAATTTTACAAAACTTTCACAAAGTTCTGAATTGTTTCTAAGGCTCTGTTTGCATGTTGCATATTTCGTTCCTGTTTTCCTTTAATTTTTTCAGGTAATTCCGGAAACAGTCCAAAATTTGCATTCATTGGCTGGAAATTCTTTGCGTTAGCTGTGGTGATATAACGTGCCATACTTCCAATTGCAGTTTCAACAGGAAATTCGATCGGATTATTTCCTTGTGCTAATCTAGCAGCATTTATTCCAGCAGCTAATCCACTTGCAGCCGATTCTACATATCCTTCCACACCTGTCATTTGACCAGCAAAAAACAGATTTTCACGTTCCCTAAATTGATAAGAAGCTTTAAGAACCTTTGGTGAATTGATAAAGGTATTTCGATGCATAACCCCATAGCGGACAACCTCTGCATTTTCAAGTCCTGGTATTAACTGCAGGACTTCTTTTTGTGGACCCCATTTCAAATGTGTCTGGAATCCAACAATATTATAAAGGGTTCCTGCTGCATCGTCTTGTCGTAGCTGCACAACCGCAAATGGTCTCCTTCCTGTCTTTGGATCCTCTAAACCAACTGGCTTTAATGGTCCGAATAACATTGTTTTCTTGCCTCTTTGTGCCATGACCTCGATTGGCATACAACCTTCAAAAAAGATTTCCTTTTCAAATTCCTTTAAAGGTACGGTTTCTGCTGCAATTAGCGCTTCATAAAAGGTGTTGAATTCTTCCTCCGTCATTGGACAATTTAAATAAGCTGCTTCACCTTTATCATATCGTGATTTCAAATAAACCTTATCCATGTTAATGCTGTCTTTTTCAAGAATTGGTGCTGCAGCATCATAAAAGTAAAGGTAATCCTCGCCCGTTAAAGATTTTAGTTGTGCGGATAATTCGGGACTTGTTAATGGACCCGTTGCGATTACCGTTATCCCCTCAGGAATTTCTGTCACTTCTTCATTAATGACCGTTACATTCTCATGATTTCTTACCATTTCTGTCACTTTAGCGGCAAACTCATGACGGTCAACCGCCAAGGCGCCTCCTGCTGGGACCGAGCATGCATCAGCAGCAGCGATAATAACAGAATCGAGCAATCGCATTTCTTCCTTTAATACACCAACCGCATTCGTCAAGGTATTTGCTCTTAAGGAATTGCTGCAAACTAATTCAGCAAACTTGTCAGTATGGTGAGCGGGTGTTTGTTTAACTGGTCTCATCTCATAAAGTCTAACTTTAACACCACGTTTTGCAATTTGCCACGCAGCCTCACTCCCAGCCAAACCAGCTCCGATTACATTTATTGTTACATCGTTCATGTTTAACCTCCTGATTTTTCAAAGCTGATGTTCCATAAATCTAGCTTTACTTTTTACTATGATTACTTTTCCCTCTTTTTAGCCCATCTTGCATTGTACTATACGAATCAAAAACAAAAAAGTTTTATGTTTACAAAAAAAAAAGCGGAAGCGCCTTGTTCAGGGGCGACAGGCATAAGACAAGCCGGCATGAAGGTTGCGCTCTTTAACCTTCTTGACGGATTGGCTTATGACCCCGAGCCCCTAGGCGCTAGAGCTGGATTAAAAAAAGCGGAAGTTCAGGAGCTGGATTAAAAAAAATAGGAAAAGAGTGAGCTGAGCTCACCCAGGCTGTCGAGAAACTCTCGACAGCCTTTTATTTTTTCATAAACTTTAATGATTCACCGCGTTAATTTGATATAA
>NZ_JABWSY010000023.1:0-7410 GCF_013396335.1 Bacillus sp. EB106-08-02-XG196
CGCCGCCAGCGTTCGTCCTGAGCCAGGATCAAACTCTCCAAGAAAGTTGATTAGCTCAAAAATGTTACGTTGGCTTAACTTTTATAAAAAGCTAAAAAAATTGTTTGTTGACGTTCTTGTTTGTTTAGTTTTCAAAGATCAATTTCACTCGATCGCCTAAAAGCGACTTTATTAATATATCATCACCACAATGTAAAGTCAATAACTTTTTTCAAGTGATTTCTTTTACGTCAGCAGCGACGTTTATTAATATACCAACATACCATTTAAAAGTCAACGATATTTATTAAATTTATTCCTTTCTTTTTTTAGAATGTAAATCTATCCTTTCTTTCTGCTTTTATTGTCCCGTCTCATATATTTTAAACACTCATTTGGGGAGGCCACTCTTCTAAATAAGGTAAATAAAATTTTATAACGTTCTTCCATTGCCCGTTTTACAACATGATCAATACGATCATCCTTTAAATCAAATAATATTTCATCCATCTCTCTCTTTATTAGGTATTCCATTTCTTTTACTTCTTTTGCATTAATGAGAAGCCCAAACATTGAATCACCCTTTATGTAAGATGTATTTATAGTAGTCTTTTCCAAAATAGTAAAATTTATAATTATTTTTTGTTAATCATATTCATTAAAAAATTTGCATAGGTATGAGACAAGGATAGCATTGGACGAGGTGGTTATAATGAACTTCTTTTTTGTATTGAATGGTAAATCTGTAAAACAAATTCTTTTAGTAGTGATTGCTGCATTTTTTACTGCATTGTTTCTATTTATGAGTAATCTGTCATTGTCTCCAGTCTTCTCTACCAAGGATGGACCTAAAGCCGTTTATCGCGGCGAAAAGGACATTGCTCTTACCTTTAATATTGGCTGGGGTGATGAAAAGGCCGAGCCCATTTTAGATGCATTGAAAAAAGAAAATGTGAAATCAGCCACTTTCTTTTTGGCTGGTTCATGGGCAGAGAGGCACCCGGATATTGTCAGTCGGATCGTTAAGGAAGGATTTGAAATTGGGATTCTTGGTTATGCCTATGAAGATTACACTGAATTAGAAGATGTTAATATCGGGAAAGACATTGCAAAAGCAAAGGAAGCTTTTAGAAAGTTAAATATTAATGAGATAAAGCTTCTTCGCGCTCCTACAGGTCATTTTGATGAACGCTCCTTAAAAATTGCGGAACGATATGGATACACGGTCGTTCATTGGAGTGTAGATTCAAAGGATTGGACCAATCCTGGTGTTAATCAAATTATTGCAAACGTAAAGAAAGCGGATAAAGGAGATATCGTTCTCCTCCATGCATCTGATTCCGCGAAACAGACAGCCAAGGCATTGCCGGGAATTCTCCATGGCTTACAAAGTAAAGGCTTGAAACTTGTTACAGTTTCAGAGTTAATCGCAAATGGAGTAGTTGAATCAAAAGAAATTAAATAAAAAAAGAAAAAACCGTCCTCCTTTTCAAATGGACGGTTTTTTGCTTGATTTTTTCTGAGCATTTGTTTTTTTATTAGGGACTCGGTTACTCTCTATTCTCTGTCTCACCTGCTGTGATTGCATGTTTAACTTATGAAGAATCAAGATTTGATAAGCATTACAGGCCAATAAGGAGAACAACATTAGATAAACCCAGCTATGTTCATTAACACGTAAAACAGGGAACCACTCGATAACAGTAACTACAATCATAAAAAAGAGTGCAGGAATAAATGCCTCGCGATTTGTTTGTTTGGCTTTAAACCATGCTGTGACCAAAGCTGGAATTAGCAGAAGAACTGCTAGAACGATATAAGGCAGGAGGCTGTCTCCAGATTTTGCAAAGGTCTCATAGCGTAAATAAACAAGATCAAATAACACAAATAGAATAATAACTACTTGAACACCATTCCAAAGTGAAACGGATTTAAAGATACCTAAGCCAAAGCGGTGGACAGTTAGATAGGCAAAAAAGCCCATTTGACTAATAACACTATAAAGAAAGCCCCATAAGATAAACCAAAAAAGAGCGGATAATATATTAATGATTCGAAAATCAGCAAAATAGTTCACATATTCATTCCAATTGATAATAAAACCTACAATTGCTGTTGTAATTGCGCCAATTAATAGCGTAGTCATAAACAGCCTAACCCAAATACGACTCGTCACACCATTATCCTCCAATAACAAAAAATAAATTTCCATACTGATTGTACCAATCCAAATATAAAAAATCCATCTTTTCAATATTCACACGCATAATCTAACCCTCTTTTCTTCATCCTAAAAATTAAGGACTCTTATGTGAAAGGAGCTTTTTATATGAAAGGAAAAAGTCTTATATCCCTCTTGCTCATCACCATGATATTAACTAGTTGTGCATCACCAGAAGCAAGCGGCGGTGAACAAATAGATTATGAAGCAACAAAAAAGATGGTTGTCGATATTCTTAAAACGGATGATGGTAAGAAGGCAATTCAAGATGTAATGTCTGATGATAAGATGAAAGAAAAGCTGATAATGGACCAAAAGGTTGTCTCTGATACCATTCAGCAAACTCTTACTTCAGAAAATGCTACAGAGTTTTGGAAAAAAACTTTTAGTGACGAAAAATTCGCCCAAGGAATAGCCAAAAGCATGCGAACTGAGAATGAAAAACTTTTAAAGGATTTGATGAAAGACCCTGAATATAGAGGCATGATGATTGAGGTTTTCAAGGAACCGGAAATTCAGAAGGAAATGGCTGACGCTTTAAAGAGCAAAGAATATCGGGAACACCTTCAAAAAGTTATCTCAGAAACGCTTGAAAGCCCTCTTTTCAAGGTGAAAATGCAAGAATTACTCTTAAAGGCTGCTGAGGAAACACAAAAAAAGGAAGAAACAAAAAATGAGGAAAAGGAACAAGAAGGCGGCGAATAACAGAGAAATGAAAACCTCTTCCAAGTTGGAAGAGGCTTTTCATTTTATTTTTTCAAAAGATTTGTCATTTTTTCAGCAATTTCTAGATAAATTTTTCCTAATTGGTGATCTTCCTGATAAATTGACGGAGCAAAATCATCATCATTCCAATCAGGCTGATTAAGAGGCAGACGACCAAGAACTTCTGTATTCAAGTCTTCGGCCAACTTATCACCGCCGCCTTTACCAAATACATATTCTTTTTCACCTGTTAGCTTACTTTCAAAGTAAGCCATGTTTTCAATAACACCTAAAATTTCATGATCTGTACGCAGTGCCATAGCACCAGCCCGCGCCGCAACAAATGCCGCTGTTGGATGTGGAGTAGTTACGATTACTTCTTTACAAGCTGGAAGCATCGTATGAACATCTAATGCGACGTCCCCAGTTCCAGGTGGTAAGTCCAGTAGTAAATAGTCCACTTCTCCCCATTCGACTTCATTAAAGAAGCTGTTTAGCATTTTTCCTAACATTGGACCACGCCAAATGATCGGAGAATTATCTTCTACAAAGAAGCCCATTGAAATGACTTTAACGCCAAAGCGCTCAACTGGAAGGATTTTTTCTCCTCTAACCACTGGTCTTTTTGTTATTCCCATCATATCCGGAACACTAAAGCCATAAATATCTGCATCAATTAAACCTACCTTTTTACCTAGTCGAGCTAGGGCAACGGCAAGGTTGACTGAAACAGTTGATTTACCTACTCCGCCTTTTCCACTCGCAATCGCGATAAAGTTCGTTTTATTAGAAGCCAGTAATCCCTTGTCTTCTGTTTCGCTTGATGATTGACGGTGTTCTGCTAGAACCGCTTCTGGCAGCTCACTAAATCTGATCCCAACCGTTTGTGCTCCCGCTTCTTTTAGCAAATTAACTACTTGTGTTTGCAGTTGTAATTGTTCAGCCGTACCCGTTTTCGCAATCTGCAATTTCACGCTGACATGGTTTTTCTCTTCTTTGATTTTTATTTCTTCAATAGCATTTAGTTCTGCTAATGTTTTATGTAAAAATGGTTCTTTTAAGCTTCCTAGCACTTCTTGAACTTTCACTTCTGTTAACATGTAAACAAACACCTCACCTAATGAATTCGTTTCCAGTTTTCAGTATAACATAACTTTTAATAGAAACAGTTAAATGAATCACATCCATTATTATTCAAAAAAAAGGAAGGTGATTAAACACCTTTATTCATCTTCTATCTTTAATTCCTTTTCATTGGTAAAATAACGCAGTACTCCTTGATAGATGGATGCTGCTACCTTCTCCTGATAGGCTTCCTTTTTTAATTGCTCTCTTTCATTAGGATTTGAGAGGAATCCTACCTCTACTAACACTCCAGGCTTTTTAGCATTTTTTAAAATATAAACCGAATTAATTGGCTTCGCCTTTCTCGTCGTATTTTCTAAATTTACAATCAGTTCATCTTGAATGAATTTTGCCGCTTTGGCATTTTCTTTAAAGTGAGATGCATAAAATGTTTGCGCGCCGCTCCATCTTGCTGACGGAATGGCATTTAAATGAATGCTGACAAAAAGATCATTATCAGAGTTGTTTATCATTTTTAAACGCTTTTTCAAATCTTCCACTTTTCTTCTACTGTATCCTTTTGTATCAACATCTGCCAAATCTTTATCTGTCTCCCGGGTCATGACAACTAAGGCTCCCTGCTCCTGCAAATAATCTCTGACTTTTAATGAAATATCCAAAGCAATGTCCTTCTCTAATGCTTTTGAATTTCCGGCCCCGCCGTCTGGACCGCCATGACCAGGGTCGAGTAAAATGATTTTGCCTGATAAGGGAAGACTCCATGAATCGCTGCCCCATGTGTTCTCTTTGACAAAATCATATTGTAAAATCAGAAATAAAAGAAGCAAACCAACAGAAAAACCAATGACCTTTAATTTTTTCTTAGACACCCCAATCATTCCCTCCCGCTCGTCCCTATTCACTTAACTATATGGGACAAGGGACCTGTTTAGAACCTAGAAGAAATGAGAATGTAAAGCACCAGGATCATCGCTGCCCCTGGTGCTTGTTCTAACCATTCAATTAGTGTAATCGCAGCTTGCGGCGCCTTTGACCATTATTATAGCCTTCTTTCCACCATACATCTATATAACCCTCACAGGAGTAATAAAGGGTTTCACTCATGATTCCTTCTTCACCATTCCCCCAATAGAGGAGAAAATTGTACAGCGTATCAATTAAATGTTTCTCTTCTCTTTGACAACGTTTACGTACTTCATCTATATTCTCACCGTAATAACCAAATTTGCTGAATTTTGCTCCTAATAGGTAGGCTTCCAATGCAACGTCATAACAAGCCTCTTCAATTCCTGTATTCATAACAAAGCTTTGCGCAATTCTTGTTGAACCAAAATACTGCTGCACTCGTTCTTTTAACGTTTTCACCGATAAGTCCTTAAGGACGGACCGCTCGTATTTTATTTGTTTATCGCGACGCTTTTCTTTAAAGGTTGTAATTACAGTCACTCGTTTTTCACCTCTTAGGACTATTCTTCATCCCTTTGTCATAAGAAATGCAAACTACAAAGCGTTTTGTATTGCCAATTTTTATCGTATAGATTTCAAGCCTTCGATAGTCACTTCAACAGCTTTTGCTTAATCCCACCTTATAGAAAAGGAACTTCCCTTTATTACTGCAAACATATTTCTCCACCATTTCTCATAATAATGAAAAAAGGAGGGGAGGATTTGAAAAGAGTTCCCACAGATAATTCTCAACTTAAATATCCAAACGATATGCTTGCGATAATAAAAAAAGGGTTAAAAAAAGGGACCACCCCCAAGAAAGTCCTAATTGCAGGTGCAGGGATGGCTGGTTTAGTCGCGGCGTCCTTACTGAAAAAAGCTGGGCATGAAGTGACGGTTCTTGAAGGAAACAACCGGGTTGGGGGCAGGATTTTCACAGTACGCCAGCCATTTACCCAGGGTAATTATCTAGACCTAGGTGCTATGCGAATTCCAGATACCCATGTTCTGGTATTCGAATACATTCACCGTTTCAAACTGCCTATTAATAGATTTATTAACGCTACACCAAGAGATTTGATTTTTGTTAATAATGTACTTACAACCAGTGCTTATTATGAGAAAAACCCTGATATACTAGGTTTTCCTGTTCAAGAGTGGGAAAAAGGAAAAACAGCCAATGAACTTTTCCTCGCTTCCGTCAAACCTTTTATTGACCTTTATAAAAAGAGCACACCTGAGGAACAAGAGAAACTAAAAGAAAAATTTGATAGCTATTCAATGGAAGAATTTTTAAAAAATAACCCGTTCGGCCCTTCTTTGTCATTGAATGCCATTCGAATGATTAGTGTCATACTTGGTATTGAAGGATTTAGAGAATTATCTTTTGTAGGTATTGTTACGGATATCATCTTCCCCATTTTCAATGAAGAAACGGTCTTTTATGAAATTCTGGGAGGAAACGATCAAATCCCCTTATCGTTTTTGCCTGAACTTCATCAAAATATTTACTTGAACCAAAAGGTGGAAAAGGTCATTCAAAACAATAGAGGGGTTGTTTTTCAAACGAGAAATCAGGTAACAGGAGAAGCTCAGGCCTTTTCTGCCGATTATGCCATTATTACCATTCCTTATTCAGCGTTTCAGTTCGTTGATGTTGAACCTTACCATTCTATTTCCTTTAAGAAATGGCAGGCCATCCGAGAACTCTTAACGCTGCCTGCAGTTAAAATTGGAATTGAGTTCAAATCCCGTTTTTGGGAAAACCTCCAGTTAGGCAACGCAATATCAGATCGAACTACTCGGTTTAGTTATATACCTAGTCACGGTATCGGGAGCGTTGGACCTGGAGTCCTACTCGCTAGCTACAGCTGGGGCCATGATGCAATACTGTGGAATAGCTTAACGAAGGATCAAATTATCTATTATGCACTTAAGGATTTGGCCAAAGTATATGGAAACGTGGTTTATAAGGAATTTCTGCAGGGAATTTCTTTCAATTGGAGTCAAAACCCCTTCTCAGCTGGGTGTTTTACACTATTTACACCAGGTCAAGTCACTGACTTTGGTGATTACATTCATCAACCTGAAGGGCTGCTGCACTTTGCAGGAGAGCATACTTCTAACTTTCACGGATGGATTGAAGGTGCCGTTGAATCTGGAATTCGAGCAGCATATGAAGTAAATGGAAGATAAGTAAACTCCCAACCAAATGGGCTGGGAGTTTCTCATTATTCGTATTTAATTAATATTTGAATCCTTCCTTCTTGAGGGTTACATCATTTAAATAGGCTCTTTTCGTAAACCTTGTTGCTTTCTGTACAAATTACTCTAAATTAATCGCTACTTCGGACAGGTTTGATGAACTTTAGAGTATGGTGTCCGAACCAGAGGTGACTTCAGACAAGTTTGATGAATCTAAGAGTCATGGTGTCCGAACCAGATGCAACTTCAGACAAGTTTTGATGAATCTA
>NZ_JABWSY010000023.1:7508-74048 GCF_013396335.1 Bacillus sp. EB106-08-02-XG196
GAGTCATGGTGTCCGAACCAGATGCAACTTCAGACAAGTTTTGATGAATCTAAGAGTCATGGTGTCCGAACCTGTGGCCTTCAGACAAGTTTGATGAATCTAAGAGTCATGGTGTCCGAACCTGCGGCAACTTCAGACAAGTTCGATGAATCTAAGAGTCATGGTGTCCGAACCAGAGGTGACTTAAGCAAAAAACGTTATTAATCAATAATAAAAACAACAATCTTTGCGAAAACAGCCTTTAAATAAGACCTTATTTACGGAATATAGAGAAAATCCAGTCCCATTTATCTTTGGGTTTTTGAATCACTTTTTCTAAACGTTTATTAAAGTCATTTTGTGAAAGCCACTCTTTTTTCATTTCTTCCTTGAGATTTTCTAATTCTCTTTGTAAGTAAACACTTTTTTCTTTTTCCTGTTCCAGTAATGTTTCGTAATGTATCTTTTCCTGTTCAGATAATTTTTCAATCCTAGCCTGCGTTTTTTGCGCTGAATTTGAAATGTTAGAACTTAAATCGTGGTGGTCCTGCTTTAGCCTGGAAACTGTCGTTTTAAGGTCTGCCATATCGTTTATGACTTGGACATTCATTTCACGTGTAGCAGCTAGTTCACTGGCTAAATAGGCTAATATTTCTTTTAGGTGATTGGGGTCTTGGGGTAAATTGTCATACGTATCGGCTGCCGCTATATCTGTTTCACTTATTCCCTCTAGTCTTTCCTTTTGTTGCTGGGCGATTTCTTTAGCCGTATCGTCTAGGGGCTTGTCCGTATCGCGTAACGCTATAAGCGTTTCAATGTCGGATTGTACAAAAATACGACGATCACCTTCTTTTAAAAACACATAGCCATTCCGCTCTAGAATTTGTCCATACTTCCGAACAGTAGGTGTTGCAATCCCGGCTTCCTCAGCCACTTCTTTGGAAGAGAAAGAGCGTTCATACGGTTGAATATCATTTCGCATATCTGATCACCTTTTTTATATCAAGTATTAAGGGTTACTGGCAAATTTTCAAGAGCCATATCACCTAGCGATACAAATAAATATCGGGGGGCGATACATTAGACAAATTTAGATTGTCGGGGAATATGCTAAAATAAATGACAACCCCGACAAGCATGGAAATGAAATATATCGTATACAAACGGAAGTTCCGCTTCATATTCCTCCATGATAAATCAATTACATTCATCGCTTGTCACTTCCTATAGCACTTTGAATCGTCAGG
This sequence comes from Bacillus sp. EB106-08-02-XG196, assembly GCF_013396335.1. Taxonomy (GTDB): domain Bacteria; phylum Bacillota; class Bacilli; order Bacillales; family Cytobacillaceae; genus Neobacillus. The sequence goes on from NZ_JABWSY010000023.1 coordinate 8,735, forward strand.
ATACGGTCAAAGAATTCCTTTTCCGATTGTTCTCCTTTAAACATTTCATTGACGATTTTTCCATCACGAAGAAAAATGACACGCTGGCAGTAGCTCGCTGCAAAGGGATCGTGCGTAATCATTAGAACCGTTGTCTTAAACGTTTTATTGAGCATACTGACTAATTTGCCCCTCAACCATCGATATAACAACATCTAAAGTGACAGTTTTGTCATGTTAAGAGGGAAATTTGATGAAACAACTTTCCTATCATTCGCTGCTACCTTTCCAAACTAAAATAGATTTGAAACAAAATTTTTTTATTATTTGTCACTAATAGTAGATACTTGTCCATTCAAATTTTTCTTACCATCATATTTTAATATAAGTATGTGATAGATTCTCTTGATCCTATTATTATTATTTTTTACTTTAATAGTCAACAAAAAGGGGAGTGTAAGGAATGGCAAGTAGTACATTCAATGTAGATATTGAAATTCAAGATTTAAACGGAGCCGAAGGTGATCATAAGCAAGACTTTTCTGAACTTGAGGCACTTACGACTCGTATTAATGAGTTAGTGGCTAACATGTTAAACCGAGAAAATTGTTTGAAAGACGAATTGGCAGCTAAAAAAGAAGATATAGCTTCCATTACCGCTAGCCTTGAAAAAAGTAATAAAGAAATAGCAGAACTTCAAAATCAAATAGCCGAAATGAAAGCTGCCAATGAAAAAAGTCAATCATTGATTGGGGGGATAAGCGGTATAGTAGCTGAGCAAGAAATGCAGCTGCAAAATCTAAGAGAAGTAATTGGCACCAAGGAACAAATAATTACGTCATTTGCTGTAAGTCTAGAAAACAGCAAAAAGGAAATTGTAGAACTTCATAAACAAGTAGACGAATTGAAAGCAACCAATGGAAATCAAAAAAGACTGATTAAAGAATACAAAGAAAAACTTGATTCGTTAAGCGGAGAATTATCACTATTAACCAACCAACAAAATGATCTACAAGCTGAGGAAAGTACGGAACTGAAAGCAGAGCCGAACACTAAAGAAGAAAATATGGTGTTGAAAGCAGAGCCGGAAACTACAGAGGAAAATTCGGCGCTGAATGCAGAGAAGAATGCTAAAGAAGAAAATAAGTTGCTTAAAGCAGACCGCAAAGCTCAAAAGAAAAAGCTTAAAAAATTTCTGAAACAGAACCCAAATGCGAATGAAAAGATTTTAGCAGAACAACTAGGGGTAGACAGTTCCTATATAATTGGGCTTCGAAAAGAATTTGATATTTGAATGATTGATAAAAGGGGCTTCTAAAGCCCTTTTTATTTTATTCCCGATCATTCCTCACACACGTTTTGTTATGTCACGTCACATCATGTCCTTCCGGTTTCCGTTTATTATCATATTTCAACAAAAATAGTTTATTATTTCCCTGAAAATACAAACTTCGACTTGTTCAGCGATTTTTCTCCTTTAATCAATCCACTGATTAAAATTTGATGCAAAAAGAGACCTCCTAAAAAGAAGGTCCCTGCACACCTATTAATATAATAAATACTTCTCACGAACCTCGTTAAATTGCTCTAATCCCGCCTGCCATGCTGCTTTCATTTCTTCAACACTTTTTCCAGCTTCAATATCGGCGCGGATGGAGCCATTGCCGACAAGGTTATCAAAGAAGGAGATTCCTGCTGCGCTCGGTGTTCTAAATTGGAAGTCATTTGGATACATATCATGGATTGTTTTTACGATATATAATCCAGTTTCAAACGGCTTATAGGCATTTCGGTCTGTGATATGAATTTGAATACCATGGCTTAACACATTCGCATGCTTCGAGAATGTCGGGATAAACGAAGCCGCTCTGAATGTGACACCAGGTAGTTTGTAAGAGTTTAACATGGAAGCCAAGCTGTCACTATTAATGAACGGTGCTCCAATCAATTCAAACGGCTTTGTTGTTCCTCGTCCCTCGGAAACATTGGTTCCTTCAATGAGGGCAGCACCTGGGTACACTACAGCAGTTTCCAGGGATGGCATGTTTGGTGATGGAAGTACCCATTCTAATCGTGTCTCATCGTAATACATGTTTCGTTTCCAGCCTTCCATTTCCACTACCGTTAAATCTGCTCCAATTCCAAATTCGCGATTGAAAAGCTTCGCTAACTCCCCAACGGTCATCCCGTGGCGAACAGGAATCGGATATTCACCGATGAACGAGGAGTACTTATCCTCAAGCACAGGTCCTTCAACTTTTGTCCCGCTGATTGGATTCGGGCGGTCAAGGACAATGATTGGAATATTGTTCTCTTTTGCTGCTTCCATTGCTAATGCCATTGTGTAAATATAGGTGTAAAAACGTGTCCCTACATCTTGGATATCGAATAACAAAACATCGACATTGTTAAGCATTTCAGGTGTCGGCTTTTTTGTCTTTCCATATAAGCTATAAACAGGAAGTCCGGTTTTTTCATCCGTATATTGTTCAACGTACTGACCTGCTTGTGCACTTCCTCGTACGCCATGTTCAGGGCCGTAAAGAGCAGTAAGGTTCACATCGGAATTATTAAAGAGTAAATCCACGATACTCGTAACGTTCTGATCAACTCCCGTTGGATTTGTAATTAAACCTACGCGTTTATCTTTAATCAAATCAATTTGATCCTGTAATAAAACCTCGATGCCTAAACGGAACTTTTTATTCTTTTTCTCTTTATCGTTCTTAGCCATCGCCGCAGAAACAGTAGAAAGTAGTAGAACGAGAATCAATAATCCTGTAAGCCACTTTTTCAAAAGTATCCCTCCTCTTTATCTATTCCCTGCCTAGTATCCTAACCCGTGATCAAATCCATATAAAACACTGCCATCATGGTTGTAAATAGTTACTGGCAGTTTTCCAGTTGGGTTGTTTTTACCAAAAATGGTGTTTGCGGCTGCTTCGAAGCTTGCAGGTCTAAATCCATACTGCACTAGGTAAGCATTAACATTAGGGTAGGCCATAATATCGTACGGATTTCTGATTCCGACACCAATTATCTGAACATCCGTTTCTTCTATGAGCTGATTTGCTAGTTTCATTAAGTTCGTGCTGGCTGCTCTTTGAGCTACGTTTGAAGTCGAAGTTCCTAAAATAACATATTTCGCAGTTTTCACTGTTGCTAAATCAGCAGCTGAAAGTAGTGCTGTATTATTAATAACTGTAACGTTACTATGATGCTTTTTTACCTCGGCAGCAATTTCAGAACTACTTGAACCTACAACAACAATCTTTTCATCTACAGTTAATTGAAGCGGAAGGGCAGCCTCATTTTTTACAAGAGTAATTGATTTTTCTGCTGCTTCTTTTTCAATTGCTTTATGTTCAGGTGATCCTACGACTTGAAGTGCTTTTGCTACCTTTTCATCCAGACTCTTTTCTACTTCTGCCTTAACGATGCTTCTATTCAGTTTCAAGGTTAAAATCCTCTCTACTGACTGCTCAAGTCGACTTTCTGAAATATCGCCTGAGTTCACAGCATCATAAAGTCCATTTGCTACATCTACGATTCCAACTGGCATTAACAGGATATCCGCCCCTGCTTTAACAGCACGGATTGCCGCATCAACAGGACCAAAATGATCTGCAATTGCACCCATATTCATCGCATCCGTTACTATAACTCCTTTAAAGCCCATTTCTTCGCGCATAAGACCCGTTAATATCTTGTGGGAAAGTGTACCTGGTACAGCGACTTCTGTTCCGTCTTTTTTAGAGATTGCTTTCGTATCATCAATTTTTGGGAATGTCACGTGTGCTGACATAATCGCATCAATTCCCGTATCCATTGCCTGTTGGAAAGGATACAATTCTACATTCTTCAAACGATCAATATCATGAGGTACAGATGGAAGTCCTACATGTGAATCAACAGCAGTATCTCCATGGCCAGGAAAATGCTTTGCAGTTGCTGCAGTGCCCGTTTCATGGAGCCCTTTAATATAGGCATTTCCTAGGTTAGCTACTAACTCAGGATCCTCACCAAAAGATCGAACACCTATCACCGGATTATCTGGATTGTTGTTTATATCCAATACTGGTCCAAAGTTCATGTTAATACCAAGTGCATTAAGCTCTTCACCAATTGTTCGTCCAATTTTTTCGGCAAGCTCTTCAGATCTAGTCGCACCTAACGCCATATTCCCTGGCATGTCGGTACCAGTTTGCAGACGTGTAACAATTCCACCTTCTTGGTCAATGGAAATTAACAGTCCGTACTTTTCCGCAGCTTCCTGATAGGCACTGACTAGCTTAGTTGTTTGATCAGCAGTCACTGTGTTTTCTCGGAATAAAATCACACCGCCGAGATGATAATCCTTCACAAGCTTGGCAATTTCGTCGTTCATTACTGTGACATTTTTGCCATTCCAATTCCTAAAATCGGGCATTAGCATTTGTCCGACCTTTTCTTCCATACTCATATGCTTGATGGCATTTCCGATGAGGTCATAGCGTGCACCTTTTTCTTTTTCAATAAGGACCTGTTCTTGATTTCCTTTGAATTGAATCGAAATTCTGTCGCTATGGCTGCCATCGCTGACAGATATAAATGTTTTACCATTGTGACCGGATAAAGTTATTACACCATCTTTAGATACAGAGGCAACATTTTTATTAGAAGATTGCCATTTTAGGTTCTCAGATGCCAGCTTAAAGTGACCATCCTCATAAACATGAAGTGCATTTAAATCAAGCTTGCTATCCTTTACTTCTCTTGTAACCTGTGGAACATTGAGATCAATCACTAAATCCTCAATTCCCGTGGCAGCTCCCCCTGCAAGTGGGATTCCCGTTAATACTAGAGCAAATGCCAGAAACGAGGTGATAAATGTCTTTAAAAATTTGCGCATGTTGTTTCTCCTCCTCTAACTTTTAATAATCTCTTAGTTCCCATTCATTATTTTTAAAAGAAAGATTTGATCCAGAATCCAGTTTTGGATTCTGAATGTACCAACCTCGGGAATTGGTAGATTCATCAGTTCGATAGACAAACCGTAATTTTGTCGCATCACTAGGTATAGCCAATTCTTTATTTTCCCAGCCATTACTTGTGCCTGTTAATAGAGCAACTTGATGCCAACTGCCACCTCTAAAAATCTCTACAGACCCGATATCCCAGATATTCTCAATCATATGCCATGTGGAGAAGGTGAGTTTGGTATCCTTAGATAAATGGATATCAGTTTCCATTTCTCGGTTTAGCTTGTCGCCGTACCCTGCAAACCAAGCATCTCTCTTACCAGGAATCGAGACAGGGATTGAATCTGCTATATTTCTTGCAAATAAGCGGCGGGTTTGGTTCATGGATCCCATAGTTCTTGACGGATGGACACGATTGGTCAATAAAATTGCTACTGTTTTATTGTTCGGGCTTACTACAATCGAAGTTCCTGTATAACCCGTATGGCCAAAAGAGTATGTACCTTCTGATAAAGCATCCATATACCAGCCTTGGCCTAACTCCCAGCCAAGGCCATGGTCATTTCCAGAGAATGCCTCATTCTGATTTTGCAGCAGCAACTGTACTGTTTCCGGCTTCAAGATTTTTTGTCCGCCATAACTTCCTTCATTAATGAAAATATGGGCAAGTTTAGCTAAGTCAATGGCGGTAGAGAACACACCAGCATGACCAGCAACCCCATCCAATGACCAAGCATTCTCATCATGAACTTCTCCCCACACGAGACCGCGATTTGGTGTTGTTTGGTATTCAGTTGCAGCAATACGGTTCTTCAAAGAAGCTGGTGGATTGTACATCGTATCCTTCATCCCTAAAGGTTCTGTGATATGCTCCCGGACGAATTCATCCTGACGCTTTCCAGACCAGTGCTCAACTAACATTCCTAACGTAATCATGTTTAAATCACTGTATTCATATGTTGTACCGGAAGCATTTTTCAACGGTTGGTTTAATACCAACTTCAGCCTATCTTCTCTTGAATTCCCTTTTGAATATAAAGGAATCCAAGCGGTGAACCCGGAAGTATGGGTTAACAACTGACGAATCGTTACGTTTTCTTTCCCGTTTGCAGCAAATTCAGGAATATGTTTTGCCACCGGATCATCAAGATTGAATAATCCTTTTTCAAAAAGGATCATTACGGCCGTTGCAGTGAAAATTTTACTGATAGACGCCAAGTCAAAAATCGTGTTGTTTTCCATAGGAATTGGATTTTTCATTTCGGTAAAATTACCATCGGTGTATTGAGCTGAAAAGCCAAAAGCGTCATGTTTTACAATTTTTCCAGCTCTCGCTACAAAAGTGACAGCACCTGGCATTAATTTTTGTGAAATTGCTTGGTTCATAATATGATCAATTTGCTGGAGTGGAGCATCCACCATTCCAGCTCCTCGCGCTGAACTTGAGTGGAGCACTCTCGATACAGGAATGATTGTCGAATTCCATGTAAAGACAGGGTGTGGTTTCTTAGATGGGAATGTGAGTTTTCCTCGCTTTTCAATCGTTGAATCATTGGGAAGTTCATTGTTGGCAAATACGGGTGATGTGCCTAGTAGCAAGGTACAAACTGCAGTAATCATAAACGTTTTACTTTTCATACATCCTCCTTTATACAATTGATTGAATTGTAGGCTGGTCTCCCCTATGTATACCAAAATACTGGTAACGCTTACAACTTATAGTAAAAGTATATAGGTAATGTTGTGAAGTGGTCTATACCACTTAAGTCACATAACAGGCGTTTCTACAGGTAAAAAGGATTACGCCATTAGCATTATTTTTTAAAATACATGACAAAAAAGTGAAATAATATTTCAACATTTAGCAGAATGCTGCTAATTCTATAAAGGATGTCATCCATAGCAATATTAAAACATAAAAAAGACCCCCTCCAAATTGGTTGAGAGCCTTTGAAGTGATGTAAAGATGAATTCATTTATCCTCTTCGTCTAAAAAAATAAAACACCTTTATTAACATCGATCTCTTTTTTCAGTCCATTTAAATCGGAATTTGTATATAACTCCTGGATGGCCTTAAACGCATCTTCACCAGATAAATGCCGAGGTTGGAACTTAATTATTTTATTATTAGTATGGATTGGCCAAATCTCAGCCCTTATTAAACCATTTTCGTTAAAGTGTAAAGTTGTTGGAAACCCATAGGTAAGAGGGGATCGACCAGGAGTATTGAAAATAAAGTTTCCGACACTAAAAAAAACGGGGACACCCTCCAAAACGCTCATTTTTTGATATTGATGGGATCCATGTCCGATGATAATATCAGCTCCGGCCTTAACAATCATTTTTGCCTGTAATAATTGCTCTTCTGTTACGGGTTGATAATTCTTTCCCCAATGGATGGACACAACAATAGTGTTTATCCCTATTTCTCTTAATGCCCTGATATCATTGTATACTGCATTTCTAGACAAAGCGGCTATACCACTATGAACATTAGAAGCGAAATGTTGATATTTCTCCTGATATCTTTTCCTGTAGCTCATGTAATTTAAAAGAGCGACTTTAATATTACCTTTTCTTATAACGAGTGCTTTTCTTGATTCTTTTTTATTTCTTCCTGCACCAAGCGGAATCATCGAATTTTTTTCCAAGTACATAATGGTTTCTAATAAACCATCATGTCCGTAATCAGTGGAATGATTATTTGCCAAAAAAAATATGTTGAACGCCTTTTGTTTAAATACATCAAGCACTAAAGGGGACATCTTATATATATAATCTTTATCTGCCTCGATTTTTTTTGCAATTTGGCTGATAGGCGCCTCCAGGTTAAGTGTCCGTACATCCGCTGAGCTGTATATTTGATCAATGTATTTAAAAGGATAGACATAACCATTTCTGTCCAATAATTTTTGTGCTGCATCACCTAACAAAGTATCTCCGCCAAAGAAAATACTCAGCTCCTTCGTGGAATCATCAGAAACTTCGTATGTCATAGGTTTTATTATAGTCAATAGCTATCCCCTCTTAAAAGTTTTATATAGTAAGATTACTTAGCTTATGAGAAATAGCTTCATTTAGTTCTTCCAAGATGAATTTAAGATGAAGAAAGGCATAAACTGATCGAAATAGGATAAAAAAGACCCCCAACCATATTGGTTGAGAGCCTTTGAAGTGTTGAAGATTAACGCTTTGAGAACTGAGGAGCACGACGCGCACCTTTAAGACCGTATTTCTTACGCTCTTTTATGTGTGCATATCATATGAAGAAGCACGAAATAAAATGACCCTTGTTAAATCAAGGTTTAGCTGCTTATTACTTCCTAAAATGAAAATGAAATAATATATCTTTATATATGTTTCGTGGTCAGAATGTGGTCAAAAGATGATACCTAATTTAAAGTTGGGTATCATTTTTTTAGACAATTAAAGTAAAATAACTAAAAAACCAAGCCTTTCATGGTCAGGGCATTGTTCACTAACAAGAACTCTCTAATGAATGTTCTTCAGCATAATAAAGAAGAAAGGCTCTGTTTAAAAGAAACAGAGCTTTTTTGTGCTTTCGTTCATCTGCCTATTTTTCCATTTTGGGAAAATGTCCTATTATAATAGCCTATTCTTTATGACAAACGCGGAATACATTAACAATATAAAAAGGAGTATGTATTCTAAATATAATAAAGAAATGGGGTTTTTTTATGGGAAGTTGTGAATCAGAACATCATACAGAGCATCAACATCATTCCGTGCATCATCCCAAGCCAGAACACCCACCGGTCCCCGGAGGTCCATGTCCAATCGAATCAAAGGAACAAGTGCCATTAACGGTTATGGCCACTAACACAGTTAAGCACACTAGAACCCCAACAATTAAGGTTCCAGTTGTATTGGCAGAGCCAACACTTCAAATTGTGTTAGAGGCAGATATTAAACTTCATCCACCAGCAACAGAAATTAAAAGAGTGAAAAATAATGTATTTCTAGATCAGGTTAAACTTGTCCCAGTTGCATTTACACGTATTGACAACACTGACTTTTTTAACGTGATAAGGGGTAAATTATTTGTAGCAGGGCATATTCGCAAAGATATAGAATATGCTACGCATGATTGTAAGGGAACCCTTCAAGATCGAATTGCAGATGTTCCGTTTACTGGATTTGCAGACCTTAATGGTGACATCTGTGAGAACACCAACGGATTTATTTCATTCCCCATTATAGGTATTTCTGAAAGCGCCGAAGCTAATTTTGTTAATGATCGAACCATGTTAGATGCTCGCTTGGATAAAACTTTCTTTCAAAATCTTGTCAAATACAATGAACAGCCATTCGGTGAGTTAGTAGCTGCAAACTTCTTTGAACTTGATTTTTCACCAACCATGACACCTCCCAAGGGAACTTTTAGCAGGTTGAGAGAAAAAATCGTCTTTGACCTTACGGTAAAAGTATTACAAGTTCAACAATTCAGGATTATTGGTGCACAACAAATAATTCCTAAATCTTCTGGTCATCACCTCCCGTAAGTCCGTAATCAAGAAAAAGGACTCTGTTTTTTTTAAACAGAGTCCTTTTCTTTGCCGACATGATTGCGGTCTCCAGGGTGGAAGTCATGAATCACGAAGCAGTAAGTAGTAGTGGCTATTTAACGAAAAGGTGTATACAGTGGAGCAGAATCTGAAGGAATCGGGCGGAATTGCGATAGAAGTGGATGAAGAGTGACTTGTTTTTTCAAAATTAGGAAAACGATAATTACACAATAAACGCCTTGCAGGATCCATGCAATCTTTGTCTGCATATTTTCCAAATTTCTAATTTACATATCTTAAGTATTATGACAATTGTCCAAACAATTCGTGTCTTAAGAAAATATATTAGAAATGTAAGTTGTCTGTTTTTTTACTCAACAAAAGAGTTAATACTAAATCCTTCATAAAACCATCCAAGAAAGGATAACAAAGCTTATGCGAACCATTGTATTTATTGAAACGAATAAATCAGGATCTAGTAGAGAGGCAATAAAAGCTGCAGAACGACTCGGCTATTTTACGGTGTTATTAACCAATAAAAAAAACTTCATTCATCAAAGAACAGAATTTCCAGATGTCCATCAAATGATTTTAGTGGAATTATTTAACTATGACAAATTAAAAGAAAACATTATAAATCTGCAAAAACAAGATAAACAAATAAAGTGCGTATTGAGTTTTGTACATTCTTACGTGTATTTAGCTGCAACCTTATCAGAAGAATTTTGTCCAAGTGTTGTATCAAGTGATCCAATTTTTTTAATGGAAAATAAAATATTATGTCGTGACCTTCTCATAGACCTTCCAATTTCTCCTCATTATGCCGTTTATACTCCAGACCATTCCTTAGAGAATTTTATTGATAAACACAAGGGCTATTTACCTCTTATTGTAAAGGCCCCCACATCTGCCGGTTCAAAAGATGTTCTGTTGGCGAATGACGAGAACCAGTTGAAGCTGGCAATACAAAAATTACTAAACCATCGTGAACAGATTTTGCTGGAGGAGTATCTAGCTGGCCCCCAATATTTAATTGAAGTATTAGTACATGATGGAAAAGTTCATATAATCGCAATTATCGAACAACAGATTACGTTTTTACAACGGTTTATTGTAACAGGATACTGTTTACTGCGTGATAACGAAAAAAGTTTATACGATAGTATCCTTGAGACAGTAACTTCCATCTTAAAGGTTTTTCAACTGAAAAATGGTGCCTGTCACTTAGAAATGCGCCTAGTAAATGGATCGTGGAAATTAATTGAAATCAACCCAAGGATCTCAGGTGGTGCGATGAATCGAATCATTGAAGTCGGATATGGAATTAATTTAGTAGAGGAAACCATTCAATTAATGTTAGGAAATGAGCCTTGTCTTACTAGAAAACACAGTAAGTATGTATATGCACATTATTTAACCGTGGATTCAAAAGGAGTATTAATTAAGGTAACAGGGAAAAATCGCAGCTCTAACTATCCAGGTGTAGAAGAGGTGTATATAAAATCCCGAAAGGGACAGATATTACAACCGCCTTTATCAATGGGAGATCGATACGGATACATTTTAGCATCCTCCGATGTAAAAGATGAGGCGATAAGAATTGCCAAGAAAGCAGCTAGCGAGATACGTTTCAACCTTGCTCCAATTGTAAATACGGAGTGAAAAATCATGACTATTATATTCTAAGCAAAACCGTTCTTATTATATTTGATAAATAATTTGAGGAGCGGAGGAAAAAAGATAATGACACTAATTGGCATGCTTCATCATCGTGCAGATCCAAATAATGTAAAGAAAGCATATGCTTATGCCGCTGTAGCCAAAGCAGAAGGGGTAAACTTTTTTTACTTTACCCCAGGGAAGGTAAATATAAAACAGCAAATAATTTTAGGGAAAGCCTATGAAACTGGCCAGTGGATTGAAAAGGAATTTCCCTTTCCTGATGTCATCTATAATGCAAGTTATCCAGTAAGTGATAAAGCCGAGCGAATCGTTGATTATTTGTTTGATAGGATTCCGTTTACAAGTCAATCTATTGGGGACAAATTAAGTGTATATAACAAAATTGAAAAGGCAAAAGAATTTAAACAATACCTTATTCCTTTTTCTAAATTAACTAATGATCAGATTTTTTATGACATGATCAAACGTTATAAAAAAGTTATTATCAAACCATTAACTGGACATCAAGGTGGGAGCGTTGTTTTTATTGAAAATTATGAATCAAATCTTTACAAAATTAACGATTCGGGATTAGTATCATCTATTAATGAAAAACAATTGTTAACCTTGATATCCCATAAAATACTAGAACAAGATTACCTAGTTCAACAGTTTATTTCAAGTCAAACAAATTCTGGTCATGTTTTTGATTTCCGATTGCATGTACAAAAAAATGGAGAAGGAAAATGGGTTATTACTTCTATTTATCCAAGGATCGGGCGGTTGGGGACCATAACATCTAATATGGGTAGTGGCGGTTATAGTACTTACCTGGATATATTTTTAAAAACAGAGTTTGGTGACTCTTGGTATGATATGAAAAGGTATCTGGAACAGTTTGCGTTAAGTTTTTCAAATCATTTTGATTCTTTATATGACAGCGAATTGGATGAATTAGGAATTGATGTCGGAATTGATGAAAATCAAAAACTATGGCTATTTGAAGTAAATTGGAGGCCCGGTCCACCTAATATATATAATGTTGAATTAGATGTAGCTAAAAATACGATTCTGTATGCTAAATATTTAGCGGATACAAATAAACATTAAATCAAAACCTTTCAATCGTTAATTACATCACGTATTAAGGGTAAACCAAATAATACTGTATTTATTGTTAACGAAAAATTGGTAGATTCTAAGTGGTATTTTGTTTCGTTTTGTGATCAATGTGGTCAAAAATATTTTCGTGGTCAAAAGCATTTTTTAAACATAAAAAAGACCCCCAACCAATATGGTTGAGAGCCTTTGAAGTGTAGAAGATTAACGTTTTGAGAACTGAGGAGCACGACGCGCACCTTTAAGACCGTATTTCTTACGCTCTTTCATACGTGGGTCACGTGTTAATAGTCCTGCACGCTTTAATGTTGGACGGAATTCAGGGTCAGCTTGAAGTAATGCGCGAGCAATACCGTGGCGGATTGCGCCAGCTTGACCAGTATAACCACCACCGCTTACGTTTACAAGAACATCGTAGCTGCCTTGTGTTTCAGTAGCTACTAATGGTTGGTTAACAACCATACGTAAAGCTGCAAATGGGATATACTCTTCGATGTCACGACCGTTAATTAGGATTTTACCTGTACCTGGAACTAAGCGCACACGTGCGACAGAGCTCTTACGACGACCAGTACCAATATATTGAACTTGTGCCAAGTTAATTCCCTCCCTCTTTATTAACCGCGAAGTTCGTAAACTTCAGGTTTTTGTGCTTGGTGCGGATGTTCGCTGCCAGCATATACGTGTAATTTTTTGAACGTTTGACGGCCAAGAGAATTCTTTGGAAGCATGCCTTTAACAGCAAGCTCGATCATTTTCTCAGCATAGTTTGTACGCATTTCAAGAGCAGTTCTAGTCTTTAAACCACCTGGGTGCATAGTGTGACGGTAGTAGATCTTGTCAGTTAACTTCTTACCAGTTAATTCAACTTTAGAAGCGTTAAGAATGATAACATGATCACCAGTGTCAACATGTGGTGTAAAAGTTGGTTTATTTTTACCACGTAAGATTGCTGCTACTTCAGAAGCAAGACGTCCAAGAGTTTTGCCTTCAGCATCAATCACGTACCATTTACGCTCGATATTGTTGGCGTTAGCCATAAACGTTGTACGCATGAAATTCCCTCCTAAATTAAATCCATTAAAGATTATTTTTTCGCACCATCATAAGACATTATCGTTCATTCTGTTCCGGGAATAAACGTTAACGCCATTGTGCGCCAATTTTAAGTTCATATATTTTCAATCACGATGAAGACTTTCCGGGGCTTAATCGTGGGATTAAAAACACAACCATATAATATAATAAGTTCTTTTGAGCTAAAAGTCAAGAAAATGTTACACTAGGATGAGTTGTTTACTTTTAAAATTTTAATAATATACTTTCCAAAGATATAACCCTTGTCCTGGTGCGGTTTTTCCAGCATAGCGACGATCCCTTTTATCAAGGATCTCCACTATTTCCTCTGGTTGACGCTTTCCAGAACCAACCTCAATTAAAGTTCCTACTAAAATTCTAACCATATTATATAGAAAACCATTCCCGACAAACCGAAAGCTAACACGCTTTTCATCCTGCAGGATCTCAATGGTTTCAATCGTTCGAACCTTATCTTCTACTTCCGTTCTTGCTGAACAAAAACTAGAAAAATCATGTGTCCCTAATAAATAGGCAGACGCCTCTCTCATGGCTTCAAGATTTAAAGGATAAGGGTAGTGAAAAGCATAATTTCTTTGGAATGGATCCCTTTTCGGTGATTGATTTAGATAATACCGGTATTCCTTTCCATTTGCATCGAACCGAGCATGAAAGGCAGGATCAGCGTCTTCAACACTTAGAACAGAAATATCCTCTGGCAGCATAGAATTTAATGCTAGCTCCCACTTTTCCAGAGGAAGGGATAACGGCGAATCAAAATGAACCACCTGGCCCTTTGCGTGAACCCCTGCATCCGTTCTTCCGGAGGCAGAAATTTTCACAGGGCTGCCCTTATGCATTTTGGTTAATACAGCTTCTATTACACTTTGAACGGTCCGCTTCTTTGGCTGAACCTGATATCCTGAGAAACCCGAACCATCGTAAGCAATAATGCATTTATAACGATTCATTATTTAACTCCATTATGAACGTAATAGGATTAGTAATATAGTCAATATAACAAGAATCAATAGTTGCAGGGTGTCAGAGAGACTCCAGTTTAATAGACGATATTTTGTCCTGCCCTCACCGCCACGGTACCCTCTCGCTTCCATTGCAATAGCAAGCTCCTCAGCACGCTTAAAAGAACTAACGAAAAGGGGGATAAGTAATGGAATGACAGCTTTGATTCTCTCCTTAATAGGCCCGCTAGAAAACTCGACCCCTCGCGCAATCTGAGCCTTCATAATCTTATCCGTTTCCTGCATGAGTGTCGGAATAAAACGTAAAGAAATCGACATCATTAAAGCCATTTCATGTACAGGGAACCGGACCTTTTTTAAAGGATGTAAAAGTGTTTCTAGACCATCAGTTATTTCAATTGGTGTCGTGGTTAAGGTGAGCAGACTGGTCATTAATATTAAGAAAAAGAATCTCATTGAAATAAAAATACCCTGTCTTACTCCTTCTTCATAAATCTTTATCGGCCCAAGCTCATATAAAAGACTACCTTCTTTTGTGAAGAAGACCTGTAAGAGCAGCGTAAATAGTACTAACCAGAGAACAGGTTTTAAACCTGCGTACAGAAAGCGAATGGGTATTCGTGATAAACCAAGCATAAAAAAAGTATAAATTCCAATAAGGACATAAGTAAATAAATTATTTGCAAGAAAAATAATACATACAAATAAGAAAATAATAATTAACTTAGATCTAGGGTCTAGTCGATGTATTAAACTATCAGCGGGTACATATCTTCCAATAATCATTTTATCCATCATACTGGTGCACCTCTTAACAGTTCTGCAACCGCAGTTGATAGTTCATCGATTGATAGATAGGTTTTCTCTAACTTCAACCCTAACTTTTCTTCTAGACTTCGTTGAAAACGTACCACTTCTGGTACATCCAATCCCATTTCAACAAGCTCTGTAACCGAGGAGAAAATCTCGACAGGTGTCCCTTGCTTTACGACGTGTCCTTGCTGCATGATAACAATTTGATCAGCATACCTCGCAGCATCCTCCATACTATGGGTTACAAGTATGGTAGACAAATTTCTCTTTTTATGAAGTGAATAAAACATATCCATGATTTCTTTACGCCCTCGCGGATCAAGACCAGCCGTTGGCTCATCCAGAACTAGACAGTCTGGTTCCATTGCCAGAACACCCGCAATAGCAACACGGCGCATTTGACCGCCAGATAAATCAAATGGAGACTTTTCTAATATTTCTTCAGCCAGTCCAACTTGCTTTAATGCAAGTCGTGCTCTCTCTTTTGCTTCTCTCTCTGAAACACCGAAATTCATCGGCCCAAATATAATATCCTTTTCGACGGTTTCCTCAAATAACTGATGCTCAGGAAATTGAAAAACAATCCCTACTTTTTGTCTAATCTGTCTTAAGTTTTTATTCTTTTGTTTTGCTTTGATTTCATGGCTGCCAATTGTTACAGTACCTTCTGTTGGCAATAGCAAGGCATTTAAATGCTGCAGCACAGTAGATTTTCCTGAACCAGTATGACCTATTAACGCCATGTATGTTCCTGTTGGGATGTTAATAGATACATCTTCAATAGCCAAACGTTCAAAAGGGGTGTTTGCTTGATAGCGATACTCTATATTTTGGAGCGAAATGTCCATAACTCATTCACCAACTCTTCTTCCGATAAATAGTGCACAGGTAAGTCAATTCCTTTTTGCCGGAATGCATTACTCATTTTAATTGAAAAAGGTATATCAAGTCCTAGATGAACCAATTCATCATCCATTGAGAATATGTCCTCTGGAGCTCCCTCACGGTAAACTTCCCCTTGATTCATCACAATAATTCTGTCGGCTTTTGCTGCTTCTTCTAAATCATGAGTAATTGAAATGACAGTGAGTGACTTCTCATTCTTTAAAGTACGGACAGTCTCTAAAACTTCCTCTCTTCCTTTCGGGTCGAGCATAGAAGTTGCTTCGTCTAAAATGATAATAGATGGTCTCAATGCAAGAACACCAGCTATCGCTACACGTTGCTTTTGTCCTCCAGAAAGATGGTGCGGCTCTTGATTAAGAAATTGATCCATTTGAACTTTTTTTAAGGAATCCTCTACCCTAAAGATCATATCATCCCTTGGGATTCCATGGTTTTCTAAACCAAAAGCCACATCATCCTGAACAGTCGTACCAACAAACTGATTATCAGGGTTCTGAAAAACCATCCCTAATTTCTTTCTTATGTCCCAAATGGAATCCTCATTTAACTTAATTCCACAAACTGTAATTTCACCCGATTGTGGAAATTGTAACCCATTTAAAAGCTTTGCCATCGTAGATTTACCTGAACCATTATGACCAACAATCGCTAACCATTCCCCTTCAACGATGTCAAAACTTACATTCTGAAGAGCGTAGCTGCCTTGATTTTCATATTGAAAAGACACATTTTTTAATGATACAACGGCCTCTCTCATATAAATCTTCTCCTCTCGTCTCATCTATGCGTGCAATACTAAGCTAGGCTCGTAGAATACAAAAAAAGCCTGCACCTCACCCCTGAGCAGAATAACGAAAATATTCTGCAACATAAACGGGATTTCTAAAAAGAAATGGAGGAGGTGCATGAGCTAGACGAGACGTAAAAAAGAAAAATAAGTAATTTCATTCATCTTTCCAAGGAGAGAGAATCTCCCCACTATGCCCAATTGAATTAGGGTCACGCTCATCATAACACTCTTTTTGGCTTGGTTCGTACTTTATTAGATTTTATACAGCAAAAGGGCTCAAGAACAAGTTTGTAACTAAACTGTCCAGCGCCCTTGTTGTCTGCTTTCAGGTATTAAACTAACTCGATAATTACCATTGGTGCACCATCGCCGCGGCGTGGTCCAAGTTTCATAATACGAGTATATCCACCTTGGCGCTCTGAATAACGTGGAGCGATATCAGTGAAAAGTTTTTGTAGTGCATCTGTACCATTTTCAGCATCAGCAACTTCATTACGAACGTAAGAAGCAGCTTGACGGCGAGCATGTAAGTCACCACGTTTACCTAAAGTAATCATTTTCTCAACAGTACCACGAAGTTCCTTCGCGCGAGTTTCTGTTGTTTGAATGCGCTCATTGATAATTAAATCTGTAGTTAAATCACGTAGCATAGCTTTACGCTGTGCACTTGTGCGTCCTAACTTTCTGTATGCCATGAAGGGTTCCCTCCTTTGTTGAAGTCATTAAACGGATTAGTTATTGAGCAGGAATGCAGTTAATCAGTCATCCTTACGTAAGCCTAATCCAAGCTCTTCTAGTTTCGCCTTCACTTCTTCAAGTGATTTGCGGCCTAAGTTACGAACCTTCATCATATCTTCTTCAGTCTTATTAGCTAATTCCTGAACAGTGTTGATTCCAGCACGCTTTAAGCAATTATATGAACGAACTGATAAATCAAGTTCTTCGATCGTCATTTCAAGGACTTTTTCTTTCTGATCCTCTTCTTTTTCGATCATAATCTCAGCATTTTGTGCTTCGTCAGTTAAACCAACAAAGATATTTAAATGCTCGGTTAAAATTTTCGAACCAAGAGCTATAGCTTCCTTTGGCCCTGTGCTTCCATCTGTCCAAACATCAAGCGTTAGCTTATCATAGTTTGTCATTTGACCCACACGAGTATTTTCTATCTGATAGGACACACGAGAGACCGGTGTGAAAATAGAATCAATTGGAATAACACCAATTGGCTGGTCTTCACGCTTATTTTGCTCAGCAGGTGTATAACCACGGCCTCGCTTAGCAGTTAAACGCATGCGAAGATGACCACTTGAAGCCAATGTAGCAATATGAAGATCAGGATTTAAGATTTCAACATCACTATCATGAGTAATGTTTCCAGCTTTAACAGGACCTTCACCCTGAACATCAATCTCAAGAGTTTTCTCTTCATCAGAGTAAATTTTTAAAGCTAATTTTTTAATGTTTAATATGATGGATGTTACATCCTCTACGACGCCTTCAATTGTTGAGAACTCATGAAGTACCCCATCGACCTGAATCGATGTAACAGCGGCACCTGGGAGTGAAGATAATAGGATACGACGTAAGGAGTTACCCAAAGTGGTACCATATCCACGCTCAAGTGGCTCTACGACGAACTTCCCGTACTTGGCATCATCGTTGATCTCAACCGTTTCGATTTTTGGTTTTTCTATTTCGATCATCAAATAACCCTCCTTCAAAACGTCGAAACCTCGACTAGTAAATTATCTAATCGAAATTCCCCCATGTATACGTTCCCGTTTTGTGCACAACAACTGGAATAAATTTTCTGTATGAACTACAAAATTAGTATCATATCCCATTATAGACACAGGATATAAAATCTATACAGAAAAATTAAACACGGCGGCGTTTTGGTGGACGGCATCCGTTATGAGAAACAGGAGTAACGTCTTTAATAGCTGTTACTTCAAGACCTGCAGCTTGCAGCGCACGAATAGCAGCCTCACGACCTGCACCAGGGCCTTTAACTGTAACTTCAAGAGTTTTCATACCGTGTTCAATTGATGTCTTAGCTGCAGTTTCAGCTGCCATTTGAGCTGCGAATGGTGTAGATTTACGTGAACCTCTAAATCCAAGCGCACCAGCACTTGACCAAGAAATTGCATTACCATGAACATCAGTAATTGTTACGATTGTATTGTTAAATGTTGAACGGATATGCGCGATACCTTGTTCAATATTCTTTTTAACACGACGTTTACGTGTATTAGTTTTACGTGCCATTTAAATAACCTCCTTTGCCGATTACTTCTTCTTGTTCGCAACAGTCTTACGAGGACCTTTGCGTGTACGAGCGTTGTTTTTCGTGTTTTGTCCACGAACCGGTAAACCACGACGATGACGTAAACCGCGGTAGCAGCCAATCTCCATTAAACGCTTAATGTTAAGAGAAATTTCACGGCGAAGGTCACCTTCAACTTTTAATTTGTCGATGATATCACGGATTTTGTTTAGTTCGTCTTCAGTTAAATCACGCACTCGAGTATCTTCAGAAACACCTGCATCTGCTAATACTTTTTGTGCAGTATTTTTACCAATACCATAAATGTAAGTCAAAGAGATAACTACACGTTTTTCACGTGGAATATCTACACCAGCAATACGTGCCATAAATGAGCGCACCTCCTTCAAGATTAACCTTGTTTTTGTTTATGTTTAGGGTTTTCACAGATAACCATGACTTTACCGCGTCTACGGATAACTTTGCACTTTTCGCAGATCGGTTTAACAGATGGTCTTACTTTCATTATCCTAACCTCCTTAGTAATACGGAGTGCAAGCAATTATTTAAAGCGGTAAGTAATTCTTCCGCGTGTTAAGTCATATGGAGAAAGCTCGACAGTAACTTTGTCACCCGGAAGGATGCGAATGAAGTGCATTCGGATTTTACCAGAAACATGAGCTAGCACGGTATGACCATTTTCTAATTCTACCTTAAACATTGCATTTGGCAAAGTTTCAATTACTTTACCTTCAATTTCAATTACATCATCTTTGGCCATTAATTCGTCTCCCTTCTCATTTCAACTATTACATTCGAAAATGCAAAGCAAATACTTTTCTTTCGTACAAAACATTAGCAACCTTTTAATATTAACATAATGTTCTTCTTCTGTCCGCAAGTAAATTCTACATTAAATGGAATAACAATTTCCACATGTAAGTCTTGCCCAACTCTCGGTCCTACATACTCAGTACAATAGAAAAGCCATTTACATCCACATACTTTTGAAGTTTATTGAAGAGATGTTCGAGAGTCGACCTACGATTAAACTAATGGCCATTAACGTAAGTCCCTAAGCAATTGCTCTATATCAGCAAATACTTTATTAATGTCCTGCTGTCCATCAATTGTGCGAAGGTAACCTTTTGTTTCATAGAAAGTAAGCAATGGTTCTTGTTGTTTGATATTGACGTCCAATCGATTTTGAACCGTTTCAGCATTATCATCTGCACGTTGGTAGAGTTCTCCACCACATTTATCGCAAACTCCCTCTTTTGTTGGAGGATTAAATACTAAATGATACGTTGATCCACATTCTTTACAAATACGACGTCCTGTCAAACGATCCATTAAAATACTTTTATCAACATTTATATTAATTACATAATCAATCTTTTTTTCTAAATCGGATAATAGACTTTCCAATGCTTCCGCTTGAGGTACCGTCCTAGGAAAGCCATCAAGTAAAAAGCCATTTTTACAGTCATCTTTACTTAACCGTTCACGAACAATGCCGATTGTTACTTCATCAGGAACAAGTGCGCCTTTGTCCATGAAAGACTTAGCTTCTAAACCTAGGTCTGTTCCTTCTTTCATCGCTGCACGGAACATATCTCCTGTAGAGATATGAGGGATGCCGTATTGTTCTACGATTTGTTCGGCTTGAGTACCTTTTCCGGCACCTGGAAGCCCCATTAATACTAAATTCACACGTGTTCCCCCTCGTGCTATTTATGGGTTTTAGGGAACGCAAGTCCCCAAAACCTTTTATTTAATAAAGCCTTTATAATGACGTTTAACTAGCTGCGCTTCAAGCTGTTTCATCGTATCAAGTGCAACACCGACAACGATTAAAAGACTTGTTCCACCAATTTGAGCCGATTGTGGCAAGTTACCAATTTCAATAAAGACAATAGGCAGTATTGAAATAACCGTTAGGAAGAGCGCGCCAACAAAGGTTAAACGGTATAATACGCGTGTTAAGTATTCTTGAGTACTTCTACCCGGTCTAATACCTGGAATATAGCCGCTTTGCTTTTGCAAGTTTTCAGCTGCTTGTTCAGGATTAACTTGAATAAAAGCATAAAAATACGTGAAAGCGATAATCAATGCAGCGTATAAAGTCATTCCAATAGGATGGGAATAATCAAATACCCTTGTAACCCAGAGAGTTACATCATTCGTTGGAAAGAATGATGCTATAGTTCTTGGTGTTACGATAAAGGATACTGCAAAGATAACAGGGATAACACCTGCTGCATTTACTTTTAACGGCATATGCGTAGATTGTTGTGCACCTGCGTTACGCCCGTTGATAGAACGTTGTTTTGCATATTGAATTGGTATTTTTCTTATCGCTTGCTGGATGAATACTGTACCAACAACAATTGCGATGACTGCTAAAACAATTAATAACACCGTAACAATACGAAGGAATAATTGCTCACCAGCATTTTCAAACTGCTGTACATAGATCTGATTAACGGTATTAGGAATACTTGCAACGATACCTGCGAAGATAATGATGGAAATACCATTTCCAACACCCTTCTCAGTAATTTGCTCACCTAGCCACATTAAAAAGGCAGTACCAGCAGTTAACACAACTGCGATTAATAAATAGGTACCAATTCCAGGGTTTTTGATCAATTGTCCGCTCGCCATACTATTAAAGCCATAAGACATACCTAAAGCTTGAATAAAGCCAAGAACAATTGTGAAATATCGTGTAAACTGAGCTAACTTTCGTCGTCCAGCATCTCCCTGCTTTGACCATTCCGTAAATTTCGGAACTACATCCATCTGTAAAAGCTGAATAATAATGGAAGCAGTAATGTAAGGCATAATACCCATAGCAAGAATGGAGAAGTTTTGCAACGCTCCACCGCCAAAGGTATTTAAAATTCCGAATACACTTAATTTATCTTGTGCTGCCAAAATTTCAGCATTTACATTAGGAACAGGAATAAAACTGCCTAGTCGAAATACGATTAACATTAAAAGAGTAAAAACAATTTTTCTTCTAATTTCAGCCACGCGCATAAAATTGGAGATTGTCTGGAACATTAGATCACCTCAGTAGTTCCACCTACAGCTTCAATTGCTTCTTTGGCGGTAGAGGAGAATTTATGAGCTTTTACAGTAAGTTTTTTCTCTACGTTCCCTTTTGCAAGAATCTTAATTCCTGCTTTTTCGTTCTTAACAACACCAGTTTCAATTAGAAGTTCTGGAGTAACTTCTGTACCCTCTTCAAACTGATTAAGAACATCAAGATTTACAATTGCAAATTCTTTACGGTTGATATTAGTAAAACCACGTTTTGGTAAACGACGGAACAATGGTGTTTGACCACCCTCGAATCCAAGACGGACACCGCCGCCGGAACGAGCATTTTGACCTTTATGTCCTTTACCAGCAGTCTTACCTTGACCAGAACCGATACCGCGTCCTAAACGTTTACGTTCTTTACGGGAACCCTCAGCAGGCTTTAGTTCATGAAGTTTCATATTGGCACCTCCTTATGAAAGAAAACAATCTATTATTGTTCTTTTACTGTTACAAGGTGAGCAACTTTTGTAATCATACCGCGAATTGCAGCATTATCTTGGTGCTCAACTGTTTGATTTAATTTACGTAAACCTAGAGCAGTAACTGTTGCGCGTTGGTCTTCAGGACGACCAATTACGCTGCGGTTGAGGGTAATTAATAGTTTGTTTGCCATTTGATTTCCCTCCTTATCCTAGCAGTTCTTCTACTGATTTACCACGTAACTTAGCTACGTCTTCAGCACGTTTTAATTGTTTTAGACCATCAATCGTTGCACGTACCATGTTAATTGGAGTGTTAGTTCCTAATGATTTAGAAAGGATATCTCCTACCCCGCCTAATTCAAGAACAGCACGGACTGGTCCGCCAGCGATAACTCCTGTACCTTCAGAAGCAGGCTTTAGAAGAATTTCACCAGCACCAAAACGTCCAATAACTTGGTGAGGAACAGTAGTTCCAACCATTGGCACTTCGATTAAGTTCTTCTTAGCATCTTCGATTGCTTTACGAATCGCATCTGGTACTTCTTGAGCTTTACCAGTACCGAAACCAACATGACCGTTTTTATCTCCAACTACCACTAGAGCAGTGAAGCGAAAACGACGACCACCCTTAACAACTTTCGCTACACGGTTAACCGTTACAACGCGTTCTTCTAGTTCAAGTTTGTTTGGATCAATACGACGTATCATTTATGTGTCCCTCCTTTGTCTATTAAAATTGTAAGCCGTTTTCACGGGCTGCATCAGCTAGCGCTTGGATACGGCCATGGTAAAGGTACCCTCCACGGTCAAAGACAACAGCAGTGATACCTTTTTCTACCGCACGTTTAGCGACTAATTCTCCGACTAACTTAGCTGCATCAACATTGCTTGTAGATTCAAGGTTTAGATCCTTTTCCATAGTAGAAGCACTTGCTAATGTAACTCCACTCATGTCATCGATTAATTGAGCATATAGGTGCTTGTTAGAACGAAACACATTTAAACGTGGACGAGCTGCAGTACCGCTAAGTTTCGCACGAACACGAGCATGTCTCTTCTTGCGACTAGCATTTTTGTCAAGCTTCGTAATCATTTACGTCACTCCTTTCGTTTACCTATGCGGCATTACTTACCTGTTTTACCTTCTTTACGACGAACAAATTCACCTTCGTAACGAATTCCTTTACCTTTATAAGGCTCAGGAGGACGTACTTGACGAATATTGGCTGCTAATGCGCCAACACGTTCTTTATCAGTACCTTTAATCGTAATCTTTGTATTAGCAGGTACTTCTACTTCAAGACCACTTTCAGGTTCAATCTCAACTGGGTGAGAATATCCAACGTTTAATACAAGCTTGTTACCTTGCTTTTGGGCACGGTAACCAACCCCGATTAATTCTAATTTTCTTTCGAAGCCCTTGGAAACACCTTCGACCATGTTCGCGATTAACGCACGAGTAGTTCCGTGCAATGCGCGGTGTTCTTTCACATCAGATGGACGAGCGATTGTAACTAGGTTTTCTTCGATTTTAATTTCGATATCTGGATTAAAAGAGCGAGTAAGTTCGCCTTTTGGTCCTTTAACAGTAACGGTACTATTGTTTAAAGTAACCGTAACTCCTGCAGGGATTTCAATAGGTTTTTTTCCTACGCGAGACATTAAGTGCACCTCCATTCATTCAGAAACTCTATTACCAAACGTAAGCTAATACTTCTCCGCCGACTTGTTTAGAACGAGCCTCTTTATCAGTTATAACACCATTTGAAGTTGATACTAGTGCGATACCAAGACCATTAAGGACACGTGGTACCTCAGTAGATTTTGCATAAACTCTAAGTCCAGGCTTGCTTATGCGCTTAAGACCAGTAATAACACGTTCGTTATTTGACCCGTACTTTAAGAAGATACGGATGATACCTTGTTTATTGTCTTCAATAAATTCGACGTCACGAACGAAACCTTCGCGCTTTAAGATTTCAGCGATTTCTTTTTTAATATTAGAAGCAGGCACTTCTAACTTTTCGTGACGCACCATGTTCGCATTACGAATGCGAGTAAGCATATCAGCAATTGGATCTGTCATGACCATTATTTTTACCTCCTTCCCAGACTTGGGTTTTACCAGCTAGCTTTTTTGACACCAGGAATTTGTCCTTTGTATGCTAATTCACGGAAACAAATACGGCAAAGCTTAAATTTACGGTATACAGAGTGTGGACGGCCGCAACGTTCACAGCGTGTGTACTCTTGAACCGGGTATTTAGGCGTGCGTTTTTGTTTCGCAATCATTGACTTTTTAGCCACGTTTTCGCCTCCCTTATTTAGCGATTACTTTTGGAATGGCATTCCAAATTGTGTTAACAGTTCACGTGCTTCTTCATCAGTGTTAGCAGTCGTTACGATAACAATATCCATACCACGAACTTTGCTAACCTTATCGTAATCAATTTCAGGGAAGATTAATTGTTCTTTAACACCCAAAGTATAATTACCGCGACCATCGAATGATTTCTTAGAAACACCACGGAAGTCACGAACACGAGGTAAAGAAACAGAAACTAATTTATCCAAGAATTGATACATGCGCTCACCGCGAAGTGTAACTTTTGCACCGATTGGCATACCTTCACGAAGACGGAAGCCAGCGATTGATTTCTTAGCACGAGTTACTACAGGCTTTTGTCCTGTAATAGTTGCTAGTTCTTCAACAGCATTATCTAAAGCCTTAGCATTTGCTACTGCATCACCAACACCCATGTTAATAACAATCTTATCAAGTTGAGGAACTTGCATTACTGATTTATAGTTGAACTTGCTCATAAGAGCAGGAGTAACATCTTTTACAAACTTTTCTTTTAGGCGGTTCACTTATTGTACCTCCCTTCTAAATTTTAAACTATTTATCTAATACTTCACCGGATTTTGCTACGCGTACCTTTTTGCCATCAACCGTTGTGTAACCTACACGAGTTGGGTTACCAGACTTAGGATCGATAGGCATAACGTTTGATACATGAATTGGTGCCTCAAAGCTCATAATTCCGCCTTGTGGATTCACTTGAGAAGGTTTAGAGTGTTTTTTAACAATGTTTACACCTTCTACTAGTACACGGCTATCTTTAGGATAGGCTGCTAGGATTACTCCTGTTTTGCCCTTATCCTTACCGGAGATAACTCTTACTTTGTCACCTTTTTTAACATGCATTCGTAAGCACCTCCTTAAAGGCAATTGAATTTAAATTATAGTACTTCTGGAGCCAAGGATACGATTTTCATAAAGTTGTTATCGCGAAGTTCGCGGGCAACTGGTCCGAAGATACGAGTTCCACGTGGGCTCTTATCATCCTTGATAATTACACATGCGTTTTCATCGAAACGAATGTATGATCCATCAGGTCGACGAGCACCGCTTTTTGTACGAACGATTACGGCCTTAACAACGTCACCCTTTTTAACAACGCCACCAGGTGTTGCTTGTTTCACTGTACATACGATAACATCACCGATACCCGCAGTTTTACGGCCAGAACCACCAAGAACTTTAATGGTAAGTACCTCACGAGCACCTGAGTTATCAGCAACTTTTAAACGTGATTCTTGTTGAATCATGTGTGTAACCTCCCTTCGGAATGATGCTTATATCCGAACAATTAAATAATAACTGCTTTTTCTGTAACTTCAACTAAACGGAAACGCTTAGTAGCTGAAAGCGGACGAGTTTCCATGATACGTACGATATCGCCGATTTTTGCTTCATTTTGCTCATCATGAGCTTTAAACTTTTTAGAGTATTTAACGCGTTTACCGTAAAGAGGATGCTTTTTGTAAGTTTCGACTAAAACAGTAATAGTTTTATCCATTTTGTCAGAAACAACGCGTCCAGTGTAAACTTTGCGTTGGTTACGTTCACTCATTATGTGAACCTCCTCTCTGAGTGTTTACTTGTTAACGCTGATTTCTCTCTCACGAATCACAGTTTTCATACGAGCAATCGCTTTGCGTACTTCACGAATGCGAGCTGTATTTTCAAGTTGACCTGTCGCTAATTGGAAGCGAAGGTTGAAAAGCTCTTCTTTTAAAGATTTAACTTTTTGTTCAATTTCGGCAGTGGTAAGGTCTTTAATTTCATTAGCTCTCATTTGATTCACCACCAATTTCTTCACGTTTTACAAACTTACATTTAACTGGAAGTTTGTGCATAGCAAGACGTAGTGCCTCACGTGCTACTTCTTCAGAAACACCAGCGATTTCAAACATTACTTTACCTGGTTTAACGACAGCTACCCAGCCTTCAGGCGCCCCTTTACCAGAACCCATCCGCACCTCAAGAGGTTTTGCAGTATAAGGCTTATGTGGGAAGATTTTAATCCAAACTTTACCGCCACGTTTCATGTAACGAGTCATTGCAATACGGGCAGCTTCGATTTGGCGGTTTGTGATCCATGAAGCTTCAGTTGCTTGTAAGCCGAACTCACCGAATGTTACTTCAGTGCCACCTTTTGCGTTACCACGCATTTTTCCACGGTGTTGACGGCGATATTTAACGCGTTTTGGCAATAACATATTATTTGCCTCCTTCCGCAGGTTTCTTCTTAGTAGGAAGGACTTCTCCCTTATAGATCCATACTTTTACGCCAAGCTTACCATAAGTAGTATCAGCTTCAGCGTGAGCATAGTCGATATCAGCACGAAGAGTGTGTAATGGAACAGTTCCTTCGCTATAGTGTTCTGAACGAGCAATATCTGCACCGCCAAGACGACCTGATACCATTGTTTTAATACCTTTCGCACCAGCACGCATAGCACGTTGGATTACTTGCTTTTGTGCACGACGGAAAGATACACGATTTTCTAATTGACGAGCAATATTTTCAGCAACTAATTTCGCATCAAGGTCAGCTCTTTTGATTTCAAGAATGTTGATGTGAACACGTTTGCCAGTTAATTGATTTAAAGCTTTACGAAGTGCTTCGACTTCAGTACCGCCCTTACCGATAACCATTCCAGGCTTAGCAGTATGAACTGTTACGTTTACACGGTTAGCAGCACGTTCGATTTCAACTTTAGATACAGAAGCATCCTTCAAACGCTTCGTGATGTACTCACGAATTTTAAGGTCTTCGTGTAAAAGATCAGCGAAGTCTTTACCTGCGTACCATTTAGATTCCCAATCTTTGATGATACCGATACGCAAACCGACTGGATTTACTTTTTGACCCACAGATTATCCCTCCTTCTTTTCTGATAGAACGATTGTGATGTGGCTAGTGCGTTTGTTGATTTGGCTAGCACGGCCCATTGCGCGCGGACGGAAACGTTTCAACGTTGGTCCTTCATCTACAAAAGCTTGAGTTACAACCAAGCTATTAATGTCCATTTCATAATTGTGCTCGGCATTTGCCACAGCAGATTTTAATACTTTTTCAACGATTGGAGAAGCAAACTTTGGAGTATGATTTAAAATCGACACCGCTTCACCAACTTGCTTTCCTCGAATTAGATCTACGACTAAACGTGCTTTACGAGGAGCAATACGAACTGTTCTTGCAACAGCTTTAGCTTGCATTTGGATGCCCTCCTCTCTTAACGTCTGGTTTTCTTATCATCATTACCATGGCCTTTGTAAGCACGAGTTGGAGCGAATTCTCCAAGCTTGTGTCCTACCATGTCTTCAGTAACATATACAGGCACATGTTTGCGACCATCATAAACAGCGATTGTGTGGCCAATAAATTGTGGGAAGATCGTAGAACGACGTGACCAAGTTTTTACAACTTGCTTACTTTCAGTTTCATTTAACTTTTCGATCTTAACCATTAAATGATCATCAACAAATGGTCCTTTTTTAAGGCTGCGACCCATGGATGAACCTCCCTTCGTGATTGTCCTACGGCTCGTTCTTTGAACCGTAGCTCAATCCCGTTATTTTTTACGACGACGTACAATGAACTTGTCGGATTTATTCTTTTTCTTACGAGTTTTGAATCCAAGAGTTGGTTTACCCCATGGAGACATTGGTGACTTACGTCCGATTGGTGAACGTCCTTCACCACCACCGTGTGGGTGATCGTTAGGGTTCATTACAGATCCACGTACTGTTGGGCGTTTACCTAACCAGCGTGAGCGTCCTGCTTTACCAATGTTGATAAGTTCGTGTTGTTCGTTACCTACTTGACCGATTGTAGCACGGCACTCAGCAAGAATCATTCGAACTTCACCAGAATTCAAACGTACAAGTACGTATTTTCCTTCTTTACCTAAAACCTGTGCAGATGTACCAGCAGAACGAACTAATTGGCCACCCTTGCCTGGTTTTAATTCGATGTTGTGTACTACTGTACCAACAGGGATGTTTGCTAATGGTAATGCATTACCTACTTTAATATCTGCCTCAGGGCCAGACATAACTTCCATACCTACTACTAGGTTTTTAGGAGCTAGGATATAACGCTTTTCACCATCTACATAATTGATTAATGCAATATTTGCGGAACGGTTTGGATCGTACTCGATAGTGGCAACGCGTCCAGGAATGCCATCTTTGTTACGTTTAAAGTCAATGATACGGTATGAACGCTTATGGCCGCCACCTTGATGACGAACAGTTAACTTACCTTGGTTATTACGGCCGCCTTTTCTCTTTAATGGAGCTAATAGAGATTTTTCTGGTGTGCTAGTTGTGATTTCAGCGAAATCAGAAACTGTCATACCGCGACGACCATTAGAGGTAGGTTTGTACTTTTTAATCGCCATTTTATTCCCTCCTCTTCTTGTTAGTTTTTATTATGCTTCAAAGAATTCGATTTCTTTGCTATCAGCAGTTAGTTTTACAATTGCTTTACGACGTTTGTTTGTGTAACCACCGAATTTACCCATGCGCTTGAATTTACCTTTATAGTTCATGATGTTAACTTTTTCAACTTCTACGCCAAAGATTTCAACAATCGCATCTTTAACTTGAGTTTTGTTAGCTCTCACATCAACTTCAAACGTATATTTCTTTTCAGCCATTAGGTCAGTAGAACGTTCAGTGATAACGGGGCGCTTAATGATATCGCGTGCATCCATTATGCAAGCACCTCCTCTACTTTTTCAACTGCAGCTTTCGTCATGATTAATTTATCATGATTTACAACATCAAGAACATTGATTCCGTCAGCAGTTACAACTGTTACACCAGGAATGTTACGAGCAGAAAGTGCTACATTTTCATCAAGGTCAGCAGTAACGATAAGTGCTTTCTTCTCAACAGAAAGACCACCTAATACTGTTTTGAAATCTTTCGTTTTTGGAGCATCGAAAGCAAGGCTTTCTAATACTAATACATTTTCTTCTAACACTTTAGAAGAAAGTGCAGATTTAATTGCTAAACGACGTACCTTTTTAGGTAATTTGTAGCTGTAGCTACGTGGTGTTGGACCGAATACAGTACCACCTCCGCGCCATTGTGGAGAACGGATAGACCCTTGACGAGCACGACCAGTTCCTTTTTGACGCCATGGTTTACGTCCACCGCCGCGAACTTCAGAACGAACTTTTACTTTATGAGTTCCTTGACGTAAAGAAGCTCTTTGCATAACAATCGCTTCGAATAATACGTGTTGGTTAGGCTCGATACCAAATACTGATTCATTAAGTTCGATTTCACCAACTTGTGATCCGTTTTGGTTAAATAATGAAACTTTAGGCATTCTTTTGCTCCTCCTTTCTTATGAAGATATTACGCTTTTACCGCACTTTTGATCTTTAATAGAGCTTTTTTAGGTCCTGGAACGTTACCTTTAATTAATAGTAAGTTACGTTCAACATCAACCTTAACAATTTCAAGATTTTGAACAGTAATTTGTTCTCCACCCATACGTCCTGGTAATAATTTACCTTTGAATACGCGGTTTGGAGCAACAGGTCCCATTGAACCTGGACGACGGTGATAACGTGAACCGTGAGCCATTGGGCCGCGTGATTGTCCGTGACGCTTGATTACGCCTTGGAAACCTTTACCCTTTGAGATTCCTGTTACATCTACTACATCGCCTGCAGCGAAAATATCAACTTTGACTTCTTGACCAACTTCATATCCTGTTACGTCCACTCCGCGGAATTCGCGAACGAAGCGCTTAGGATTAGTGTTTGCTTTAGCAACATGTCCTTTTTCTGGTTTGTTTGCTAACTTTTCACGCTTATCTTCAAAACCAACTTGAACAGCTTCGTAACCGTCGCTTTCAACTGATTTCTTTTGAAGTACTACGTTTTGAGCAGCTTCTACTACAGTAACTGGAATTAAGTTGCCATTTTCAGCAAATACTTGAGTCATACCAATCTTTCTTCCTAAGATTCCTTTGGTCATTTAAGTCACACCTCCTATGGAATTTGTTTATTTATTTTTACTAAAGTTTAATTTCGATATCAACACCAGATGGTAAATCTAAACGCATTAACGCATCAACTGTTTGTGGAGTTGGGTTAACGATGTCGATTAGACGCTTATGTGTTCTCATTTCAAACTGCTCACGAGAATCTTTGTACTTATGCACCGCACGAAGGATCGTGTAGATTGATTTTTCAGTCGGTAGTGGAATCGGACCAGAAACGGCTGCACCTGAACGCTTTGCTGTTTCAACGATTTTTTCTGCAGACTGATCAAGAATTCTGTGATCATAAGCTTTTAAACGGATACGAATCTTTTGTTTTGCCATTATTTTCCCTCCTTTATTCGCCTATTTTTAAAATAGACATTCTCAGTGAAAATTTCCCACACACTCGCCATGGCAAAGCGGCCGGGTGTGTCAGCAACCTTTCACATCATCGCAGTCAAAGACCAACATTGTCTATTATACATAAAACATTAGGCAAACGCAACTTTTTTTTATAATTAATTTCCGGTTACGTTTAGCACACTTTTACTATTATAGCGACCAGTTTATACAATTACAATAGAAAATGTCATTCTCCAAAAATAACCTATAATAACGCTTTATTGATTGAAAATTAAATGAGTTCTATTTATATAGAAGAAACTCGATTTTACATACAAAAAAAGCAACTGGATCGTCATCCAGCTGCTTCTTTATATAACTGATTTTTTAATTATTCAGTGATAGTTGTGATTGAACCTGAACCTACAGTACGTCCGCCTTCACGGATAGAGAACTTTGTACCTTCTTCGATTGCTACTGGAGCAATAAGTTCAACGATCATTTCGATGTGATCGCCAGGCATAACCATTTCTACGCCTTCTGGAAGATTACAAATACCAGTAATATCAGAAGTACGGAAATAGAATTGTGGACGGTAGTTAGTGAAGAATGGAGTGTGACGTCCACCTTCTTCTTTTGATAAAACGTAAACTTGTGCTTTAAACTTTGAGTGTGGAGTGATTGATTTTGGCTTAGCCAAAACTTGTCCACGCTCGATTTCTTCACGTGCTACACCACGAAGAAGTGCACCGATGTTGTCTCCAGCTTCAGCAAAGTCAAGAAGCTTACGGAACATTTCTACACCAGTTACAGTTGTAGATTTTGGCTCTTCAGTGAAACCTACGATTTCAACAACGTCACCAACTTTAACTACTCCACGCTCTACACGTCCAGTAGCAACTGTTCCACGACCAGTGATTGAGAATACATCCTCAACTGGCATCATGAAAGGCTTATCAGTGTCACGAGTTGGTGTTGGGATCCACTCATCAACAGCACTCATTAATTCATAGATTTTTTCTTCCCATGCAGCTTCGCCTTCTAATGCTTTAAGAGCAGAACCTTTGATAACAGGAGTGTCATCACCTGGGAAGTCGTATTCTGATAATAGATCACGAATTTCCATTTCTACTAATTCAAGAAGTTCTTCGTCATCAACCATATCACACTTGTTCATGAATACAACAAGGTAAGGTACGCCTACCTGACGAGAAAGAAGAATGTGCTCACGAGTTTGTGGCATTGGACCGTCAGTTGCAGACACAACTAGGATACCGCCGTCCATTTGAGCAGCACCAGTGATCATGTTTTTAACATAGTCAGCGTGTCCTGGGCAGTCAACGTGTGCATAGTGACGAGCATCAGTTTCATACTCAACGTGTGCAGTTGAGATAGTGATTCCACGCTCTTTTTCTTCTGGAGCACCATCAATTTGATCATATGCACGTGCTTCTGCTTTACCAGTTTTAGCAAGAACAGAAGTGATTGCAGCAGTTAAAGTTGTTTTACCGTGGTCAACGTGACCAATTGTACCAATATTTACGTGTGGCTTTGAACGGTCGAATTTAGCTTTACCCATTAGGAAAATCCTCCTTTAATTTAAAAAAGTTAAGTATATTTATGGAAACTGTAACCCAGGGTTGTCCCGATTTTACAGTTTCCATTCTTACATAAGTAGTTATACTTTATTAAAAGGTGAAAATCAATTATTCACCTTTATTTTTTTTGATAATTTCCTCAGAAACAGACTTTGGTACTTCTTCATAGTGATCAAAGTGCATAGAGAATACTCCACGGCCTTGTGTACTTGAACGAAGTGCAGTTGCATAACCAAACATTTCTGATAGTGGAACCTGTGCACGCACAACTTGTGCATTACCACGAGCTTCCATTCCTTCTACACGGCCACGGCGCGCAGTGATTTGACCCATAATATCTCCAAGATACTCTTCAGGGATTACAACTTCAACCCTCATCATAGGTTCTAGGATAACAGGTTTACACTTAGAAGCCGCGTTTTTAAGTGCCATAGATGCAGCAATCTTAAATGCCATCTCGGAAGAATCGACATCATGGTAAGAACCATCAAACAATCTAGCTTTAATATCAACTAATGGATATCCAGCAAGAACGCCGCGATTCAAGGAATCTTCAAGACCAGCTTGAACTGCAGGGATGTATTCACGAGGAACAACACCACCAACGATACCGTTCACAAATTCAAACCCTTTACCTTCATCGTTTGGAGAGAATTCAATCCAAACGTGTCCGTATTGTCCACGACCACCTGATTGACGTGCAAACTTACCTTCTACCTGTGCTGAATCACGGAAGGTCTCACGGTAGGCAACTTGTGGAGCTCCTACGTTAGCTTCTACCTTGAATTCACGACGCATACGATCTACTAAGATATCAAGATGAAGTTCTCCCATACCGGCAATGATAACCTGTCCAGTTTCCTGATCAGTATGTGCACGGAAGGTTGGATCTTCTTCTTGTAGCTTTTGCAGTGCAGTTGTCATTTTATCTTGGTCAGCTTTTGATTTTGGTTCAACTGAAAGTTGAATTACTGGTTCAGGGAAGTTCATTGACTCAAGAATTACTAGATTCTTATCATCACAAAGTGTATCACCAGTAGTTGTATCTTTCAAACCTACAGCTGCAGCAATGTCACCAGCGAAAACCTTTGAGATTTCTTGACGGCTGTTTGCATGCATTTGCAGGATACGTCCAACACGTTCACGCTTTCCTTTAGTAGAGTTCTGAACATAAGATCCAGATTCTAAAGTACCAGAGTAAACACGGAAGAACGTTAATTTACCAACATAAGGATCAGTCATAACTTTAAATGCAAGAGCTGAAAACGGCTCTTCGTCACTTGAATGACGTTCAAGGATTTCTTCATCATCATCCGGTGCATGGCCCTTGATTGCAGGTACATCTAATGGAGATGGAAGGTAATCAATAACAGCATCTAACATTAACTGAACACCTTTGTTTTTGAAAGCTGATCCACAAATAACAGGGTAGAATTCTACATTAACAGTACCTTTACGAATAGCCGCTTTTAGCTCTTCTTTAGTGATTTCTTCACCGCCAAGGTATTTTTCTGTCAACTCTTCATCTAGTTCTGCTACTGCTTCAACAAGCTTTTCACGCCACTCTTCAGCAAGTGCGCGGTGTTCTTCAGGAATCTCACGTACTTCAATATCCGTACCTAAGTCATTACTGTAGAATACTGCGTTCATTTCCACAAGGTCAATGATTGCTGAGAACTCATCTTCAGCACCGATCGGTAACTGAATTGGGTGAGCGTTCGCTTGCAAACGGTCATGTATTGTTCTTACTGAATACAAGAAGTCTGCACCGATTTTGTCCATTTTGTTTACGAATACTACACGAGGTACTCCGTAAGTTGTTGCTTGACGCCAAACTGTTTCAGTTTGAGGTTCAACACCAGACTGTGCATCAAGTACAGCTACCGCACCATCAAGTACTCTTAGTGAACGCTCAACTTCAACAGTGAAGTCTACGTGTCCCGGAGTGTCGATGATGTTTACGCGGTGGCCTTTCCATGATGCAGTTGTTGCTGCGGAAGTAATAGTGATTCCGCGTTCTTGTTCTTGCTCCATCCAGTCCATCTGAGAAGCACCTTCATGTGTTTCACCGATTTTATGAATCTTACCAGTGTAATAAAGGACACGCTCAGTGGTCGTCGTTTTACCGGCATCGATGTGTGCCATGATACCGATATTACGAGTGTTTGTTAAGGAGAACTCTCTTGCCATGGGTCTTTCTCCTTTCTAATGTGAAAGTTTTTATAATAAAGGTAATTCTACCAGCGATAGTGAGCAAATGCTTTGTTTGCTTCTGCCATTTTGTGTGTATCTTCACGCTTTTTAACAGATGCTCCAGCGTTGTTTGCTGCATCCATGATTTCGTTAGCTAAACGCTCTTCCATGGTCTTTTCTCCACGAAGACGCGCGTAGTTTACTAACCAGCGAAGACCAAGAGTTGTACGACGGTCAGGACGCACCTCAACTGGTACTTGGTAGTTTGCTCCACCTACACGGCGAGCTCTTACCTCTAGTACTGGCATGATATTCTTCATAGCTGCTTCGAAAATTTCCATTGGTTCTTTACCAGAACGTTCACGGATTGTTTCGAATGCAGAGTAAAGAATTTCTTGTGATTTACCTCTTTTACCGTCAACCATCATTTTGTTGATTAAACGAGTAACTAATTTTGAATTGTAAAGTGGATCTGGTAACACGTCTCTTTTTGCTACAGGACCTTTACGTGGCATTTAATTTCCTCCTTTCAAACAGGCTTTCTATTTATACTGTTATTACTTCTTAGCTGCTTTTGGTCTCTTAGTACCATATTTAGAACGTCCTTGCATACGGTTGTTAACACCAGCCGTATCAAGAGCACCACGTACGATGTGATAACGTACCCCTGGTAAATCCTTTACACGTCCTCCACGAATAAGAACAACACTGTGCTCTTGAAGGTTGTGACCAATACCAGGAATGTATGCTGTCACCTCAATACCGTTTGTCAAACGTACACGAGCATATTTACGTAACGCTGAGTTCGGTTTCTTTGGAGTCATTGTACCAACACGAGTACATACTCCTCGTTTTTGTGGTGAAGATACATTAGTTTGTGATTTTTTGAAGCTGTTGTAACCTTTGTTAAGCGCAGGAGACTTCGACTTTTCAGTAATTGCTTGACGAGGTTTGCGCACTAATTGGTTAATAGTTGGCATGTTACTTTTCCTCCCTTCATTATTTGTAAGCCCACACATCCAGGTGGTTCATTTTTGTGCAAAAACAAAGTTTTTGCAGATCATCTATCTACAAAAACAGTTTTTAACGGATAATCGCTACAGTGGAAGCACCCACTTCTATTCCACATGCTTTCCCGAGTTTTACCATCGAGTCAACATAGATAATTGGGATGTTCACTTCCTGAGCTAGTTTCACTACCGCAGCTGTTACTTTCGCTTCAGCGTCACTTGCAATGATCAGCTCACAAGAGGACCCATCCTTCAGTGCTTTTACTGTTTGTTTTGTTCCTATAACAATCTTTGTTGCCTGGTATACTTTTTCATAAGACATTTAACATATCCTCCAAAGTATCAGGTGAATAGGAGCACCTTTGATATATTACCATCTTCTAAAATAGATGTCAACAATTGTTGCGAATTTTTATTTCTGAATGGACATCTGGATATTCTTTAAAACGCGGTACAACGAAAAGCGGAAGCGCCTTGCACAGGGGCGACAGGCATAAGACAAGCCGACGGGAAGGTTGATTTTTACCTTCCCGACGGATTGGTTTATGACCCCGAGCCCCTAGGCGCTGCAGCTAGACATCAATCTAAGTTAATTAATCAATTGTTACTGTTTCTTCAGAAGTCGTGTCCCTTAATACAGGCTCTGCTTTGCGATAGCGCTGCATTCCTGTTCCTGCTGGAACTAGCTTACCGATGATAACATTTTCTTTTAAGCCAAGTAATTCATCGCGCTTGCCTTTAATCGCTGCATCAGTAAGAACTCTTGTTGTTTCTTGGAAGGATGCGGCAGACAAGAATGAATCTGTTTCGAGTGATGCTTTCGTAATACCGAGCAATACTGGACGGCCGGTAGCAGGTAATTTTCCAGCTAACAACGCTTTTTCGTTTGCATCTGTGAACTGGTGGATATCTAATAGTGTACCAGGAAGTACATCTGTTTCACCCGCATCACTTACGCGAACCTTACGCATCATTTGACGAACCATTACTTCGACGTGCTTATCGCCAATTTCAACACCCTGCATACGGTAAACCTTTTGAACTTCACGTAACAGATATTCTTGAACAGCATTAACGTCTTTTACCCTGATCAATTCTTTAGGGTCAATAGAACCTTCTGTTAATTCTTGTCCACGGATAATTGGATCATTAACTGCTACTTTCAGGCGCGCTGTATACGGAGCATTATAAGTACGTGATTCAATTTCACCTTGAACAATAATTTCATGCTGGCGGTCACGACCTTCATTAATACCAACAACCACACCATCAATTTCAGAAATAACCGCAACCCCTTTTGGATTACGTGCTTCAAATATTTCTTGAATACGTGGTAAACCTTGAGTGATATCGTCTCCTGCAACACCGCCTGTATGGAATGTACGCATTGTTAACTGTGTACCAGGTTCACCAATTGACTGGGCAGCAATAATTCCAACTGCTTCCCCAACTTCAACTTCTTGACCTGTTGCCAAGTTACGGCCATAACACTTCTTACATACACCATGACGGGTATTACATGTAAAGGCGGAGCGGATTTTAACTTCTTCAATTCCAGCCCCAACGATTGTTTCAGCAAGATCCTCAGTGATAAGTCCATTTTCAGGAACTAGCACTTCTTTTGTTTCAGGATGTCTAATTGGGTTACGAGCATGTCGGCCAATTAAGCGTTCATCCAATCCTTCGATAACCTCTGTACCGTCTTTCAATGAACGGATTAATAAACCACGGTCCGTTCCACAATCATCTTCACGGACAATAACATCTTGTGCTACGTCAACGAGACGTCTTGTTAAATAGCCAGAGTCAGCCGTTTTCAAGGCAGTATCAGCAAGACCTTTTCGAGCACCGTGTGTAGAAATAAAGTACTCTAAAACCGTTAGACCCTCACGGAAACTTGACTTGATTGGCAATTCAATGATACGTCCGGCCGGGTTGGCCATCAATCCACGCATACCAGCAAGCTGAGTAAAGTTAGATGCGTTACCACGCGCTCCGGAATCACTCATCATGAAAATTGGGTTCGTTTTATTCAAGGATTTCATAAGTTTCCCTTGGATGGTATCCTTCGCAGCACTCCATATAGCAATAACGCGATCATAACGTTCGTCTTCAGTTATTAAACCGCGACGGAACTGTTTTAATACGTTATCTACTTTACTTTGAGCCTCGTGAAGAATTTCTTGCTTTTCAGGTAATACGACGATATCAGAAACACCGACGGTAATACCTGCTTTTGTCGAGTATTTAAATCCTAAGTCCTTCATACGGTCCAGCATTTTAGACGTTTCAGTAATTTTGAATCGCTTAAATACTTCGGCAATGATATTACCAAGGATTTTCTTCTTGAACGGATCCACTATCGGCATTTCTTTAATTCTAGCTCTAACATCTTCACCCTTTTCAACAAAGTAAATTGCTGGAGTTTCAACTTCTAGGTTTTGTCTTGTAGGTTCATTGATATACGGGAATGACTTAGGAAGAATTTCATTAAAAATAAGTTTACCAACCGTTGTAATCAGTAATTTATTATTTTGTTCTTCTGTCAAAGTTTCATTTCCTAATGAACCAGCATGGACAGCAACACGAGTGTGCAGATGAACATAGCCGTTTTGATAAGCAACTAACGCTTCATTTGTATCTTTAAAAATCATACCCTCGCCGACAACGTCTTCTCTTTCAAGAGTTAGGTAGTAGTTACCTAGTACCATATCCTGAGAAGGTGTAACAACCGGCTTACCATCTTTAGGGTTTAAAATGTTTTGGGCAGCAAGCATTAAAAGTCTAGCTTCTGCCTGGGCTTCAGAGGAAAGTGGAACGTGCACAGCCATTTGGTCACCATCGAAGTCCGCGTTGTATGCTGTACATACTAGTGGATGAAGGCGAATCGCTCTTCCTTCAACAAGTGTCGGTTCAAATGCCTGAATACCAAGTCTATGAAGTGTTGGGGCACGGTTTAATAAAACTGGGTGCTCACGAATAACATCTTCAAGCACATCCCACACTTCAGGAGACACTCTTTCAATCTTACGTTTTGCAGATTTAATATTATGGGCTAACCCTTTTTCAACTAGTTCCTTCATAACAAATGGCTTAAATAACTCTAGAGCCATTTCTTTCGGAAGACCACATTGGTACATTTTTAGGTTTGGACCCACAACAATAACGGAACGACCAGAATAGTCAACACGTTTACCAAGTAAGTTTTGACGGAAACGGCCTTGCTTCCCTTTTAACATATGTGAAAGTGACTTTAATGGACGGTTACCTGGACCTGTTACCGGACGGCCGCGACGACCATTATCAATTAAAGCATCAACTGCTTCTTGAAGCATCCGCTTCTCGTTTTGAACGATAATGCTTGGTGCACCAAGATCCAACAAACGCTTTAAACGATTATTCCGATTGATTACTCGACGGTATAAATCGTTCAAATCAGATGTAGCAAACCTTCCTCCATCTAACTGTACCATTGGACGAAGTTCTGGTGGAATAACAGGAAGAACATCAAGAATCATCCATGATGGTTCATTTCCAGAGTTTCGGAATGCTTCCAACACTTCAAGACGTTTAATCGCACGCGTACGACGCTGACCTTGAGCTGATTTTAATTCTTCTTTTAATGCGTCTACCTCTTTATTCAAATCGATATCAGATAGAAGCTTTTTAATTGCCTCAGCACCCATAGCAGCTTGGAATTTATTTCCGTACTTTTCACGGTATGCACGATATTCTTTTTCTGATAAAAGTTGTTTCTTATCAAGAGCTGTATCTCCTGATTCCGTTACAACATAAGAGGCAAAGTAGATAATTTCTTCTAATGCCCTTGGAGACATATCTAAAACTAGTCCCATTCGGCTAGGAATTCCTTTAAAGTACCAAATATGAGAGACAGGAGCTGCAAGCTCAATATGACCCATACGTTCACGACGAACCTTTGCTCTTGTTACTTCAACACCACATCGGTCACACACTACACCTTTGTAACGAACACGTTTATATTTTCCACAGTGACATTCCCAGTCCTTTGTAGGACCAAAAATCCTCTCACAGAATAAACCATCCTTTTCAGGCTTCAATGTACGATAGTTAATGGTTTCTGGCTTTTTTACTTCTCCAAAAGACCATGAACGGATTTTATCTGGTGACGCCAGACCGATCTTCATATACTCAAAATTATTAACATCCAGCAAGGGGCCTACCTCCCTTTCTATCTAGACAATCATCAGCTGAAGTGCTTCATGAGCACTTCAGCTAAAAATTTATTCCTTGGAACCAACCTTTTCAGATTCAAATGCTTGTGTTTCTGGAACGATGTTTAATGTATCGACTTGCTGTAAGTCATCGTCATCTTCCGTATCACGCATTTCAATTTCTTTTTCATCACCAGAAAGGATTTTTACATCCATTCCTAGACTTTGAAGTTCTTTTATTAATACTTTAAATGATTCAGGAACTCCTGGTTCCGGTACATTTTCACCTTTTACTATCGCTTCGTACGTTTTCACACGACCCACCACGTCATCTGATTTTACTGTCAGAATCTCTTGTAGTGTATATGCAGCACCGTATGCTTCAAGCGCCCAAACCTCCATCTCTCCGAAACGCTGTCCGCCAAATTGTGCTTTACCGCCAAGTGGCTGCTGCGTTACAAGTGAGTAAGGTCCAGTTGAACGTGCATGGAGTTTATCATCAACCATGTGAGCAAGTTTAATCATATACATGACACCTACAGACACACGATTATCGAACGGTTCACCCGTACGTCCATCATATAATACAGTTTTTGCATCATTTGCCATTCCAGCTTCTTCAATCGTTCCCCAAACATCTTCTTCACGTGCACCGTCAAATACCGGTGAAGCAACGTGGATTCCAAGAGCTCGAGCTGCCATTCCTAAATGAAGCTCCAGCACCTGACCGATGTTCATACGCGAAGGAACACCTAAAGGATTCAACATAATATCAATTGGGGTACCATCCGGTAAATACGGCATATCCTCTTCTGGCAATATTCGAGAAATAACCCCTTTATTACCATGGCGTCCTGCCATTTTATCCCCTTCATGAATCTTACGCTTCTGAACGATATATACACGAACTAGCTGATTTACGCCTGGTGGCAATTCATCGCCATCTTCACGATTAAAGACCTTAACGTCAAGGACAATACCGCCTCCGCCATGCGGAACTCTTAGGGAAGTATCACGAACTTCTCGTGCTTTTTCACCAAAGATAGCGTGTAGTAATCTTTCTTCTGCAGTAAGTTCCGTAACTCCTTTTGGTGTTACTTTACCTACTAGCAAGTCACCGTCTTTTACTTCAGCACCCGTACGGATAATTCCACGCTCATCCAAATTACGAAGGGCATCTTCCCCTACATTCGGAATGTCACGGGTAATCTCTTCAGGTCCAAGTTTTGTATCACGTGATTCAGACTCATATTCTTCAATATGAATAGAAGTATATACATCATCTTTTACAAGACGTTCACTCATAATGATCGCATCTTCATAGTTGTAACCGTCCCAGTTAACGAAGCCAACTAAAACGTTACGACCTAGAGCTAGTTCACCCAGTTCCATTGAAGGACCATCCGCTAGAATCTCCCCTTTTGTTACGTGGTTACCCACCGCAACAATCGGGCGTTGATTATAACAGGTTCCTTGATTAGAACGAATGAATTTCAACATTTTATATTTATCAAGGTCACCTTTCACTTCTTGACCATCGACCGTATTAATTCGACGCACCCAAACCTCACGTGCCTCAACATGCTCAACAATACCTTCGTGCTTACAGATAACTGCTGCTCCCGAGTCTTTACCAGAAACATATTCCATTCCTGTTCCAACTCTTGGTGCTTCCGGCTGCAGGAGCGGCACGGCTTGACGCTGCATGTTCGCTCCCATCAATGCACGGTTAGAGTCATCATTTTCTAAGAACGGAATACAAGCTGTTGCCGCAGAAACTACCTGTTTAGGAGATACATCCATATAGTCGATACGGTCACGTTTTACTACCGTGTTCTCACCACGGAAACGAGCAACAATATCTTCATCAATAAATGTACCGTCATCGCTAAGGCGAGAATTCGCTTGTGCTACAACATAATTATCCTCTTCATCTGCTGTTAAGTAATCGATTCGGCTTGTAACCTTTCCAGTATCAGGATCAATCCGGCGATATGGAGTTTCAATAAAGCCAAAACGGTTTACTTTTGCAAAGGATGAAAGTGAGTTAATCAAACCAATGTTTGGTCCCTCTGGCGTTTCAATCGGACACATACGGCCATAGTGGGAATAGTGAACGTCACGCACTTCAAATCCAGCACGTTCACGAGTTAATCCACCAGGTCCTAACGCAGATAAACGGCGCTTATGTGTCAATTCTGCAAGTGGATTTGTTTGATCCATAAATTGCGATAATTGAGAGCTTCCAAAGAACTCTTTTATCGAAGCAATTACAGGACGGATGTTGATTAACTGCTGCGGTGTGATCGTAGCAGTATCTTGAATGGACATTCTCTCACGAACCACACGTTCCATACGTGACAAACCAATTCGGAACTGATTTTGAAGCAATTCGCCAACAGAACGCAGACGTCTGTTTCCTAAATGGTCAATGTCATCTGTATCGCCGACACCGTGTAATAAGTTAAAGAAATAACTGATAGATGAAATGATATCAGCAGGTGTAATGTTTTTAATCGGCTCTGCAACATAAGCATTGCCTAGCACATTAATAACTTTTTCACCATCATCATTTGGTGCATAAATTTTTATTCCTTGAAGAATGATTTCTTCCTGTACTACACCACCAGCTGGATTAAAGCCTTTGAAATTAATATCCTTTTCCAAAGCAGGGATAATTCGATCTAGATTTCTTCGATCTAAAAGTGTCCCTTTTTCTGCAATAATTTCACCTGTTTCAGGATCGACAAGTGATTCAGCCAAACGCTGATTAAATAAGCGATTTTTAATATGGAGTTTCTTATTAATTTTATAACGACCTACATTTGCAAGGTCATATCTCTTTGGATCAAAGAATCTTGAAACCAATAAACTCTTTGCGTTTTCAACGGTAGGAGGTTCACCTGGACGCAGGCGCTC
The DNA here is from genome assembly GCF_013396335.1 of Bacillus sp. EB106-08-02-XG196. Classification (GTDB taxonomy): domain Bacteria; phylum Bacillota; class Bacilli; order Bacillales; family Cytobacillaceae; genus Neobacillus. Next base: position 51,963 of record NZ_JABWSY010000023.1, read on the forward strand.
ATAAATCTCTAAAAGCGCTTTTTCTACTCCCTCAGTGTTGTCCTTTTCAAGAGTATTTCGAATGTACTCGTTATCTCCAATCAATTCAATGATTTCTTGATCAGAGCCGAAGCCAAGTGCACGCAAAAGAACCGTAACGGGCAGTTTCCGAGTACGATCTATTCTGACATATACGACATCTTTGGCGTCTGTTTCATATTCAAGCCAAGCGCCGCGGTTCGGAATTACTGTAGCTGTAAAACCTTTTTTTCCGTTCTTATCAAGTTTTCCACTAAAGTATACGCTCGGTGAACGTACTAACTGTGAAACGATAACACGTTCTGCCCCATTGATGACAAACGTACCTGTTTCAGTCATGAGTGGAAAGTCACCCATAAAAACATCTTGGTCTTTTACTTCGCCTGTTTCTTTGTTTACAAGACGTACTTTTACACGCAATGGTGCAGAATATGTAACGTCCCGCTCTTTTGATTCCGCAACAACATACTTCGGTTCGCCAAGGCTGTAATCAATAAATTCTAGTGATAGGTTACCAGTAAAGTCTTCAATCGGTGAAATATCCTGGAACATTTCACGCAATCCCTCATCAAGAAACCATTGATATGAAGAGGTTTGGATTTCAATTAGATTTGGTAATTCTAAAACTTCACTGATTCGTGCGTAACTTCTTCGTTGGCGGTGTCGTCCATACTGAACTAGTTGACCTGTCAACTGATTCACCCCTCAAATCAAGCGTTTTTATAATACATATATTTTGGTCTTATGAAAGGAACAAAAGGAGTTCCTCCATTAGACAAAAAAAGAAAAAGGGTTTTTATTTCTTAAAAACCACATTTTCACATTTTGACTATTATTTTGTCATCTTTTCCGTCTTAAACATGTTTTATACTTATAAAATAAGTATTTTCAGGAATAATTCGGAAAATATTATGATGGCATTTTATAATGCTAACATAGGTGACAATTTCAAGTCAACTATTTTACAGCCCTAATAATAAAATAACCTTTAGACTTGTCAATAGTATCTACTGTGGTAAAAAGTTCTTTTAATTTTTCAATAGCAGAAGGTGCACCTTGTTTCTTCTGAATGACCACCCAAAGCTCTCCCTGGGTGACTAAATGCTTATAACTCTGTTCAAAAATGTCGTGAACCGTCTTTTTTCCTGCTCTAATAGGCGGGTTTGTTAATATAGCAGCAAAGTTTGATTGCTTAACATTTATCAAAGTATCACTTTCATAAATTTCAACATTATCTACCGCATTTTGCCTTGCATTTTCCAACGCTAACTCAATAGCCCGTTCATTTACATCAATCATATGTACAATGCGCTCCGGATAATTCTTTGCAATCGACAGACCGATTGGACCATAGCCGCAGCCTACATCTAGAACAGGTCCTTCAACATTTGGCAATACAAAAGCTTCTATTAATAAGCGGGAGCCAAAATCTACTTCCTTCTTTGAAAATACGCCGTTATCTGTTTTAAAACGAAATAACACATTCCTTAAGGTGAAGTCCCAATATTTCGGTTCACTTTCGACCTTTTGGGTGCGAGAATAGTAATGTTCAGACAATAAACTCACCTCCTGAGGAGTGTTCATTAATGAGGTTACCTGAGGAAAAAATCTAATATCCAGCGGAAACGCCAAGGCACTTCGCTTTTAAGCATCGAAAAAAAGCCCGCTTATACAGCGAGCTTTTCTATTAGGTTATTACTTAACTTCAACGTTAGCTCCAACTTCAGCAAGTTTAGCTTTGATTTCTTCAGCTTCTTCTTTAGAAACGCCTTCTTTAACAGCTTTTGGAGTGTTGTCAACAAGGTCTTTTGCTTCTTTAAGACCAAGACCAGTGATTTCACGTACAGCTTTGATAACCTTGATTTTTTGATCGCCAGCGCTAGCTAGGATTACATCAAATTCAGTTTGCTCTTCAACAGCCGCTACAGCCGCTCCGCCCATTGCTACTGGTGCAGCAGCAGTTACGCCGAATTCTTCTTCGATTGCTTTTACTAGATCGTTAAGTTCTAAAACAGTCATAGATTTAACTGCTTCAATGATTTGTTCTTTAGTCATTTTAATGTTCCTCCTTAGTTTTCATTCCGTATTGGTTAAGCGATAAGTTTTAACTTACGCGCCTTGTTCTTCTTTTTGGTCTGCAACTGCTTTTGTAGCAAGAGCAAGGTTGCGGATTGGAGCTTGTAGTACGCTGAGTAGCATAGAAAGCAAGCCTTCGCGTGAAGGTAGTTCTGCAAGTGCTTTAACCTCTTCAACTGTTGCTACATTGCCTTCGATTACACCAGCTTTAATTTCAAGTGCATCGTGCTTTTTAGCAAAGTCATTAAGAATCTTTGCAGGTGCTACTACATCTTCCGTACTGAACGCAATTGCGTTAGGACCTGTTAATGCTGCATTTAACTCTGAAAGTTCAGCTGCATCTGCTGCACGACGAGTCATAGAGTTTTTGTAAACCTTGAAGTCGATACCAGCTTCACGAAGCTGCTTACGAAGTTCAGTAACTTCAGCAACAGTCAGCCCACGGTAGTCAACTACGATTGTTGAAACACTAGCTTTTAACTTAGCTGTAATTTCATCAACGATTTGAATCTTTTGTTCGATTACGCTGCTCATCTTTACACCTCCTGTAGAATATCTACATTTATACCAGGCAAAGTAAAACCTCCACATCAAAAGTCAGACATGGAGGTGCATACAATAGCCGAATGAATCAGCCCATTCTATCGCATTACCTCGGCAGGAAATTAAGCATTAAAACGCACCTGCTGTCTTCAGTACAAATGTTTTATTTAAACAACAAAATAGATTATATAAAATATACCTATACTTGTCAATTGGTAAAAAATTACTTAACTGTTACAGATGAAGGATCAACCTTCACGCCAGGTCCCATTGTTGAAGTAACTGTTACGTTCTTCATGTATGTTCCCTTTGCAGCTGCAGGTTTAACTTTAACCATTGTTTCGAACACAGTTTTGAAGTTCTCAACAAGTTTTTCGTTTTCGAAAGATGATTTACCGATAGGTACGTGGATATTTCCAGCTTTATCTACACGGTACTCAACTTTACCTGCTTTAATTTCGTTAATAGCTCTAGTTACATCAAATGTTACTGTACCTGTTTTAGGGTTTGGCATTAAACCTTTTGGTCCTAATGTACGACCAAGCTTACCTACTTCACCCATCATGTCAGGAGTTGCTACGATTACATCAAAATCAAACCAACCTTGTTGGATTTTAGTGATGTATTCTGCATCGCCAACATAATCTGCACCAGCAGCTTCTGCTTCTTTCACTTTTTCACCCTTCGCGAATACTAAAACGCGTTGAGTTTTACCAGTTCCGTTTGGAAGTACAACTGCACCACGGATTTGCTGGTCAGCTTTCTTAGGATCTACACCTAAACGGAATGCAACTTCAAGTGTTGCATCAAATTTAGCATAATTAGTTTGCTTTGCAAGTTCGATTGCTTCAGCAACTGGATAAGCTTTTGTGTTATCAACAAGCTTAGCAGCTTCTAAATACTTTTTACCTTTTTTAGCCATTTTTATTTCCTCCTAGATTGTGGTTTTAACGATTTACTCTCCCACGAATAAAGGTTGCGTAAGTAACGCAACCCCCTTCATTCAAAAACAGTTTGCATGGATTAGTCTTCGATAACGATTCCCATGCTGCGAGCAGTACCTTCAACCATGCGCATTGCTGCTTCAACGCTTGCAGCGTTTAGGTCAGGCATTTTCTGTTCCGCAATCTCGCGTACTGTGGTACGCTTAACTGTTGCTACTTTATTACGGTTTGGTTCACCAGAACCAGACTGAATTCCAGCTGCTACTTTCAGAAGAACTGCAGCAGGAGGAGTTTTTGTAATAAATGTAAATGAACGGTCTTCAAAAACCGTGATTTCAACAGGGATGATCAATCCAGCTTGATCTGCTGTACGAGCGTTAAATTCCTTACAGAATCCCATGATATTAACACCGGCTTGACCTAGTGCAGGACCAACTGGCGGTGCAGGATTTGCTTTACCAGCAGGGATTTGTAATTTAACAACTTTAATTACTTTTTTAGCCACGAGACACACCTCCTTAAAGTCCGTGATGTGGTAATAGGGTTTTTACCCTCCCACTCAGGTATCTGTCTTTATATAAAGATAAAGATCTTAGCAAAAGTCTTGTCTCTCGAAGAGACATACTGACCTATGAAATATTACCACTTTTTAAAAATGATTTCAAGTTTTTTTCAAATTACTATTAATAATTCTTTAAATGTCCAGTTTCAGCGCCTAGAGGCTCGGGGTCATAAGCCACCCCCTGAAGAAGGCAAAATGCGCCTTCTTACAGGTTGCGTCTTATGCCTGTCGCCTCTGGGCAAGGCGCTTACACTTTTCCATTTACAACTTCTCAATCTGTGTAAATTCTAGTTCTACCGGTGTATCCCGGCCAAACATATTAACGAGAACTTTAAGTTTTGCCTTGTCTTTATCCATTTCTTCTACTGTTCCTGTAAAGTTCATGAATGGACCTTCTTTTACCCGGACCGTTTCGCCAATTTCATAGTTTACATCGATGCGTTTCTCATCAACGCCCATGCGTTTTAGGATGACCACTACTTCTTCAGGCAGAAGCGGCGTTGGTTTTGATCCTGCTCCAGCAGAACCGACAAAACCAGTTACACCTGGAGTATTCCGGACAACATACCATGAATCATCTGTCATGACGATTTCAACAAGTACATAGCCTGGAAATACTTTTCTTTTCACTACTTTCGTTTTTCCATTTTTTATTTCTGTCTCTTCTTCTTCAGGCACTACGACACGGAAGATTTTATCCGTCATACCCATCGATTCAACACGTTTTTCTAAATTTGCTTTGACCTTATTCTCATAACCTGAGTAAGTATGTAAAACATACCAATTTTTTTCCATTCAAGAGGACTAAACGTCCATCCCTCCCCGTACTTTCATAAAAATCTTTTAAAAACCAAATGAAAAAACCCGCTAAACGGGCTTTACTTAAGAATTTGTTTTATTATTCACCATTATACCATGAAATACCTTTTATTATTCAAGGATAACTCGAATCAATTTTGAAATACCTAAATCGATTACTCCAAAAAATATTGCAAAAAAAGCAACTGTTGTAATAACAGTAATAGTATAGCGAGTTAGTTCCTTACGTTTCGGCCAACTAACTTTTCTCATTTCACGTAAAATATCACTGAAGAAATTCTTTAAGCGTTGCATATCTGTAACCCTCCAACTATCGGAATAACATTGCTAGTATGAATAAAAATCACTTAGTTTCTCGGTGGATTGTATGGGCGGCGCATGTTTTGCAATATTTTTTTAATTCCAATCGTTCTGATTGTAACTGATTTGCATTCGTCGAGTAATTACGTGACCCACAGTCAGCACATGCCAGAATAATCTTTTTACTCATAATGTGTCACCTTCAATATCCATCTTTTATATCCTTAAAAATGTAACATGACCCCTAATCATTGTCAACATCATGCGTGAAGGTGTTCATCCAAATGTCACCGTTTTCAAAAATCAGAGACTAAATTCCCTAATTTCTAAATACCGTTCTAATTTTCTTTTTACACGTTGCAGAGCATTATCAATTGATTTAACATGCCGATTCAGTTCTTCTGATATCTCTTGATAGGATTGCCCATCGAGGTATAACGCCAAAACCTTACGTTCTAAATCGCTCAATAATTCAGTCATTTTCACTTCTATGTGATCGAATTCTTCTTGATTAATGATCAGTTCCTCTGGGTCAAGCACCTTTGCGCCAGAAAGGACATCCATTAATGTGCGGTCGGATTCTTCATCATAGATGGGTTTATCCAATGATACATAGGAATTTAATGGTATGTGCTTTTGTCTTGTTGCTGTCTTAATGGCAGTGATAATTTGTCGGGTGATACAAAGTTCAGCAAACGCCTTAAAGGAGGTAAGCTTGTCCTCGCGAAAGTCACGTATTGCCTTATACAGCCCAATCATTCCCTCTTGAACAATATCTTCTTTATCAGCACCGATTAAGAAGTAGGACCTTGCCTTTGCACGTACAAAATTTCGATATTTGTGGATTAAATAATCCAAAGCCTCACTATTACCTTGGTGCACTAGATCTACAATTTCCTCGTCTTCCATTGATAAAAATAGCAGGTTGCTTTTTTCCCCGAAGTCTGTACTCAATTAAGATCCCCCTCCACCGAACAAGCATAGATAGTATTATTATACTGTCGAAAACTTTTGAGCGTCAACGCTTACTTTTGACCTCTGCGCCATTTTTCGAAAATTTCTGCCACTTCGGTGCTAATTGGTATTTTTGAGACTGGTCTTTTTTCCTGAATCTTTTTCACATTTTTCTCTATTCCCTTTTCGACTGAGGACATCTCTATAAGTAATTCCCGTGCAGATTTCCTTAGTGCTCCTTGTCCGAAAATAGCCCATTGCTCCGTATAATCCGAAGTAGCAACATGAATTTGAGTCCTTCGGTTATTTAAAGCAATGGCTAATTTCTCAATTCGCTCATCCGCGGTTTCGTTTTCTTTTGTAAAAATAACCTCTACTTTATGGTTATTATACTTCTTCTCGGTTCCCTGAACATAGTAGGCGTCAAACACAACAATGACACGATAACCTGAAAAAGCTTGGTATTCTGCCATCCTTTCTACTAAGCGGTCCCTTGCCGCTGGTAAATCATGGTCCTTTAATGCCCTTAACTCCGGCCAAGCCCCGATTATGTTATATCCATCGACGAGCAGAATGTCCATTGCTATCCCTCGAGAGGATGCCGCTTGCGGTATACCTCATACATTAGTAACGCTGCCGCAACAGAAGCATTTAATGATGTTACCCTTCCAGCCATCGGCAGGTTGATGAGAAAGTCACATTTATCTCTAACAAGACGGCCCATCCCTTTTCCTTCGCTCCCAATTACAAGGCCTAGCGGCATCGTACCATCTAATTGACGATAATCTTGTTTTCCACTTGCATCCGTACCGGCAATCCAAACACCGCGCTCCTTTAATTCATCAATGGTTCTTGCCATATTGGTAACACGGACTACCGGGATATGTTCAATTGCACCTGTTGATGCTTTTGCGACTGTTGCCGTTAAACCAACAGCTCTTCTTTTTGGAATAATAATTCCATGTGCACCTACTGCATCCGCCGTACGCATGATGGATCCAAGATTATGAGGATCCTCGATTTCATCCAATAATAAAAAGAATGGAGGCTCGTTCTTCTTTTCTGCAGCTGCAAATAAATCATCCATCTCTGCATATTGATAGGCTGCAACGTAAGCAAGAACTCCTTGATGATTTTCATCAGATATCTGGTCAATTTTTTTCTTTGGGACAAATTGAACAATAACATGTGCTTCTTTTGCTAATTGAATTAATGGCTGCATTTGACCACGCTGGGAGGATTCTGCAATCAATATTTTGTTGATATCTCTTTCTGCTCTTAGTGCTTCCATAACTGGGTTTTTACCAATGATATAATCCTGGTTTTCATTCATTCGCCTTTTCCTCCTTTCTTTTCTTCCACATATTCAAATGACTTTAAGATAAGTTCTTCTAGTCGGTCCGTTTTCTCCGTTAAATATAAAAATCCTAATAACGCTTCAAATGCGGTACTGTAATGGTAGGTTTGGACGTCTGTGTTTTTTGGCACCGTGCCTGATTTAGCATTACGTCCACGCTTAACTACCGCCAGCTCCTCCTCTGTAAGGAGGTGTTCATCCATCATTCGAAATAACACTTGGCATTGCGCCTTTGCGGAAACATAGGTTGTCCCCTCGCGGTGAAGACTGTTGGGCTTTACCTTCCCGCTTTGCAGGAGGTGACGCCTGACATAAATCTCATAGACAGCGTCACCCAAGTAAGCTAGTGCAAGACTGTTCAATTGATTAGCGTTTACTTTTTCTTGATAATCAAGCATGAATTAGCCTCTTTTCCATCTTGTACCCTGCGGAGTATCTTCTAAAATAATATTCATTTCCTTTAGCTGATCTCTGATTTCGTCAGACAGCTGAAAATTACGGTCTTTGCGAGCCTGAATTCTTTTTTCTATTAAGGCATCTATTTCTTCATCTAACATTTCTGTCGTTTGTTCAAGCGTCAGACCTAAGACATTAAATAACTCATCAAATTGTTTGGTAAATGTATCAATTACTTCTACCGCAGTGTTCTTTTCCAAAAGATAGTAGTTAGCCAGCTTCGAAAGGTCAAACAAAACAGAAATCGCCTTTGCTGTATTGAAATCATCATCCATTGCTTTTATAAACTCATCCTGTAAGGCTACTATTTTCTCTAGCCATTCCTGATTATTATTTGTTAAATCTGTACTAGATTCCTTACGGTGTTTTAAATTTTGATATGAAGTTGTTAAGCGCTCAAAGGCAGCCTTTGTGCTTTCAAGTAACTCCTCACTATAGTTGATAGGATTGCGGTAATGAACCGACAGCATAAAGAATCGTAAGACTTGAGGATTATGCGCCTGTATAATGTCATGGACAAGAACAAAGTTCCCAAGCGATTTTGACATCTTTTCATTGTCAATATTGATATACCCGTTATGCATCCAGTAGCGGGAAAAGGTCTTTCCAGAAAGTGCCTCCGATTGAGCAATTTCATTTTCATGATGCGGGAAGGTTAAATCTTGACCGCCGGCATGGATATCAATCGTTTCACCAAGGTATTTTTTTGCCATTGCCGAGCACTCAATATGCCAGCCTGGACGTCCTATTCCCCAAGGGCTTTCCCAAAAGATTTCCCCTTCTTTTGCAGCTTTCCATAATGCAAAGTCCAAATCATCCTGCTTCTTCTCGCCAATTTCAATTCTTGCTCCAATCTGCAGGTCATCAATGGATTGATGAGAGAGTTTACCGTAGTCATTAAAGCTTCTTGTTCTGAAATAGACATCACCTTCTGATTCATATGCAAAACCTTTTTCAATAAGCTGTGCAATAAAATCAATGATAATATCCATATTTTCCATTACCCGCGGGTGAACATCCGCTTGTTTGCAGCCTAATGCTGTCACATCTTCAAAATATGCTTGAATGAAACGATCCGCGACAGCAGGAACATCCACCCCAAGCTGATTTGCAGCACGGATTAATTTATCATCTACATCTGTAAAGTTGGAAACAAAATGAACGTTGTAGCCACGGTACTCAAAATAGCGGCGAACGGTATCAAAAACAATAGCCGGGCGTGCATTACCGATATGAATATAATTATAGACAGTCGGTCCGCAAACATACATTTTAACTTTCCCTTCCTCAAGGGGGACGAACTCTTCTTTTCTTCGGGTTAATGTATTATAAAGCTGAATGGCCATTTACTTTAGTCCTTTCTTTTTTCGATTCAGTGAATTCTTCTTTTAGATAAATTATTTCTAGTTGCAATTCCTTAATGCGATCCGCAATAGGATCAGGAAGATTGCAATGATCTAAATCCCTGTCAATTCGCTTCCCATCTTGGATTACTACCCTTCCCGGAACACCTACAACCGTTGAATTAGGCGGAACTTCCTTTAAGACGACAGAGCCTGCACCAATCTTCGAATTTTCCCCAATGGTGATTGATCCCAGCACCTTTGCACCTGTTGCAATTAACGCATTATCCTTTATCGTTGGATGGCGTTTACCTTTCTCTTTTCCAGTTCCACCTAGTGTCACACCTTGAAAAACCGTTACATTATCACCAATTTCACAAGTTTCTCCGATCACAACGCCCATACCGTGGTCTATAAAAAATCTTCTGCCTATTTTTGCACCAGGATGGATTTCAATACCTGTGAAAAAGCGGCTAATCTGAGAAATTACCCTTGCAAGAAAATATAATTTCCGTTTAAAAAATGCATGGGCAATACGGTGTGCCCAAATCGCGTGTAAGCCTGAGTACGTTAGGATAACCTCTAGGTAGGTTCTCGCTGCAGGATCTTGTTCAAAAACAACCTCAATATCCTCCCTCATCCTTTTGAACATTTTTTCATTTCCCCCTTATTATTAATAAAACATTAGCTTAAGCCTAAGATAGTCTCCTCTGCGTTGTTCCCCTTTGTTTTTTTTGAAAAATAAAAAACGCCCCTGTCATAACGACAGAGACGCTTTGGCGCGGTTCCACTCTGATTAGACCTAAGCTGCTTAACATACAGCTTATATATGGTCTCACTCTACCTGTTAACGGAAAGGTTCCGCCCACATCTACACAGATTTAGCATCTTTCGAAATGGGACTCAGAGGTGCATTTCAAACATGAGAGGCTTAAACCACTTTCAGCCGGTGATGGTTTTCTCTTTAAAGCGTCATATTCTACTTTTCCTCTTCAACACTTTTTCTTATCAAGAGTATATATCCTTTACTATATTACATATTTGTTCAAATGTTAACCAATAATTTTTTGAATTCTATTTAGAACTTTTCCTTTTCCTAAAAGTTCAATAGCCTGAGGTAAATCTGGACCATGTGTTTGACCCGAAACAGCTGCACGAATCGGCATAAACAAATTCTTTCCCTTTTGCCCAGTGGATTTTTGAACTGCCTTCATCGCTGCCTTAATTTCACTGGCTTTAAAGTTGTCTAGTTTCTCTAGCTCCTCAGCAAAAGCCTTAAGTACTTCAGGAACTGTCTCTCCTGTTAATACTTCCTTAGCATCCTCTTCGTATTCTGCCTCTTCTTTAAAAAACATATCCGAAAGCTCAACAATCTCCGCACCGAAGCTCATTTTTTCCTGTAACAAACTTACTAAACCTCTTGCCCACTCATGCTCTTCATCCGTCAAGCTCTCACTTAACACTCCAGCTTTTACTAGATGTGGCATGGATAGCTCCAATACTCGATCAACCTCTATCTTCTTCATATACTGATTGTTCATCCATGTCAGCTTATTTGTATCAAATAAAGCCGGGGATTTTGATAAGCGATTGGCATCGAAAATTTTAATAAATTCCTCTTTAGAGTAAAGCTCCTCTTCACCTGTTGGTGACCATCCCAGCAAAGTAATAAAATTAAACAAAGCCTCTGGCAGATAGCCTAATTCTTCATATTGTTCGATAAATTGAATAATAGATTCATCCCGTTTGCTTAACTTCTTTCTGCTTTCATTCACGATTAGTGTCATGTGACCAAAAACCGGCGGCTCCCATCCTAATGCTTCATAAACCATTAACTGCTTAGGAGTATTGGATATATGGTCATCACCGCGAAGGACATGCGAAATTTTCATTACATAATCATCTACCGTTACCGCAAAATTATAAGTCGGCGTTCCATCCTTTTTGATGATGACCCAATCGCCCATTCCTTCAGACTCAAAGGAAACAGTCCCTTTTACCATATCCTCGAAGGTGTAAGTTTTCTCTTCTGGTACGATGATTCGAATACTAGGTTCGCGGCCTTCACTTTCTAATTTTGCACGTTCCTCAGCCGTTAAATGACGGCACTTTCCAGAATATTGAGGAGTTTCGCCTCTTTCGGTCTGCTCTTCCCGCTCAGCTGCGATTTCTGCTTCTGTACAATAACATTTATAGGCATGACCATTCTCTAATAATTGATTGTAGTAGGTTTGATAAATATCATTTCTTTCTGACTGTCGATAAGGTCCATATTCACCGCCGACATCCACACTTTCATCCCAATCCATACCCAGCCATTTAAGGTATTTTAATTGGCTTTCTTCTCCGCCAGCAATATTCCGCTTCTTATCTGTGTCTTCAATCCGAATAATAAATTTACCGCCCTTATTACGCGCAAATAAATAATTAAATAATGCAGTACGGGCATTCCCAATATGTAAATGTCCAGTAGGACTTGGAGCATACCTTACACGAACTTCATTTGACATCATTATGCCTCCGTATACCGTTGATTTTCTATATCTGATTTATTTTACCATTGTGTATTTCAGCAATAAAGAATTTAATTCTTTTTTAGTAAAACTACCGCTTGTGAGGCAATTCCTTCACCGCGGCCAGTAAAGCCTAGCTTTTCTGTCGTTGTTGCCTTCACATTGATTTGTTCAGGAGAAGCATTAAGTAATTCAGCCATTCTCTCTTTCATTTGCTGAATATAGGGTGCCATTTTGGGCTTTTGTGCAATGATTGTACAATCTGCATTTACAAGCTCATATCCTCTATCCTTCACAAGCTGCCATACATGCTCCATTAGCTTAGCAGAATCTGCATCTTTAAATTCCGGATCTGTATCTGGAAAATGCTTGCCTATATCGCCTTCTCCAATGGCTCCAAGACATGCATCTGCTACCGTATGTAATAAAACATCTGCATCCGAGTGACCCAAAAGCCCTTTTTCATATGGAATGGTAATGCCGCCAATTATCAGCGGGCGCCCCTCCGTTAATTGGTGTACATCAAAGCCTTGTCCAATACGAAACATATTCAAAAACTCCCTTTTCTTTTCTGTAATATCGCTTGTGCAAAAAATAAGTCTTCCTGTGTCGTAAGCTTGATATTATCATAATCCCCCTCAACCATTGTGACTGGATGAGAGATTCGCTCTACCAAGCTTGAATCATCCGTACCAATAAAGCCATCCTTTTCTGCCTGTTCATATGCACTACGCAATAAGGAAAAACGAAAAGCTTGTGGGGTTTGAACAGCCCACAAGCTAGACCTTTCGACAGTTGCCATTACCACATCATCACGTACTGTTTTCATGGTATCTTTTGCTGGCACTCCAATGATTGCTGCACCTGTTTCTTGTGCTGTATCTAGTAATCGGTGAATATGTTCCTTCTGAATAAAAGGCCGAGCCGCATCATGAACAAGGATAATTCCATCAGTCTTCACTGTCTTCAAGGCATTGTAAATGCTATCTTGGCGCTCTTTCCCACCTGGAACTAATTCAAGCACCTTATTCACTCCATGCTTCTTCAAAAGGGAATTAAATTCAGCTTCGTCCTGGGGGTGAATGGCTAGGATTATTCCATCGCATAGCTCATCCTCCTCAAATACCTTTAGTGAATGAATGAATACAGGAATACTATTTAACTCTAATAAAAGCTTGTTTTTCCCTGCGCCCATCCTCTTCCCTTGACCCGCTGCCGGGATAATGACTTGGTAAGTCATGCTAAAACTCCAATCTTTCTAGCTTCCTAAAGCACTTTTTTCTAGTAGCTTTGGTTTTGCAAATATCATTCTTCCTGCTGATGTCTGAAGAACACTCGTAACCAGAACATCAATTCTCTTGCCGATATATTCTCTGCCCTCTTCCACTACAATCATCGTACCATCATCAAGATAGGCTACACCTTGGTGATATTCCTTACCATCCTTAATCACCTGTACGGCTAACTCTTCACCAGGCAATACTACTGGTTTAACCGCATTGGCTAAGTCATTAATATTTAAAACAGAAACGTTCTGTAATTCACATACTTTATTAAGATTAAAATCATTCGTAACCAGCATGCCATTCGTAATTTTGGCTAGTTTCACCAGCTTACTGTCGACTTCTTGGATTTCATCAAAATCGCCTTCGTAAATCTCTACTTTAATCGCTAGTTCCTTTTGAATTCGATTTAAAATATCCAATCCCCGTCTCCCGCGATTTCGCTTTAACACATCAGATGAATCAGCAATATGTTGTAATTCCTCTAGTACGAAGCGAGGAATGACAATCGTTCCTTCTAAAAATCCAGTTTGACAAATATCCGCTACGCGGCCATCAATAATTACACTTGTATCGAGGATTTTTAGTGATTGTCCCTCAGACTTTTCCGCATCCTCTTCACCGGATTTCTTCTTCCCGCGGCTGCCAAAGAGATTTAATAACTCATCCCTTTTCTTAAATCCAACCTGAAATCCAAGGTATCCAAATAATAATGTCAGCAAAATAGGAGCGACAGCATTAAGTATAGGTACTTGAACGGCATTTAGAGCAAAACCAATTAAAAAGGCTGTTAATAAACCAAAAATTAATCCTATACTGCCAAAAATCACATCTGTTACAGGGATTTTCACCAGTGAATCTTCTGCCCATTTAATAAACTCCAGTACATAATCTACTGCCCAAAAAGTAATAAGATAGAAAATAATTGCACCTATAATAGCCGTTGCATACGAGTTACTGATTATTGGAATGTCATCAAATTTTATTAATTTAAGTAATTGCGGGATTAATAATATTCCAAGCGTACCTCCAGTAATGAGAAAACATGCTTGCACAATACGTTTTAACATTCCTTCACCTCCTCTACTCATTATAAACATATTCCCAAAAATGAAACCTTTGTTTATTGATTATTTTTAGCAAACGGTAAGTTTTATAACCTGAAAATAAACTTTTTATTTTCATTCATAGGGTAGCATCGGGAAATTATTCTGTCAAACACTGGAAAATTACTGTTTATCCAGATAATTTCTATATTTGTCGTTCCGTATATAATCGCTCTTTGATTAACTTTAAGCCTTCTTTAATTTTTTTGGCACGGATTTCGCCAATGCCCTCCACATCATCTAGTTCTTCAACAGTGGCGGAAATAATTTTCGAAAACTCGCCAAAGCTTGTAATGATATTTTCAATGATGACAATAGGCAGGCGGGGGATTTTATGAAGTATCCGATAACCTCTTGGTTGTTTATTTTCATCTAGCGGTATATAACCTTGATAACCCATCAATTTCAAGATGGCGATATCCTCTAGTGCCCCATTGCTCGTTAAAACCTGCATTCGTTTGAGGACATCTCTCGCCTTGACATTCCGATCAAACGAATAATCTTTGATGATATTAGATGTCTCTTCTTCTAAATCTGTCAAAATTTCATTCATTTGCAGGCGAATTAGCCTGCCCTCTGTACCTAACTCATTTAAGTAGGTTATGAGTTCATTTTTAATTTTAAGAACCATTTCAAATCGGTGCAGTACCAAAAGAAAATCATTAAAGGTAACAGATTCTTCGAACTCTAGGATACTTAAACTGGCAATACTCCGCCCAAGTACTGCTTTATACTTTTCGAGCATTTGAATGGCCTGATTCGCCTTCGTTAAGATCACAGATATATCTTTAAGTGCATAACGGAAATTTCCTTGATATAGGGTTATCACATTTCTCCTTTGAGAAATAGCAATGACAAGTGCCTTCGTCTGCCTAGCCACTCTTTCAGCAGTTCGGTGCCGCATCCCTGTTTCCGAAGCAGAAATTTCAGAGTCTGGTACCAGTTGGGCATTCGCTATAAGTATCGTATTACCTAGTTCATTAAGGATGATTGCACCGTCCATTTTTGCTAACTCATAAAGATAGCTTGGCGAAAAAGGACAATTTATTTGAAAACCGCCATCCACGATACCTTTGACCTTATCATTGTAACCAACAACAATGAGCCCGCCTGTATTCGCCCTTAATACATTATCAATTCCTTCACGAATAGGGGTACCAGGAGCAAGAAACTGTAAAACTTCACTTACGGTTTGTTCACCCAGCTTTCTATTATCCATGTCTTACACTCCCAACGCTGCTTTTAAGGCTTCAGCTACAGTGGACACGCCGATGAGTTCTACACCTTTCGGACCTTGCCAGCCGCTTAGATTATTGGCAGGCAAAATGACCCGTTCAAAACCCAGCTTCGCGGCTTCCTGCACACGCTGTTCAATTCTAGAGACCCGTCTTACCTCTCCTGTTAACCCCACCTCTCCGATAATACAATCTGTTGCCCTTGTTGGTTTATCACGGAAGCTCGAGGCAATACTTACGGCAATCGCTAAATCAATAGCTGGTTCATCTAGCTTGACTCCCCCTGCCACCTTAAGATAAGCATCTTGATTTTGAAGTAACAAACCCATTCGTTTTTCTAAGACTGCCATTAATAACGGAACCCGATTATGATCAATCCCCGTTGCCATTCTCCTTGGATTTCCAAAGCTTGTTGGAGAAATTAGAGCTTGGATTTCTACTAGTACTGGACGGGTTCCTTCCATTGAGGCAACCACTGTTGATCCTGCAGCACCTTGAGACCTCTCTTCAAGGAAGATTTCTGAGGGATTCGCCACCTCATCAAGTCCAAATTCTTTCATTTCAAAAATACCCATTTCATTGGTTGATCCAAAACGATTCTTTACTGCCCGTAGAATTCGATACGTATGGTGCCTTTCTCCTTCAAAGTAGAGTACGGTATCTACCATATGCTCAAGCAGCCTTGGCCCGGCAATGGAACCTTCTTTTGTTACATGGCCAACAATAAAAATCGCAATACCCTTTGTTTTCCCTATTCTCATTAATTCAGAGGTACACTCACGAACCTGTGATACACTCCCTGGTGCGGAAGTTACTTCCGGATGAAAAACAGTTTGAATAGAATCAATTATGACAAAGCTTGGATTCGTATCTTCTATGGTTCGATTGATTTCTTCCAAATTGGTTTCAGAATAGACGAGGAGATTCTCAGATTTTATCCCAAGTCTTTCAGCACGAAGCTTCGTCTGCCTCAAAGATTCCTCACCGGATATGTATAAGACCTGATTTCCTTTATTCGCAAGCTGGGAAGATACCTGTAACAACAGAGTTGATTTACCAATACCAGGATCACCACCGATTAATACCAGCGATCCCTTTACCACTCCGCCGCCTAACACACGATTAAGCTCATTCAAATCAGTAAGAATCCTTGGTTCAGTCAGTGATTCAATGGCTGTAATAGGTGTTGGTTTAGATAATAACGTGGCTCCCCCCTGAGAATGAGCGAAGGCTCCTCTACGATTCCCGCCAGTTACCTCAACTTCCTCCACCATTTTGTTCCATTCTCCGCAGCCCGGGCATTTTCCCATCCACTTCGGAGCTTCATACCCGCACTCTTGACACATATACTTCGTTTTTCGTTTGGCCATTCCTATCTACTCCTGACTATAAATACAAAAAGAGGTACACGGTCAACCTAGTATCGTGTACCCCTTTTAGTTGTTCTGAAAAAAATTTGGTTTATTTAGTAAGAGGCGTTTTTTCCGCCGTTTTAACTAAGAATTCACCATTATCCACATCAATTATAACATGCTGACCTGTTAATACTGTACCTCTTAACAGCTCTTCAGAAAGACGGTCTTCAATATGCTTTTGAATAGCCCTTCGTAATGGACGTGCACCGTACTCTGGGTCGTAACCTTCTACAGAGATTTTTCCCTTCGCGGCTTCTGTTAGTTCTAAAGAAATGTGCTGCTCTTTTAGACGTTTTACCAGTTGGTCAGACAGAAGTGTAACAATTTCTTCTAAATGCTTTCTTTCTAAAGCATGGAAGACAATAATTTCATCAATACGGTTTAAGAATTCTGGACGGAAGGCTTTTTTCAACTCTTCCATTACTTTACCCTTCATATCCTTATAATTCTGTTCTCCATCTTGAATATTAAAGCCAACATACTTATTACGTTTTAAAGCTTCTGCCCCTACGTTTGATGTCATAATGAGCACTGTATTGCGGAAGTCGACGGTTCTGCCTTTAGAATCCGTCAAGCGGCCATCTTCAAGAACTTGCAATAAAATATTAAATACATCAGGATGAGCCTTTTCGATTTCGTCCAGCAGGATAACAGAATATGGCTTTCTTCTAACCTTTTCTGTTAATTGGCCGCCCTCTTCGTATCCTACATATCCTGGAGGAGACCCAACCAAGCGAGAAGTAGAATGTTTCTCCATATATTCAGACATATCGATACGAATCATCGCATCCTCGTCACCAAACATTGCCTCAGCAAGTGCCCTAGCCAATTCAGTTTTCCCTACACCAGTAGGACCAAGGAAAACAAAAGAGCCAATTGGACGTTTAGGATCCTTTAAGCCTGCTCTAGCCCGGCGCACTGCTTTTGATACAGCCTTAACCGCTTCCTCCTGTCCAATCACACGGGAATGTAAGAGTTCTTCTAAATTAAGCAATTTTGCCGTTTCTGTTTGAGCAAGCTTCGAGACAGGAATTCCCGTCCAGCTTGAAACCACACTTGCAATATCCTCAACGGTAACCTCACTATTTTCTTTTCCTTGTTTTTCTTTCCACGTTTTCTTTGTTTCTTCTAGCTGCTCACGAAGACGCTGTTCTGTATCTCTTAGAGAGGCAGCTTTCTCAAATTCCTGGCTCTGAACTGCCGAATCCTTTTCTTTACGGACCTCTTCAAGCTTCACTTCTAACTCTTTTAAATTGGGAGGTGTCGTATAAGAACGTAAGCGAACCTTTGATCCTGCTTCATCAATTAAGTCAATCGCTTTATCTGGAAGGAAACGGTCAGAAATATAGCGATCAGACAACTTTACAGCTGCTTCAATGGCCTCGTCTGTTATGGAAACGCGGTGATGAGCTTCATAACGATCACGAAGACCTTCTAATATCCGTACGGACTCTTCAGCCGTTGGTTCATCAACACGGATTGGCTGGAAGCGTCGTTCTAATGCCGCATCTTTTTCTATATATTTTCGATATTCGTCAAGAGTGGTTGCACCGATACATTGTAGCTCTCCACGGGCAAGGGATGGTTTTAAGATGTTTGAAGCGTCAATAGCTCCTTCTGCTCCCCCTGCGCCAATTAATGTGTGTAACTCATCAATAAAGAGTATGATGTTTCCAGCTTGGCGGATTTCATCCATTACCTTTTTTAAACGGTCCTCAAATTCCCCACGGTATTTAGTACCAGCTACTACTGTTCCCATATCTAAAGTCATAACCCGCTTATCACGGAGAATTTCTGGAACTTCATTATTTACAATTTGTTGGGCAAGACCTTCAGCGATTGCTGTTTTACCTACACCTGGTTCACCAATTAAAACTGGGTTGTTTTTTGTACGGCGGCTTAATACTTCTATAACCCGCTGTATTTCCTTACTTCTGCCAATAACAGGATCTAAACTTCCTTCTCTAGCAATTGCCGTCAGATCTCTAGCAAGGCTATCAAGGGTTGGGGTATTGGCACTTACTGATGCCCCTCCCTGATGCCCGCCTGACTCATTACTGCCTAGTAACTGTAGTACCTGTTGACGTGCTTTATTTAAGCTTACTCCAAGATTATTAAGAACTCTTGCAGCAACACCTTCTCCTTCACGAATTAAACCAAGCAGGATATGCTCAGTACCAACATAGGAATGTCCTAATTTTCGAGCTTCATCCATTGATAATTCGATTACCTTTTTCGCCCTTGGGGTATAGTGAATTGTTTGGGATGCTTCCTGGCCTTTCCCAATTAACGATTCTACTTCCTTTTGGATTTTTTCTGAACCTAATCCAAGCCCATAAAGCGCTTTGGCAGCAATGCCTTCTCCCTCACGGACTAAACCTAATAGGATATGCTCAGTCCCAATATTGTTGTGTCCAAGTCTGATTGCTTCCTCTTGTGCTAAAGCTAATACCTTCTGAGCTCTTTCAGTAAAACGGCCGAACATCATATTCCATTCCTCCTCACCTTTTATCGTGCTCCATTTTTAGTCGTTCTCGAATTAAAGCTGCTCGTCTTATATCTCTTTCATTTGCTCTTAAATGCCCGCCTGCATACTGCTGCAGGAACCCAGGCTGTGTTAATATCATTAATTCATTTAATATATTCTTAGGCAAATGATCAATATAACCCATATCAATTCCTAGGCGAACATCAGATAGGCATTTTGCAGCCTCTTTTGTTTCTATAATCCTGCAATTGGATAATACTCCATAAGATCGAAACACTCTGTCTTCTAATTGTATGTTCGAAGTTTTGCGTAATGCTTCACGAGCAGACCTTTCTTGTGAAATTAACTGACTTACTACACCTTTAAGGTCACGACAGATATCTTCTTCAGATTTCCCTAGAGTAATTTGATTGGAGATTTGAAATATATTTCCGAGCGCTTCACTCCCCTCGCCATAGATTCCTCTAACAACTAATCCCAGCTGGTTTATTGCTGGAATAATACGATTGATTTGCTGAGTTAATATAAGACCTGGCAGATGCATCATGACAGATGCCCGTAGACCCGTACCCACATTTGTGGGGCAGCTTGTTAGATAACCATGCTTTTCATCGAAACCAAAGTGAATGTGGCTTTCCAGCCAATCATCTACCTCATTCGCTGCCTCTAACGCCTCTGTTAGCTGAAGGCCGGGAAACAAACATTGAATGCGAATATGGTCCTCTTCATTAATCATAATACTAACTTCTTCGTTTTCGGTTAATAGAACGGCTCCATATGGTGAATCCTCTGCTAAATTAGGGCTGATCAAATGCTTTTCTACTAAAACCCTTTTTTGAAGGGGCTGTATTTCATCAATCTTTAGTAATTCCATTTGACCAAACTTTGTGAAATTTGATTCTTGCAGTATATCTTCCATTTTTTTAATAATGGCTTGTGCTTCTTCATGTGAAAATAATGTTGGAAAAGTAAAGTTTTCAAAGTTACGGGCTAAACGGATTCGGGAACTAAGGACAATATCTGAATCAGGCCCCTCCTCGCTCATCCACGAGCTGACGGCTTGATTGATAAAGCGTTCAAGCGACACGTTATTCCCCTCCCTTACTGCTGCCTGGTAAGCCTTTTTCGAGTGTACGAATTTCATCTCGAATCTGAGCAGCTTTTTCAAATTCCTCTTGCTGAATTAACTCTTTTAATTCATTTTTAAGATTTTCAACTTGCTTTTTAAGGTGAATTCCTCCACCAATTCTCTTTGGAATTTTACCGCTATGGGACCAATTCCCACTATGAAGCCTTCTCAAAACTGGTGGCAGCTGTTCATTAAAGGTTTCATAGCAATGTGCACATCCGAAACGCCCCACTTTAATAAATTGTGGAAATGTCATCGAACATCCACTACACTGAAGAACTTCTTCTTGATGAAAGGTATTTTGATTTTGCTTTTGAACAGTGTGATCAATATTTAATAATCCTGCTAATAAGTTATTAAAGGTAAAACCAGATCCTCCTGAAATCATGAACATCTCGCCCTTTTCTTGGGCACATTTTTCACAAAGATTTACTTCGGTTTTTTCACCGTTGATAATTTTTGTAAAATGGAGTGCAGCAGGTCTTTGATTACATTCCTGGCAAATCATCTTTCATTTCACCTCACTAGCTGGTATATATTATTTATACTTCAATGATGTTAACATTGCATTTAACATTCTTGCTCTTAATTCATCTCGGAATGGAAGATCAATATACAGGACAGAACGATCAATAACACTGAGCATAATTTTTGCTTCTCGTTTTGTGATTATCTCCTCATGTACGAGTCTATAAATAACATCTTCTGCTGTAGTTTGTGCAATACGATTATCAAAGAGTGACAGTAAATGATCAATTAGGTCAACTAAATCATGGGACTGAACCTTCATGATTCGGATATACCCGCCTCCTCCACGTTTACTTTCTACGATATATCCTCGTTCAATGGTAAAGCGCGTATTAATGACGTAATTGATTTGTGAGGGGACACATTGAAATTTGTCAGCAATTTCACTTCGCTTAATTTCAACATGCTCCTGCTCACTCAT
The DNA here is from genome assembly GCF_013396335.1 of Bacillus sp. EB106-08-02-XG196. GTDB lineage: Bacteria > Bacillota > Bacilli > Bacillales > Cytobacillaceae > Neobacillus. The sequence goes on from NZ_JABWSY010000023.1 coordinate 73,453, forward strand.
TTCTAACACTTGCTTCAAATACTTTTCAATAATATCGGAGATGTTTCTCATCTTCGCACCCCCTGACTTTGACTATATTTGACTTTAATTATACTGAAAATTTTATGTAGTTGCAAACAACATGCTACTAATGATTTTCTCCATATTTCGCGGGTGTGAAACCTGTTAAATTTGATTTTAGGAAATTAGTTGGAGTGGGTAGTGCCTAAATAGGAGGTTAGGTTCCTTTTTGTGCTAAAAAGTTTGTGCGGAGGGACTTTGGAAATTTAACTAAAAGTGTAAAAATGATTATTCGTTACCGTTTTCTCTAAAAATAACGCTTCACGGGCAAGAATAGCCACTATTCGTTACCATTTTCTATAAAAATAACGCCTCACGGGCACGATTAACTCCTATTCATTACCGCTTTCATTTAGAGGTACCACAGTGAGGGCACGAATCTCGATCCCATCATGTTTACAACCTTTTGTCCTTTCGGACAAAAAAAAAAAGCACAACCCTTATCAGGTTGTGCTTCGTTTTGCCTGGCAACGTCCTACTCTCACAGGGACAAAGTCCCAACTACCATCGGCGCTGAGAAGCTTAACTTCCGTGTT
>NZ_JABWSY010000024.1 GCF_013396335.1 Bacillus sp. EB106-08-02-XG196
AGGCAGTAGTATACTGGTCCTCAGACGTTTCGATGTCTGCGTGATGTAGCTTTACACCTTTGGTGTGAGAGTGAAATTCTCTCTTGCGAATCCGTAAAAGGTACACCGTCCTTGCTTTTACGTGAGTACATTTACTATGTAATTGTACTTAAATTCGAACGGTGGATATTCGTTAGTGCGGTTTTTTATTAAGTTAACAAGTCTCCTCTTTTGGTATAAAATTAGATTATTAATGTTACTGCTTTTTGGAGGAATGGTTAATGGCTGTTGTAAAATCGGTAAAAATTGATGGGGAGAATATATATATCTTTAATAGTGCGATTTATATCTTTGAATCACACTTGGGATACACGCTTGAATTGGATTTGCTTGTAAGTGAAGTTACGGAGAGAAAATATAAAAAAGAGCAAAATTTAATTATTGAGATAGAACTAGAAAATGGCAGATTAATTGATTCCATCATGCATTTAAAAAGCCTGTCTGGAGGATTGCCGCAGCTTAATTTATTCTGTGACCTTAATGACATTGATGAATTTGGAGATCTTGACCGAGTGAATGAGAGTAGTTCATGGTTTCCTAATGTAGAAGAGGGAGTTACATTGGAAGAAATTAGAAAGGTTGAAATGCCCAATGAGAACATTAGTCTAAAAGTAAATCTGCCCATCAATCAGGTAGAATGGTTAAAAAAGCAAAAAAAGTCGAGTTTAAATGAAATGCTGCAAGAGTTTATAACTGAATATTGGAAAAAGCAAGAATGAAATGAGTGTTTTTTAAAATAGTGGGGGTGGATTCTTTGATGGCAGCAACACCAAAACCGGCTTCAACAGTTGTATTGATGGACGAATCATCAAGGGTGTATTTAACAAAACGGCCAATCACGATGAGGTTCATGAGGGGATTTCACGTTTTTCCCGGAGGAGCCGTAGAAAAACATGATGCATATGTTGAAAATGATTATGTCAATCGTGATGATACCCAGCTTTCTATTAGTCTTTCACATTATATAGCTGCAGCAAGAGAATTATTTGAAGAAGCTGGGATTTTGTTGGGTGACAGGAAAGACGGTTTGCCAGTTCTATTGCCAAATGAAAAGCTAGTAAAATACCGAAAAAATCTTCTAGAAGGTGAAAAACCTTTTATTACAGTGTTAGAACAAGAAAATCTTTATTTTGATCCTCAATGTTTAACCTATTTTGGTCAAATTATCACACCTGAGGAAAGTCCAATTCGTTTTGATACCCGTTTCTTTTTAGCAAAGCTTCCGGAAGGTCAATATCCAGTACCAGATCAAAAGGAAATTGATGAAGCAGTCTGGATTAAGCCAGAAGATGCACTAGCTGCCTTTCAAACTAAAGAAATTAAACTTGCACCACCAACCATCCTTGCACTTCAAGCAATCATTGACTTTCAAGACAGCGGTGTCTTAAAGATGTCCGTATCAAAAGACGATTTGATGCGTCTAATTCATTTGATAAAAAATTTATAGAATAGAATTAATACTTCTGCTGAAGGGGACCTGGTTCATGCAAATTACATTTGAAAATATCTTTATTCATAGTCATGTAGTAGCAGAGAATAATCTATACAAACATTTTCATTTTCCAGAAATGTTATCAAGATATGATAGTAATTATATAGAGTTTAAAACATTTCCTACACTGGTCGAATTTAAAAACGCAGAAAGTTATTTAAGAGAGTATCATCACAGAAACGGTCAGAAACATGTGAAGTTCAAATTTCCTGTCGATAAAAAGGTCCCAGTTGAGTTAGTGAATTACTTAAATCAAAAAAATTATGATATTGGTTTTCTCGAACTATATGCTATTCAACCAAATCGGTTTCCGGAAGTGAAGGTTAACCCCGACATTGAGGTTGAAATCGTAACAGAAAAAAACCTGAGGGATTTTCTATCCTTACAGTATCAGCAGGATATCGTATTTGGCAGTAATTTCGCTAATCAAAAGGTAGAGTTGAATAAATGTATTTTTAAAGACCCAACTATCATGCAGCTGATAGCTTTATATAAAGGTACGCCAGCTGGGGGAGTGGATGTAATTATTTCAGAAAATACAGTTGAAATAGATAACTTAGGTGTGGATGAAGCCTTTCAAAAGAAAGGAATCGGCAGCAGAATCCAGAAATTTGTGATGGATACCTTTCATGATAAGACCGTCATCCTCGTCGCGGATGGTCAGGACACTCCAAAGGAAATGTATAAGAGGCAAAACTATCAATACCTTGGCTATCAATATTACACACAAAAAGTGGAAGATTGAGTATAATTTAGGCCTAATTTGGTGCCTGTCACCAAGGTGACACCTAAAAGGTGTTCACCCGCCGTGGACACTGTCCATCTCAGGCGGACAGTTGGATTGTACATTCATGATTACCATAGAAAAACGCCAAACCTTTAATACATAAGGGTTGGCGTTTTTTATTAGCGAGATAGGATGGTTTGATGGTTGTTTTGATTTGGAGGTACCATCGGATAGACGTTTTCTTCTTCAATTATATTAAACTCCATGAGAACAGGTCCGGTACGCTGAAAGCCCTTCGCGATAATCTCCCGAGCTTCTTCCTCAGTCATGGCTTTAAAACCTTCTACACCATAAGCTTGGGCGAGTTGGGCAAATTCAGGAGAAATCATTTTGACTGCTGAATATCGTCCCTGATAAAACAGTTCCTGCCATTGACGAACCATGCCTAGGTAGCCATTATTTAGAATCGCAATTTTAATTGGAAGTTGGTATTTCACTATCGTAATCAATTCCTGCAGGTTCATTTGAAAGCTGCCATCACCAGAGACACAAATTACGGTTTTTCCAGGATTTGCTGCAGCTGCTCCAATGGCTGCCGGCAGTCCGTAGCCCATCGTTCCTAAACCGCCAGATGTAATAAGTGTTCTTGGCTGAGTAAATGCATAATGATGAGCCGTCCATATTTGATGCTGACCCACATCCGTCACTACTACGGTATCCTGATTGGAATCGTCACTTAAGAGTCGGATTACTGTCTGGGGTTTAAGCAGACTGTTGGATTTATCAAATCGAGGGACTGTGCGGTTCCATTCAACCACTTCGTTTGTCCAGATTTCAACATTTCTGTTAATTTGTTGATAATCTAAAGGATGTTTTATATTTAATATGAACTCTTTGGCGTCACTGACAATTGGTAGATCTACAGTTATAATCTTATTGATTTCAGCCGGGTCTATATCGACATGAATCTTCTTAGACTTTGGTGAAAAACCGCTAATTCTCCCCGTCACACGGTCACTGAAACGAACTCCAATACAAATTAAAAGGTCGGCATGGTGCACGGCTTTATTGGCAGCGAATGTACCATGCATCCCTAACATTCCCAAATATAATGGGTTTCCTGCTTGCATTGATCCTATTCCCAAAAGGGAACTTACAACAGGGATTCGAGACCGCTCTACAAACTCCCTTAATTCATGGGCTGCTCCCGAAGCAATAACACCGCCACCGATAAAGAGAACAGGTTTTCTGGCATTTTCAATTAAATCTTTTGCGGCTTTAATTGATTTATCTAAGTTGATCTGGTTGACTTTTGTTGGACTATGACGCTGGGTTGGAAAATCCTTTACATCAGTATCTGTGGTGAGTTCAATTAAAACAGGACCTGGTCTGCCATCAGCTGCTATCGTTAGTGCTTTCATCAGAACTTCGTTAAAACCATATACGTTTATTTTAAAAGAGTGCTTTGTGATTGCCATTGTAAGCCCTGAAATATTTATTTCCTGAAGCGCCTCTTTATTTAGCGAGTCTTGCTTAATTTGACCTACTATTATGACAACCGGTACAGAGTCACTAAAGGCGGTTGCGATCCCCGTAATTCCATTGGTTACTCCAAAAGCAGATGTCAGCAGGGCCACTCCGGGTCTACCTGTTGCTCGCGCGTAGCCATCGGCAGCATGAACGGCAGCCTGCTCATGCATCATCTGATAATATCGGACATTGGAGTCTTTCGAGACCATAAATTCTTGGGCATCACTGCCAAAGAAACAGTCCACCCCAAGTGAGTTGAAAGAGTTTAATAATACTTCTACATCTGAAAATTCTTTTACTAATGACATTCCTTCACCTGATTTCTATTTTTAAAGAATATTCTAATTTATTGAGAATGACTTGTATGTGAAATAAATCATTGTTTCAAGGTTTTTTGTGTATTTTTAAGTTTTCAAATGAAATGAAATAAGTAAAAGGAGTAGAATTTATATGGAGGGGTGTTTGTGAATATGAATTTAATCTTATTTAAACACTGAATTGTTACAGTTTTGTGAATTATTAATTATGTTATATCCGTCTTAATCTTATCATGCTATACTTCTGTTATTATTCAGTACTCTTCATATACTCCTCTAAATATCCTCATTAATTTCCTGCGAATTAAGTTCTGTTTATCTTAAAACCTTTCTTGTTAAGCCCTATTTTTAGGAGGTGATTACTAAAAAAATGTATAGCTGCTCTGTTGAGGATTCTATTTAAAAATCTATATTTTTTAGGAGGAATAAAATGGGACTTGATATGCATTTATATTCTTTTCCAAGGATTGAAGGTATGAATTTGGATGAAATTCGATCAGCTGATATCCATCTAAGTGAGCTAGAAGTAGAAAAGGGCGCCATCTACGAGAAGATAAAGGATTACATTAAGCGCTTTGAGGAATTAGACTTCTCCTGGTGCTGTATAAGAGCTGAGATTGTTACATGGCGAAAAGCAAATCAAATTCATCATTGGTTTGTAGAAACTGTCCAAAATGGAAAAGATGATATGTGTTCCTATGAAGTGTCAAAGGAAAACCTGCAGGATTTATATACTTCATGCGTAAACGTTTTATTGAAAAGAAAAACACCACATAATGAATTACCCACAAGGACAGGTCCATTTTTCGGAAGTACCTCTTATGATGATTATTATTACTGGGAAGTAGACCGGACCAAAACCATTCTTGAAAATCTCCTCAAAACCTTCAATTTTGAAACCCACTATATGGTGTACTGTGCCGATTGGTAAAATCCTTAAATTAAATTATTCCATCAAAAAAAACATTAACCTTCATTAATGCAACTTTCTCTGGTGCTCGTTTTACAAATAAAAAGAATTTAGGTATTGTTATAGTAATCAAAACGGAGGTAAATTATGGAGGATATATAAACTTGAAAGAAAATTTCATGAGAATATACATGATTAGTTTATCGAACATTTAATGTCAAAACAAAACCCTATCTTTTACGAGGTAGGGTTTTGTTTATGAAAACATTTAAGGGCTTATTCCATTTCATCATCTGTTTGCTCAGGGGTTTCATCATGTAAGAAACGTCTGTTTTCTTGGTTTTTATAATCATTGTTGCTTTCATTTACGTTTGTTTTAAGGTCATATTGAACAGGACGGAAATTAACATCATTCTCTTGATTTAATGAATCTCTTTTGTCAGCGTTACATGCCGATAAAAATCCGATTGAAAGGAAAGCAGATAAAATAACAATTTTCCATTTAGACTTCATATTATTACTCCTAGCATCATTTTATTGAGAATATTTTTACTATGCACGTAACAATATTTTTTAGTCTTAAATTGAATAGGAATTTTTGTTTTATTGGAAGAAGTGGTATATTATGCTACTGTACTGAAAAAAATCGTAATGGAGGAAATGGCATGTATACTTCAATCTCGCATTTTATCGATGAATGGAATCAAGAAGCGGCTTCAACTCAAAAGGTGTTAGATGCCTTAACGGATGAGTCGCTTCAACAAAAAGTTTCAGCAGACGACCGCACATTAGGTGCAATCGCTTGGCATATTGTATCAAGTACACCAGGAATGCTTATTGAGTTTGGTGTAACCGTTGAAGCGGTAAAAGACGAAAACAATATTCCAACCTCGGCTAGGGAAATTGCAGAGACATTCCGAAATGTTAGTGCTAACACGGGTGAGGCAATTGGAAAGCAATGGACAGATCAATCGTTAAGCGAAATGAAAAATGTATTTGGAATGGAGCTGCCAAGAGCCGTAATGCTTAATATGCTCATCAAGCATATCGTTCACCATCGTGGTCAAATGACAGTCCTTATGCGTCAAGCAGGTTTACAGGTTCCTGGAATTTATGGTCCTTCAAGAGAAGAATGGAGCCTCATGGGAATGGAAGCACCATCTATCTAAGAAGTACATAGTCCTTATTCAATAAGTGCCCAGTTTGTGGGTGCTTTTTTTTGTCCCATCTTCTACAAAAAAGTAAATCAAATGAATTCCTTATTCTCCTCTTTTTGACAATTGACTCAGACTTTTGATGTATTTTGTAGAATAAAATCGAAATTTATTTATTTTGGATGTATAATAGATTCTTGTGTTGTTCTATTAAAAAACAAGGAGGTAATATTTTGATGGAATGGACTTTATTTGGATTATTTCTGCTTTCTGCAATATTGCTGGGGTTTTCATTAGTTAAGTCATATCGTGACTCCAAAGTAGAGAAAAAGCAAATTGATTTAGTACATGTATCAATGATGAAAGAAATCAATAGCATCCAAGACTCAATCCGAGATATCGAGCTTGATATAGAAGTGGTCATAAACGAAGCTGGAATTCAACTTTCCCCAGAGCGAAAGCTTTTCATGCGTGAAGTCATAGACTTATATAGACGTAATTACTCGATTGAAAGCATCGCAGAGAAAAAAGAAGTACCCGAAACTGAAATTGAACAGCTGCTATCACCTTATCTGAAAATAAAGGATGAAGGGGGACTAGTTGCCAATGCGAATTAACTTATTGAGCAGCTTTGCAGCAGGAATCCTTATTACTACTTCGATTTGTGGTATTGTTTACTTCACCGATGATCAAACCACACAAAAAGTATCAGCTAAATCCTCAGAAAAAGTTCAACTAACTGCGTCACAGATGAAGGATAAACTTGAATCTGAAGGTTATGTCGTACAAACAAAGGAAGAACTTGAAAAGACGTTGCAGGCTGCGAAGAGTACTGAAACAAAACCAGCTGATACAAAAGAAAAGGCTGTAATCCAAGTCGTAGTTAATGTTGCAGATGGGATGACTAGTATCGATGTCGCTAACGCACTCTTTCAGGCAAAATTAATTCCAGACGCTTTCAAATTCACTCAGGATATTGAAGCCAGGGGGCTGCAAAACGCTTTACGACCAGGTTCATATACAGTCAATAGCGACATGTCCTACGACCAAATCATTGCGACCGTTTTTACAAATTAATATGTCAATAATTAAGCCGCTCTCTAGTTGAGACGGCTTTTCTTAATAGGTGAATCTACTAGTATATTCCAAGTATGCTTCAATATGATAAAATTAATCTATTATATGTACGAAGGAGCCATCATATGGAACATCAATCCTATTTTTATCAATTTATTGAGCCTATTTCCAAAGAACTAGCTTTAGTTGCAAGAGAATTAGAAAATAGTATTTTTTCAAGCCCAAGAACCATGCTGACACATGCGCGTGTCTTTGTGGAAAATATTTTACAGCAGGTTATTAATGTGGAACAATTGTCTATTGATCCTCGTGGTAATTTAAAAGATCACCTTGATATGCTGAGCGATAAAGGTTATCTAATGAAAGAAGTACAAGATGCATTACATTTAATTAGGCAAAGTGGAAATCAAGCTGCCCATAATTCGAGAATGTTCCGTTTTTCTGAGGCGCTGTTATCATGGGAGGCATTATACAAAATCGTTAAATGGTATGTAGAGGTGTATGGTCCAGTAGATATTACAGTTCCAGATTATCAAGATCCATCTCCTCATATGGAAAATAGATATGATATGTCTGAGCTTGAAATTCGACTCAAGTCACTTGAAGAGCTTCTTTCTCATTCTGTTCAAAAACTCACCACTGAGCCTGCTCTTGCAGAAGCGGCGGTAAGTGTGGAAACGCCTCTCGCAATAAGTGAAGAGGTAAATCCAGGATTCACCCCTATTCGGACGCTATCGTTTATTGGCAGACAACTAGAGGTTCCATATTTTCTTCGGGATGCTTTCTTACTTCCGCAAAGATTTGAAAAATCCGAAACCTTCCTAATAAGACTAGGAGCAGAGCAACAAGCACGGATTATGAGTGAGCTGCCAAGTAATCTGGCTGGTCTTCACAATCATGTCAAACGATACAGTGAAAAGAATGATGAAATACTCTTTGAGGAGTTAAAGACCTTTATTGAGGAAGAAAAAATCAGAAGGAAGCTTTCACTCGAACGATCGGGGGAACTGTTTTTCTTTTACAAGGCTGACCATATCGTTGTTACGGAGGAACTTTCAAAGGTTCTGCTTACACCAACAGAATTCACTGGGATTCCGAGCTTATTAAGACAATTAAACGATGATCAAATTGAAAGTGTCGGGCAGCTTCCAAAGGAACTTGTGATTCTTGCAAAATACGAAAATGTTGGTATTGGTACCGTTGAAAAGCTATTTGAGCAACTGAAGAAAAAAGTAAATGAAAAAACCTTAACACTAGAGGTGGAGGAGTCTGTTCGGACAAGCAATAAAAATTGGGAATCCTTGTATATCAATGTTAAGCTTGGAAAAGGGAACACGGTTATTCGTGGTGAAAGTGTACCTGCACTATGGAAAGAAGGTTTAAACTGGATTGAAGATCACCATCTTCCTCTTCATCAACTAGTAGAAGAAGGTGTAGTCCTTGGGGCAACGGATAATGGTAAACGCTTTGCTGTAGCGCTTAAACCCATTCATAAAGATAAGAGACCATTTACCCAAGTGCATACCTATCAATCTAAACGAACAGAGACTACCTATTACCTTGAAACCAAAATCAATCCTAAATCCGGACTAGAAACTCTCGCGAAACTCCTTACACGTTTAGGAGTAGAGGTGAAAATTCCATTACTCGAAAGTGACAATTGACTTTTTTAACACCGGCATCCGAAGAGTGATTGTCGGTATTTTTTTGTTTTTCTAAAAATTGAGTATACCCAAGTAACCAGAAGAGTTATAATAAATTGGAATAAATTTAGAGTATCGAAATAAATTAAGGAAGATATTCTAACTAAAAGGTGATGGAGAAAATGAAAAAAACAGATGAAAACCTGAGTATGAAATCCTTGTTTATTTTCTTTATTCCTTTAGGATTGTCAGCCAGTCTTGTTACGATATCCCATATTATTATCAACAGTACATTAGTTAGAGCAGATAATTCTGAATTTATTTTAGCTAGTTATGCGATTGCCATGAGTCTGTTTGTCATTACGGAACGGCTGGGTAATTTACTTCGTCAAACTTGTTCTTCATTGGTGAGAGATAAAGATTCGTATAAATTAATGTCTCATTTTGCTTTTTACCTCATCATTAGTTTAATGTTAGTGGCCATTTCAGTTGCCTATACTCCGGCAGGAGATTTTATATTTGCGAAAATCTTTGGAGCTAAAGCGAATATGGTGGACGATATTAAGGGGATTTATCAAGTACTCATATTTGTTACAATATTTTCAGCACTTCGTTGTTTAGCTCAGGGAATTATTATTTATAACCGACAAACGAAATGGTTAACGATTGGAATGGTCATAAGGCTTGCTGCGATGTATTTGTTGTCACTGTATTTTATTCAGAGTGGTCAAATTACAGGAAAATCAGGTGCGATTATCTTTTTATTAGGGATGATCATTGAATGTATCATCAGTTTCATTGAAGCTAGGAAGTTAATAGGTAAAATGCCTGAAAAACACGAAAAACAAATAGAGTCAAAGAGAAGTATTTTTAAATTTTATAGTCCACTTATGTTTTCTTCCGTGATTGTCGTTATGATTGGTCCGGCAATTAATATTTCTTTAGGGAAAACAATTGATATTGAACTGGCAATCGCTAGTTACGCCATCGCCTTGAGTGTGACTCAATTAATTTTAAGTTTTTTCACCTATATCCATCAAATTGTCATCAATTTTTATGGAGACCATAACGCCATTGTAAAAAAATTTTTACTAGTGGTTGGTTTTATCCCTTTTTTATTGGTTGGGATATTATCCTTTACCCCGCTGGGAGGACTATTTTTAGAGCATGTGATTGGGGTGAACGGGAGACTATTGGATGCAAGTTTACAAGTGCTCCAAGTTACAATGTTAATGGCCCTTGTGTTTCCGTTTGTAGATTTCTTTAATGGTTTACTAATGGTATATAAGCAAACAAAAGTAACGATTTATTCTCAGTCTGCCAATTTTATCGTTACAGTGGTTGCGTTAATCATTGGCGTGAATTTTGCAGCTCAATGGAATGGAACAATCGGCGCGATTGCACTTTCAGTTGGATTTTTAGCTGAATTAATGGTCGTAAGCAGCTTTGTCCACGCCATAGAACGAAAAGAAGGTAAATATAATAGGTTTCGAATAAAGATTTTTTCTAGAGCAGGAAGGAATCGGTAGTCTTTGGCTTTATTAAATGTATCCCAAAATATATATGAACTACAATTAGCTGCTGGTCATTATTCTGATAACTGATCTATGATTTTCTTTATGTGGTATGAGGGAATGGCGACTCCAACAATTTCCTTTGTCTCTATTTCAGGATTTTGCAAGGTGGCAAAAATCACTCCAACGACTTCACCATTTTGATTAAGTATCGGACTTCCGCTATTCCCCTTATAAATAGGAGCTTCAATCATCATAACCGGTACATCCCAGTCGGTTAAGTGAGCTTTTCCTATGATTGTACCTTGATTGGCAATTTGGGTAAAGGCTAACGGATTTCCGATAAAGGTGATTTCCTCGCCAACCCATCTTTCCCAATCCTTGTTGATAGCTAGTGGAAGAAAAGGGAGGTTTTCTGCGTCAATTTCTATAATAGCAACATCTATTTCGGGGTGTTTCGCGACTACCTTGCCACTATATGAATCTCCGGATTTGAAATGGACATTTACTTTATTTGTACGGTCAACAACGTGTTCATTGGTAACAATTAATCCATCAGCTGTGACCGTAAAACCCGTTCCTTTTGTTCCATCCCATTCAATCGTCACAACGGATTTCTTATATTCTTTCACTTCAGGATGCTTTGATAATTGATTTGACACTTTAACAAAGTTGATAGCAGGGAGGTTAAATATATTAATCCACACCTCTAAGCCGCTTATCAAAAGTGCTAGCACGAGCAGGGAACTAACGATTTTTACCATAAACTTTTTCCGTTTCTTCTTTTGAAGTTTCTCTTTTTCCCATTCCTGCTTATCATCAGGATTAAAAAAGGTCTCCCAGTCGATATCGTCTTCTGTATGTTTTGGGTCGTTCTTTTCGTTATCCACGTTTTATCCCTCATTACGAATTTTATATATTCCTATTATAGCGATAATAAATGAAAAACGAATCATTATTATCCACTACAATTTTCATGATAAAATGAATAAAAAAGCGGAGAGGACTTAAAAGATGGAAATAAAAAAAGTATCTATTATCGGATTAGGAGCATTAGGAATCTTATTTGGGAGCCATTTCGCCAAGAGAATGCCGAAGGAAGATGTAAGAATTATTGCCGACCGTAAGCGAATCGATAAATATAAAGAAGAACATGTTTATTGTAATGGTGAACTTTGCGACTTCCACTATGTAACTCCCGAAGAACCCTGTGAACCAGCAGATTTACTAATCTTCACAGTAAAATATGAGGGCTTACATGATGCTATCCAAGCTGTCCAACACCATATAGGAAAGGACACAATCATTTTATCCGCCTTAAATGGCATTACTAGTGAAGGGATCATTGGTCAAGTATATGGTTTGGATAGGATCCTATATAGTGTGGCCCAAGGAATGGATGCGGTAAAGGTAGGAAATAAACTTACATACGACCATTTAGGAATGCTTTGCTATGGTGATCAGAAGCCTGGTATGATATCTAAAAAGGTTAAGACTGTTGCGGCTTTTTTTGATAAAATTGATTTTCCATATGAAATTGACACCAATATGAATAAGCGGCTATGGGGAAAATTTATGCTGAATGTAGGAGTCAATCAAACCGTCGCTGTTTATAAAAGCAATTATGGTGAAGTTCAACGAGAAGGCGAAGCGAGGGAAACCATGATCGCTGCAATGAGAGAGGTAATTACCTTATCTGAATACGAGGGGATTAATCTTAGTGAGGCAGACCTGAATTATTGGTTAAGTGTGTTAGCTACTTTAAGCCCAGAGGGGAAACCTTCCATGGCGCAGGATTTGGAAGCGCGTCGTTATAGTGAGGTGGCTTTATTTGCGGGAGCAGTATTGGAGATGGGGCAAAAACATCGAGTACCAACCCCTATAAACAAAAAACTATATGACTCCATTAAATCCATTGAAAGTACTTATTGAAAAAGTAACCTCTTTGTTATTTAAAAAGAGTCTTTCGTGTCCTGGCTATTTTTTTAAAAGCCGTTCTCTGAATATGGAGGACGGCTTTTTTTGTCATTGGTATTTAAGATTTACGGGACTTTGAAAAAACAAATATCACTACACTTTTAATAATACCTGGCTTCATTAAAGAAGTTATTGGTCGAACTAGATTCATTACTTTGACAAACGAGTTGTAAATTTCTTGATTCTGTGAGGATAAAAGAAAGATATTTTTTGCATACCATTGCTGTAAAGAAAGACCAAAGGGCTTTTTCCCTTTCGTGGCAGGATATCGGAAATCTTCTGTAATGACCATATTCCAAATAGGGGAAATGATTTTCGCAGCACTTTTGTGAAACGCCGCTGGAACTTTATGTAGTTCCCCTTCATGCTTCTGCAACAGTTTTTGCAGCGCAAGCGCTTCTAATATGGCAATACTCATTCCTTGACCAAAAACGGGATCTATTCTGCAAACCGTATCACCAATCTGCACTAATCCATTTGGTGAATTTTCTACCTTATCAAATCGTCTCCAAATGATATTCGGGATACGGTAGAGTGATGTTTTGGTTAAGGGAGTCGCATTTTCTATTTCTTGATAGATATCTAGTCGTGGCAGTTTCTTTACCATTTCTATAAAGCCGTTATCATCTTTTACTACTTCTTGATTATTAACTGAGTTATGATAGCCCATAAGAGTAACAATATAACGATTTCCCTCTACCTTTGAAATAGTACCACCTATTTTTTCCTGAGGCGGGTTAGGATATACCATTTTAATCTTCCAGTCCCTGTCTTGATTTTCAGATAGCTCAAATTGTTTACTCACATAGCTTAAGTTGATTTCAACTTTTTCCTCAGGAATACCGAACCCGTGTTTACCTAACCAGTTCGAAGAAAGACTGCTAACTCCACTGGCATCGACCACAAGATCAGCTATTATTGATTCATCTTTTAGTTGAACACCGATAATTTGATTTTGTTCTTCATTATATAAAAAATCCTCGACCACTTGATTGTAAGAAAAAACAACGTTAGGAATTCTTTTTATATATTGTTCAATATGCCATTCTAAATGCGGCCGCGTCTGTAGTGTGGTATTGTACCCGCCGTCATAGCGAACCTTCCAAGCACCATGGTGAAACCATGCGAGATCAATGGTTGAGTTGATTTTAACAGCCCCAGTACGATGGAAATCTTCTGTTATACCAGGTAATAACTCCTCTAGTCCATACTCACCAGCATGTAGAAGGGCATGTAAATGTTCGCCTTGTGGAGCACCTTTCCTTGGCGAAGGTCCTGCTTGCACTTGATCACGTTCCAAAATGACCACTTCTTTATAAATATCCGACAGCACACGTGCTGCTAATTTTCCGGAAATACCCCCGCCAATAATGATTGCTTTGTTCTTTGAAGACACGAAATTTACCACCTGCCATAATTATTAATAAAAAGGACAATAGAAAAAGCAACCCTATGGGGTTACTTAAGTTAGGCGCCAAGTTTTTCTGAAATGTATAGAGAATTGGTTTCATCCCAGTGAAAAATACCTTCTTGGAGTTGTATGGTTGTATCAAAAGGACGAGGTATCGGTAAATCTCCCAGCTGCTCCATCAATTGTTCTCTTAATTGAAGGAGTTCATTTCTCGAAGCAATCCGAATAACTTGTTTTAGGGAGAGCTCCTTTAAGTTAATACTTTTACTGTTACAGATGCTATCCTGGAATGGCTTGTTAAACTGGATCATCATTTGTAAATCATTAAGGCAGGCAACCCCAAAAACATCTTTTATGATGTCATCATATTTAAGCTGGTAGCCAGTTGCAAATTTAATAATTCTCTTTTCGGGATTTTCTAAAATATAAATTGTATCAATTTGATTTTTCATTTATTAGCACCCTTTTGTTCTAAACAGTAGCCTCATTCCTTACACCACTGCGTTAGTTGATTAAAACATTGTTATTTTATTATAGCACAGATTTGAAATTTTGGGGCAAGAGACAACCTTATGTGACATTTGTCATACTCTGCACATGACACCTGGTACTTACCGTAATGATTTTATTTCCCTATACTTGGATTAACGACACAAACTGAAGGGAATTAAAAAAATGTCTGTACAACAAAATACGAAGAATTTACGAAAACAGGTTGCTCCATTTGAAAAATCAACAACAAAAGAAAGTATCTGGCAAATCATAAACACGGTTGGACCGTTTATTCTATTATGGTTTCTTGCATATCAAAGCTTAGCTGTTTCTTATTGGTTAGCATTAGTACCAATTGTGCTTGCAGCAGGATTCTTAGTACGAATTTTTATCATATTTCACGATTGTACCCATCATTCATTTTTTAAAAACAGGATGGCAAATCGAGCAGTTGGTACCGCAATGGGAGTTTTAACATTATTCCCATTTGATCAATGGGGACACGAACATTCCGTTCATCATGCAACGAGTGGTAACTTGGATAAGCGTGGTACAGGGGATATTTGGACGCTAACTGTTGATGAATATTTGGCAGCACCTCTTAAATTACGTATAGCGTATCGTTTTTATCGTAATCCAATTGTTATGTTTGGGTTAGGACCAATTTATGTATTCATGCTTAAGAATCGTTTCAACAGAAAAGGTGCTCGTAAGAAAGAACGAATGAACACGTATTTAACAAATGTGATTCTTGTTGCTTTGATTGCATTGCTTTCTTGGGCAATTGGCTGGCAGTCATTTCTACTTGTACAAGGCACTATTTTCATGATTTCAGGTTCAGCTGGTATTTGGTTATTTTATGTGCAGCATACTTTTGAGGATTCTTACTTTGAAGAAGATAAAGACTGGGAATATGTTAAGGCAGCTGTAGAAGGAAGTTCTTTTTATAAGCTTCCAAAACTTCTGCAATTTTTAACAGGTAATATTGGTTTCCACCATGTTCACCACCTAAGCCCAAGGGTTCCGAATTATAAACTAGAAGAGGCTCATAATGAGACGACTCCATTACAAAACGTACCAACCATTTCACTTGCAACAAGCTTAAAGTCACTACGTTTCCGTCTTTGGGATGAAAAGGCAAAGAACTTTGTAGCCTTCAAGGACGTTAAAGCTTTAGTAGAGAAACGTATTTCTGTTCAAGCAAAACCTGAACTTTAAGGTTACTCAACATGGCTGACTCTCCGGACGTAGAGGAGAGTCTCCTGCATGACTAGCAGCTGCTCGATGAGGGAGAGATAGATAATGATTCGAATTGTAATTGCAGAAGATCAGGAGCTGCTTTTAGAGGCCATGCGGAATCTGCTGAATCTTGAAGATGATATCGAAGTTGTTGGTAGTGCAGTCAATGGGGTAGAGGCCATCATGCTTGTGAACCAATTACAGCCGGATATTTGTATTATGGATATAGAAATGCCTGAAAAGAGTGGACTCGAGGCTGCAGAGTCTTTACAGGTCGATGGCTGTAAGGTGATTATTCTAACAACCTTTGCTAGACCAGGTTATTTTAAACGTGCAATGAAAGCGGATGTACGAGGCTATCTACTTAAAGACAATCCTAGCGAGGAGTTAGCTTTATCTATTCGGAGTATTATGGATGGAAAGCGAATTTATTCTAAAGAACTCATGGACGAGGATATAGGTGAAGCTGATCCACTCTTACAGAAATCCTCTCAAAGTATCAATAAAGGATCTGTCCGAAACTATTTATCATCTATTATGGATAAAATTAAGTTACCGACAGGCTGAAAAAGCATCCACATTGGATGCTTTTTTTGTTTTTTTAGTAGTAAATGGTATGATTTTTCTAGTAGGTCTTTAAAGGAAGGCAGGTAAAAGGATGAATACGTACGAGGGGGAAATTAAAATACATCAAACCACACTGGCTCATCGTCCTCGGGGTCCCCATTGTAATTGATTAGAATTTCTTCACCTTTTTTAATATGGGTATAGGCATATATATCGATTGTCTGATTTTTTAAATTGAGTTTGTATAAAGCATTTGGGGTGAAGGAGTGATTAAATAGGGAACCATAACCTAACGCTAATGCACATTCTTCATATTCTTCCCCCCACCAGAACACGTATTCTATCATGATGGTTTTTTTCAAATACTTATACTCATCCCTAGGGGAAACAATCACTGGTGCTTCATGGATTAGTTCTCCCTTCTTTATATCATGCGTTGCAAATATCCCTCTGCCATACTTTGATTTCTTTACTTCGAACATAGAGTCATCACCACCATTATTTGAATAAATCAATTTAGTATTAATCTATGACAGAATGGGTAAATTTGTTTTAGTTAATCTTTTTGGGAGGTAACGAAATGACTGAAACACCAGAGAACAATCATAAGACTTACTGTGCAAATGAGTATGATGTGTTAAAGCGGGTGATTCTTTGTGCGCCACAATATATGACCATTCGTGAAGTCATCAATGAAACACAAAAGGAATTTGAGGATGAAGGTATACATATTAAAACTGCACTAGCACAACATCGTGAATTCGTAAGGACCTTAGAAGCACATGGTGTCGAGGTTATTTTATTACCTTATCATAAAAAATACCCGGAGCAAGTATTTACACGAGATATCGGATTTACGTTAGGGCAAACCATTTTTGTCGCGAAGATGGCACATGATGTTCGCATTGGTGAAGAAGTTGTATTAAAACGATGGTTAGAGGATGAGGAAATGTCTTATTATAGTTTGGCTGAGGACAGAATTGAAGGTGGCGATGTAGTAATTGATGGAAAAACCATTTACGTTGGCTTAAGTAATCGGACCCATCAAGAAGCAGTATCACATTTGCAAGGTCTGCTAAATCAATTTGATGTAAAAGCCATCCCGTTCAAGGAAAAATATCTCCATTTGGATTGTATTTTTAATGTACTATCTCCTGAAGTGGCCCTGATTTATCCGCCAGCTCTGACAAAGGAAGATATCGATCTTTTTTCATCCCGCTATGAATTAATTGAGGTAACAGAGGAAGAACAATTTACATTAGGAACCAATGTATTAAATATTGGAAACAAGAAAATTTTAAGTTTACCCGTTAATAAACAAGTTAATGAAAAACTGCGAGATCGAGGATTTGAAGTGATTGAAGTGGATATTACAGAAATCATTAAATCCGGTGGTTCCTTCCGTTGCTGCACACTTCCTATTTTGAGAGGATAAGAAAAAGGCTGCCCGAGTATTCGGACAGCCTCTTTTTTGAAATCAAAAGGCTACTGACCTTGTTGATTTCGTAATGATTGTTCAGCGTAGGCAACAAGACGTTTCGTCATTTCGCCTCCAACTGAACCGTTTGCTCGTGCGGTCGTATCAGCACCAAGTTGAACTCCAAACTCATTGGCGATTTCTTCCTTCATTTGATTCAGGACGTTCTCTGAACCAGGAACCACTAGTTTGTTTCTAGCCATGATACATCACTCCCGACGAAGTTTTTTGAGCAATCTGGAATTGCTCGTGTTTATTTTACCCTACTTCATTTGTATTATTTAGCATAATAATTTTGCGTGTAATAAGGCTGAGATTTTTCATTAAAAGCGACACCAACGCCTAAGTACTCGTAATCTTGGCGCAGAATATTTTCCCGATGCCCCAGCGAATTCATTAGTCCTTCATGGGCAAAAATACTGCTTAATTGACCATAAGCCAAATTTTCTCCAGCCATATGAAAAGCAACTGCATCCTCTTTCATTCGATCAAAAGGTGTTTGTCCCTCAAGATTTTTATGATCAAAATAATCATTTTCTGCCATATCTGTACTATGTTCTCGAGCCGTTTCTCTAACATGTTCATCCCAAGTTAAAATAGGGAGCTGATGATTGACACGAGCAGCATTGGTAATGTCAAACATTTGATATTCAAAGCCTTCTTTTAAGGTCGGAGTTGCTTCCGTATAAAAATCTTTTTTGTTTTCTTCTAATGCTTTGCTAATGATTTGAATGGCTGTGACGGTATCTTGCTCATGTTTATCATAAAAAATGGTCACATAGGAATCATCCAATAAAAATAAATCATTGTCATTATCCTCTTGGAGCTGGTAAATGACCATTCCCTTTTGAATCTTCGTAATCGGTTCGCCAAGAATGCTGCGAACACTTTCTTTTGTCGAACTGCCGATTTTGATTCCATTGGTGGAAGCTAATAAATCCTGGTTCGTAAAAAGACCGGCAGCTTTGTTTTTTTCATCGTACATAATCATAAAAAAGTCTTGGTAATTTTCATGGTAGGCATGCCAATTTGTTCCATATTCATTAAGTGAAACCCGTTTTGCTATGCCCAAATTATGCTCTATGTCAGTCTTTTCATTTCCAAGCTCGACATTATGAACTGAAAAGATTTGTTCAGAAGGGGGTGTTAACTCAACTTTATCCAACGGATCTTCCTTGGATTTTTCTTGTTTCTGCTGCATTTCACCTAGTTGAAAGCCAAGCTGTTCTAACATCTGCTGGATATCATCATATAAAATGCTAATGGTTTCTGGTACTTCAAGATTTTCTTTTAATGACGACACGAAACCAGCTTGAATTTCTGAGTTATCCAGCTGTTTTGCTATAAAAGGCCAAGAAATATATATCAAAGATAAAATAGCAATTAATCTAAGAAAACGAAACATAATATTCCTCCAATTCTATTAGGAGTATAGCCAATTTCGCTTAACTGTAAAATAATTTCGTTCTGAAATCAAGATTAATTTTCGTTATTCTCATTATATCTTCGATAATCAGAAATTATCTGCGTTAATTAAATAATATCTGCGATAAACGGAAGTTATCTGCGATTAATCAAATATATCTGCGATGCTCGAAAATTTAAATGTCAGGCACTAATCAAGGTGCCTGACATTTGCATATACCGCTAATTAAATTTCAAGGATAATCGGGAGAATCATCGGCTTTCTCTTCGTATGCTTGAATAAATACTGACCGACCGACTTTTTAATATTTTGCTTCATGACATTCCACTGGCGAATATTGTCTGCTTCTAATTCAAGAATCACTTTCTTAACCAGGCGGTTAATTTCTCTTATCAGATCCTCTGATTCCTTTACATAGACAAATCCACGTGTAATCGTATCCGGACCCTGAATAATTTTCCGATCGGTTTTGCTAATGGTTAAGACAACAACGAGCATTCCATCCTCAGAGAGTTGTCTGCGGTCACGTAAGACAATTTCCCCAACATCGCCAACACTAATCCCATCTACATATGTGTCTCCAGCTGGTATACTTCGAGTCTGACGTGCAACTGAATTTTCAATATCAACCACATCACCATTTTTAATGATAAACGTATTCCCTTTTTCGACCCCAACCGCTTCGGCTAACTGCCGGTGATGATGGAGCATTCGATATTCACCATGAATTGGGATAAAATAGGTTGGCTTCATTAAAGTAAGCATGAGCTTTAAGTCTTCCTGGTAGCCATGACCCGAAACATGCATACCGGTTGAACTTCCTGAGCCATAAATGACCTTAGCTCCCAATTGAAATAAGTTGTCAATGATTCGAGAAACACCCTTTTCGTTACCAGGAATAGGCGAAGCTGCTAGAATAACGGTGTCCCCAGGGTAAATCGTTGCGTCCCGATAATTTCCTGTTGATAGTCGTGCAAGAGCGGCATTGGGTTCTCCTTGACTTCCTGTACATAAAATTACTACCTTATCAGGTGGAAATTGTTCGATTTCATTTGCAGAGATCAGCATTCCATCCGGAACATTTAAATACCCGCGTTCAAGTGCAACATCAACCACGTTTACCATACTTCGTCCAAGCAGGGCTAGCTTTCGATTCGTCTTTATTGCTGCCTCAACGACTTGTTGAACACGGTTAACGTTTGAGGCGAAGGTAGAGAGGATGATTTTTCCCTCTGCCTTCATAAATGCCTCCACTAAATGCTCAGCGACCATTTTTTCTGAAGGAGATAAACCTTTCCGTTCCGCATTGGTACTTTCGGATATTAAGGCGATCACACCCTGTTGGCCAATCTGAGCCATTTTATGAATGTCACTATATTGGTCATTTGAGGGTGTTAAATCGAATTTAAAGTCACCCGTATGAACGACATTACCTTCTGGTGTATGAAAAACAATCCCAAGACAATCAGGAATACTATGACTGACTTTGAAAAAGGAAACACCGATTTCTCCAAATTCAATAGTGGATTCCGAATGGATCGTGACAAGCTCACTATCCCGAAGCAGGCGATGCTCTTCCAACTTTAATTCGATAAGTCCAAGTGTAAATCGAGTAGCATAAATCGGAACTTTTAATCTTTTTAAAAAGAAAGGTATTCCGCCGATATGATCTTCATGTCCATGAGTCACAATCATTGCGCGGATTTTATGCTGATTTTCCTCTAAATAAGTCATATCAGGGATAATCAAGTCAATTCCCATTAAACTCTCGTCTGGAAATTTACCCCCGCAATCAATCACCAAAATATCGTCACCGTATTCCAGTACATACATGTTCTTACCAATTTCATTTATTCCGCCTAAGGCAAAAATGGATAATGTATTCTGATTGGTTCTCAAATCTGAATCCTCCCAGTGTTAATTAGATACAAATAGTATTCCCTTTTAAAGTCGTTTATATCGAAAAAGAACATTTTCGAGGAAGTCAGCAATAAATTGGAAATAAAAACATTTATGGTTTACCATTTGGATATGTACAAAATAAAATTAGGCAAAAAAATGAAAGGGAGATACTAAGTGAAATATAACTTTGATGAAATTGTAAATCGGAGAGGGACCTACTCCATAAAATGGGATGGCGGTCAGATTATTAAAGAAATAGGTCTTACTGAAAGGTATGATGAAGACACAATCCCATTGTTTACAGCTGACATGGATTTACCCGTGCCCCAACCCTTGATAGACGCATTACATAAAACCGTGGATCATCGAATTTTTGGTTATTCTGTATTTCCTGATGAGTATTTTGAAGCCATACAACACTGGTTTAAAAAGAGACATAATTGGGAGTTTCATAAGGGAGAAATCGTTTATAGTCCAGGTACCGTTCATGCGTTAAATGTTGCAGTTCGGGCATTTACACTGCCAGAAGACGGCGTGATTATCCAACGACCTGTATATCCTCCTTTTACTTCTTCAATAAATGCCAATGGAAGAACACTTTTGAATAATGCACTCATAGCGGATGAAGAAGGCTATTATTCCATTGATTTTGAAGATTTCGAAGCAAAAGCAAAAGATGAAAAAACGAAAATGTTTATTCTATGTAACCCACACAATCCAACAGGAAGAGTGTTTAACGAAGATGAACTTAGAAAACTTGCTGCTATCTGTGTGGAAAATAATGTACTGATTATAGCGGATGAAATTCATGGAGATATCATTCGACAGGGTCAAACCTTTACTCCAATCGCAAAAGTAGTTCCAGACTATAAAGATCATATCATTACGTTCACAGCGATAAACAAAACCTTTAATTTGGCTGGACTTCATTGTACGAATGTCATTATCACCAACCCAGAATTGAGAAAAACCTATAATGGGGTAATGGGCATGCATTTACCTTCACCATTTACCGTTTCGGCGCTTCTCTCAGTTTACCATGACGGAGAAGATTGGCTAGAACAGCTGAAAGAATATATTGACGGCACAATGGAGTGGGCAGTAAATTTCTTAGCGGAAAAGATGCCAAAAGTGAAGTTGAGAATTCCAGAGGGAACCTACATCATGTGGATGGACTTTAGTGCATATGGGATTTCACCTGACGAAGTTCATGACCGGATCTATAACAAAGCAAATGTCTTATTGGAGGATGGAAAAATGTTCGGTGATGAAGGTTTGCAACATCAAAGAATTTGTATTCCTTCACCTAGACCGATGATAAAAGAAGCCTTCGAAAGAATCGCTAGAGAGTTTGAAGACTTAAAATAGGTAAAAAAGTTTTCTGTCGGAGGGCAGAAAATACTGGCGGATGGCGAGAAATACTGGCGGATGGCGAGAAATACTGTCGGATAGCGAGAAATACTGTCGGATGGCGAGAAATACTGGCGGATGGTCAGAAATACTGGCGGATGGCAGAAAATACTGGCGGATAGCGAGAAATACTGTCGGATAGCCAGTAAAACTGTCATATAGCAAAGCGCTAGCATTGTGATAGTGAACATTACACAAGGTGATATGCCTGAAAAAGCACTAAGTTTTATAGGAGTGTTATTATGGAGAGCAGCAAACTTCAAACCTGTACGAAAATTATAAAACATGCCCAGAACATCGTCGTCCTTACGGGTGCAGGAATTAGTACCGAATCGGGAATAAAGGATTTTCGTTCACAAACAGGAATTTATCAGATGGCACCCGAATATATTCTTTCACTCGATAATTTTTATCAAAACCCAAAGGGATTTTATCAGTTTGCTGTTGAGAATCTTTACCACCCAGAAGCACTCCCTAATAAAGGGCATGAGGTCCTAACACAATGGGAGAACGAAGGAAAAGTTAGCAGCATTATCACCCAAAATATTGATGGTCTCCATCAAAAAGCAGGTTCTAAACAGGTAATTGAATTTCACGGAACCATGAAAACAGCGTCCTGTCAAAATTGCCAACACATCTATTCAACTGAAGAAATGATCAACAGACTAAGCACCATGGACGACTTTTATATTTGCAATCATTGTAGTACTCCTACTAAAAAGGAAAGATATATCAAGCCCGATGTAGTCCTTTTTGGAGATTCAGGTAAATGGTTTTCTATTGATGGTTTCAATGAAATCATTAACATCATCAATCAAGCGGATTGTCTCTTGGTGTTAGGAACAAGTTTGAAGGTGACTCCATTCTCCACGTTCCCACAATACAGGAGAGAAGGTACTCCTTTGATCATTGTCAATAAAGGAGATTCACCCTATGACAGGGTTAAGGATTCCTATGTCATCCATGACTCCATCGGAGAAACATTAACTAAAATTAACAATAGTTTAAATCCACCAATTTCTTAAGTGGTGGATTTTTGCGTTCAAATATCGTTTTACAAATAACATCCGGCATTGTTATTAATGGATTCATCAAAGCAAATTTTGAATTGGAAAAAGCATAATATTTAAGCGCCTCCAAGAATAAAAATGGGGGCTTTTGATTATTTGTTTAAATTTTCTAAATAGGTTGACAATTAGGTGGAGCAAAAATAAAATTAAAGGGAACGAATACTAAGATTATTTCGCAATAAAATAGAAACAGTGTTTGTTATTACGCAACAACTGGAGGTGAATGGATTGATTACCGACGAAAGTCTAGCTAAAATAAAGGCGTATTTTCAAGAATTACAGATAAGTGATGAAGAACAACATCATTCACTTGGAAATACTGGAAGAGTAACGTTAATACCAAAAACAGAACAGGAAATTTCGGCTATTTTAGAATTTGCCAATACTAATAAATACAGCATTACCACCATGGGAAATGGCACAAAAAGAGGATACGGCGGGCTGTTAGAAAAAGCAGACATTCTCTTGTCGTTAGCTCAATATACTGGAATCGTTGAACATAATCCAGGTGATATGACTTTGACAGTGAAATCTGGGACACCCTTCCAAGAAATTCAAAACTATTTAGGACAGTACAATCAAAAAATTCCACTTGATCCTTTCTATCCAAATGATTCCACTATTGGAGGAATCATTTCTGCCAATGATAGTGGACCAAAAAGAATGGGGTACGGTTCAGCAAGGGACAATGTTATTGGTTTTAGAATGGTCTACCCCGATGGAACACTTATCCGGTCTGGTGGAAAAGTGGTAAAAAACGTTGCCGGCTATGATATGAATAAGTTATTTATCGGTGCAATGGGAACGCTTGGTGTCGTGTCCGAGGTGACAATGAAACTGCGGCCCATACCAAAATATGAATCTATTCTTTTCGTATCCTTTCTTGAAAATAATCTAGAAGAGATTCAGGCATTTGCAGTCAAGGTGCTTGATTCTATGATTGAACCCATCAGCCTCGAGATCCTAACCCCCTCCTTAGCTGGGAAATTGACAAACATTAATCAATGGACATTGCTTATTTCGTTTGAAGATGTGAAGAGCTCAGTACACTACCAAGAAAATGTTATCAGGAGTATTGCACCTGAAAAAACTACACTAACATCCCTTTCACAAAATGAAGCAAAATTCTTCTGGGATAGATTTTATCACCACCAACCTAATGGATTAACACATTCTACAGTGGCAGTACTCAAAATCGGTGTGGCTAATTTAGATGTCATAAAGATAGTAAAAGATGCAGAACTAATCGGTGATTCTTGTCATGTTTCCATCGAAGCACATGGAGGGTTAGGAACGGGCTTATGCCAAATGACGATTCGTGGTGCAAATGATGATGTCGTTTCTGCTATTAAACTGATAAGAGAACAATCTGTACATCTAGGAGGATATGCGATAGCAAAGCACCTGCTATTCGCGCTACGCAAGACCGTAAATGTTTGGGGAGATCAGACTTCATCCCATTTTCTTTTTAAAGGCATCAAACAAAAAATTGATCCTAACCAAACCTTAAACCCAAGTCGTTTCGTTGGGGGGATATAACATGAGTGTAAAAGAAAAACAAGACCTGCACTGCACTTCTTCTCTAGGAAACTATTTATGGCGTGACCCACCACAGGAAAGTAAGTGGGCGGATTGTGTTCATTGTGGTATGTGCCTAGAATCATGTCCTACATATGAACAAAGTGGTGAAGAGCAGCATTCCCCGCGCGGTCGTGTTTATCTGATAAAAGCAGTGGCCGAGGGAAAGTTGAATGTGGATGAACATTTTGCGGAGCCCGTTTTTTCTTGTTTAGATTGCCGTGCCTGTACCACGGCATGTCCTGTTGATATAGATGTTGGCGGTCTCATAGAGGAGGCACGAGGCCAAATCAGGCAAGCTATGCCACTTAAGGGGTGGAAGGGAGCGGTGAACAAGTTCTTTCTTCATGGCGTGTTCCCTCATCATAATCGCTTACGGTCGCTCGGCGGTCTGTTACGATTTTATCAAAAAAGCGGCATGCAAAAAGTGGCCAGAAAAACAAAGCTCATTCATATCATGCCGCAGCATTTAACGGAAATGGAATCAATTATGCCGGAAGTAAAAGGGTCTGTCCGTAATAAATTCAATTCCGTCATAAAAGCTAAAGGTGAATCAAAGCATAAAGTGGCAATGCTGACTGGCTGTGTG
This sequence comes from Bacillus sp. EB106-08-02-XG196, assembly GCF_013396335.1. Taxonomy (GTDB): domain Bacteria; phylum Bacillota; class Bacilli; order Bacillales; family Cytobacillaceae; genus Neobacillus. The sequence continues at coordinate 25,542 of NZ_JABWSY010000024.1, forward strand.
ATGGACGTTTTTTTTAGTGATATCAATGAGTCCACAATCAATGTGCTTACTAGGAATGGAAATGATGTGAGTATCCCGAAAAACCAAACGTGCTGTGGTGCTTTGCATGTTCATGCAGGTGACAGAGAGATGGGCAGGAAGCTGGCGAAGCAGAATATTGAAGCATTTGAGAACGCGGAAAAGGTGATTGTCAATGCAGCTGGCTGCGGATGCATGATGAAGGAATATGCAGAATTATTTCGTGATGAACCAGAGTGGAAAGAACGTGCTGAAGAATTCGAAGAGAAGGTAGTAGATATATCCAAATACTTGCATGACACTGGATATGAAAAGCCAAAAGCAATGATGAATATGCGTATCACCTATCATGATGCATGTCATTTAGCACATGGCCAAGGAGTAAGGAAAGAACCTCGAGAGATTCTCCTCGACATTCCAGGCGTAGATATGGTTCAAATGCCTAATGCAGACAGGTGTTGTGGAAGTGCCGGAATCTATAATATTACCAATCCTGAAATGGCTGATGCAGTGCTTAAAAGTAAAATGGAAAATGTCCCTGAAGACGTTGAAATGATTTCGATGGGGAACCCCGGCTGCATGATGCAAATGGCTTTGGGTGTCCAGAAATACGGAAGAAATCAGAAGATTGTCCACACCGTACAGCTGCTCGATTGGGCTTATCAAAAAGAAGAAGGGGATTTGAATGATGTCAGTCATGAAAATTGAAACCACTGACAAGCATATTATTAATCTCGCAGCAATCGTGGGAGCTACTCGTTCCATTTTGTATAAAAAAGTAGATTTGCTCGCCTATGATTGCGATGGGTTTACGATTCATAAGCATATTCCAAAAGCTGTTGTCTTTCCAAAAAATACAGAAGAAGTAGCCAAATTAGTTAAATATTGCTCTGAAAATAAGCTACCTTTCCTTGCCCGCGGTGCGGGAACAGGGTTAAGCGGCGGGGCAATTCCAATAAATGGTGAAGTGATCATCAGCATGGTTCGAATGAAAAAACTAATCAGTGTAGACCTTGAAAATAGGAGAGCGGTAGTTGAACCTGGCTTCGTCAATCTGAAACTAACAAACTCTATTTCTGATAAAGGCTATTATTATGCCCCTGATCCTTCTAGTCAATATTGCTGCACAATCGGAGGGAATGTCGCAGAAAATGCAGGCGGGGCACACTGTCTTAAATATGGAGTAACAACTAACCATATTCTTGGTCTCGAAGTAGTGCTGCCAAATGGAGAGATTATCGAAATTGGCAGGAATGGAGTGTTGGATGAGCCTGGATACGACTTACTCGGTCTATTGACTGGTTCAGAAGGGACGCTGGGAATTGTCACGAAAATTACGGTGCGAATTCTCAAAAATCCAGAAGGAAAACAGACGGTATTAGCATATTTCGATAGAGTTGAAGATGGAAGCCAGGCTGTTTCAGATATTATTTCAGCAGGTATTGTCCCGGCCGCACTGGAAATGATGGACAAAACAGCGATTGAAGCGGTGGAGGCTGCAGCATTCCCTGTAGGTCATCCAACGGATATAGAAGCGGTTTTACTAATAGAAGTCGACGGAATTGCCGCAGGGATAGAAGAACAAATCAACCAAATCTTAGAGGTCTGTAAAAAAAGCAATGTCCGTGAGGTTCGAGCCGCAAAGGATGAGGAAGAAAGAGGACGTTGGTGGGCCAATCGTAAAACAGGCTTTGGGGCAATGGGTGCTATTTCTCCTGATTATTTAGTGCAGGATGGGGTCATTCCTAGGAGCAAGCTCCCAGAAGTCCTGCGAAAAATTGCTCAAATAAGTAAAGAATCTGGTTTACGGATTGCCAATATTTTTCATGCAGGCGATGGAAATCTCCATCCACTTGTTCTATTTGATGCACGTAGGCCAGGAGAAACCGAAAAAGCATTAGAAGCGGGAAGTGCATGTTTGAAAGCTTGTGCAGATGTTGGCGGTACGATAACTGGTGAGCATGGGGTTGGAATTGAAAAGCGTGAAGAAATGCGCTTTGTTTTTAAAGAGGAGGAAATCCTTGCACAAACCAATATACGTGAAGTGTTTAATCCAGATAATCTCTTAAATGCCGGGAAACTGTTTCCCACCCCAGGCCGTTGTGTTGAAGTAAAAAAAGAAATGAAAGCGAATGTTCTTTCATAGAAACGCTGTTTCGTAATAATAAACAATAAGTAGGAGGAATTGTAAATGGTTAACTATGTGAAAGTGGGAGATTTACAGGTAGCGAGTGAACTCTATGAGTTTATTAATTCTGAAGCCTTGCCAGGCAGTCAAGTAGAACAGAAGGCATTTTGGGCGGATTTTGAGAGGATTATCACCAATCTGACTCCGAAAAATAAGGAATTACTCGCAAGAAGAGATGAACTTCAAAGGAAAATTAATACTTGGCATAGGGAAAATAAAGAATTCGATTTTAATAGCTACAAAGCTTACTTAGAGGAAATCGGCTATCTGCTGCCAGAACCTGAGGATTTTAGCATTTCTACTGAAGGGGCAGATGATGAAATTGCTCGTAAAGCTGGTCCTCAATTAGTCGTGCCTGTTGATAATGCCCGCTATGCGATTAATGCAGCCAATGCCCGCTGGGGAAGTTTATACGATGCATTATATGGTACGGATGTCATAAGTGATGAAAATGGTGCCAAGGCACAAGGTGGATATAATCCTGTACGCGGGGAGAAAGTCATCGCGTTTGCTAGAGAATTCCTTGACCAGAGTGTTCCTTTGCAGGTTGGGTCACATAAAGAGGCTGTAAGCTATTCCATAGACCAAGGAAGTTTAATGGTAACCTTACGTAATGGGGATCTAGCCCGTTTGAAAAATGAAGAGAAATTTGCTGGCTATCAAGGTGAACCAACCCAGCCATCTGCGGTCCTATTGAAAAATAATGATAACTATTTTGAAATCCAAATTGACCACAGCCATCCAATTGGAAAAACAGATGCTGCAGGTGTAAAGGATATTCTCCTAGAATCGGCACTCACTTCGATCATGGATTGCGAGGACTCTGTGGCAGCGGTGGATGCACAGGATAAGGTACTCGTATACCGGAATTGGCTGGGCTTAAATAATGGTACACTTTCCGCCATTTTTACAAAAGGAAATAAAACCTTAACACGGAAACTGAATCCTGATCGCAGTTATTTGTCACCTAGTGGCAGTGAATTCACTTTGCCTGGAACTGCGTTAATGCTCGTTCGAAATGTCGGGCATTTGATGACCAATAATGCAATTCTTGATGGGGACGGTAATGAAGTGCAAGAGGGAATTATCGATGCTGTTGTTACCTCTTTATGTGCCAAGCATTCTATCATTGGAAACACTAGCTCCAAAAATTCCGAAACAGGTTCCATTTATATTGTAAAGCCAAAAATGCACGGTCCAGTAGAAGCAGCTTTTGCCAATGAGCTATTTAATCAGACAGAAGATTTACTAGGATTAGCCAGAAATACATTAAAAATAGGTGTAATGGATGAGGAACGCCGGACATCGTTAAATCTCAAAGCGTGTATCCGGGAAGTTAAGGAACGTGTAGTATTCATAAACACTGGATTCCTTGACCGGACGGGCGATGAAATGCACACTTCCATGGAGGCAGGTGCGATGATTCGAAAAAATGAAATGAAATCCACACTTTGGTTGCAAAGCTATGAAAAATCAAATGTTAACAATGGTCTGTCTACGGGATTCCAAGGAAGAGCACAAATCGGTAAAGGTATGTGGGCGATGCCTGATTTAATGAAGAATATGCTAGAGCAAAAAATCGGACATTTATTGGCTGGAGGAAATACAGCGTGGGTTCCATCTCCAACGGCTGCAACCCTGCACGCACTTCATTACCACAAAGTAAACGTGAAGGAAGTACAAAATAATCTTATAGGAAGCATTTCTGATTTACGAGATGATATTTTGCAAATTCCTGTTGCTGAAAATACAAATTGGAGTCAAGAAGAAATTCAAGCAGAGCTTGATAATAATGCTCAAGGGATACTAGGTTATGTGGTAAGGTGGGTTGAGCAGGGAATAGGCTGCTCAAAGGTACCAGATATTAATAATATTGCACTTATGGAAGACCGGGCCACTCTCCGTATTTCCAGCCAGCATGTTGCGAACTGGCTGCACCATGGAATTTGCAAGAAGGAACAAGTGGTAGAAACAATGGAACGCATGGCTAAGGTAGTGGATGAACAAAATGCTGGGGACACTAATTATAGACCAATGGCACCTGATTTCGATCATTCTGTTGCGTTCCAGGCTGCTTGTGATCTTGTATTTAAGGGCTATGACCAGCCAAGTGGATATACTGAGCCCATCTTGCACAGCCGCCGACTAGAAGCGAAAGCTAAATTTTCAATCAGATCCTAATTCATGTTGAGGTCAGGGCGTTTTATTGATAAAATGCCCTGACAAAGTTCTGCATAAAGAGGTGAGCAATTTTGCAGAGAGATAATGTGGTGAAGTCTGTAAGCAGGGCACTGGATATTATCGCACTAGTGGGAATGAAAAAAGGCGGACTTGGTGTAACAGAGATTGCGAATCAAATCGATATCAATAAAAGCTCTGTTTTTAGAACCCTTTCTACACTTGTTCAATACGGATATATCGAACAGGATCGTGAAACAGGTAAATACAAGCTTGGCTATAAGTTTCTGGATATTAGCTCGAAGCTGTTAGAATCAATCGATATAAGGTCTGAAGCGAAACCCTTTCTAAAGGAACTAGAAAATAAGACGAATGAAGTCATTCATCTGGTTGTCTACGACCAAGGGGAAGTCGTCTACATTGAGAAATTAGAAGGAACGGAAACTTTAAGAACTCATTCAAAGGTTGGAAAAAGAGCTCCGATGCATTGTACATCCGTTGGGAAGGCCATTCTAGCCCATTTACCTGAAAATGATGTCCTTTCAATCCTGGACCGAAAAGGAATGCCCTATCATACAGACCATACCATTACTTCAATCGAAGCATTCCTACAAGAGTTACAGCAAATAAGACAAAGGGGTTATGCTTTGGATTTGGAAGAAAATGAATACGGGATAACCTGTATCGCTGCTCCGATTTTTGACCATCTCGGAAACGTAGTCGCCGCTGTGAGTATATCGGGACCAACCACGAGGATGACCTCTAAGCAGTTGAATCAACTCGGTCCCCTAATGATTCAAACAAGCCAGCAGCTATCAGCGAGACTAGGGCATCAGATGCCCATCCAAGGTGAAAAACGAGGTAAGCGGCGGGAACCAGAAGAGGCAAATGATGCCCGTCCAAGGTGAAAAACGTGTCAAGCGGGAATCGGAGGGTGCAAATGATGCCCGTCCAAATGTAAAAATCTAGGAAACAAGGAAACAGGCATTAAACCTAAACCCCTGTTCTAAGTTACAGTAAGAAGCCGCAAAAACTTGAGTAAAGTTTTGCGGCTTTTTCCTTTAAATTTTTACAATAAATCGACCTCTTGCCTGCCCTTGTAATATGATTGGTAGAGTTTGTGGAAGCTCTTCTAGTCTTATTTCTTTGAAAATGGAATCCAAAACTTCCGGTTTGAAATCAGTTGCCATCCGCTCCCAAAGTGGTTTGCGTACTTCCATTGGACAATAGACAGAATCAATCCCAAGGAGATTAATACCCCGAAGGATGAATGGAAACACAGTAGTAGGAACATTTCCGCCGCCGGTTAATCCACTGACAGCAACTGACCCATTGTAATGAATTTTACTTAAAATTGCCGCCAGAGATTCTCCGCCAACTGGGTCAACAGCAGCTGCCCAAAGTTGTTTATCTAGAGCTTTTACGTTTCCGTTGTAAACCTCATCCCTAGAAATAACCTCTTTTGCGCCGAGTTTATGTAAATAACCCTGTTCACTCGATTTTCCTGTACTTGCGACAACCTCGTAGCCTCGTTTCGCTAAAATGGCAACCGCGATACTTCCCACGCCTCCAGTAGCACCGGTAACTAACACTTTCCCTTTTTCAGGAGTAAGCCCATTTTCTTCAAGTCTTTGAACTGATAGGGCTGCGGTTAATCCGGCGGTTCCATAGATCATCGCTTCTTTTAATGTAAGGTTTTCTGGTAACGGTACAATCCAATCAGCTGGAATTCGTGCATATTCACTGAAACCACCATAATGGGAGACACCAATTTCGTAGCTTGTTGCAATGACTTGATCCCCCGCTGAGTAACGAGGATCTTCAGATGAGACCACAACTCCTGCCAAATCAATTCCTGGTACAAAAGGATATGACCTTACGATTTTACCTTCAGGAATACTGGCTAATCCATCTTTGTAATTAATGCTAGAATAGGCAACCTTGATTAGTACCTCGCCGGCTGGTAAATCATTAAGGGAAAGACTTTTAACCCCAATACTGAAATCAGTTTCTGTCTTATCAACGACAAAGGCTTTAAAATTCTCATTCATTATAATGACCTCCTTTAATTTAAAAATTTTCCATTTTCATCATACTACATTATAGTAAAACTATTAAACTCTTACATAAAACTGGAGTGGTGATTATGTTTGTGGCTGGACAAAAAGATATGCAAAAAATGGATCAATACACCATTGAAAAACTCGGCTTACCTGGTGCTGTGTTAATGGAAAATGCAGGTGCCAGGGTAGTGGAGGAAATTTTCCAATATACTGCTGATAAAAATACCAGAGTGATTGTTTTGGCTGGAGGTGGTAACAACGGCGGAGATGGTTTTGTTATTGCCCGCAGACTCTTTGATAATGGTTTAAGTCCGAAATTATGGTTATTAGTTGATCCTAAAAGAATAAAAGGGGACGCTAAAATTCATTTCGATGTTTACATAAAAAGGGGATTACCTCTATTCCAACTCCAAGAAGACAATTTACAAACACTTCGGGATGAATTGAATCAAGCAGACATCATAATTGATGCCATTTTAGGGACAGGTGTAGATGGTTCTGTTAGACAACCTCTTCATGATGTTATTACGCTGATTAACACACATGCAGGTAAGAAAACCATTATTTCGGTGGATATCCCATCAGGTGTTAACAGTGAAAATGGGAAAGTAGAGGGTGTCGCAATTAAAGCAGACAAGACTATTACTTTTGTGTTCCCTAAGAAAGGCTTCTTTTTAAATGAAGGACCACAATATGTTGGGGAATGGAAGGCAGTCGATATTTCTGTACCATCTTTGATTGTTGCAGAACTGGGGCTTGAAATGCCTAGGCTCATTACTGAAGAACTGGCTAATGCCTCCGTTCCAGTCAGACCCAAATATGGTCACAAGGGAACCTTCGGTCATGCACTGATTTTAGGAGGTTCTCTGCAATTTGTCGGTGCACCAATCTTTTCAGCAAAGTCTGCACTACATTCAGGGGCAGGATTAGTCACGTTAGCTGTTCCAGGTACGATTTATCCAATGGTTGCTGCACAAAATCCTGAATCTTTATTACTGCCTTTGCCTTCTGAGAGTGGACATTTTTCTGATGAGGCAATTCACACTATCTCACCCATGCTTCATCAATTTGACAGTGTTGCAGTTGGACCGGGAATGAGTAGATTTCAAGAAGGGGAGGCATGGATGATATCATTATTTTCTCATCTAACCAATCAGCCCGTTGTGATTGATGCTGATGCATTATACTTGCTCAGAAACCAATTGGACGTGCTGGATAACTATAAAGGTAAAGTAATAATGACGCCTCATCCAGGTGAAATGTCAAAGCTGTTAAATAAAACGGTGAAAGAAGTGGAAGAAAATCGACTTGAAGTTGCCAGCCATTTTGCGAAGGAGCATTCTATTTATTTACTATTGAAAGGCCACCGTTCGGTCATCGCCACACCTACTGGAGACATATATATCAATCCGTACGGACATGATGCTTTAGGAAAGGGCGGGAGTGGTGATATTCTCACAGGACTTATTGCCTCGTTACTTGCTCAAGGAGCTTCGCCTTTACATGCTCTAATTTCTGCCAGCTATTTACATGCACGTGCAGGTGAGGAGAAAGCAAAAGTCCTATCGCATTATGGCGTAATGCCTTTTGATATCATTGATGGGGTAAAGAAGCTTCTAAAAGAGATTTAAGTCGTGTACTAAATTCATAACTTTGAACTAAAATAGATACTGGTAATAAAATTGGAAGATGATTTTACTGAAACCTATTTGCCTGCTTATCCGTCTCTTAGGTTGAAGCAACTTAGAAATTTGTTAAGGAGAAGATGATATGAAACGTTTTTATAAGATGACGGCATTTGCTGTTATTCTTGCTTTACTATTGTCAGTAAGTAGTACAAGCAAGGTGTTCGCCGATACGAATGGCAATAATGAAGAAAGTATCAACGAAAAGTTTGGGCTGCCGATAGTCGTCTACGGAGAAGCATTGTCTGAGGCTCAAAAGGATGAAGTTAGAGAGCTGTTAAAGGTAAAGGATACGAGCAAGGTCAAAGAGATTACTGTAACAGGAGAAGATCTTGTAACTTATATTAAAGGGGATCCACACTCTAATATGTATTCCTCCGCTAAAATCACGAGAAAGGATTCAGGTGAAGGACTTGTTATAAATCAGGTTACCCCAGAAAATATTACAGAAGTTACCAATGAAATGTATGCCAACGCCTTACTGACGGCTGGAATTCAGGATGCCGTTGTGGATGTGGCTTCTCCGGTAAAGGTAAGTGGACATTCTGCGTTGGTAGGAATCTATAAAGCCTATGATGCAGGAGAAGGTGCAGGATTAAATAAAGAACGGACAGAGGTTGCGAATGAAGAGTTGAATCTAGCAACTGACTTGGCTAAAAAGGAAGGGTTAGATCAGGATAAGGTTAGTGAGCTATTAACTGAAATAAAAAAGGAAATAGCAGAGCAGAATCCAGCAACAAAAGAAGAACTTGCTGCAATTATTGATGAAAAATTAAAGACATTAGAAATTAACTTAAGTGCCGAAGACCGCCAGCTCTTACTAGACTTATTTGAAAAAATGAGAGATTTAAATATAAATTTCGATAATGTTAAATCACAGCTGGAAAACCTTACTCAAGATATCCAGCAGCGGATTGAAGAAGCAGTAGGCGACAAGAATTTTCTGCAGCAAGTAGCAGACTTCTTTAAAGAATTAATAGAAAGTATCAAAAGTATATTCTCATAATTTTTAGGCTCAGTCGTTGAACTGAGCCTTTTGTACGTTTGTAACAAAATTTTAATGATAAAAAAAAGAGGAATGACTACAGGACTATATAAAAATCCCCAGTTTTTTGTTAAAATAGAATTTAAGATTAAAGTTTCGACAAAATTCACAAAAATATGCTTTAGCTGGATTATAATTTATATCAGCGTAATAAATCTGCTATAAGCTTCAAACTTAAAAATACTCATTTGAATTTTTTGAATTTTGAATATGAGGCAAAAGAATTATGCGGGAGCAGGAGGAAATCTACATGTGGGATTTTGAAATGGACATAGATCAAGTAGCTAGAATAAAAGTAATCGGTGTTGGCGGAGGCGGTAATAATGCTGTTAACCGGATGATAGAGGACGGCGTTCAAGGTGTAGAATTTATTGCCGTTAATACAGACGCTCAAGCACTTAAATTATCAAAAGCAGAAATTAAAATGCAAATTGGCGCAACTTTAACTAGAGGATTAGGAGCAGGTGCTAATCCTGAGGTTGGCAGGAATGCAGTCGAGGAAAGTAGAAAACAAATTCAAGAGGTATTAAAAGGAGCAGATATGGTCTTTGTTACCGCTGGGATGGGCGGAGGAACAGGGACTGGTGCTGCGCCAGCTATTGCCCAAATCTCCCGAGAACTCGGTGCGTTAACCATTGGTGTTGTGACACGTCCATTTGGATTTGAGGGTCGAAAGCGTGCAACCAATGCAGCAGCAGGGATTGATTTAATGCGGGAAGCTGTAGACACATTGATTATTGTACCTAACGATCGCTTGCTGCAAATCGTTGATAAAAAGACTCCTATGATTCAAGCATTCCGCGAAGCGGATAACGTGCTCAGACAGGGTGTGCAAGGGATTTCCGATCTAATTGCTGTTCCGGGATTAATCAACCTCGATTTTGCTGATGTTAAAACCATTATGTCCAATCAAGGGACAGCTTTAATGGGTATTGGTTTAGCTAAAGGGAAAGACCGCGCAGTGGAAGCAGCGAAGAAAGCCATTTCTAGTCCATTACTAGAAACTTCGATTGATGGAGCACAGGGTGTACTAATGAATATTACGGGTGGCAGTAATTTAAGTCTTTATGAAGTTCAAGAAGCTGCAGATATCGTTTCCTCTGCTGCAGACAAAGAATTAAATATGATTTTCGGTTCAATCATCAATGAAGACTTTAAAGATGAGATTATGATAACGGTAATCGCAACTGGTTTTTCCGAAACAGAACTTTCTTCTAGAAAAAGTGCAGCTGTTCCTGCGAGGGAGACTAATTCTAGACCACAGTCACAAGGATTTTCACGACGGGAGCAAAGTGTTCAAGAAGAGCCAGCACAAAGTCATGATAAGCCAAGACAACAATCGGAAGATGCGTTAGATATCCCAACATTCCTGCGTAATCGAAATAGAAGATAAAGCGTACAAGTAAGGCCGCTCGAGAATAATCTCTCAGCGGCCTTTTTTTGTGTCAGGATAAAGCGTATTCATTTTCGACAAATTTTTTTGAAAATTTAAGGGTGAAATTTAAACAATTATGCTAAAATAATAGTGAAATCACAACAGCAAGGAGCAAACGCTATGTTGAAGGATATTTTTATAGGCTTATCTCAAAACCAAGTTCTAAATAGTGCAGCAAAAAAGTATGGCTTAAAAATGGGTGCACAAAGTGTCGTTGCAGGTACTAATATCGATGAGGTAATTAAAAGTATTAAAGAGTTAAACGCACACGGTATCTCTTGTACCGTTGATAACTTAGGTGAATTCGTCTTTAAAGAAGAAGAAGCAACAGAAGCGAAGGAACAAATTCTTAACGTTATTGAAGCAATTCATGAACATAAAGTGGATGCGCATATTTCTTTAAAACCAACGCAAATAGGTTTGGATATCGAATTCAACTTTTGCTTAAGTAATCTGAGAGAAATCGTTGATAGAGCAAACAATTATGGTATATTTGTTAACATTGACATGGAAGATACCGGCCATCTTCAGCCTACATTTGATGTATTGGATGAGTTGTCTAAGGAATATGACAACGTTGGGACGGTTATTCAAGCTTATTTGCTTCGTGCTGATGAATATCTTGAAAAATATAAAAACTACCGTATTCGGATTGTGAAAGGGGCATATAAGGAGCCTGCTGAATACGCTTACCAAGATAAGAAAGATATCGATGCAAACTTCATTAAATTAATCGAGTGGCATTTATTAAACGGCAAATTCACTTCTATTGCAACACATGATCATCACATTATTAACCATGTGAAGGAATTTGTTAAGAGGAACAACATCCCAAATGAGCAATTTGAGATTCAAATGCTCTATGGATTTAGAAAAGAACTTCAACTACAATTAGCAAGTGAAGGCTATAACTTCTGCACATATGTTCCATTTGGAAATGACTGGTACGGATATTTCATGAGACGACTTGCAGAAAGACCTCAAAACTTAAATCTAGTTGCAAAGCAAGTGTTTAACAAAAAAACAAACACGATGATAGGGGTAGCTGCAGGGGCATTTTTATTAGGAAGATTGACGAAAAATGCTAAGAAGGAACGTTAATAGGTAAGTGTAAACCCTTTCCATTGAGAGGGTTTTTCTTTTTATGATCAATATGGGTCTAAAGGACTATTATTGATAAAATTGACAAGTTTGTACCTCATGAACAATAAGTATTGAGAGATGGACTGGAATTTATAAAAAGGGGGAAAATCTTATGAAAAAGAAAAGATTTTATCTGTCGATGGTCATTCTCTTAACACTCTCTATGATTCTTGCAGCGTGCGGAAACAAAGATGATGGTGCAGAAAAACCGGCAAATGAAGAAGAAGTTAAACCAGAATTTATTAGTATATTAACAGGTGGTACAGGGGGAACTTACTACCCGTTAGGAGGTTCTTTTGCTGAAATTATTAAAGATGCAACTGGTATTGACACAAATGCTGAAACAAGCGGTGCTTCTGCTGAGAACATGACCACCCTGAAGAATGGCGATGCAGAAATTGCCTTTTCCCAAACAGATATTGCCTCGTATGCTGTGGACGGAAAATTAATGTTTGAAAACAATAAAGTAGACAACGTACAGGCGATTGCTACGTTATACCCAGAAACCATTCAAATTGTTACGACCAAGGATTCCGGGATTGCTTCAGTTGAAGATCTAAAAGGTAAAAAGGTTTCTGTTGGTGCACCAGGCTCTGGTACAGTAGCGAATGCCGAGCAGATCCTTGAAGTACACGGTATGACATTTGACGATATTGAAAAACAAGATCTATCATTTGATGAATCTACACAGGGGATTCAAGATGGTACGATTGATGCAGCTTTCGTAACAGCAGGAACACCTACGGGAGCGGTTGAAAGTCTTGGGGCAACAGAGGAAGTGGTCATTGTTCCGATTGAACAAGACAAAATCGATAGTCTTATAGAAAAGTATCCATTCTATGTAAAGGAAGAGATTCCTTCAGGAACATATGGATTGGAGTCTGCGGTAACAACCGTAGCGGTTCAAGCGATGTTAGTAGCAAGCAGTGATCTTTCAGAGGACGTTGTTTATGACGTTACGAAAGCCATCTTTGAAAATCTTGATAAAGTGACCCATGCAAAAGGGAAATTAATTAAGGTAGAAAATGCTTTAAATGGTGTAGGGATTGAGGTTCATACAGGTGCACAGAAATATTTTGATGAAAAAGGCGTCAAAGCAAAGTAAATCATTCTTTTTTCTAAAATTACCTGGCCGGCTATCCAACAGCCGGCCACCTTTTCTACTGAATTGGAGGGGGGAAATGCGGAAACTTCAATTAATCCCATATGTATTAGTCTTCTTTATTATCCTTATCTTAGCATGCATACCTTTCCAGCGAGCCATTGTCTTCCAACCAAACCACAGCCAAGCGGAACTGGCTTACATTCCTTTAAAAGAAGAAACCCTTTTTCAAATAAAATACACGCATTCTATTCATTTATCCGATGTTATCGAAAGCTTTAAAATTACTCCGAACTACCTGATTCAATTATATGAGCTGAAGTATGAGGATTTTGCGATTGGTATGCCATCAAATGCTGAAGAAGGAGAAACCTTTGAGGAAAAGGATGGAGCTTATTACATCAAAAATATGAAACGAGACTTTCCTTTTTTTTATTTACGAATCGGACAGGTTCGTGCCAATCATACGGTAATTTATAAAAACATGGAATTTCCATTATCGCGTTCGATAAAACCTGGCACATCTGTAAAAGTTGAAATCCGCAAATTAAACTTTTTGAAGTTATGGAAAGGAGTGAATATCCTTGAGTCAATATGATTCCGCCTTGTCTGAAGAAAAACAGCAGGAGCTTTTGGAAAAATATGATCCGGAGGCAGGAACTAGAAAGCTAAAAGGGGCTGCTGGCTGGATTGCATTTGCTGGATTACTTGCCTTTTCATTATTCCATGTCTATACAGGTGTATTCGGTATGTTAACAGCTCAGCTTCAACGCTCCATTCATTTGGGCTTTGCACTTGCACTTATATTCTTATTATTTCCAGCGCGAAAGAAAAATAGGGGAAAAGAATATAAGGTAGCTTGGTATGATATCATCTTGGCCATTTTATCTGTCATTGTTGGTGCCTATTGGCCAGCCATGATCAATGATTTGGTTTTAAGGACGGGGAATATCACACAGATTGATTTTTTTGTTGGTCTTTCGGCTATTTTACTTGTATTAGAGGCAACTCGGAGGACGGTTGGACTGCCGATTACGATTATTGCAATTATTTTTATGGTATACGCGGTGTTTGGGCCTTATATGCCGAGTGTAATTGCGCATCGAGGGCTAGAATTGGATCGACTGGTACAGACGATGTTTTTTACAACGGAAGGTATTCTTGGTACACCGATTGGCGTATCCTCTACCTTTATCTTTTTGTTCTTATTATTTGGCTCCTTTTTAATCAAGACAGGGGTTGGGGAGTATTTTAACGACCTTTCGATTGCGATTGCCGGAAGGAGTGTTGGTGGTCCTGCTAAGGTAGCTGTTTTTTCAAGTGCATTACAGGGGACGATAAGCGGCAGTTCGGTTGCGAACGTGGTGACATCCGGTGCCTTTACAATTCCGATGATGAAAAAACTAGGTTATAAAAAAGAGTTTGCAGGTGCAGTTGAGGCGTCTTCCTCTACTGGAGGACAGTTAATGCCGCCAATTATGGGAGCAGCGGCTTTCTTAATGGTTGAATTCATCGGAGGTATTAGTTACTGGGAGATAGCAAAGGCAGCGGCCATCCCAGCGCTGCTTTATTTTACAGGTATTTGGATTATGACACATTTCGAAGCAAAGCGAATTGGTCTTCGCGGGTTAACAAAAGAAGAAATGCCAAACAGGAAAGAAGTTCTGGGGAAACTCTATTTATTACTTCCCATTATTGCCATTGTTCTTTTGTTAAGTTCAGGAATGAGTGTCATTCGTGCTGCACTTTGGTCGATTGTCATAACGGTTGTGGTAAGTGCGATAAAGAAGAATACAAGAATTGGGTTTAAAGGAATCATTGATGCCTTGGTGGATGGGGCCAGATCCGCATTAGGTGTTGCTGCAGCCTGTGCTGCTGCAGGGATCATCGTCGGTGTGGTAACGAAAACAGGACTAGGATTGAAAATGGCGAATGGCCTTCTGGATTTTGCAGGAGGGGCACTGCTGCCGACCTTGTTTTTAACCATGATTGCTTCCTTGATATTAGGGATGGGTTCTCCAACGACAGCTAATTATGTCATTACCTCTACCATTGCAGCTCCAGCGATCATTTTGTTAGGAGTCCCGGATTTATCTGCTCACTTGTTTGTGTTTTATTTTGGTATTGTGGCTGATATTACTCCTCCAGTGGCCCTAGCTGCCTTTGCAGCAGCGGCAATATCCGGTGGAGAGCCTTTTCGAACGGGTGTGGAATCAACAAAGCTTGCCATATCAGCTTTTATTATTCCCTATATGTTTGTTTTGTCACCTGAATTACTGATGATTGATACAACATGGATAAATTTGATATGGGTAGTATTTACAGCTTTTACGGGTATGATTGCAATTAGCGCAGGGGTCATTGGTTTCTGGATGCGAAAAATGAACTGGATTGAACGAATTGTTTCCCTTGGTGCAGGATTATGCTTAATCTATCCGGAAAAAACAACAGATATCGTTGGGTTAGTTCTATTTGCTGCCTTGCTTGCTTTGCAATATTTTTATAAACGAGATCAAATTCCTAAAGTACAAAATTGAATATAAAGTTAAAAACTCGTGGCCCTGTATTTAAGGGTCACGAGTTCTTTGTATTCAGAGAGTAGAACTTGTCAATATGTGATGTTAGCAATGGTTGTTAAACTGTTTGATTTGTCCGCGGATTTCACCATCAGGATTTTGGACTGTATGGGCATTGACATATGTTTTTCCATCTCTCATATGTTCTATTAAATCTGAAAGTGATTGTCCCATTAGGGGACCAACAAGATCATCTGCTGTAATGATTCCTTCAACGACTCCTTTTGTTACACTTATACTAGGGTCAGCTGGACCAAATAAAAATACGACAACAGGTCCGTTTACACCTCTTCTCCCTAAATGAATATGAGCCTGGGTAAAATTATCAAGATTATTTACAGTTAGGCGATATCCAATCCTTTTTTCATCTCGGCTAACTTTAAATTTTGCAAACCCAAAAGCACCTGTTCGAACAGGTGGGACCTCTTCTGAACCTTCTAATATTGCAAAAAACAGTTTATTATTTTCCATATATATCCTCCAAAAAAATATAATTTATGTATCATATTTACTAGAAGATAAATTGCTTGTACGAATGTCCTGTATTATCGAAACCATCCACTCTATCGTGTATTAAAATCATAAGGTAAGGAAAGCAGTCATCATACGATGGATGTTTTTTGGTTAAGTGTTGATTAATATGGTGGAAAAAGATAAGTTTGTTTAATAAGAGCAAATTTGGAGGTAATGATGAAATGAAAAGATGCGGTTGGGTGAATCAGGATCCTCTTTATATTGATTATCATGATCATGAATGGGGCGGGCCTGTGTATGATGATCGATTACTATTTGAATACTTGAACTTAGAGGGTGCACAAGCAGGATTAAGCTGGTACACGATTTTGAAGAAACGGGAAAATTATCGCAAAGCATTTGACCATTTTGAACCAAGTAAAATTATTCATTATGATGATAAGAAAATCAATGAACTTTTACAGAATGAAGGCATTGTTAGAAATAAACTCAAAATAAATAGTGTCATTACAAACGCAAAGGCATTCTTGAAGGTAAGTGAAGAGTTTGGTTCTTTCAGCGAGTATATTTGGTCTTTTGTAGATGGTAAACCGATAAAAAATCACTTTAAAGATTTATCAGAAGTTCCCGCTACGACAGACATTAGTGATAGGTTAAGTAAGGATTTGAAAAAGAGAGGCTTTAAATTTGTTGGGTCAACCATTTGTTATGCCTTTATGCAAGCAACTGGGATGGTAAATGATCATATAGAATCATGTTTTTGCTATAATGAGCACTCGGGAAAAAGTACCTAATTCCTGGGTGTTCTCTTTATGTGAAACTTATTTCAAAATTATTGAAACCAATGTGGATGATATCCGTCTAATAAGTGTATCCAATTTAAGGAATTTGTCACAGGGAGTTAGCAGGAATTTTGTGTCAGAAAGTGGAATAGATTAAGAGAATGAGAGCGAAATTCTTTTTCTGAATATTCGAAAGTGTTTCGTTGGGGATGACGAGATTTTGGGAAAAGAGGAGAAGTTGTTTATGGCTATACGGACCTGGGTGATTTCATTCATATTAATTGGCAGTTTAATAGGATTAGCAGGCTGTGCGGAGAAAACAAATGGCAAAGAAGCAGACCTTGAGCACAAAGTAACAGAACTTGAGAAGAAGCTTGAAGAGCAAAAGGCCGCAGAGGAAGCAGCAAGAAAAGCCGCTGCAGAAGCGGAAGCAAAGAGAATAGCTGAGGAAGAAGCGAAAAAGCCGAAGGTGGTAAATGTCATTGACCCAAATACCAAAACTATTTTAAAAAGCCTCATTCCAGTAGATATGGGTTTTGGAAGTGATAATGAAAAATATAAACAGGAGCTTGAGCAATGGGCTAAGGAGTTAGCAAGGGGAACAGATACGACTCCTGGTTATGACTCGAAGATGATACTGGATAAAATTGATTCAAACGGTCAAGTAATTAAAGGGAAACCAAGAGTGGTGCTTGAAGAAGCAGAACTAGTGACGAAAGTAATCGAGGTTTCAGTCAATGGCGGAGATGTTTTTCTGCCAATCTATGTTACTGAAAGCGGCTATAAGCCTGAAGACGCAGCCCATTTATCTGAAGTGGTGGTTGCAACGTATACAACTAAATTTAATCCTAGCGTAACAGGGAGGAACAAAAACATCGAACTGTCTGCGCAGGCTATAGATAATGTCATTGTTGGAACAGGGGATATTTTCTCCTTTAATCATACAGTGGGACCAAGTGATGCTGCACATGGCTATCAGCCGGCACAAGAAATTGTGAATAAGGAATTGGTCATGGGAATTGGCGGCGGAATTTGTCAAACATCTTCAACCATGTTTAATGCAGTTGATCAATTAGCTATCGAATATGTAGAGTGGCATCATCATTCCTTGACAGTGGGGTATGTACCTTCAGGGCGGGATGCAACGGTTTCATATGGTGGAAAAGATTTTCAATTTAAGAATACAGCGGGTGTCCCGTTCCTGGTTAAGGCGATTTACAATGGAAATGGTACCCTCACCGTTGAAGTTAGAACATCTGCAGCCTATCAAAGCTTACTTCAAAAACGATAAGATATAATAGGAAAAGACGTGTGAACCTCACCTCACACGTCTTTTCTTTTTGCTTAATAGTTTGTGGTTTTATTAGATTGGAAATCCTCTGATGAAGGGAAGAAAATCCGTTTTCCTGCTTTGTAGAGTTCATTAAAAATAACAGGCAGGAGTGAAAGTGTTAGGATAAACAACCAATCCTTTAAAGTTAATACATTAATTTCAAAGATTTCATTAAAAACTGGAATGTTTACTAATGCAACTTGTATAAAGATTCCTAATAAAATGGAACCAACTAAATATTTATTAGTAAATAAGCCCACTTGGAATATCGATTTATGGTTGTTTCGCAAATTAAGAGAGTGAAATAATTGTGAAATGCTTAAGGTAATAAAAGCCATAGTTTGCGCGTGCATGAGAGCATCCTTTGGGACATGGGCGAAGTCGATGGTGAAAATGGAATCAGCCTTTGTATAAATCATCAGCCCTGCGATAAACGCAAACAGCGTTATAATCCCAATCAACAATCCATTTGTTACTGTAAATGTGCCACTTCCATGAGCGAAAATACTTTCCTTAATGGATCGTGGTTTCTCTTTCATTACATCCGGATCGTCAGGGTCTAGGCCAAGAGAGATTGCAGGCAGGGTGTCGGTGATTAAGTTTACCCATAAAATATGAACAGCCGTTAAAGGAGCAGGCCAGCCTAGCAAGATTGCAATAAACAGGGTGACGATTTCGCCTAAATTGCATGATAGTAAAAATAGAATTGATTTCTTTATATTTTGATAGATATTTCTTCCTTCTTCAACGGCAGCTACAATAGTTGAAAAATTATCATCCGTCAGTACGATGTCGGCCGCACCTTTTGCAACGTCCGTCCCGCTCAACCCCATAGCAACTCCAACATCTGCCTGCTGTAAGGAGGGTGCATCATTAACACCATCACCAGTCATAGAAGCAATCTCACCGTTTGCTTTTAGTGCTTTGACAATTTTTACTTTATGCTCTGGGGAAACACGAGCAAAAACTGAAATATTTTTCACTATATTCTTGAATTCATGCTCACTAAGAGCATTGAGTTCAGGACCAGACATAGATTCTTTCTCATCAAGTGCAATTCCTAGTTCTTTTGCAATCGCAAAGGCAGTTTGTTTGTGGTCACCTGTTATCATCACCGTACGAATTCCAGCATTCTTACATTGTTCAATCGATTTTTTCACTTCTTCTCGAGGTGGATCAATCATTCCTGTGAGACCAAGGAGAATAAGATTACTTTCAAGCTTCTCTGGGATAAGGTCATCTAGTGAGATAATTTCTTTATAGGCAATTGCTAATACGCGCAATGCTTCCCCTGACATTGCGTTCACCTTGGCATTAATTTGTTCATTTTCCTTGATGGTGAAAGGATTTTTATTTCCAGCGAATACAATATGGGAAGTGAGTGGAAGGATGCTTTCTAAAGCCCCTTTTACCATAACGAGATACCGTTCGTTATGCTTATGAACGGTTGTCATCATTTTCCGCTCTGAATCAAAAGGAATCTCGAAAACACGTTGATAGGCCATATCTAGATGTTGTTTTTCAAAACCAAGCTGTTTTGCTGCAGCGACAAGTGCAATTTCAGTTGGGTCACCTGTTTGTTCCTCATCGGTTACAACAGCATCATTACATAATGCCATCGCCTCTAGAAAAAGCTTTTCGTGGGGGTCTTTTACCGAAAAATGGGATAATGGAACATACAATCCGTTTACATAGACTTTGGTTACGGTCATTTTATTCTGGGTAAGTGTTCCTGTTTTATCGGAACAAATGACACTAACAGCACCAAGTGTTTCAACAGCAGGGAGTTTCCTAACAACTGCTCTCCGTTTAATCATTCGTTGTACACCTAATGCAAGCACAATCGTAACAATGGCTGGGAGTCCTTCTGGGATGGCCGCAACTGCAAGACTAACCGCAATTAAAAACATATCAAGGAGATCTCTTCCTTGGAAAAACCCAATTAGAAAAAGAACCGCAGAAATGAGGATAGCGCCGATTCCAAGGATTTTACTCAGTTCAGCAAGTTTTATTTGCAGGGGAGTAAGTTCGCGTTTCTGGTTTCCGAGCAAACCGGCAATTTTTCCTATTTCTGTTTTCATTCCTGTATGAACAACGACTCCAAGTCCACGGCCATACGTTGACAGTGTTGACATAAACGCCATGTTGTGTTGATCAGCAATAGGAATTTCTACTTCTGAGCGCCAGCTGGCATCTTTATCAACTGGAACAGATTCTCCTGTTAAGGAGGATTCTTCAATTTTTAAATTGGCGGTTTCAATTAAGCGTAAATCCGCTGGTATAAACCTTCCTGCATCAATCAACACTATATCTCCCGGAACTAGCTGCTCCGAGGGAATTTCCTTTAAGTTACCATCTCGTTTAACAATGGCTTTGGGAGTAGTCATTTTCTTCAGTTCATCTAAGGCTTTTTCAGCGTTTGCTTCTTGGATAACTCCTATAACACCATTAAGCAAAATAACCAGGACAATGATAACGGAATCGCTGTATTCACCCACCACTATTGAGATGATAGCTGCTACGATTAAAATGTAGATTAACGGGCTTTTGATTTGCTCAAAAAATAGCATTATCATTGAGGGCTTTTTACTCTCATTAAAGGCATTTGGACCTATTTTTTCCAAGCGCTTGTTAGCTTCCTCTGTTGAAAGACCAGTTGAAGGATCCGTGACCAACTCAGCAACGACTGCATCACTACTTTTTGTAAACCACATAACATCTTCACCTTCCACTAGATATTGGTAAATATCTCTAATTTAATTTAACCACAATTAGGGCCGATTTTCTGTAGAAAAGTGTAAGTAGTAACAAGTTCACAAATAGTTCAATTATTATAAAATTATGTGATGGATCTATTGGTACAATTAAGTTGAGAAGTACTATGATTATAGGGGGAAAGAATGATGAAAGAGCGAATCTTAGTCGCAATTGATGGTTCAAAAAATTCCCTTGAAGCATTAGACGAAGCCGTCAAATTGGCAAAGGCAACTCCAAGTAAACTCTATTTAGTAAATGTACAACCATCCTTTCATACCATTCATACAAGATTATTTATCGGTGAGGAAATGATTAGAGAATACCAGACAGAATTGTTTGATAAGGAGATGGAAAGTGCAGTACATCATCTAGAGGGTCAAGATATTGATTACGTCGCTTTAATGAAAGTTGGAGACCCCGTTTATCAAATAAGTCAGTTAGCAAAGGATCTAAATGTAAAGTATATTGTAATGGGGTCAAGGGGAATGGGCTTGATTCGAGGTACAGTATTAGGAAGTGTATCCACAGGTGTATTGCATGAAACCAAGATCCCAGTGTTAATCATCCCGCAAAAAGAATAGTAGTAAAAATTAATGGTTAGACCTTCGAAACGAATACTATATAAAGTAACTAGCACTGTCATTTTATTGATGGTGCTTTTTTGTGCAATCTTTTCTTAAACTAGGTCCCAGCCCTGTCCAAATATGGCTTTTGGAATAGCTTATCCTGAGAGAATTTCAATCAGGAGATGATAAGTTTTGAACAATATGAATAGCATGGAGCCAAGTGTACTATGTCAGGAATTCGCTAGAATTTTAGATGCAACTCCTTCCGTCATAAATGGGGTATGTACTGCAACTAAATCACGAACAAATATTCATCCGGTTGTATTGGGCCGTCGGGCTGAATCCTTTATGTTTGTGCCACAGGCATTTTCATTTGAAGGTATAAATGGAGAAGGCAGAGCATTATGTCTGGGGGAAACGGTCATCCTCCAAGATGAGGTTAATTCATTTATTTCTAGACTGCGAGAAGATGATATCATTGTGACTGCCTTACACAATCACTGGCTTTTTGATGAACCACGCTTAATGTATATTCACTTCGAATCTATTGAAAAACCATTGGACTTTGCAAGAAAAGTCCGTGATGCCCTAGATGTCCTAACTACACGTAACATAGGTCGTTCGGGTCGGGCTCGACAGGTAACAAATAGAAGGGCAGAGGAAATGTGCGAAGAATTTAGCGATATTCTTGGAGGTATGAGCACATTCGAAGATGGTGTTTGTATGGTGATGAATTCACGTACTAATATTTTGGCGCGAATACTTGGCAGGAGAACCAGGTCCTTTCTTGCTTTGCCGCAAATGTTTGTGTTTGAATCGCTCTCTTCAGACGGCAGGGCACTATGCAGTGGTGAAACAGTCATTCTCCAGGAAGAACTGAACCCATTTATCAGTATTCTTCGTGAACATAATATTATAGTGACTGCCTTTCATAATCACTGGCTTTTTGAAAATCCAAGGCTCATGTACATTCATTTTGAAAAAATAGATCGTCCTATTGAGTTTGCGAGAGATGTAAGGGATGCCTTACAAGTGCTGACAACAAGAGAAGTAAGACCGAGTAAATCTTAACCTGTTTTTTGTGAATGGTACCTCGATGAAAGAGAACTATACATTGAGGTGCGGAGTCACTATAATAAATTATTTCCAAAACCAGTCACCTTCCAAATGGAGGGTGACTGGTTTCTATTATTATTGTTTAATTGAATCTTTTAATAATGTACTGTATTAAGTCCATATTGTTATCGATAAAGTTTAACCTGTCATGGGAGATAGTAGACCATTCTGAACTTTGATTCATGGCTGATGTAATATGCTTTAAACTAAAAGTGTATCTCGAATAAAGTTCAGAAATTACATAGCTTAATCTAATTTGTCCAGATTTTTTGCTTAAAATATTTTTTACGTCGTCCATTAACCAATCAGGTGAGTTTTCAATTGCTTTGTTGACTAAAAGATCGAATTCATTTGTCATGTTTTATCTCCTTAAAGGGTATTATTACCAAACTATTTCAATTATACCAATTTCTAAAGCAATTATCATTAGTTAGTTTGGTGAACAAACTAAACGTTTTATATTCTAAAATCTATAAAAAACACGACGAAGTTCTTAGCTTTCATCGTGTTTTTTATAGATTATTCTAATCCTTCGATTTCAATTTCCTTTGTTGGAAGGAAATCTTCATCTGTATCTAAGTAGGTGACATTTACTTTGTCTCCTTCTTTTAAGTAAATGACCAATGGCTCTTTTTCAGAGGAAAGGATATAGCTTTTCTTGTTGTCTAAAAGGAATGAAACAACGGTGAAATCACCTGTCTTTTCCTTATATACACGAAGTACAGTACCTGAGATCTGTTTTTCATCGGCTTTCGAGCTTCCATCAACTGAACCGCCGCCTCTTTGAAGGGCTGTTTTATACTGTTTTAAAGCTTCATTTGGGGTAACCCCGTACACGGAAATTTCTGGATTAGCGGCTGAAACGATAAAGTAATTCTGCAAAAATCCATTAGAATCAAGTACAGGTGTCAACCAGCTTGCCTCTCCATAGAAGTTATAGATTACAGGCATTTCACCATGCCATTTCTTTTCAATGAATTTCTTTTCAATAATTTGTAAGGCACCTTGCGAATCCATATAGGATTCTTCAGGATTCCCTGTATAATAGGTTGCTTCACCCGTACGAGAGTTTGTCAGCGAGTAGCCAAGCATGGAATCGACGCCTTCTTTTGGACTTGTGAAGTCAGTGAAATAATGCATTACACCATTTTGGTCAAATATCGGGCTAACATTAGCCTCTGTACCTTCATCAGAAGGAAGTTTTACGTCGGATTTACCGAATAAACTGTTCCAAAATCCATGAATATAGTTTCCGAAGTAACTGTTTTGCAAGCTGACAATTTCTGGTGAAACAGCACCATCAATAAATTCTGGAACTTCTGCTATCGAATAAGACTTTGTATCGCCGTTTCTGGAATCCACTACCACAACACCTTTAACATCAAAACCATTACGCGCAGAAATAAATTCTCCGTAGGAACGGATATAATAAGGTTTTCCTTCATCATCAATTTCTAATTGAACATCACCATAGAAAATATCTTTTGGGTACTGCATACGAATATGGCGTTCAATGGACTTATTAAAATATGAAGAAGGGGTATAGATCATATCTGATTTTACGAATTTAGGATTAGCAGAAGAATCTGTAGCACTTAAAGTGAAATAACCAGGTGTTTCTTTCCCTTTCCACCATTTGAAAAAACCAGAGAACTCAACAGGAGCGATATAGACATAATCTCCATTTACTTTTTGAATTTGAAGATTTCCCAGTTCATAATAGCTCGTATTTGGCACTTGACCAAAAGCTTTTTTCATTTTATTACGGGCGAATTCAGGTGGTACACTAGCAGGTGTTTCTTTCTCGTCAAAGGACTTAATTTCCACTTCTTGCTCCATTTGAGTAATCTCATATTTTTCATCCGCATTAAACAGAAAGGCAGTGAGAAAGTAAATTCCAACGATCAGGCTTGCTGCAAACAGCAGTGCTTTTACTTTTCTCTCTATTCCAATGGAAAATACCGCACCTAAGGCTGTTACTATAATAGCAAGCACCCATAAAGATGAGAGGTTCCTATCATAATTTGTAAAATAATAGTAAGCAAAAACAGAAGGGATCAGAATAACAATAACAATAACAGCGATAATTATCCCGGGAAAAAGCTTTCTATCACCATTAGAACCCTTTTTATTACTTTTCCTATCGGCGGACTTATCATCTCTATAAATCGGTATAAGAACTAGAGCAGACACAATAGCAACAATCAGCACAAACAAAAACATATTCCCCATAACCAATTCCCCTTTATAATCAATTATCTTTTTACTGATTCTCTTTATATACGAATATATAGGAATAAAGTTTCAATATTAGTTGGTGACATTATTTGGTGACAGGCACCACTCGTGTACATTTGTACGCCTGGAGTGGACAATCTTGTGAGCTGCAGGTAACTTAAAGCAGAGGTAGTTTTTTACTATTTAATTTATTATCATTTTTTTCATTTTCCTAACGTATGCTTTATTGTACTCCATTTTTTAGCAAATTAAATTAAGAAGGAGGGCTGCCAAAGCGGATAAAGGATGTGAGGGTCAGTCATCATGTACTATTCAGTAATCTGGTTGGGTGTGAACACGGATTTCCAAGTATGAGGAAAATTAATTGGAAGAGGTGTATTTAGGTGAATTTAACATCCTTTTTACGATTTACTGGAGTAAGTTCTATTATTACAGGGGTTCTATTCCTTTCTATGGCTATTTGGTATAATATTTCTTCTTTAGAGGCAATTGGTTCCTACCTTAACTTAATTGGAATGGCATTTTTACTATTAGCACTTGCAGGGATTTATTTACGACAAATGAATGCTATTGGAATTGTTGGTTTTATAATTTTTCTTATTTCTTTTATTGGAGCGGTGTTATGGGCAGGGTTTGGCTGGGTAGGAGCATTCGTAGTACCTGCCTTGGAAGAGGTAGCACCAAAAATAGTATCAGGTGACCCTCCTGAAATGATAAATTTAGGTTTGACCTTATCGATGGTTACTTTTTTTGGGGGTATGTTATTATTCGGACTCGTGACTGCTTGGAAAGCAATCCTGCCTAGAGGAGGCGCGCTTTTATTAGCATTGGTACCCATTTTAGAATTTATTCCTTACGGGTCAAATGTTGCCCAACCACTTGCGGGAGTTGCATTAATTTGGCTCGGTTATGCGCTTTGGAAGGGGAACTATGAAGAAGTAGGCACTGGGAAATAAAGTAAAGGATAAGTATAAAAGTGACAGGAACCCCCCAGAAAATGGGGGGTTGCCTGTCACTTCTTTTATTCATATGACTTTTCTAATTCATCAATAAGTGAACCAACATATGCTACTGCTTTACGGACTGGGTCAGGTGTCGACATATCTACTCCAGCACGTTTTAGCAGCTCAAGAGGTTTCATTGTTCCACCTGAACGAAGTACCTCCAGCCAGCGGTCAACAGCGGGCTGGCCTTCTTCCTGAATTAATTGTGCCACTGCAGTAGAAGCGGTCAATCCTGCAGAATAGGTGTATGGATACAAGCCCATGTAATAGTGAGGCTGACGCATCCAAGTTAGGCTTGCACCCTCATCGATTTCCACAGTATCCCCCCAGAACTCAGAAAGTACATTCTTAGTCAGTTCAGAAAGAGAATTAGCAGTAAGTGCTTTTCCGCTTTCAGCAAATGCATAAACCCTGCGTTGATATTCTGCCTCTAGTAAATGGGTAACAAAATTATGATAATACGTTCCTAGCAGCTGAAGGACAACCCAGCGACGCATTTGTTTGTCTTCATTATTGGCTAAAAGGTGCTGTCCTAATAAAAGCTCATTCATGGTTGATGGAGCTTCAATGAAATACATGGATGGACGAACATTCATGATTCTTTGTTCTTTGTTAGCCAAGTAGAAATGGCCTGCATGCCCGAATTCATGTGCCAGGGTGAAACAGCCGCGCATATTGTCCTGCCATGTAACCAAAATGTATGGGTGAGAACCATAAGGACTGGAGCAGAAGGCACCAGTGGATTTCCCAATATTGTCCGCAAGGTCTACCCATCTCTCTTTGAAGCCCTTTTCAATTATTTCACTGTATTCTGGTCCCATTACCTTTAAAGATTCCAAGATTAGTTGACTAGCTTCTTCATAGGTTGTTTCTGGGTTAAAATCAGGATCTAAGGGTGCTTTCAAATCACAAAACTTCATGACATCAAGATCTAATGCCTTTTTCTTTAACTGTGCAAATCGGCGCATATGAGGTGCCAGTTCTTTAAAAATAATCTCAATCTGGTTGTTATACATATCAAGTGTTACCCGATGCGGTTCTAAGAGCATTTGTTCAACTGACTGATAGTTTCTTAATCGAGAAAGCGTTACTTGCTTTGTTACTTCAGCTGAATAGGCAGCTGCGATTGTGTTTCTATATTGTTTTAGTGTAGAAACGAAAGAGTCATAGGCTTTTCTACGTGTTTCAGTATCTGCAGAAAACTCGTAGCGGTTTTCAAATAAGGCAAAGGATACCGATAATTCATTTCCCTCACTATCAGCGATCGCGGCAAAGTCCATGTCTGCTAATTTTGCCATGTTATAAATGGTATAAGGGGCACCATGAACCTCACCTAAAGCCGCTAACACTTCTTCCGTTTCGGGTGAAAGTCGATGTTTTTTCGTTTCAAGCAGATCGAGTAAATCCTTTTGGAAAGGTTGAAGTTCCAGATTCTCTTGAAGGTATTTTTCAATACTTCCTTCTTCTAGTGAAAGAATCTCTGAATTGATAAATGATAATGCGGCAACCATTTTTGTCCGTAATGCAGCTAATTTTGATGAATTCGCCTGATTGACCGGATCAGTCCCATCAGCGGATTGCTTCAAGCTTGCATACGTTGCAGCTTTGACCATTTTCATAAATAGATTTTCCTGAGCAATCAAGCAAGCTAATAACTCTTTTGAACTAGTATGTAATGTCCCTTTAAATGCCTCAATCTTTACAATATCTCTTTCAATCACTTCAAGTTCTGCTTCCCATGCCTGCTCAGAAGCAAATAAATCATCAAGATTCCACGTTAAATCCTCTGGAACCTCTGAGCGAGTAAGTCGTTTTTCAACAGTCTTTTCCATAAATATCTCCTCCTGGTTTTCCTTCGTGTCTCTAAGTAATATCATATATTATTTGAAAATTATAGCAACTAAAAAAATGGAGTCATACCGTTTAAGGTTTGACTCCATTTTTCACCATTCTCTTGGTTCATAATTAAGATCACTAAATAATTGATTCTTTTCTTTCTTCGTTAAATCTCTCCATTGACCAATAGGGAGGCTGTCCAAGTTTATATTCATAATCCGAATTCTCTGGAGACGAACAACGGAATAACCGAGTGCTGAGCACATTCGTCGAATTTGACGATTTAACCCTTGCGTCAAAATAATCTTAAAAACATACCTAGATAATTGCTCTACCTTACATGGAAGAGTTTTCGTATCAAGGATGCTAACTCCTTCTGACATCTTCTTTAAAAACTCCGAAGTAATCGGCTTATCCACCGTAACGATATATTCCTTTTCATGCTTATTCTCCGCACGAAGTATTTCATTAACAATATCTCCATCATTCGTTAAGAGGATTAATCCGTCTGAATCTTTATCTAATCTTCCAATGTTAAAAATTCGAAGCGGATGGTTCACTAAATCAACGATATTACCTTTGATATGTCGTTCAGTTGTGCTTGTAATCCCAACAGGTTTATTAAGGGCGATATAAACATTATTTTTGGCTACCCTAATGGTTTCCCCGTTTACACGAACCACATCACCAGGCTCTACCTGACTGCCAACCTTAGCCACTTTTCCATTAATTGTGACTCTTCCTTCGTCTATCCATTTATCTGCACCGCGCCTTGAGGTTTTTCCGGATTCAGATATAAATTTATTTAATCGCAGGTTAAACACATCCTTCATTTCGTCGAATATGTTCTTAGAATACTTAACTGCTAGCTTAATTTCAAGGTTTAGCCTACTTTAATGTTTCCTAATCCCAACTTTTTTTCATACCTGATATATATTTCGAACAGGGGAAAAAGGTTTCTCTAGACCCACTAGATGTTTTTGTTCGATAATATAGATGAAGATATAAAGTGGGTGAGGAAAATGATTGAAGAACAAGGATTTTTGGATTTAAAAAGGGGAGAACGCGGAGCTATTATAAGTATTATTGTCTATATATGTTTGTCTGTATTAAAACTAACCGTAGGATTTATAGCAAATTCAGAGGCATTGAAAGCAGATGGTTTGAATAACGTAACCGATATTGTTGCATCGCTTGCTGTTCTTATAGGTCTTAAACTATCGCAAAGGCCTGCAGATGATGACCACCCTTATGGACACTGGAAAGCAGAAACCGTAGCTTCTATGGTCGCATCCTTTATCATGATGGCAGTGGGACTCAAAGTTGCCTACGACGCTATTTTTAGTATTTTTTACGCACAAAAGGAATCTCCAGACGTAATCTCTGCATGGACGGGACTATTTTGTGCTTTCGTAATGTACTTTGTATACCGATATAATAAGAAACTTGCAACAGAAATAAATAGCCAATCCGTCATGGCCGCAGCTAAGGATAATCTTTCTGATGCATGGGTAAGCGTCGGCACGTTCATTGGTATTATCGGTGCACAATTTGGTTTGCCGTGGCTGGATCCTTTAGCCGCTGTAATAGTAGGATTCCTCATTTGTAAAACTGCCTGGGACATTTTTAAAGAAGCCTCTCTTTATTTAACAGATGGTTTTGATGAAAAGGAAATAGAAGTATATAAACAGACCATCCATCATTGTCAGGGTGTAAAGGGTGTGAAAGAAATTAAAGCAAGAAATTACGGGAATAACGTTGTTGTTGACGTTGTCATCCTTGTTAATTCCACATTAGATGTTAAAAATGCCCATGATATTGCTACAAAAGTAGAAGATGAATTAATAGCAAAACACAAGGTTTATGATGTACATGTTCATGTTGAACCAAAATAATGACATTTATAGATCGTAATTGATATGTTATAATTTTCTGAAAAGGGGGAATATAGCATGGTTGAAAAAGTACATAATGCAATTCAAGATGAATATCCGGATGATTTTGCCTGGTGTTATGGCTGTGGCAGATTAAATCAGGAAGGGCACCATTTCCGGACAGGCTGGCTAGGAGAAAAAACAGTAACCATTTATTTACCAGAACCCGAGCATATCGCACTTCCGGGATTTGTTTATGGAGGCGTCGTTGCCTCTCTTATTGATTGTCATGGTACAGGGTCAGCCTCTTTAGCTTTACGCAAAAAGAATGAGTGTGAGGCAGAAGAAGGAACTGAGCCGCCTAGATTTGTAACCGCTTCATTGAAGGTTGACTTTGTTAAACCGACACCCCACGGAGTACCTCTAAAGGCCATTGGAGTCGTTCATGAGATACACCCTAAGAAATTCAAGGTGGAGACAGAGGTATTTGCCAATAATGTAGTTTGTGCCCGAGGCGAGGTAATTGCCGTAGTTATGCCAAATACTTTTTTTAAACAAGAATAAAACAAAAAAAGGAAGGAGTTTTTAATATGCTCCATTCCTTTTTTTGTCTAATTTTTTCTTCTGATTTTAAATACCCCCATATTATTTCCATCCCAGCCCCTTGAGATGATATGATTACCACTTATCGTGTCGTATAGTTTAACATTGTTATGCCCAGATGTATTTGAGCTTTTTTTCGGGGGATGAACTATTTCTTCTTCCTCTTCAATCTTAATAGGACTAATTTCTATATCTTTACTTAGGGATTTTCTGTTCCGTGGTCCTGCGCCCCAGAACTTAAAAGAATCAAATATAGACTCCTTACGTTCTTTTGCGGGTGTTTGATTGTTGTCTGCTGTTAAATCTCCCATTGTTGCACCTCCAGTAGTTTTTAAAGCAGTAACGAACTGCTCCTCCTCAAAATAGTAAAACAATCCATTGTTTTTACTAATTTACGTAAAACTACCTAGAAATGCATGGGTAAATGCTTAGTCTAAAAAATTCTAATATTCATAACGGAGATTTTTTTAGTTTTCTTCTTCATGATCTTCCTTCAGATGTTGAAAGAAGGCAGTTATGATTTGTTTTAGCTGTTGCAGTTCTTTTTCCCAAATGAAACCTGGGTTGTTTTGCAGTGATTGTAAGGCGCTTTCGATTAGAAATTTCCTTGGTTCTCTGGTGTGAAGGATTTCTTCTTGGATGAAATCCAGCAGTTCATGATACTTTTCTTGGTCCTGTTTATCTTGAAAGTGTTTTGTGATGCAATTTCTCATTGGACCCACGATTTTATAAAATTGATCAATCAATTCATGATTATTTTTCTGCAGCCCCGGAAGCCATTTTTCCAAGAGCTCAGGTTGGTGCAATTGTTCATCAGATTCAGCTACTTCGTCAACCATTTTAACTAAACGATTCACACTATATCTAACGACAGTGCTAATTTTCTCATTTGAATCAGTTGCCAAGCGATTGTATTGGAGGTTGTTCTGCATGAGTCCCTGAAACATAATGGCACAATCAAATAAGTATGGTTTATTTTTTTCACCGAAGATATCAATAAACCTGCTAAACATCCATCTTAGTGAACGTAATCGTGCGATGCGGATATATTGTTTCAGATCTGCATCATTCGTTGACATTACTTCCTCGTAGAGAGCAATTAACTTATTTTTTCTATTTGAAAGCATTTGCATTTCTAATTGTTTAATAAAGACCTCAATATCTGAAGGGCTTTTCCCAATTAATAAATCATTTCTTTCCTTTTGAACTTTTTTATAAACTGCTTTATAAATGGCGATTAATAATTCGCTTTTAGATGAGAAGTATTTGTAAAAAGTCCCTTTGGAGATCCCGCTAAAATCTAAAATATCTTGAATCGATGTTGCTTGAAATCCTTTTTCAATAAATAATTGATGAGCTTTATTAATAACATGCTGTTTCCGATCATTCATTTTATCACCTATAATCCTTAATATACTACCTGTATAAAAATATACTACAATATAAAGAATAGTATTACAAACCCATAATTTTGTAGTATTTTTTGATTGCAAAAAATGAACTGTCGGTATATTATTAATAAAGCGTGAAACACAGGTATAAAAAAATGTACAAAGGGTTTATAGGGGGTATTTAAACATGGAACACAGTAAAAATGAAACAAAACGTCCCCCATACGGGATTATTGTAATCCTGATGATTGGGGCATTTATTGCTTTTTTAAATAACACTTTACTTAATATTGCACTTCCATCCATAATGGCTGACTTAGAAGTAGATGCTTCAACTGTGCAATGGTTGACAACTGGATTCATGTTAGTAAATGGAATATTAATACCAACTACCGCTTTTTTAATTCAAAAATATTCTGTACGAAAACTTTTCTTAGTTGCCATGGGCTTATTTACTGTAGGAACCATCCTTGCTGGGATGGCACATGTATTTCCGGTTTTACTAACAGGCAGGATGACGCAGGCAGCGGGTTCAGCGATTATGATGCCACTTTTAATGAATGTCATGTTAGTAAGCTTCCCTATTGAAAAAAGAGGAGCAGCAATGGGGATTTTTGGATTAGTTTTAATGGGGGCACCTGCAATTGGACCAACATTATCTGGTTGGTTAATAGAAAACTATGACTGGAGAATGTTGTTCCACTTTGTAACACCAATTGCAGTAATTGTTCTATTAATCGGCTTCTTCTTATTAAAGGATAAAAAAGAAAAAGTTAATATTCAACTTGATTTCTTATCTGTTTTACTTACTAGCGTGGGCTTTGGCGGCTTACTTTATGGGTTCAGTTCAGCTGGAAAGCAAGGCTGGGACAGTCCACAAGTTTATTTGACGATTGCGATAGGAGCTATTTCATTGCTAGTGTCTATTTTACGTCAACTAAAACAAGATCAGCCGATGCTTAATTATAGGATCTTTAAGTTCCCAATGTTTGCTTTATCGTCTGTTATCTCAATGGTACTTACGATGGCCATGTTTTCGGGGATGCTTTTGCTGCCGATTTATGTTCAAACGGTACGCGGCATATCTCCATTTGATGCAGGGCTAATGATGCTGCCAGGAGCAATCATTATGGCGCTTATGTCACCAATTACCGGTAAACTATTCGACAAATTTGGCGGACGTCTTTTAGCAATAACTGGCTTAGTCATCACGGTGGTAACAAGCTATCTTTTCAGCCAATTAACACTAGAGACAACGTATACTCAATTACTGCTTTTATTCTCAGTCCGTATGTTTGGGATGTCAATGGTGATGATGCCAGTTTCTACAAACGGGTTAAACCAATTGCCTGCGCGTTTTTACCCACACGGTACTGCCATGAACAATACACTTCAGCAAGTATCTGGAGCAATCGGAACAGCATTATTGGTAACCATTATGGCAAACCGTACGGAGTCAAAGGCTATCGAGCTTGGTGAAGCAGCTATGGCAAACTTGACTGAGCAGCCAACGGCAGCAGCACTAGCCGAAATGCAGCGGCAAATCCTGATGAGCGCAACATTAGATGGTATAAATTTCGCCTTTTTCGTATCCACCTTTATTGCTGCTGTTGCACTTATCCTTGCTTTCTTTATGAAACGTGCGAAACAAGCAGAAGATAATATAGAAGAAAATCCAGCAGGGAAAAAGGTAGTTAATAAACTTGTAGAAAATTAATAGGATACTTCACGTCTAAACTCTAATTGGGTTTAGGCGTCTTTCTTATACTGTAAAATTTGCTTTTTTATTTAACATGACTCTATAGTAAAAGTGGGATTACCTATAATAGGAGGGCGTCAAATGGAAAATAAAGAAAACGGGAATTTTACTGATGCTTATATTGAACGTTGCAGCAAGGAAACTGAAACGATGATTGCCAATGAATCATCCAGTTTTTTAAAACAGCCAATTACGTATTTAAAAGAACATAAAAACGAATTTATTTATGTGGAGTCAACTTTGTTTGAACAGATTGGTGTTGAGGGTGTGTCACTGGAGGTTGATGATGTTTTTGGTACATATGATGTCATGCTGGGTTTAAAGCTTCAAAAGAAGTATGAGAAAATGT
Organism: Bacillus sp. EB106-08-02-XG196; assembly: GCF_013396335.1. GTDB lineage: Bacteria > Bacillota > Bacilli > Bacillales > Cytobacillaceae > Neobacillus. Next base: position 59,057 of record NZ_JABWSY010000024.1, read on the forward strand.
TAAAGGACCAGCTCAATAACTCTTTACAGGGCGATGAGGCAAAATTTGATTTAATGTTTAGCCATGATGATGGCCTTTGGGATTTGAATTTTGCCTTAAATTATGTAGATGGTTATACAGAGAATCTGTCTATTCATGAGGCCTTTCAGTTAATCCATCAGTTTTTAAATACTTTAGTTCATACAATTAAACAAACAACCAGCTGATATGCTGGTTGTTTCACTGCTTGGAGGACCCGCAGGATTAACAAAGCGATTGTTAGAGAGGAGATTTTTATGAGTTCAAGTAAAAAATCGGCACTTGTTCTTGGAGCAACGGGTCTTATTGGAAAAGAACTGGTGAAGATATTGAATGAGTCAGCTCAATATGAAAAAATATTGTTGTTGGTTCGGAGACCAATTGAACTTGAATCTAAAATATGTGAAGAGCATATCGTTAACTTCAATGAACTACATAAGTATCATCACTTATTTAAAGTGTCAGATGTTTTCTGCTGCTTGGGTACGACGATTAAAGTAGCGAAGACAAAGGAAGCTTTTCGTAAAGTAGATTATGAATATCCTGTTGAGGCTGCAAAATTAGCAAAGGAAAATGGTGCTGAAAAGTTTCTAATTGTAAGTTCCATGGGGGCAGAGCCCAAGTCATATTTCTTTTACAGTCGAGTAAAAGGGGATGTTGAGGAAACTCTGTCTAAGTTAAACTTACCTTCACTACATATTTTCAGACCTTCATTATTGTTAGGGAAGCGAGAAGAGTTTCGGTTTGGAGAGAAACTCGCAGAAAAGGCTAGTGGGGTAATGAACAAGCTAATGGTAGGTCCACTTCGTCCTTATCGAGGGATACAAGCAAGGAAGGTTGCTGCTGCGATGGCTTTTGTGGCGCAGTCAAATAAAAAAGGGAATAACGTTTATCTTTCACATGAGATTGATTCAATGGTTGGGTTTTCAGAATGGAGAAAGGTATAAGCTGAATAAAAGGAATCATTCAAAAACGAATGATTCCTCAGATTGTCGAGAAAGGGTATCTTTCTCGGCAATTTTTTATTTTATCAGAGTCTAACCTACGATTTTTCAAAAAAT
>NZ_JABWSY010000025.1 GCF_013396335.1 Bacillus sp. EB106-08-02-XG196
TAGCAGCGAATTAGGAATCACAAGAGTAGACAAAATTCCCGCTATTGTCGAAAAATTCGCTTGATGGCTATGGTGCCTGTCACTCCCCGCAATATGTCGGTAAATTTTCGACAAAATGGGGGAGTGACAGGCATTTTATATTTTAGAAATGTAAACAGGTTGTATTCAGGAATGGGACTTTTTGATTAAAAAAAGTGAAAAATGTTGTTTCATGGAAGAAAAAGCAGGATTTTAACTTTTAAAAATGAATATATATAATAACTAGTATCTCAAGTTTGTCAAAGTTGTTTTGACAGTTTAACGATAAAGCATACGATTATGAAACGGTAAATAGGAAAACCAATCGATTCTTTAAAACAGGAAAACCTTTCCTTAACTCATTAACTGTATACAGAGAAGGATCGGAATCAGTTTATTCATCCAACCCAATCAATTTATGAAAGAAGGTATGCCGTATGAACGAAAATTTTTTTGCTGACTATAAAAAGTTTATTGTTGCACCGGTCGATGAAAAGCTAAATGGTAAAGAATCATATGATCCAAAAAGTTACTCTTCACATTATATTATGACACTGTCTATTTTTAATTCGCGTATAACGAATTGGAAAGATGCTAGTAAATATGATATAGATATTGACAAAAGTATTAAAACGGTTCTGAAGGAATTTAATATAAAGCACCATGAAAAGTACCATCTGCAATTACTTGAATTAGATAGGTTTAAAAACTATTTTGTATTGGCTCTTTCCTCAAAAGCTAAATTTGAAACAGAGGAAGAAAATGATAGGATATCTTTTATTGTTGATAGAATGTTAACGAACCCTTTTTATGTTGGACAAGGGTGGTTCAACTTAATTGGTGAAAAAGGAAGAATAGCACGAAAGCTCTTTTGTTGTTCCTATATGAAATATGTAATAGAGCACCAAGATCATTTAAAAATAGACAAAAAATTAGGAAACATCAGTGAATTCACTCCTAAAAATGATGAGATTAAGCTTGTAAAAAATCTCTGAAAAAGGTAATTGTATTTTTAATATTTAAAATATTCCTTTCATGGCTATAATAATAGCAAGGAATTGATAAGGGTTAATAATGGAGAGAATGACTGGAGGAAATTATGGGTAGAGTAGTTCATTTTGAAATTCATGTGAGTGACATGGAGCGGGCAAAGAAGTTTTATGGAGAGGTATTTGGATGGTCCTTTCAAGATTATAGTGAGTATGCTGGAATGCCTTACTTTGGTGCAGTGACTGGTGATGAAAATGAGCCTGGAATCAACGGTGCCTTGATGCAGCGTCAAAGTGCTCCGCCTGAACAAAACCATGCTTTAAATGGATTTGCTTGTACCATGGGAGTGGAAAATTACGATGTAATCGAAGCAGAGATTCTTGAAAATGGCGGCAAGGTTGCACTGCCAAAATATGCTCTGCCAGGAATGGCTTGGCAAGGGTATTATATTGATACCGAAGGAAACGTATTCGGAATTCATCAACCCGATGCTAATGCAAAGTAGAATCATTGTTAGGTGTAGAAAATCATGAAATCACTAGAATCGGCAGGCATACTTGAAAAGTTACGAGAAATTTGTCTTTCAATGCCTGAAGCCATTGAACATATTGACGGTTTCTGACACAATACTTTTAAAATCAATGGAAAATCATTTGTAATATCGGGCGAAAAAGAGACTGGATTCAGTCTGTCTTTCAAGTCAGACCGGGAAACGCAAGAAATATTGCTTCAGAAAGAGCGTTTTTTCAAAACTCCATATATCGGTCATCACGGTTGGGTTTCAATCCAAAATCCGGCTGAAGAAGACTGGGAAGAATTGAAGGATCTAATTCAAGAAGCCTATTTACGTGCGGCACCTAAGCGCATGGTCAAGAAGTGGAACGAATTACATAAAAGATAAAGGAAGGCGGAATATTAATCTGTCTTTTTTTTTGTTCTTGTTTATATGTATAGGAGTTTACATTTGTGTCAGATTATTCTACATTAAATTACAATTTAATTACAAAATCGACTGTATTATTGTTTTTAGTTCTTTTGGAATATACACTAGGAATATATTAGAAGTTTTAATAAATGCTAGTTTCCAAGAGGAGATTTAATAATGATAAAAAAGTTTATTAAATATATGGTCGCTACTACAGTGCTCGCAACAACCATTCAAGCTACACCTGCATTTGCAAATCCAGAAGTACCAGTGACAAATGGACAAATCGATGCTGTTAACAAAAATATTGATGACCTTGAAACAAAGTTTCAACAATTAGATAACGAAATCTCTTTATCTATGGAGAGAAGTCAAATACTAAATGAAAAAATTGGCACACAACAAGGTAAAATTGAAGAGACAGAGATTGAAATAAAAAAAGCTGACGAGGATCTATTAAACCATAAAGAGGTTTATTCAGAAAGATTAAAGAGCATTCAGGTAAAAGGAAATCAGTCAGTCGTTACTTACGCAGAACTTTTACTTTCAGCTGGCAGCGTCTCTGAGTTTTTTAATCGTTTTACTGCTATTTCTAAAATAATTGAAAATGATAATGAATTACTTGAAGGTTTAAGAGTAAAGGAAGTAACGTTAAAAGAGGCAAAGGAACAATTACAAAATCATATTAACCAATTAGAAAAGAGTAAAGTAGAATTAGCTAAAGAACAAAAACAAATTGAAGAAAACAAAATAAAAATTTCACAAGATTTAGAAGCTGCAAAAGGTGAATTAGAGAATTTAAGGGCTCAACAAGTGGCGCAACTGGCTGCTCAGCAAGCAGCATTACAAGAACCTGCTCAAGAAACTCAACCACAATCTCAAGCGCAAGTTTCAGTAAATACGCAATCAACAGCACCATCTGTCGCTGCATCCAATGTGACAAATTCTGCAACAGCAAATAGTGTGATTGCCAACGCTAAACAGTATTTGGGCGTTCCTTACGTTTGGGGTGGATCAACGCCAAGCGGGTTTGATTGTTCAGGATTTACATCATATGTGTTTCGTTCCGTTGGCATTAGTCTTCCAAGAACTTCTCGCGCACAGCAAAATGTTGGAACAAGAATCTCTCTAAATCAAGTACAGCCTGGAGATTTAGTTTTCAGAGGTTCTCCTGCCTATCATGTTGGAATTTATATTGGAGGAGGACAGTATATCCATGCTCCTCAAACAGGTGATGTCGTGAAAATCGCTCCATTTAATCCGTCTAAATTTTCTAGTGCTTCTAGAGTTTTACATTAATGACGGCAATTTTATTGAAGTATTAAAAGAAGGCAACTAACCAAATGGTAGTTGCCTTTTAGTATGCTTTTTTACCATTAAATTTGTCATTGTCACTTGATATAAATATAAAGAGATATTGATTATCTATCTTTTAAATTTGAGAGATGTTAAAATCTAATTGTTGGATAATAAATTTGAGGAGCTGTTTTTTAAATGGAACAAAATGAAATGTTTCAATTAATCTTGAAAGAAATCAAGGGATCTAATAAAGAAGTAATCAATGAACTAAATCAATTAAATGAAAAAATAGATCGAATCGAAATGACTGTAACTTCTCATACAGAAATATTAAATTCTTTTAAGTTTGATGTAGATTTTTTAGCTGAAAAACAAACAAAGATAGAGATGAAAGTAAATCGACTTGAAAAAATGATGGAAATCTAACGTGGAGGATTTATCTGCCCCATTCATTCTCGCACTTTCAGGTTGCTTCCTTTTTATTCTCAATCAAAATGAACTTTACTTCAGATATATACCACAAAATCCCCAATATTAGAAATTGCCTCATAAACACATTTACAAAAGGCACTGTTAAAACTGAATGTTGATTTCACTGTGTTTAGAAAATAAGCGGAGTTTTTCCGCTTATTGTATCCAAATCCTTGGGTTTTGTCTTTTTTAAAGCAGTTAACCGGAATATCTTCGCTTATATCACCTTCTTACGCTTGCTCTATATACAATAGCCCGAAATTCTCCGCCTATGAATTCTCAACCCTACACGAAAATCAACAATGAAAAAGTCAGCACCCCAAGATATAAGTAAGAGCCAGACATCTAAGTGTCTGGCTCTTACCATGTTAAAAATAATATTAATATTTTGACCTATAGAGTTACAGGGTTATGATCAAACAATAGGTCCTAAAAACAAACAAGTGAATAAAAGTTGTTTAAGCTTATGGATGAAATCTTAGAAGATTTCATCCTCTATTTGTGCGCCCAGCATGGGTGCAGTCTATAGGGTGCAAGTCCCGAACTGTGAAGGCAGAAGTAACAGTAGCTTAACGCAAGGGTGTCCGCGGTGACGCGGAATCTGAAGGAAGCGAGCGGCAAACCTCCGGTCTGAGGAACACGAACTTCATATAAGGCTAGATACCATTGGATGAGTTTGCAAATCAAAACAAAGTCCATTCTGCCGAAGATGGTATAGAGTAAATGAAGCAGATAGATGGAGGGAAAGACTGCACTCTTACCTGGGGAGGTCTGATTGATATGCCAAGCACACTTGGTAACCTATCTAGCGATAGATAGCTGAACAATCAGAAGTCAGCAGAGGTCATAGTACCTTACCTACTCGAGATGGTAAGGGAAGGACTGAACAATTAGGGAGAACGAGAGCTAGGCATACAATTCCTGTGTAGAAGCAGACAATCCGAAAGGACTTACACGAAGGAGGAAGTGGTGAATCCCACGGGGGACTTCATGAGGGTGGAGCAGGAATAACATAAATAGACTTCTACGTTCACGTTGAAAGGAAATATCAAATGTTAATGGATACGATTTTGTCACGGGAAAACTTAATAGAAGCACTTAAACGTGTCGAGAAGAACAAAGGCAGTCACGGCATAGACGGAATGTCCGTAAAATCCCTACGTAGACATCTCTATGAAAACTGGGAACCTCTTTGTAATTCATTAAGGAAAGGAACCTATCAACCGAATCCAGTACGTCGAGTCGAAATCCCGAAACCGAACGGTGGAGTAAGATTACTAGGTATCCCTACCGTGATAGATCGTTTCATTCAACAAGCTATTGCTCAAGTGCTAACCCCACTATTTGACCCAACCTTTTCAGAGCAAAGTTATGGATTCAGACCAAAGCGGAGAGGACATGACGCGGTTCGAAAAGCGAGGGAATATATAAGTGAAGGTTACAGATGGGTTATAGATATGGACTTAGAGAAATTCTTTGACAAAGTTAATCACGATAAGTTAATGGGGATATTGGCTAACAGAATCCAAGACCGGTTGGTCTTGAAGCTAATAAGAAAATACCTCCAAGCGGGAGTCATGATTAATGGTGTAACCTATGATTCTGAGGAAGGGACACCACAGGGAGGTCCACTAAGTCCTCTTCTTTCCAATATTCTGTTGGATAAACTTGATAAGGAGTTGGAAAGAAGAGGGCATAAATTCGTTCGCTACGCTGATGATTGTAATATCTACATGATGTCAAAGAAAGCGGGCGAAAGGGTAATGAACTCTATTACAAACTTTATAGAAGTGAAACTGAAACTTAAAGTAAATAGAGAGAAATCCGCAGTTGACCGTCCCTGGAGGCGAAAGTTTCTGGGATTTAGTTTTACTGTTCACAAGAAACCGAAGGTTCGGATATCCAAGGAAAGTATCAAAAGACTAAAGTCGAAGATAAGGGAACTAACTTCACGCTCAAAATCCATCCCAATGGAAACAAGAATTGAGAAACTAAACCTATATCTAACGGGATGGTGTGGTTACTTTGCTTTAGCGGATACACCAAGTAAGTTTAAAGAATTTGATGAGTGGATAAGAAGAAGGCTTCGTATGATTGAATGGAAACAATGGAAAACACCCAAAACGAGAGTAAGAAAGCTAAAAAGTTTGGGTGTGCAATCAAACAAGGCTTATGAATGGGGACACTCTAGGAAGAAATACTGGCGAATATCCAGTAGCCCAATTCTACACAAAACCCTCGGCAACTCTTACTGGAGCAACCGAGGGTTGAAAAGTCTATATCAAAGATATGAATTTTTACGTCAGACTTAATTGAACCGCCGTATACCGAACGGTACGTACGGTGGTGTGAGAGGTCGGGGGCTAATCACCCCCTCCTACTCGATTGATATCTGAAAATCAACTAAACTTCATGGCAAGCCATGTACATGAGTTAAATTTAATTCGCATTACTAAATAATATGCTATAATGGAGACTGTTTTTATCTAAATAAGTTCATCAATGTTCAGACAGAAAGGTAAGGTTCATCAATATAATGATAAAAAATAATAAAGCATTCCTTAGTTTATTTTTAGTATCCGTTTTATGGGGATGTAATTATCCCATTAGTGCTTATTTGCTTCAAGGCTTTTCCCCTGTCTTTTTGTCAACCGTACGCATTTGTTTCACATCGCTCTTTCTACTCATAGTTGCAATGGTCCATAAAGGAATTAGACGACCAACTTGTTCCGAATGGAAACTTCTATTTGGTGCTGGAATCTTTGGTACTTTGATTAATCAAACCTTCTATTTTACAGGACTTCACCATACAACACCTGCAAATGCCTCCCTGATTATTGCTTTGGCCCCAATCGCCACGATTTTTTTAGAACGTATTATTTTTAAAGTGAAATTTACCATAAAAAAATCAACTGGTGCCCTAATCAGTTTAATAGGTGTTTTTTCGATAATTGGCGTTGCAGGTGGATCAATTGGGATTTCATGGGGCGATTTAAATATTGTAGTAGCGATGCTCTGTTTGTCTATTAGTCTCTTATTTATTCGAGCGTTGTCAAAAACAATGAACACTTATATCATCACCATTTATGCGACAGTTCTTGGGAGTGTATTAATGATTCCTGCAGCCGGTGTTGAAGGAATGGTAAGTGGAACTGTTATTAGTCATTCCGTGATTATGTGGGTTTTATTGATATCTGCCGGTATTCTTGCACAAGGAATTGCTGGATTTTGGTGGAATAGAGGTGTCTCCGAGGTTGGTGCCGGAACAGCATCTATGTTCATGAACATTCAACCTTTTGTCGCCATTCTTGCTTCCCATTTTATTTTAGGAGATCCCATTCTAGTCAGCCAAATTCTTGGTGGAATCTTAGTTTTACTTGGAGTGTTTATTGCAAATATGCCATCAGGTAAAACTGAATTGGTTTTAGAACCTAATAAAAGTTTATAAAAAAGAAAAGGAGCTGCTGCCTCCTTTTTCTACAAAGCTGTTTTCGTATAGATTGATGTTTAATAAAGAGTCTTGAGGACAAATCACACGGCCTGTTAGAAGCATTAGTCCTTAATCCGGGGTCTCGAGGACAAATCACACGGCCTGTTAGAAGCATTAGTCCTTAATCCGGGGTCTTGAGGACAAATCACACGGCCTGTTAGAAGCATTAGTCCCTAATCCAGGGTCTTGAGGACAAATCACACGGTCTGTTAGAAGCATTAGTCCTTAATCCGGGGTCTTGCGGACAAATCACATGGCCTGTTAGAAGCATTAGTCCTTAATTCAGGGTCTTGAGGACAAATCGCAAGGCCCATCAGAAGGATTTGTCTTTAAACTAGGATCTTGTACAAAATCAACAAAGTTTACGAAAAGAGTCTTCTAAAAAAGAGAAGTAGCATAAATAAAAAAGCACCCTTTCCAGAATAGGAACGGTGCTTTTTTGCCAGTTTTTGAAAATATAATCAGTAGCTCTTGCTATTTAATAGAAACGGTGATAGTTTGATTTCAGAAACAATAATCTAAACGTTTAGATTTACTTTGGGTCTTGTAACGCCAATTTAAGTATACATCTAAACCTTAAATAATGTAGGAGAAATGTAGAAATGGATTCGAAACCAAATATCCAAGATGTAGCGAGACTTGCGGATGTTTCAATCGCAACGGTGTCGAGGGTGATCAACAACCAGGGTGGTGTTAGAAAGGTAACGGAGGATAGGATACTTAAGGCTATAGAGGAACTAGGGTATATTCGCAATGCTGCCGCCAGAACAATGAAACGAAAAGAAACCAACACGATAGGTGTCATTGTGCCAGACATAAAAAACCCTTTCTTCCCTCTCGTGATGGCTGGAATTGAGCAGAAAGCACGAGAGAAAGATTATTTCACGATTCTGAGTAGCACAAACGAGTCACCGATTATAGAAGAAAAAATCGTCAAGAATTTCATTGAACGCGGCGTGGATGGAGTCATTATCACCACTGCCAATGAAAACGGCGAACATCTGAAACTGCTTCAGGAGCAGAATATACCAATAGTAGCAGTAGACCGCAGTATTAGAAGTTTTGAGGTAGACACTGTCCTAGTCGATAATATTAAGGGCTCGTATCAGGCAGTCCAGCACTTGATTCTTCAGGGACATCGAAAAATAGCCATCATTTGTGGTCCACAAAATACCACGCCGGGGTTTGAGCGGTACATAGGCTATAAAAAGGCGCTTGAGGACTATAATATTCCTCTTGATGAAAGGCTTGTGGTCCATGGGGATTTTGGGGAGCATAGTGGTTATCTGGCAACGAGGCAGTTGAATGAGTTGGATGAAAGACCAACAGCAATTTTTTCATCGAATAACTTGATGACAATTGGCTGCATGAAGGCATTAGATGAGCTAAACTGGAAACTTGGTGATGAAGTGGCATTCATGGGGTTTGATGATGTGGATATAGCGACATTCCTGAATCCAAAGCTATCCGTCGTGACAAGACCGATGAATGCGGTTGGTGAAATTGCTTTTACATTCTTGCATGAAAGAATCCACTTTAAGAATGATCTGCCAAAGCGTAAATATTCACTGCCGCCAGAACTGATTATCAGACAGTCCTGCCGGCTTGTGAGATTGTAGGAAAAGCCATTAGATAGACCGTGTATGATTGTGTTTTTTCCAATATAATCATGAACGGGGAATATCTGTGGCTTTTTCATGTTTTAACTGTTGATTTACTATAAATTATTTTTTGAAAACGTTTAAAAATCTCTTGCGACTAGTTAAGAAAGGTGATAATCTAAATTCATAAATCTAAACGTTTACATTTATTTGTTTCTACTCCTTTGGTTACAGCAGTTTGTAATTTTTTTTTTTACTATTAAATCTAAACGTTTACATTTTGGTCTGTCGAATTAAAAATTTTATTTTTAAGGGGAAATGAAAATGACAATCAAAAACCTGATTCAGCTGCCGGATGGATATTTAAACCGAACTCCGATTTTTCAGTATATCCTGTTATCCATGATATTCCCATTATGGGCGGTAGCAGCAGCCCTGAATGATATCCTCATCACACAGTTTAAACATGTGTTTGAATTAAGTGATTTTGCAAGCGCTTTAGTCCAAAGTGCATTTTACGGCGGATACTTTCTTGTAGCAATACCCGCCTCCATGGTGATAAAAAAGACAAACTATAAGTTTGGGATCATTACAGGCTTGCTATTCTATATTGCAGGATGCACATTGTTTTATCCAGCTTCAGAGATGGCAACGTATACAATGTTCCTATTCGCGATTTTCTCCATAGCCATTGGGCTTGGTTTCCTTGAAACAGCTGCCAACACATATAGTTCTATGATCGGGCCACGCCAGTTTGCAACGCTGCGTTTAAATATTAGCCAGACGTTTTATCCGATTGGAGCCATTTCTGGGATCCTGCTCGGAAAATACCTTGTTTTCCAAGAAGGAGCAAGCCTCGAGGAGCAGATGGCAGCGATGTCCCCAGAGGAGGCGCATGCTTTCGGATTACAGATGCTTCAGCATACACTTGAACCATATAAATATATTATTTTTGTTCTAATCGGTATATTGGTATTATTTGTGATTACTAAATTCCCTGCTTGTAAACCGGTATCAGAAAAACCAAAGGCATCTGAGAAGTCACCGAATTTACTGCAGACCCTGAAATATTTAGGAGTAAATAAAAGCTTCCGTAAAGGGATTGCTGCTCAATTTTTATACGTGGGAATGCAAGTTACGGTATGGTCGTTTACCATCCGTCTGGCACTAGACCTAAACCCTAACATCAATGAGCGTGTAGCTTCAAACTTCATGGTGTTCAGTTTCATTGCCTTCTTTATTGGAAAGTTCATTGCGAACTTCCTCGTGACTCGGTTCATGGCTTCAAAGGTATTGTTTATTTATTCAATTATCGGTTCAGCAATGCTTGCCTATGTGGCATTTGTACCGAATATAACAGCGGTATATGCGGCGGTTGTCGTGAGCATGCTGTTTGGTCCGTGCTGGCCGACTATCTATGCGGAAACACTTGGAGTCGTTAAAGACAAGAAATATACAGAGCTGGCAGGGGCAATTCTCGTCATGTCTATTGTTGGCGCGGCAGTGGTACCTGCAGCACAAGGGTATGTCTCGGACCTGCTTGATTCGCTGCAGCTTGCATTCCTTGTTCCTATGGCTTGTTTTATCTATGTTGGTTTTTACTTCTTCGGTGAAATGAAGCGGAATGCTGTGACAGAGAAAGCCGAGGAACCTCAAAAGATGGCTCAGTAAGAATACCTGATACATAAAGGGGCTGGTTTTGGCCGTCCCCATTGTTAAAATAGGAGATGAATGGAAATGCCAACAGGAATGATTGAATTACAACGTGATTATTTTACAGAAAACAGCAAGATAATTTTTCGTAATGAAGAAATGACAGCAAGTCTATTCAGTTATCCTTCAGGTGTGGAAGCGATTGAGTTGAAAAATTCGCTGGGAGGAATGGTTGTTCTTCCTTATTTGGGTCAAATGATCTGGGACTTAGAATTTGATAACACTGATTTGAAAATGAAAAACATGTTTTCCCAGCCAAAAAAGACAGCGAGTATCATAGATACATATGGATGCTTTGCTTTTCACTCAGGCTTGATCCGCAACGGCTGCCCTGAACCAGAGGACGATCATGGCCTGCATGGCGAAATGCCTTGTGCCGACATGGACAGAGCATGGCTTGAGATTAACGACGAAGGCATTAAAATCTGCGGCGAGGCCGAGTATGTGAAGGGATTTGGCCACCATTACCTAGCACGTCCGTCGGTAAAAATGTTCAATAGAGAAACATTTATTGAAATCAGCATGAAGGTTAAAAATCTGTCTGGAACAGAGATGCCGCTTCAATATATGTGTCACACAAACTATGCTTATGTCGAAAACGCGGTTATGAAGCAGAATATTCCTGACAGTGCTTTTAAACTAAGGGAGTCAGTCCCGGGTCATGTTAAACCGACCGGGCAATGGATGATATACAATAAGAAGCTTATTTGTGGGGACGAAAGGATTGCAGCTTTAAATAAGCCTGAGATGTATGATCCGGAGATAGTATTTTTTGCGGATAAGCTAAACCAATATCAGGAAGAAGCTGAGTTTGAAATGGTATTGCCGGATGGAACAGCTTTTTTCACCAGATTTTCTACCGCTGAGTTGAATTACGCAACACGTTGGATTTTACACAATCGTGATCAGCAGGTTGGAGCTTTCGTACTGCCAGCGACATGCAGGCCGGAAGGATTCTTGGCTGCGGAAAGATCCGGTACATTATTGAAGCTGGAATCTGGAGAAGAAAGGTCCTTTACAGTTGTAACGGGGAAAAAATAAGGAGGTTGTAACATGGATATCGCAGTAATCGGATCCAATATGGTGGATCTCATTTCATATATTGATAAAATGCCAAAAGAAGGGGAAACCCTCGAGGCACCAGACTTTAAAATTGGCTGTGGTGGAAAAGGAGCAAATCAGGCGGTTGCGGCGGCAAAAATGGGCTCTAAGGTGATGATGGTAACGAAGGTTGGTGATGATCTTTTTGCAGATAACACAATTAAAAACCTTCAAAACTATGGAATAGATACGGAGTTTACCAATAAAGTTCCGAATACCTCAAGTGGTGTTGCACCGATTTTTGTGGATCCGGAATCCAAAAACCGCATCCTCATCATTAAGGGGGCAAATCAACAGCTTTTGCCTGAGGATGTAGACCGGGCGGCAGATAACCTGAAGCAATGTTCCCTAATTGTCCTGCAGCTTGAAATTCCGCTCGAAACCATTTATCGGGCAATTGAATTTGGAAACGACCATGGAATTCCGGTTATTCTGAACCCTGCTCCGGCCTCTAAAGATCTAGATTTCAACCATGTATGTAAATGCGACTTTTTCATTCCAAATGAAAGTGAGCTGGAAATCCTGACAGGAATGCCTGTTAAAACGGAAGAGCAAATAAAAGCTGCTGCTTTTACGTTAATTGCTAGAGGAGTTAAAGACGTTATTGTTACGATGGGCAGCCGCGGAGTTATGTGGGTGACCAAGGGTGAAGTGCATATCGTTGACGCACATAAGGTAGTCGCCATTGACACAACCGGCGCGGGAGATGCTTTTATTGGCTGCTTTGCCCACTATTTCGTTAAGAATGGTGATATTCTCCATGCGATAAAAATAGCTGCCGCTTTTGCAGCATTAAGCGTCACAAAACGGGGGACACAGACTTCTTATCCGAGTGTTGACGAGGTTGAGCAGTTTATGAAAGTCGGAGTTTGATAATAAAAGGGTATTGTCATCTGATAACAAGTCAGCTATACAAAAATATAAAATAAAAACACAAAGCACACGATACCTTCACATGTGAAATATCGTGTGTTTTTTTTTCAATAATACAAATACTTAGACCCTATATGAATATTAGATAAATATACTATGTTTGCGCAAGCTATCCATATAAATGATAATACATTAAAATCATAAGAGAAAGAGGGGATACGATGACAAAGGAATTTAGTGAAACAGGATGGAAATTTAATAATAGTTATGCTCGTCTACCGAAAGTATTTTTCATCAGTCAGAACCCAACCCCTGTGCATTCACCTAAGATTGCTATCTATAACAAGGCATTGGCAACATCCCTAGGGTTGGACGCAGAAGCATTGCAAAGTGATGATGGTGCAGCTATATTTGCGGGAAACAAAATACCCGAAGGTGCTTCTTCGCTTGCTCAAGCATATGCGGGACATCAATTTGGACACTTTACAATGTTAGGTGACGGCAGAGCGGTGCTTCTTGGAGAACAGATAACACCCACGGGTGAGCGATTTGATATCCAGCTTAAGGGTTCAGGAAGAACGCCCTACTCCCGAGGCGGTGATGGCCGGGCGGCACTTGGACCAATGCTGCGTGAATATATTATCTCGGAAGCCATGCATGGTTTAGGTATTCCTACCACTCGCAGTTTAGCAGTGGTAACAACCGGAGAAGAAATAACCCGTGAATCATATTTGCCTGGTGCTATTTTGACCCGAGTAGCAGCTAGCCATCTTCGGGTTGGCACCTTTCAATATGCAGCAAGATGGGGCAGTGAAGATGAGCTTCGGGAGCTGGCAGATTATGCAATAAAACGCCATTATCCTAAAATTGAGGATGCAGAGAACCGTTATCTCTCGTTTCTTCAGGAAGTGATTAAACGTCAAGCGATGCTGATTGCGAAATGGCAGCTGGTTGGCTTTATTCACGGGGTAATGAATACTGACAACATGACGATTAGTGGCGAAACCATTGATTATGGACCTTGTGCCTTTATGGATACCTATGATCCGGCTACTGTTTTCAGTTCAATTGACAGAGAAGGCCGCTACGCTTATGAGAATCAACCGAATATTGGTGTCTGGAATCTAGCAAGATTAGCTGAAGCTCTCCTGCCGCTGCTGCATGAGGATCAGGAAGAGGCAGTTACGCTCGCACAAGATAAGCTCTCCGACTTTGCTGGATTATTTGAATACAATTGGCTCGAGGGAATGAGAGCCAAATTGGGATTATTTAATGAGGAGGAACAAGATAAACCCCTTATTAAAGACCTTCTAGATATGATGCAGAAGCACCGGGCTGACTATACTAACACCTTCAGAGCTTTAACTTTGGATAAACCTGGAGAAATCATTCTGCACGGAACAACAGAATTCACTCAGTGGCTTGAACGGTGGCAGGCAAGGCTTGGCAGGCAGGAAGAATCGAAAGAATCCTCTATTCAATTAATGAGGAACAGTAATCCCTCGGTAATCCCTCGAAACCACCGGGTAGAGGAAGCTCTGGAAGCAGCGAATAATGGAGAGTATAGTGTGATGGAGAGGTTGCTTGAAGTCCTATCCAATCCATATGAATATTCTCTAGAACAGATTGATTACACTACTTTGTCAGCTCCATCTCCTCGTCCCTATCAAACCTTCTGTGGAACTTGAGAATGCAATCTAACAAAGCAAAAGCCCTTTTATTTTAAGGGCTTTTTGTCTTTCTATGGAATCTATCGATTATAAACAGAAAAACACACCGTTAATAACTATTGAAAATATTTCCAATTTGTTTATAGTTAATAGTAGATTAATAATAGATTCCACGGGGGTATATAGGTGAAGAAAAAGGTATGGATTTGGTTATCAGTCATTGTAGGAATACTAGTCATTGCAAGCACGGGTACATATTTATATGCCAAAACAGGTACAAAAACAGTAAGTACGGATGAAGGTGTCATGAGTATAAGCGTACAAAAAGTTAGTGAACAAGAATTGGTAGAATCAATTCTTGTTACAGGTAAAATTGTTCCAGAAAGCGAGCAAAAGGTTTTTATCGAACCAGAAAAAGGGGAAATTAGTGAATTTAAAGTAACAGAGAACCAAGCAGTAAAAGCTGGTGATCCACTAGTAATCTATGATTCTTCAAAAATAGATAGTGAACTTAAAAGAGCTATTCGTGAGAAAGAATTGCTGCAAAGTAGAGGGAAAACAGAGCAAAATCAAATTGCAGATCTCAACAAGCGGCTGACAGAAGCTAAGAAGAAGGTAGGAACACAAGGCGCAGAACCAGTTGAGATTACTGAAGGGCTTGTTTCACAAGAAGATGTAAACCAGCTTTCGAATGAAAAGATTCAACAAGAGATGCAATATGAAAATACAAAGTCGGAAATTACATCAGCTGAAGACCGAATTAAAGAATTAAACGCACAGAAAAGTGAAATGACGATTGTAAGTAAAATGGATGGGATTATCGTGAAGGTTAATCAAAATGTAGCAAATACAGAAGCAGGAGCAGCAGAGCCTGTCATCCACATTATTTCAAGTCAACCCTATAAAGTTATTGGCTCGATGAGCGAATTCGATACAGTCAAAATTAAGGAAGGACAACCGGTTATCATCCGGCCAAAAGTTTTTAAAGATCGTGAATGGAAGGGTGCGGTTGAATCCGTTTCACAATTCCCAAATGCTGATGGCGGCGGTAGTGAAGGATTCGAAGGCGGCGGCGGAGCTGGTAATGTAACCATGTATCCTTTTAAGGTTACGATTACGGATGATACTTCCGAGTTACGTCAAGGCTTCCATGTTTCTTTAGAAATAAAAGCTGGTGATTCCACCAAAAAAGTGGCTATCCCACATCCAGCTCTTATCGATGAAGCTGGAATTAAAATTGTTTATATTTTAAAAGATGGGATGTTAGAAAGACGTGAAATTCAAACGGGAGTTATGAACGATGCCTTCATTGAAGTTACAGCAGGAATTACACCAGGAGAACTTTTGGTCCTTACACCAACAGAAGAAATGCATGATGGAATGGAAGTGATCGCATATGATGAAGTTGAGTGATATTACAAAAGTATATGGCAAGGGTTCATTAGAGGTACCGGTGCTTAAGGCAATAGATTTAACGATAGAAGATGGGGAGTTTGTCGCGATCATGGGTCCGTCTGGATCTGGTAAATCTACATTGATGAATATCATTGGCTTTTTAGATTATCCTTCATCAGGTACATATGAATTAAATGGGGAACAAATCGCCTCTGCAAAAGAGAGTATCCTAGCTAAGCTAAGAAATGAACATGTCGGTTTTGTTTTTCAACAATTCTTCATGTTTCCTAGAGATAATGCTATTAAAAATGTTGCATCCCCGCTTGTATATGCCGGGGTTTCTAAGCGAGAAAGAACAGCTAGGGCAAAAAGTCTGCTGGAAAAAGTAGGGTTAGGTGACCGGATGAAGCATTTACCTAATCAATTATCTGGAGGTCAGAAGCAGCGTGTTGCAATCGCTAGGGCACTCGTCAATAATCCTACTATTCTCTTAGCCGATGAACCGACGGGTGCGCTTGATTCGAATACGAGTGAACAAATCATGAAGCTATTTACACAGCTCAATGAAGAAGGAAAAACGGTTATCATTGTTACGCATGAAGAAGAAATAGCAGCATATGCAAAGAGAGTTATTACGATAAAAGATGGTCTGATAACCGAAGACCGGAGGGTGTCTTCATGAATATATGGGATAGTTTTAAAATCGCCCTTTCTTCTATTTGGAACCATAAAATTAGGTCCATTCTAACAATGCTCGGCATTATCATTGGTGTAGCTGCAGTTATAATTATCGTAGCAATTGGTCAAGGTACGAAGAAGCAAATGACAGATGAATTGTTTAGCACAGATAAGAATGCGATTGATATTTACTATGAATATATCCCGCCTGAAGGGGAAACTGAAATGTTTTGGCAGGAACCTGAATTAACCTCTGAAGATGTCCAAACACTCGCGGGAGTTCCTGGTGTTAAGGCTGTGGTTGCAACGAATCAGGGCTGGGGAATGATGGCACATGATGATGAGCAGGGTGAAATGCAAATTACCGGTGTCGGTGCGGAATTCTTCCCTGCCAGGGATATTCAGGTAGTAGAAGGACGAGCTTTGTACGCTGCGGATAATGATGGTTTGAATCGAGTGGTACTGATTGATACCATAGCAAGGGAAAAATTCTTTAAGGAAAGTGAAAACCCAATTGGCGAGATTATTGATCTAAATGATAATCCTTACAAGGTTGTCGGGGTGTATGAATCGCCGCTACCTGAACAATTCCGAAATAAGGAAACGGGTGAAATGCTTATGCCGCGTTCTGTCATTTCGATGATGTTTGGCAACCGAGAAATTGAACAATTACAGGTGATTGCTAGTGATCCTGAAAACATTTCTGAAACAGGCAGGCTCGCAGCCGATACATTAACGGCAGAAAAAGCTCTTGAAAACGGGCAGTATTCAACAAATGATTTTGAAGATTATGAAAGAGAATTAAACACAATGATCTCCTTATTAACACTGCTAATAGGAAGTATTGCAGGTATTTCACTCCTAGTAGGCGGGATTGGTGTCATGAATATAATGCTAGTCTCGGTAACAGAAAGAACGAGAGAGATTGGACTTCGGAAAGCGATTGGTGCGACAAGAAGAAAAATCCTTTTACAGTTTCTAATTGAATCCATCACGTTAACTTCATTAGGAGGATTGATTGGAATAGGCCTAGCTGCAGTAGGCAGTATCCTCGTTTCGGAGTTTTCGCCCATTACGGCTGACGTTAGTCCGTTAATTGTTCTCATAGGTGTGAGTTTTTCAGCCTTAATTGGTATTATCTTTGGATTGCTTCCAGCAAACAAGGCATCTAA
Organism: Bacillus sp. EB106-08-02-XG196; assembly: GCF_013396335.1. Classification (GTDB taxonomy): domain Bacteria; phylum Bacillota; class Bacilli; order Bacillales; family Cytobacillaceae; genus Neobacillus. The sequence continues at coordinate 17,397 of NZ_JABWSY010000025.1, forward strand.
GCTAAGTCCAATTGAGGCATTAAGATACGAATAACAGAATTTAATTTTCCCTCAGACGAAAGTTCTGAGGTTTTTTTCATTTTATTTCTTCTTTAATAGTTATAAAGGTAAAGCTAACGTGTATTATTAATATACATACTAAGTGCACGTGAAGTTGAGGTAATGTTTAAATGATTAAGACGTTATTAATAAATGAAGATAGGTGCTATGCAATAGCTGAGCAAAAGGCAAGAGATTATTTTCAGTCATTGTATAAGCAAGTTAAGCAAAAAAACTATATTCCTACTCTAACAAGAGATATACAATCCTGGAAGCACAACCATATTCATCATCATTCATTATTTTCTCTTTTTTTTCGTGGTAAAAGTAAAGCAGATCCCCGTGATTATCACAATTATATTAAATATCTGGATTACACTGGCAAACTAGACAATTACCTGGATCGAAGCATATCTTATATTTTTATGCGTGATTTGGGTAAAGCGCTGGATTCAAAAGAGACACAGGCAAGAATTAAGAGTGTTGTTAACAATTTAAAAAACAATCTTACGCAGCCAAAGGAAAATCGTGAAAATAAGAATGAGATTCTCTCAATGTCCTGGTTGTACAGGTGGGCTCAGCAGGAATCTATTGAATCTGCGATTATCTGGATGATAAATAAACTTAAGACTGTATCCACTCACCTTCCAGAGGGGATGGACGCTAATCATGCCCAGCGAAAACTTATTAAAATTATAGCTGGAGTCGTGATGCATGAGATTGAAGAGATGGGCCGTAAAACTCCCCCAGAAGAACGCACTCGCAGACTTGATAGAGCCATTAGGATAGGTTATGCCTATGGTTTGACCTATCCCTATATTGATGACCTTCTCGATTCAAAGGTCTTATCCGAGAAAGAGAAAAAACAATACTCTAACTTGATTCGTACCACCCTGACCACTGGGGCAGTACCGAAATTGGGCGGGGAGTGGGAAGATAAGAATATAGCTTTGATTACGTTCATTCATTCGGAGCTTCGAGAGGGATTTGAATATATTAAGGCACAACAGAATACAGAGACGATAAAATCATTTTTTGAACAATCATATGTATTTTTTCATTCGCAGGAAGTGGATCGTGAGAAGAATTTGTCTTATGGAAATTACACGAATGAAGAGCTTTATATTCCGGTTATTCTAAAATCTTCTTCCTCACGATTGATCGTTCGTTCCGTTATTAATGCTGCTGAAGATGAGGGCTTCGACAATCGAACCTTCTTTTATGGAATTTACAACCAGCTTGCAGATGACTTTGCAGATATGTTTGAGGATTTGGAGAATGGTGCTGTTACACCCTATACCTATTATCTGAAATATCACGATAAAAGGGATGATCTAATTAATCCATTTGAATTATACTGGAGTGTTATTTCCAATTTAATTCACCGTGTGTACCACTCAGATAAAAAGGCATGTGAGGTCATTTTAGATCGTGCAATAAACGGGTTAAAGAGATTTAAAGAACGAATGGGCGTAAAAAAATACAATGAAGTAATGGAACTTTTTTCTTCAGGAAATTCAAATTTCAATACCATCATTCAAAAGATGGCTGCTAAAGCTGACGACGTAGATTTCTTCGATAAACTTTTGCGTGATCATATGATAACCAATTTGAAAAATGAGCGAAAAGAGCAAGAAGAATTCTTAGAGTTAATTGAAAATGTACGCAGCCAGATCAATCATCTTTTACCTATTCCTAAAGATGATACTTTTAATGGTTTAATCGTTGAAGCGGCAAACTATAGTCTAGAGGGTGATGGAAAGCGATTAAGGCCAATCATTACTTGGATTATGGGCATTAAGGAATACGGGTTAAATCAGTCGGCAATTGTACCGTTAATAAAATCATTGGAATACATGCATACTGCTTCACTGATTTTTGATGATCTCCCTTCACAGGATAATGCTGCTATCCGCAGGGGACGTCCAACTCTGCATATGGTGTACGATGGTGCTATAGCTGAATTAACAGGTCTCTATCTAACGCAGAAGGCCATAGAGGAACAAGCATCACTCGAACAATTCAATTCTAAAACTGTGCTTAGTTTGATACAATATTCGTCTAGATTGACTGAAGAAATGTGTAAAGGGCAGGCAATGGATTTGAATTCCAAAGGGAAAGTATTAACAGTAGAGGACTTAAATACTATGTGCTTCTATAAAACTGGACTTGGTTTCGAGGCATCCCTAATCATGCCTGCTATTCTTGCGGAAGCGAAAGAACCAGAATTAGATGCTTTGAAAAAATTTGCTTATCATGTCGGTATTGCCTTTCAAATAAAGGATGACTTGCTGGATGTGGAGGGTGATTTGGACATACTCGGAAAGCCCATTGGAAAAGACGAGGAGAATAATAATTCAACTTTTGTATCAATCTTAGGTTCTGATGGTGCTAAAAAAGCAATGTGGGAACACTATTGTGATGCGGTAGAAACCTTGCACGAGATTCCGAGGAATACTTCCTTTCTAAAACATTTACTGAATTATATAGTACACCGTGATCATTAAGTATATGATTAGAAGTCCCAAAAGGAAGGCAATAACCTAACGGTTGTTGCCTTTTTATGTGGCTGTGTTAAAGGAAACTGTTTATTTTAACAATAAAAATTAGAATAACAATTGAATAAAAATAATGAATATTTTCACCTTTTGTAATACAATAAATTCCTGCGAGGGGGAATAGTATGAATTTATTAAAAACGACAGTAGAGCATTTTAAACCATATTGGAGAAAGCTTTTGCTTGCCCTGTTTTTTTCTTTAGCAGGCGGGGCATTTACGATTTTGCCGCCTATATTGGCAGGGAAATTAGTGGACGAAGTAATAGGGGCAAGAGAGACGACCTTTTTACTTTGGATTGTCACTGGTGTTCTTGTTGCGTTCTTGGGCAAGTCACTGTTTGAAACCTTGCAGGAATATGTACAAGTGAAAATCGGCTTAGATGTGATAACCGACATGCAGATTCGAGCTTTCAAAAAGTTGCACCGGACACCAATGTCTTTTTTTACAACCACACCAAGAGGTGATATGTTATACCGTCTAACTCATGATGTGGAGTCCATTCAAAACTTAAATAATACGGTGGTGCCACGTATTCTACAGCAGGTTATTGGTGCGATTGCCGCATTTTCTGCGGTATTTGTTTTGTATTGGCCAGCAGCTATCGTGATGTTTGTTGTTTTTGCCATTTATATTTTTCCTTCGTTTAAATTAGGAAAAGTTATGAGAAAAATGAGTGCCACGCAGAGAGATATGAGTGCAGATATGTATCAACATTTACAGGAAAGTATTGAAAGTATTCGATTAGTCAGGACCTTTCAGACACAAAAGGCTGAGGTAGAAACACAGCAAAAGAAATTGTCTGATTGGAAAAACTTCTCTATTCGTGCAGCTTTGATTGGAAAAGTTAACTGGCGCTTAGGAAATTTATTCAATATTGCAACTCCTGGTGTTGTGATGTTAATTGGTGGATTTTCGATTTGGGAAGGAAATATAACCATTGGAACCCTCGTTGCCTGCCTTAGTTTTATTCCAATCATGTTTTTACCTGTTCGCTCATTAGCTGAAAACGCTTTAACCATTCAACAGGCGATACCCGCTTTACAGAGAATCTATGAATATTTCGATTTACTCGAAGAGCATGAGGAGAATCTTCCATCCTTTGGAAATGTAGAAGGAAGAATCGACTTAGAAAATATCTGGTTTACTTATCCTAACAGTGATAAAAAAATCCTAAAAGGCGTTTCGCTCTCCATGGAACAAGGGAATCACATTGGGATTGTTGGTACAAGCGGCGGCGGAAAGAGTACACTCATTCAAATTCTACTGGGATTATATGAACCTGATGAAGGGTCAGTTCTTATAGATGGAAAGAACCTTTTCGCTTACAATCGAAACAGCTTTAGGCAGCAGGTAGGAGTTGTTTCTCAGGAAACCTTTCTACTAAACAGCACGCTTCGCAATAATCTTCTATATGGAAAAAAGGAAGCAACCCAGGAAGAATTGGAAAAAGCTGTAGAAGCTGCTGGATTGAAGGAATTAATAGAATCCTTGGAAGATAAGTATGAGACCGTGGTCGGCGAACGAGGTTTGAAGCTCTCTGGCGGCCAGCGACAACGTGTAGCACTAGCAAGGGCTATTTTACGGCAACCACCTGTTTTAATTTTTGATGAAGCGACTTCATCCTTAGATGGGGAAACAGAGGAAAAGGTTCAAGAGTCACTTGAACAACTAATTCCAGGAAGAACCACCATTACCATTGCCCATCGATTAATTACGGTTAGGAACGCGGATAAAATCCTCCTCATAGACCAGGGAATGGTGGCGGAACAAGGGACGCATGAAGAACTGCTTGCATTAAGAGGGCTGTATTACGAATTATATAAAGCTCAATATAGCGAGTTAGAAAAGGAGATGATTGGATGAATGCAAACACCGTCTCCCAACCAAAACAGAATCGTGATGGCCGCAGAGTTCTAGCTTTCTTAAGGCCCTATAAAAAGTGGGTCATTGCCGACTCAGTCGTTATTGCGATTAGCCAAGTTTTTTCAGCATTAATACCAACGTTAGCACTTAGCTGGTTAATTGATACGATTATTCCGAATGAAAACCATTCCTGGATTTGGGGGTTAATGTGGTTATTAATCTTTTCCGCCATCTTTGATTTAGTCATGATGGTCATTGATGAATATTTTTGTCATCAGACAGCTAAGACGGTAACCAATTGGCAAAAGCTGCGTCTGTTTAGTCATTTACAGGTGCTTCCTTATTCTTTTTACCATAACAATTCATCTGGGGAACTACTGGCAAGAGTTTCGGATGACCCAGATACTCTCCATAATTTCCTTGCCTGGGAAGGTTCAACTTTTATGGCAAGCGTCCAGGGGGTTCTCATTTATAGTCTGGTGCTGCTTTGGATACATCCTTATTTAATGATTACCAGTGTGGTTCTAGGTATTATCTTTTATTGGACCTCCAATTATGTGGGAGCGAGGACTAGAGCTGCCTCAGCAGACGCGAGACAGGAGGCTTCCCGATATCTTGAAAGATTGAGAGAATCGGTTACGGGAATCCATTTATCGCGGGTTATGGGTGTTTCTGAAAATGAGGTTGAAAGTGTCATTGCTATCAGGAACTCTTTTGTAAAGCATTCCATTAAGGAACTAAAAGCACGAATGCAATCGGTAGTGGTTATTGCCAGCTATAATGGGTTTGCCTTAGGAGTTGTCTACTTAATTAGTACTTTATTAATTTGGAACGACAATTTAACAAGTGGACAAATGCTTACCGCAGGCGGATTAGTCACAATTGCGGCCAATGAAATGCAAAAACTGCTGCGTAACTGGCTATCGGTGAGAAGAACTGGACCAGCGCTAGATCGTTCGGACATTCTCCTTTCGCACAAGCCTGCGGAAGCTGAAATAAAGGAAGGCATTCGTGGTGAAAGGGCAAGCGGCAGAATTAGACTGAAAGAGGTAACGTTCTCCTATCCAGAAAAAGAAGAAAATGTATTGTCAGGTGTTACGTTTGATATTCAAGCGGGTGAAAAGGTGGCCTTGGTTGGACCGAGTGGTTCAGGAAAATCTACTATCGTTGATTTGCTTTTTAGGTTATATGAAACGAAAAAAGGTCAGATTGAAGTAGATGGCAGAAACATTACCGAATGGGATACAGCATGGCTGCGGTCACAAATAGCGATTGTAACGCAGGATGTTCAATTACGAAGCGGTTCACTGGCGGATAATCTAAGAATTGGAAAGGCAGATGCTACTGACGAGGAATTACTAAAGGCCTTGCAGGATAGCGGACTGGAGGAACTGGTCGAAAGCCTGCCAGAGGGCTTGAATACAAAGGTTGGGGAACGAGGAAGCCTTCTTTCTGGAGGACAGAAGCAGCGATTATCGCTGGCTAGAGCAATCATTAAAGACGCACCAATCCTAATTCTTGATGAAGCAAGTTCAGCGCTCGACCCGATTACCGAAACAAAAATCAATGAGTCAGTTTTGAAAACAGGCAAGAACCAAACCATTTTAATTATCTCTCACCGTCTTTCTACAGTTCTCTCAGCAGATAAGATTATTGTTCTCGAAAATGGAGCCATTGTCGAAAAAGGTGGACACGCGGAATTGCTGGAAAATAACAACGGTGTCTATGCACGACTGTTTGGAAGAGAGGCAGAAATCGGGGAAGAAACCATGAATAGCCCTGCTTAATAAACCATTATATAAAAAGGCAACCTCCGAAAAATCAAGGGAGTTGCCTTTTTTGTTAGTTGAGATTAAATATTTTTTCAATCTTGAGAGATACTATTTTTGACATTATCAAGGAGGTGCCAAATATGCCAAACGCGAAAGATTACGTAAATCAAAGTATGTCTTCCGTACAAAATACAGTTAACACTCTTCAGCAAGCCCTAAGCAATGCAGAAAAACCAGAAAACAAAAATAAAATTCAACAAGCTATTAATTCGCTTAACTCCGTGCAAGACCAACTATCTGAATATCAAGATTAATAAGAACAATACCTGACATTCGAAGGTCAGGTATTCTTTTTGCACTAATATTTAGGCTTCATCCATAATTTTGATAAATCTACATACCCAAAATGCTTAATCTCGACGTTCATCAAATTAATGGAAAATGGTATTTGCCGCTTAGAATAATAGAGTGGAATGCAAAGGGAATTTTCAATTAAATACTTTTCTATTTTCAAATGCTGACCAATCCATTGTTCAAAGGGTAATTCATCATAGGCTTGAATACATTTCTGTAGATAAGAATCACTTTGTGTTAATTTTCGAAGTGGGGATAGGTTATTTTTAATAAAATTAAAATAAGAAAAACTTTGATTTAACTCAAAAATTTCTCCATGAATAAATATATCTGCCTCTGCTTTTAGATGATCATGATACAGGGCATCATGAAACGATACTTCGTCTATCTCTGTATGTATTCCACCATGTTCGAGGATGGATTTTAACCAAAAGGTTACATCCTTTGCATATCCTGTGTACTTCATTCTTAATGGCTTTGAAAGTGAGGGCTTTGCATTTTTTGGCATCGAATAAGGCTTTGAATAACCAATTAAACATCCAGAGTTGTTTTCTGAAATACGTGAATCTATAGTAGAAATTAGTGAGCGATTTTCGTCTATCAGCATATGGATGTAATCACGTACTTCTTTTCTAGCGATATCCGATTGGCGATATGGATTCATCACCACAATACCGAAGCCAGAATCACTTTCAACTTCGAACGTGCCTACCTCTCTTGATTCATGTGCACCATAATAAACATTTCCAAACTCTCTCGAAACCTGAATGAATTCAACACTATCTAATAGTGGACGCTCCCGAAAATAGTGTTTAAAAGCATGAAGTACAGTTTTCTCTTCAGAATTTTCCCCCATATAGAAACTACCGGTTCCGATGACCTGGCCGTTGGATTCTTTATAAATACTAGCAGTCATCATACTTAGGAGCGGTAAAATATATGGACAACCATTTGGAAACTCAAGCTCAACAACGAGTGAAGCTGGAGAGGTTATTTTTGTAACTGGTTTCCAAAGTTCAGCATATATGATATCTTTTTGCATTCGAATAAAAGATTGGACGACATCCTCTGCTCTTAGAATGGAACCATCATGAAAGGCTACATCTTTTCTTAAGTACAATGTCAACTTCGTTTTCGTTAATTCCCAGCTATGGGCTAGCTCAGGCGTTATTGAATTATCTTCCTCCAATACTGCTACTCGGTTATATATGTTTGCTACTAGATTTGCGCTATGTACATCTGCAGCCTTTATTGGATGATACGTTAGGAAACGGTAAAATCGAGGAATAATAAGTCGGTCCTTCCCCTCTTGATGAAACCCAAACTTGGATTGAAATTTAGTCATCAATCGCTGTTTTGTTTCAGTCGACCAGTTCAACAATAACAATTTACTTACTTGTTCAATCGAATAGCTTTCCAATTTGGATATGAACTGTTTTTCATAAGCAGATTCTACATCCTTCTTCCATTGCAATTTCGAATCGTTTCCTCTTCCTCGGCCAGCCTGAAACGTTAGCCAGCCTTCTTCTTGCCACTGACTCAGTTTGCGACGGGTTTGCTTTGCGCTTAGATTTAGAATCTCAGCCAGATCTTGTACTTTGACTTCCCCCGTAGAGGATGAATTCCATATTGTTAATAAATAATGGTCCATGTTTTCATTCCTTTAAAAGTAGACATTTTTTTGAAAATTGGTCATTTTTAAACTGTTACGTCTAGTTTACTATAAGAATTATGAAAGGTGTTGATAAATATGGCTTGGAAAGACTATCCCCAAAACATTAAAGTAAGACTTATAACGTCGTTTTTTAACCGAGCGATTGCCAGCTCTGTAATGCCGTTTATGGCTCTCTTCTTTGCTCAGCATAAGGGTGCGGTGTGGGCAGGTATTTTCTTAGCAATCACGGTCATAATAGGCTTTTTTATAAACTTTATCGGCGGCTATATTTCTGACCGCTTCCCTCGGAAAAAAATAATCATCTTATCATCAACGTCCAGTGCGCTAATGTTTGCACTAATGACGGTAAGCTTGTTGCCTGACGAAAAATGGATTGTATTATTTGCGATCAGTTATATCATTTTCACAATCACCAGCAGTCTCGGCCGTCCTGCCGTACACGCGATCATCATTGACTCGACAACACCCGAAAATCGAAAGAGTGTATATGCCCTCGATTATTGGCTGGTTAATTTAGCAATGGCTATTGGAGCTGCATTAGGAGGACTTTTATATGTAAATCATCAATTAGAACTTTTTATCACATTGACGATTGTGTCCACTAGCTTACCGATTGCCTATGGCATCTGGTTACAAGATACACGTGTGAAGCTGCTTGAGAAAAAACATGAAAACATTTTTGTAGATCTCTTCCAGAACTACAAAGTTGCATTTCAGGATAAACCATTTGTCATGGCTGTTGCTGGGTCGATGTTTATCTTTGCAGCAGAATTTTCTTTAAATAGTTACATAGGTGTTCGATTAGCGGAAGAATTTAAGTCTGTGTTTGTAGGAGATTTTGAGGTTGCTGGCGTAAGGATGCTTAGTTTTCTAAATATCGAAAATATGCTGATGGTCGTGGCCCTAACCTTCTTTGTTACGAAAATGACGGATAAATTTTCTCCTCGGAAGATGCTGCTGCTTGGACTGCTGCTTTATAGTGCAGGTTATACCATTGTCACATCGGCAAATATCTGGTATGTCTTGATTTTATTTAATGCACTTGCGACAATTGGCGAGCTTATTTATTCACCGATTGCTAATGCTGAAAAGGCAAATATGATGCCGGAGGATAAACGCGGTTCCTATTCTGCTTTTTCTAATTTAGGCTTTAGCGGTGCAGATTTAATCGCTCGTGGTGCCATCGTATTGGGCGCATTTTTAGTACCGGCGATGATGTCTGTTTTCCTTGGAATGATATTAATGGCCGGGACATTCCTGCTCTATAGTGGACTTTTTGTGGTAAATAAAATCAGAGTTCAAAAAAATATGTCAACGTAATATAGGGGGATTTAGGGTGCGAACAATCGAGATAAGAAGACCTAGAATGGAAGACATAGAGGAACTGAATCGATTTTTTAGGATTGTCATTACCGATACCTTTCGAAGAGAAGGACTAGCGGGGTTAATCGATGATATCGAAGCTGAGATTGATAGTAAGAAAAAATATTTGCAATTGGATTTGGATAGCAAGGGTAAGAAAAGGTATTTTTTAATAGCATTAGTTCAAAACAAAATTATTGGAACAATAGAATATGGACCAACAAGTGAATTGATAAAAGACTGTACCAATGGAAACCTGAGGAACCTGGTTGAAGTAGGAACGTTATTTGTACTCCCTGACTATCAAAGACAGGGAATAGGGAATAGGCTGCTAGCTGAAATGCTTCAAACCATTAAGAATCGGGGAATCGTAAATTGCTGTCTCGACAGCGGCTACAAAAATGCTCAAGCCATCTGGAAAAAGAAATTTGGAGAACCTGATTATTTACTTAAGGATTATTGGGGGCAAGGGCAAGATCACATGATTTGGAAGATATCAACAAGTGGAGTCTATTCTTAAAGGAATAGGCTCCTATTATTATTATTTTTCTAACTATTGTATTACACAATATTATAGTGTTATAATGTGGTAGTATGATAATATGGTAACGTACTAAAGTAAAATCATAATCTATAAAAGGGGTATATACAAATGAAACGATTTGCAACCATGATTCTTATATTAACCGCAGTACTTGTCATTTTTACTGGGTGTTCAAAGTCAGCAAGCCAAGAGGAAGATAAACTTGTCGTCGGAATTGATGATAAATTTGCGCCAATGGGGTTCCGTGATGAGGATAATAATATTGTCGGTTTTGATATTGATTACGCTAAAGCAGCAGCAGAGAAAATGGGAACAGAAGTTACATTCCAGCCAATCGACTGGAAAACAAAAGAAGCAGAACTTAGCAGTGGACGAATTGACCTTATTTGGAACGGGTACACTATTACCGATGAACGGAAAGAAAAGGTTTTATTTACAAAACCATATTTAAAAAATGCACAGGTAATTGTTACTCTTTCTGATTCAAAGGTTTCTAAACTAGCTGATTTAGAAGAAAAAGTAGTTGGGCTGCAATCACTTTCTTCCGCTTCAGACGCCCTAAATGCTTCACCAATCAAAGAGAAGGTTAAAACCATAACGGAGTTTGCTGATAATGTACAAGCATTAACAGACTTAAAGAGCGGTCGTTTGGATGCCGTGGTAATTGATGAAGTTGTCATCAATTACTACATGTCTAAAGAGGAAGAAACATTTAAGGTGCTTGAAGAGTCGCTAGCTCCTGAAGAATATGGTATTGGTGTAAAAAAAGGCAACGATGAATTACTAGAAAAGCTCCAAAAGGCATTAGATGAAATGAATGAAGACGGAACAGCTGCAGAAATCTCAAAAAGTTGGTTTGGTGAAGATAAGTTACTAAAGTAAGAATGAATATAAGGCAAAACAGGATTCCTAGTTGGAACCCTGTTTTGTTTTTGGAGGAGTTACAATGTCATTTGAATATTTCACATCGATTCTTGTGCCTATGCTTGAAGGGGCACAGATGACGATTCTTTTGTTTTTCATTGCTATTATTATTTCTATTCCGATAGGTTTCTTACTTACATTGGCTGTTAAAAGCAGCATAAAGCCTGTGTCATTCCTTGCCCAAGGATATATTTACGTTATGAGAGGTACACCGCTATTACTACAATTGTTATTGATCTGCTTCGGCCTGCCGATGCTGCCAGTGGTAGGAGAATATTTAGTATTAGATAGATTCGTTGCCGCTTGTCTAGGGTTTGTATTAAATTACGCAGCTTACTTTGCAGAAATATTCCGCGGCGGCCTGTTGGCGATTGATAAAGGACAATATGAGGCATCAAAGGTTCTTGGTTTAAGCAAATGGCAGACAACAACAAGGATCATTTTACCGCAAATGTTTCGGGTCACACTTCCAGCGATTGCAAATGAATCCGTAACACTCGTTAAGGATACCGCGCTTCTCTATGCAGTTGCCGTTCCTGAGTTGCTTCACTATGCTCAGACAGCTGTGAACCGTGACTTTACTATTGTCCCATTTTTCGTAGCTGGATTGATCTATCTCATAATGACGCTATTTTTAACATTCGTATTTAAAGGGATTGAACGAAGATACAAATTTGAATAAGAAGGATTGGTAAATGTGGCTATCATTGAAGTATCCAACCTGAAAAAGTCATTTGGGAAGGTGGATGTACTAAAGCAAATAACCTTTGACGTGAACAAAAATGATGTTGTAGCGATTATCGGTCCTTCTGGATCGGGGAAAAGCACGCTGCTTCGGAGTTTAGTTCACTTGGAGGAAATAAATGCAGGAAGCATTAAGATTTCTGGTGACACTTTTGTTAAGGATGGAGTCTACGCAAAACCGCAGGATATCAAAAAGATTACCGCGAAAATGGGTATGGTCTTCCAGCATTTTAATCTATTCCCACACCTGACGGTTAAGGGGAATTTAGAACTGCCTCCAAAATTGGTGAAGAACGAGCCAGTTGCATCCATTCAGCAAAGAAGCACGGAGCTGTTAAGGAAAACTGGTCTGACAGAAAGAGCGGATGCCTATCCAGCAAGTCTTTCAGGCGGTCAAAAACAAAGGGTGGCGATTGCGAGAGCACTGATGATGAATCCTGAAATCCTATTATTTGACGAACCTACTTCAGCTTTAGATCCTGAATTGACGGGAGAGGTTCTTGAGGTCATGAAGGCATTAGCACAGGAGCAGATGACGATGATTGTTGTGACACATGAAATGGGCTTTGCCAGGGAAGTGGCAAACCGGGTAATTTTCATGGACAATGGCGAAATTATTGAAACTGGGCACCCTTCTGAATTGTTTACAAATCCTCAGAACGAACGGACAAAAGCCTTCTTAAGCAGAAGCTTGAAATAAGGAAAAAGGATACAGCCATGAAAAGGCTGTATCCTTCTTTGTGTGTAAAATTAACTTCCATATTCTCCGGTATCGTGGCTTATCTGCCAGTGGATCCCGAATTTATCCGTTACTTGTCCATAAAGTTTAGCCCAGAAGGTTTCTTGGAGCTCCATCGTAACCTTTCCACCTTCTTTTAGTTGATCATACCAAGTCTGGATATCATCTAAATTTTTGCTGACTAAAGCCATTGTTATATTATTGCCTTCAATAAATGGTGAACCAGGGAAGTTATCAGAAAACATGACAGTGCTTCCATCAATGTTAAGTCGTGTATGCATAACCCAATCTTTTACTTCCTCTGGCATTTGATAATCAGGATGTTGCGGTTGTTCTCCAAAGGTCATGATATTTGGTGTTTCAGTCTTAAAAACCTTCGCATAAAATTCTACTGCTTCACGGGTGTTACCATTAAAAACAAGGTAAGCATTTACTGGCATTCTACTTCACTCCTCTTATTGGGCTATGTACAAAATCTATTCTATCCGTTTAATTCTAGCTTAGACGACTTTCTCCTTCTTTTTATTAATAAAATAAATTCCTTTAGGAAATGGTTATCAAGTGTCGAAGATCCAGCTGCCATCAAGGGTGGCTTTTCTTAATTTGTCTCAAAATTATATCAGACTTTCACGCTATTACAGTGAAAAAATTTTTTTAAGTTATTCTATAGGACTTAAGTTGGTTGACAATGGTAATCATTATCAATTACGATAAAACTCGAGCTAGGTGTTGATAACGATTATCATTATCAACTGCATGAATGGTATTTAACAACAAATTGTCTGGTAAAGGATGAGTTGAAATGAACACGATACATACAAAAAGTACGAGAATTAAACAAAATGAGGTATTGGATGAAGAAGAATCAAAAACTTTAGCTTACATTAACGAAGATCCTGAATTGGAAGAATTGTACTTAATGAATGTTCAGGAAGGTAGAAGAGGTATCTCACAACGGTTATTACAGGCACTCATACGAGAAAAACTAATCGAAGAAGAGAGAGTTTCATGGCTGGAAGGCGCTAGAACAAGTATCTGTATTAAGCTCCCCAGTGGAAAAACGCTGCAGGCTGTCGTCAAAAAGAGGCATTCACTTGGAAGATTTGATCTAGAAGGGGATGTAATGGAGTATCGTCGAGAGCATTCTAGAGTCATTATACATCCAGCCGAACTTCTAGTGTTGGTAAGGCAAGAAGGATTGTTAAAAGATGCAGAGGAAAAGCAGTTTCACCGATTTAAAATGGAGATTCAAAACGGAGTGGCTAATCTAACCTTAGCATTGGCAGGTGCTGCTCGAAGAAAACGAGAGTTAGTTACGATAGCTAAATTAGAACGTATACAGACTTCCTTAGAATGGGTGCTAAAACAGAGTAAGGACAACAAGAACTTTAGTCCACTCGCTTTTTTTGAACAATGGGTCGTTGAAGGTCATCCCCTGCATCCTGGAGCAAAGACGAAGTTTGGTCTTGGGGTAGCAGATGTCATTCGGTACTCACCAGAATGGGGTGCCACACCAGATGTAGCTTTTATAGCAGTTGACAAAGAATATTGCCAAACCACATCCATCGATGAACACACCGTGACAACACGTCTAAACCAAGAGTATGAAGGCTTACAATCATTTGTTGGAAAAACATTACACAAGCAAGGATTAGACCCTAACCAGTTCGAATTGATTCCTGTTCATCCTTGGCAGTTTGATCATACTTTATACACCATGTACAAAGAAGAGATCGAACAAAAGAGAATTGTTCCTATTTCAGATTTTCGTATTCCAACACAGTCATTGGTCTCTTTTCGCTCGTTAGCCCCCATCCAAAACCGAGGGCAGAGAAAGCATCATATAAAAACAGCGGTAAATTTACAAACCACCAGTGCTATACGTACCGTTTCACCCAATTCTGTGGAAAATGGGCCCATTCTTTCAAAAATAGTAGCCAGCATTCAAGAAAAAGAGAAGAATTTTGGCGGAAGCTTTGTTGTACTTCAAGAACGAGCAGGTATCTATTTTCGACCAATAAATCCAGCATTGTCGGAAGAGGATCGATGGACACTACAAGCAAATTTGGCGTCCATCCTGCGGGAGAATCCTGAGAACCATGTTAAAAACGAAGAGGAAATTCCCATGGTTGCTGCGGCGCTTCTAGCGGATTCACCGATTAGCGGCAAGCTTATTGCTGTTGAACTAATAGAGGAACTTGCTGGCCATCATGGTTTGTCTGATCTAGCAGAGGCGGCAGCTTTATTTATCCTAAGATATGCTCAAGCATCGATACCAGGCTTTTTAACTTTGATGGTGCGTTATGGAATTAGTTTAGAGGGTCATATGCAGAATAGTGTTTCTGTTTTTCGAAATGGGGAGTTAGTACGTATTCTTATAAGGGACTTCGGTGGAGTTCGAATTTTACCAGAAAGATTAAAGAAACAAGGATTTCAAGCAGAGTTTTATCCGGGTTCTTCAACAGTGACGGAAAAGGTAGACCAACTGCGGAATATTATTTCGTATTCCGTCATGCAGAACCATTTTGCCGAATTGATTACATGCATCGTCCGTGCCCTGGGAATCAATGAGGAGAACCTTTGGAAACCGGTGCATGCAGTATGTAAAGCTATTTTTGAAGATCTGAAGAAAGACCCTTACATTGGAGAACAGGCTAAAGCAGATGAGCAGGCTTTTTTCCACCCTATGATTTCTTTAAAGGCCCTAACAACTATGAGACTAAGAGGAGACATTACTGCCTATTCGTTTATGAAAGTTCCCAATCCTATGATGGAATCGAAAGGAGAGATTCAGTGATGAGCGCAAGTTCAACTCAACTTCTGGAGTACGATGTTTTGCGTACGGCATTTATGAATTTCAGACAAGGAAAAATGCTGCAGGATGAATTGAAAATTCTTAATTTTCTCCAAAACAATTATCCTGATATGGTCCCTGCATATGAATTATCTCTCACAAGAGGGCGTCTAGGGATTTTGCGCCGGTTAGCAGGAGCCATGTTGCGTGAAGATATCATGGGACTTCATTCAAGTTCGCATGATCTGTACATTATTGATTCCATTTATGCACTAAATGTTCCAGCCATAGATGAGTATTGGCAGATGATGATTCAAACACTCCATACATATGGCTTAGAAAGTGGTGAAATCTACAAACTATATCCTCTTTGTGAGAGAGAATGTCTTGTTATTCCTGTAAGTCGAACCTATGCATTTAATCGGGTAGAAGTAGATGGTATTATTTTGCATATCTCTAAAGATGGAGTGAGAACAATAGAACACGCAGTTGAGCTGCTTCACTTGATGCGCCGAAAGGAAGAGTTTGAACAAAGCGCTTGGGTAAAACTGGCTTTAGAATTAGTAAACGGAAGTGCTAATTTAGCACTTTCATATGCCTATTGGGAACAGATGAAAAAAGAACTTCAACAAAAATCAGATGAACATGGAATCACAACTACAATCGATTGGGTACTGTCACAAAAACTGCAAGATCATAAATTTGATTCAAGTTTGTTTTTTGAACAATTATCCGTTGAAGGACATAATCTTCATCCAGGAACCAAAACAAAAATAGGCATGGAACCAGAAGATGTGTTTCGTTACGCTCCAGAATATAATGGTGTAGCTGATATTCAGTTTGTCGGAATACGGAAGGATTATGCGGAGTGGGGCGTTATAGAGGAAAATGAAGAGGATGCGAATGCTCTTCTCTTTAAAGAGTATCCAGAATTACCAAAGGTAGTTGAACAAGAATATTCAGAACAAGGTCTTTGTGTTAACGATTATGTGTTGGTCCCTGTGCATCCATGGCAGCTGGAAAAGGTGATACCCAAAATTTACCACCAAGAAATCAAGAAACAGATCGTTGTACCTATAAGAGGTATGAGGGTACCATGCGGTTCAACATCCTCTTTTAGAACGGTAGTACCTCTTGCGAATGGGGAGGAGCCTAAACATGCGATTAAAGTAGCCGTCAACAGCCAAATGACTTCTACTGTGCGTACCATATCCGCAAATACTACAAACAACGCGACGGTCTTTACTCGACTCATTCGTTCGATTATGAAACAGGAGGAACAAGACCTGATTGAGAAGTTTGTCCCTGTTTGTGAATGCGCAGGATTTAATTTCAAATTCAAAGAAGCAGAAAACCCCACAGGTATTCATTTGCAAAAAAACAGAAATCTTTCTGCTGTTTTACGTTTGAATGTAGACACATTTGTAGCATTGGACGAAATAGCCGTCGTTGGCAGCTCCCTTTTTTCTGAATCACCTATCACGGAAAAGCCGATTCTCGTCGAATTAATTGAAAGATTTGCTGAAGAAACGAATGAAATGTCAATTCGTACAGCAGCGTTCCAGTTCGTCTCAGAGTATGTTTCTGTTGCACTTCCAGGCTTCCTTACTCTCATGACAAAGTACGGAATTGGTTTAGAGGGTCACTTGCAAAACAGTGTTATGGTATTTAAAGATGGTCGCCCAGTTCGAATGCTATTCCGTGATTGGGGAGGAGCAAGAATTTATCGAAGCAGGATCGAACAACATCAAGGTCAAGTGTCATTTTATCCTGGTTCCGTTACGCTAACGGATAGTTTAAAGGAAATGCATAACAAGGTGTTCTACACCGTATTACAGAATCACTGTGGTGAGTTAATACTACAAGTATGCAAGTATTTTGGGTTAGGGGAAAGAGAGTTGTGGAAAGAGATTCATAGTATTTGTGAACAAGTTTTTGATCAACTTGAGTCCTTACCCGAATACGCAGAAAGTGTCCGTATAGATAGGGAAGCATTGTATCAAGCAGAAGTAGATCACAAGGCACTTGTGAGAATGCGCTTAGAACCTGAAGGGAAAGAATATTTCTACGCAATCGTTCCTAATCCTCTACACGAGTTTAGGAGGAAGGAAGAGTAAGAAGTCATGGCACAAATCGAAGTTCAGTATCATCAGCCGACACGCTTTGCTCTTCACTCACGGACGTTTAGAATTTTTATGTCTGGCAGTTTGGTGACACGAGTAGGGGATTGGATGGATTTAGTCGCTTTAAATTGGGCAGTATTACAATTTACGAACTCGCCGCTTCTATTGGGGTTAATGAATGCCTGCCGTTTGGTCCCAACTTTTTTGCTAAGTGTACCAGCAGGTATCTTGGCTGATCGATACGATAGACGAAAATTATTGATTTGGCTTCAAATTGGAATGATGTTGATGACGTTTTGCCTTGGTTATCTTATCGAGGCAAGACAGTCATTTTGGCTCTTTGCGTTCATTGTCACGCTGAGGTCTATGTTTGCAGCTATGGATCCGCCTATTAGAAATGCACTGGTGCCGAATCTCGTACATCAAAGTTCTCTGGCAAGTGCAATCGCTATTAATACAATGGTTATAAATCTCTCTCGTATAATTGGACCTGCGATTGCGGGAGTGTTGCTTTCCACCATAGACATTGCCTATTTATTTTATATCAATGCGCTGGGTACGTTAGGCGTACTATTATCTTTGCTCACGATTCGTTCTCATTCCATTCCAAAACCGGATAAAAAGGAAACTGAGAAAACAACGCTTAGGGCAGCAACAGACTTTGTGAAAAGTCAGCCTTCAGTTCAATCTTTACTCATTTTGGCCATTGTACCGATGGTATTTGGATTTCCTTACACAACGATGATGCCTTTATTTGCCAGAGATCTTTTAAGGCTTGGGCCAGAAGGGTTCGGATTGCTTCTATCTGTTTCATCTATCGGTGCATTAGTTGGTACAACCTGGCTTTCTCTTGGTAGAGAAATCAAAGGTAGGGGAAAGTGGTTGATTTGTTCCATAATGGGTTTTGGTTTTTCTTTGTTGCTATTTATAGGAGCACAAAACGTTTTTGTGGCAGGAGTGGCTATGTTCCTTGTCGGATTAACGAGTCAAACATACCGAACGATGAGTCGGATTACTTTACAGATGCAGGTTCCTGACCACCTGCGAGGCAGAATACTAAGCATTGCCTTAATGGATAGAGGCTTTATTCCGATTGGGGCCGTACTTATAGGGGCGATTGCTGCATTGGCAGGTGCTTTACCTGCTGGCGTTGTCATGGGTATAGGTTGTATTGCAACAACCTTAGTTATTGTATCAAGAAGACGGCAAATCTGGAAATTGTAATATGTATGGGAGTGTACAAACAAATGATGGAAAATATTATAAAATCTCTCAAGATGGAACGAGAAAACCCTTTTTGTGCCTATTTATATGACATACGGAAGCTGCGCAGCCATGTCAATCGATTAATCACAACTCTTCCTTCACCCTGTCGTTTATTTTATGCGATTAAAGCAAACTCAGATCCGATTCTACTTAAATCCTTAGCTTCAATCGTTCATGGGTTCGAAGTAGCTTCACTAGGAGAAATCGAGAAAGTCCGGGATGTGGATGCGGAAATACCCATCCTATTTGGGGGACCTGGGAAAACACAGGAAGAAATTGAAGGAGCTATAAGACACGGAGTCACTTTGCTTCATGTCGAGAGTAAACATGAATTACAGTTGGTGAATCACATTGCCAGCCAAAAAGGGACAACCGTATCTATTTTGTTGCGTGTAAATCTACGTGGTTCCGTTCCAAATGCGCAATTAAAAATGGCGGGTGTACCGACTCAATTTGGAATTGATGAAGTAGAAGTGCCTAATGTAATTGGTTTAGCAAAAAGTTTGCCGCATGTGAAGCTCCTCGGTTTTCATTTTCATGCGATGTCTAATAATGGTGATTCCAAGACCCATGCAAACTTTGTTGATCATTGCTTTGATAGGGCGAAACATTGGCGAAAAGAGTGGGATGTAGACATTTCTTATTTAAATGTAGGCGGAGGAATTGGAGTCAACTACCAAGACGTAGAATCGCAGTTTGATTGGAACGACTTTATAGAGCGTTTGGAAACGGTACTAGAAAAACACAATGATACGGATTGGCAAACATTGTTTGAATGTGGACGCTATATCACTGCTGCGTGCGGCTACTACGCAGCAGAGGTATTGGATATTAAACAAAATCATGGTCAATATTTTTGTATTGTTAGGGGGGGAAGCCATCACTTGAGACTCCCTGCAGCTTGGAAATCGAGTCATCCTTTTACGATCGTACCAGTAGAAACGTGGTCATATCCCTTTGAACGTCCTGGTGTAAATGAAGCTGTTATTACTGTGGCAGGGGAGCTATGTACTCCTAATGATTTACTTGCAAGAGATATATCCATTCCACGTGTGAGAGTTGGAGATATTCTCCTTTTCAGTTATGCGGGGGCGTATGGCTGGGCTATTTCTCATCATGATTTTCTCAGTCATCCACATCCAGAGCATCTTTACATAGAGTCTAACTCTATTAATTGTGGACATGAGAGTTTGGCTGCTGTTCGATAAAGTAAAAAAACAGGCTGTGTATCCGTTTTCCAGAAGGGGTGAATGCGTTCTGCGATAGGAAACGGAACCGTTACAAAAAGGCAGCTCATTCTTTTATGCACTAGGCCAGCAGGGAATTCACTTACAAAAAGCTGAAAGAGTTAATTAAACACCAGCAGGAGAAATATAACTGGGAGTTCATCTTCTTCTTGGGAGCAAACATCGATGCTGAGAAAGAGGCTGACAGTCTTGGAATTCATATCGAGAATGCATATAGCTTTGAAGCTTCTGAAGAGGGAGTTGACTGTATGTACAAGATGGTAAGCGAGGCAGTTACGGAAAAGAGAAGTGTTTAGTTAAAACTATATCAATTAGTCTTTCTGAAAATTTGTATTCAGTATTATTTTTTGGAATAATAATGAAGTCTAGCCAGGAATTTTTAGAAAGAAGGTATGATTAGTGCCCTATAGAGTGAAAGATACAATGATTTCGGAAAATGAAATAAAACAAAGAGTGAAGGAATTAGCAGAGGAAATTGAAAGAGATTTTAACAATGAGCCAATCATGTTAATCGTGGTACTTAAAGGATCTTTTGTATTCGCAGCAGATTTGATACGTGAGATGAAGGGAAATATAAACGTCGATTTTATTTCGGTTTCAAGTTATAGTGACCAAACAGAAACAACTGGAAAAGTAAAACTATTAAAGGATCTTGATGAGGATATCACGAATAAAAATGTTTTGGTGGTTGAAGATATTATAGACAGCGGATTAACCTTGCATTTTTTGAGAGACCATTTGAATATGCATAAACCGAAACAAATTAAGATTTGTACACTTTTAGACAAGCCTGAAAGAAGAAGAGTGGAATTACCAGTAGACTACGTTGGATTTGTCATTCCAGATGAATTCATCGTCGGTTATGGAATCGACTACGCACAACAGTATAGAAATTTACCTTATATTGCGACCGTGGAAGAGTATTAGTTTTTCCCCACCTTAGAGGAGGTTGTATGCTTGACTGCCAATATTTTTAAAGGAAAGAAAGAGGAAGAAAAAAATAACCTTGAAGAAATACTAGAGCATTCGATTGAAGTAGAAGAAGATCTCATGAGGTCTTATCTCATTACAGCTGAGCGGATTCACGATGATGATGAATTAAAGGAACGACTCGAAAACTTTGCAGAAGGAAATGCGAAAAGAACAAAACAACTTATCGATGAATTAAATGAAAATAGAGAGTAGTAATAGGAAGCTGTGAGGATGGAATAAATCCTTGCAGCTTTTCATATTTCGAATAGGTATTGATGCATACTATACGAAAGGAGTGTGTTCAAATTGAAAAAAGGATATATGATTATAGGAATAATTGTTGCTGTAATGGTGCTGCTTGCTGCTATGTTAATACCGAGCTATAACAACTTTGTTGAATTAGAAGAAAATGTTGACCAATCATATGCTCAAATTGAAAATCAGCTACAAAGAAGGCTGGATTTAATACCTAATCTTGTGAATACAGTAAAAGGTTATGCGTCACATGAAAAAGAAGTGATTGCTTCGATATCAGATGCACGTGCAAGATTAGCAGGAGCGAATACAGTGGAAGAAGAAGCAACAGCGAATGCTGAATTAACAGGTGCATTAAGCCGGTTGCTAGTAGTAGTAGAAAACTATCCTAATTTAAAAGCAGATCAACAGTTTACGCAATTAATGGATGAGCTGTCAGGAACTGAAAATAGAATTTCAGTAGCACGGAAGGATTACAATGATCAGGTTGCACTTTATAACAAAAAAATAAAACGATTTCCTGGTTCACTTATTGCAGGAATGACTGGTTTTGAAGAAAAGGAATATTTCACAGCTGACCCTAAAGCGGCTGAAGCTCCAGAGGTTAACTTTGGAGGAAATGGCGAATGAAATCGAAAGCGGTCTTCAGCCTTCTTTTTTTCTTTTTTTTCCTATTTCAAGGTGAAGCACTTGCTCAAAAAATGAAAATGCCGGCTCCGATTGGCGATATTTATGTGCAAGACTTTGCTAAAATATTATCCGAAGATGAAATAGCGGAACTAAGAAGTTTAGGGAAAACCATAGAAGATCAAACTACAGCGCAAATTTCTGTCTTAACGGTTGATACGATTAGCGAAAATACGATTGAGGAATATGCGAATGAGGCCTTCAGACATTATGGAATTGGAAATGAATCAGAAAACAATGGAGTATTGCTTGTTATAGCCGTTACTGACCGTTTAATTAGAATCGAAGTAGGCTATGGTCTGGAGGGAAGAATCCCAGATGGAAAAGCGGGACGGATTCTTGATGAACATGCCATTCCTTACCTTCGAAATAATCAGGCAAACAAAGCGATCCTAGAAACTTATAAGACACTGGCAAATGAAGTTTTAGCCGAATATGGTCAAGAAGGTGGATTGCAGGCACCCCAAAAGCAAACTCAACAGACTACTGCTGATGAAGGGGGAGGAATCCCCTCTTGGCTGCTCATCATTATTATCGTCGTTGTAGTGTTTCTTGATTTTAAGTTTTTTGGAGGGTCACTCACCTATCTACTGTTTTTTATCATCTCACTTGGAAGAGGCGGCGGAGGAGGTGGCTCCAGAGGGGGCGGCGGCGGTTCTTCAGGGGGCGGAGGTGCAGGACGAGGATGGTAAGTGTTAAAGCAAAAAGTGATTCAAATCATGCAAAAGGATTTGATGTATGATTTAATAGTAGGGAAGGAATTATTCTGGAGGTTTAGTAAAATGAGTAAAAATGAAATATCTTCTTTTCAGAAGGTTGGGAAAGAACGATTAATAGATGAACGAAATCCCTCTAGCTTAATCTCTGACCTAAAGTCACTTTTTAAAGCAGGGGTTTTGATCGCAAATGTCCTGCCTGTTTTTACAGGATTCTGGTTAGCTTTACATTTTACTAATCATTCGTTTAGTGATTACTGGGAAGTGTTTTTACTAACGATTGTTGGCAGTACAATGGTAATGGCAGGAGCTCTCGTACTTAATAATTGGTATGATGTTGATATTGATACTGTAATGGAAAGAACGAAAAATCGACCCACGGTAACGGGAAATATCCCATTAAATGTTGTTTTAACAATGGGAATTCTTTTGACTATACTGGGTTTAATCCTGTTACTCTTTACTACAATGGAAGCGGCCATTTATGCATTTGTGGGCTGGTTCACGTATGTAATTTTGTATACGATGTGGTCTAAGCGAAGGTTTACCCTTAATACGGTTATTGGGAGTGTGTCAGGAGCTGTTACCCCGTTAATCGGTTGGGCAGCCATTGAATCTAGCAATCATATTGTTCCAATTATATTGTTTTTAATCTTATTTATATTTCAAATGCCACATACCTTTGCGATCGCGATGAAGAAATGTAAAGAATATAAAGCGGCGGGTGTTGCCATGCTTCCCGTTGTACATGGGTTTAAAATGACAAAACGACAAATTGTCGTATATGTCGCATGTTTACTACCTTTACCTTTTTACCTAACGTCTCTCGGTACACTATTTATTGTTATTGCAACTTTGCTTAACGTGGGTTGGTTAGCCGTAAGTATTAGCGGATTTTATACGAAAAATGACCTAAAATGGGCGCATGTGATTTTTTTGTATTCTGTAAATTATGTAATGATATTGTTCCTGACAATGATAATTGTTACATTACCTCTTTTCTAAATAATTGTTAACTATATCAAAAAAGGCTGTTCCTGCTGACTTAGTGGGGATAGCCTTTTTTGTCGTTCATAAATTTGTCACTTTTAAAACATCAATATGACACAATGTGATTCAGTTCACTTCATTGAGAATCAGTCGCAATTATTATAAAGGTAAGAACAAATTAAGGGGGTTGATTTTTCGATGGCAGCTACAAAGGTTACTCATAAAGGTAAAAAAGAAGAGCACGAAGCACCGCTAAAAGGAACCTGGATTTCCGTAACAGTGGTTGGAGCCGTGATTGTTGCAACGTATATAGTTCTATACGGTCTTTATATGGCCAGAATATAAGGGGGATTAGAGAGATGAAAATGCATCTTGATGAAAAAATATGGCTTACAATAAGTTTTGGTATCATTATGGGATTCATGTTTATCACAGGTTACCAAGCTTTTGCACTAGAAATGGGACCGCCAAGTAATATGGAAACAATTGATCCACAGAAGGTGGATCAAACTGCACCATTCGATAACCCGGGAGTTAAAAAAGTTGGTGACAATGAATATGAAGTCGTTATGACACTACAAGCGTTTGGATTCACTCCAAATAACATTGAAATACCAGCAGGGGCAAAAGTTACGTTTATTCTGACCTCAAAGGATGTTGTTCACGGATTTGAAGTTGCTGGAACAAATTTAAATGCAATGGTTATGCCAGGGCATATTCAAAAAATCACACAAACATTTGATAAGCCAGGAAGTTATTTAGTTATCTGTAATGAATATTGTGGTGCAGGTCACCAAGTAATGAGTACAACGATTACGGTTAAATAAGGGGGGACAGTAGATGAAAATGGAAGCAGATTTAAAAGTAGGTTTTAAAGATAAAGCAAATAAAATGCTGGGATATCACCCAGAGGATGCAAAATTATCGAAATCATATATCGCAGTAGCATTTATTGCATTATTAGTTGGTGGTTTTTTAGGATTATTACAAGGTTTAAACAGAGCAGGATTGTTAGAGTTACCAACTTGGTTTAATTATTACCAAGTATTGACTGCACATGGTTTACTGCTAATCCTAGTGTTAACAGCATTCTTTACCATTGGATACTTTTATGCAACACTTTCACATAATTTAGGGGGGCTTCTTCCGAAAGTAAGAAGGCTCGCTTGGGTTGGATTCTTTGTTAAGCTTGTAGGATTTGTATTAGCCGTTATTCCAATCTTAATGAATGAAGCATCGGTTATGTACACCTTCTATCCTCCGATGGCTGCACATCCTGTATTTTATATCGGTTTAGCATTAATCGTAGTGGGTGTTTGGTTGTGCTGTATTGGAGCATTTATCCAAGTAGCGAATTGGAGAAAAAATAATAAAGGACAACACGTTCCAATCCTATCTTACTTTGCAACTGGTGTCTTCATCCTATTATTTTTCGCTCTAATGTTCGTAGCAGTTGAAGTATTATTTATGATTATTCCTTGGGTGTTTGGCTGGGTTGACACGATCAACGTAATGGTCGCTCGTACACTGTTCTGGGCATTTGGACACACATTGGTTAATATCTGGTATTTAACAGCTGTTTCTGCATGGTACGTAGTGGTACCAAAAGTTATCGGCGGAAAGCGCTGGAGTGATTTACTAACACGTGTGGTTATTATCGCTCTAGTCATTATGAACATCACTGGTGGATTCCATCACCAAATCATAGACCCTGCTATCAATGAAATCGTTAAATTTATGCACGTATTTATGAGTTTGGCAATTGGATTCCCATCTCTCATGACAGCATTTGCACTATTTGCAGTATTTGAGCGTACGGCTAGAAGAAAAGGCGGCAAAGGTTTAGTTGGTTGGTGGAAGAAAATGCCATGGGGCGATGTTCGCTTCCTAGCACCATTTATTGCAATGGTTGCCTTCATTCCAGCTGGAGCTGGCGGTATTGCACAAAGCACAAACCAATTAGATCAAGTTGTTCATAATACAATGTGGATTGTTGGACATTTTCACTTAACATTAGGTATGTCAGTTGTTATGACATTCTTTGGAATCAGTTATTGGTTAGTTCCTTTTATTTCAAACCGCGTATTAACACCGCAAATCAATCGATTAGGTGTTATCCAAACTTGGATTTGGACAATTGGTATGATCTTTATGTCCGGTTCTATGCACTACGTTGGATTACTTGGTTCACCAAGAAGAACTTCTTACTCCACTTATGGGGATCATGCAACAGCATTAGGCTGGGACCCATACTTGATGTTATTAGCAGTTGGCGGTACGTTGTTAATTATCGGTGTAATTCTTCAAGTGTACGCCGTATTCAATATGATGTTCTTTGCACCAAAAGGTGAAACAGAATTCCCAATCGCAGAGGAAGAAGAAAACGCAACAAAAACTCCTTATTGGACAGAGCGTTGGGGTGTATGGATCGTATTAATGCTTATTGTTGTCGCAATGGCATATGTAATACCATTGACGGATATGATTGTAAATGCACCTCCAGGATCACCACCAATTAAAACTTGGTAATAAGAAAAGCTCCAGCGCCTAGGCGCTGGAGCTAGGCAGTTCCCATTAAAAGAGATAGCTCAAAGTGCTTGGGCTGTCTCTTTCTTCTTAAAAAAACAAATTTGGAAGTGATCACTATGATCAATAATAGATATACGAAAATTTCATTTTTTCTCGTTATGTTATTTGGAATCGGGTTGTTTTTTATAGGAACCGATGGATTCACGGCATTTACTGCAGAAAAAGCCAGAGTGCAGCAGCTAAAAGATGATAAACCTAAATTCCCTGATGTTACCCTTGAAGACAGCATGGGACGAAAATATTCAATATCTGAATTTGAAGATAAATATGTATTTATTACATTTCTCTATACATCATGTACCACGGTTTGCCCTGAATTAGAATACAACATGAAGCAAGTTTACGATAAACTGCCGGGTGGCGTTAAAGGGGAAGAAATAGTCTTTTTGAGCATAAGCTTCGATCCGGAAAGAGACACCCCGGAAGTTTTAAACAAATACAAAGACCATTTTAAAAGTGATGGTGAAACCTGGCGGATGGCAAGAGTTCCAAATCAGGCTGAGTTAGATTCGTTATTAAAAGCATTTGGTGTCATTGTGATCCCAGATGAATACGGAAATTTTGCTCATAACTCTGCTTTTTATTTAGTGGATAAAAAGGGAAGTCTGATTGATGTAATGGATTATAAAAAAATCGACGAAGCTGCTCAAAAGGTTGCTAGCATCTTAGAAAACAAAGGGGAGGAATAATTGATGAATCAGTCATTTTATGGCTTACTATTATTCATTTTCTTAGTTATTCCTCCTGTTGCAGATTTCATGGAATCCGTAATGGCTATTCATATGCATATGCAAATGCCAATGCTGGTTATTGCAGGAATGTTAATGGCATCTTTCTTCAAAAAGCGATTTCCGCACTTTTTTGAAAAATGGAACAGCAATGGGGTACCGGGAATTACGTTATTTGTCATCATCATGGTATACTGGATGTTACCGCGGTCAATGGATGAAGCATTGACTACACAGACGGTAGAAGTTTTTAAATTTATTAGTTTGCCATTTTTAGCGGGAATTCCTTTAAGAGATAGTTGGAGAAAACTCAGTTCTGCAGGAAAAAATGTTGTGATCATTAGTTTCACTCTTATGTTTATTGGACTGGGATGGTTATATGTTTGGTCCCCTGTACAATTATGTAATAACTATTTGGTGATCGAGCAAGTAACGCTTGGATGGGCATTTTTACTAACTGCAATAGCTATGGTAGTCTATTTAGCCTATAACTTTTTTATCGACCCTTCCGCATATGAATGAGAGGGCAGGCAGGAGTGAATGAATGAAAGAAACGAATTATGATGAATTGCTGAATATCGAGACAGAAGGAAATCAAAGGGGATATAACAAGTCCTTCCATTATCACAGATATGAACCAACTCCCTACACTGCACTTGAAAATTTATTTGCTGAATATGAATTAAATAGCAGTGATCATATTGTTGATTTTGGCTGTGGAAAGGGAAGACTTAACTTCTTTATTCATTACCTATTTCATTCTTCCGTTACAGGGGTTGAGATGAACGAAAAGCTATACGAAGAAGCGATAGAGAACAAAGAAAATTATTTGATAAAAGCTAAAAATAAAGGTGAGATACAATTTCAATGCTGCTTGGCAGAAAAATATGAAATTAATCCTCTGGATAACACTTTTTATTTTTTTAACCCATTTACGATCCCGATTTTTTGGAAAATCATTAATAATATTTTGGTTTCGGTTGAGAAATTCAAACGGGAAGTAGACGTGATTTTATATTATCCTTCTGAGGATTATATCTACTATTTAGAAAACCATACCTCATTTGAATTAATAAAAGAAATTCAACTTCCTGGTATATATGAGAATAATGCCAATGAGCGATTTTTAATTTATCGTTTAGCCTATTAAATAGCCCTCGCAGTCTAATTAAGACAATGGAGGGCTATTTTTTGATGGTTTGTTTTTTATAAATTAATTTCGTTACTGCATTTTCAATGCTCAGATCTTTGTGGTTTGTAATCCATTTATCAGGAATCGTCTTATAGCGGCAATGGCTGCTTTTTAAATAGTTATAAATAATTTGGGCTTCATCAATCTCATCTCTCTTTATATGGCTGCCGGAAGGGAAAGCAGTATGGTTAAAGGTTGTTGTGATGAGGCTGCTGAGTTGATTTACCTCGGCACTATCATAGTTAACTATTTTACTAAAAAGAATTTCGCTGCGTTTTATTAGAAAAAGCTTGAAGGTATTCTCGCTTAGATTTTCCAGGACCACAATATTTTTATTTTCTTCCGTAAACTCGATGACCTTTTCTTTTCGAAGAAGAAATTGAATGGCATCGATCCTATCTCTATATCTAGCGGCAGCCTCAAAGTCAAAATCGGCGGAGACTTCAGCCATTTTCTTCTTCATAGCATCAAGGATTAGACTATTCTCAGTATTTAATAAAGCAATAATATCTTCCATTATGGCATGGTACTTCTGTAAAGCTGGACCTCCGCCGCACATACCAATGCATAACCCAATAGAATGATTGAAGCATAGCGAATCCTGTCGCTTAGGATTACTGCAAAGAATTTTAAAGGCTTCCTTGATGCCGATGATCGCCGTTTCGACTCTAGCTTTGCTAGGAAAGGGACCAAAATAAAGTTTGCCATCCTGTTCATCTCGATGGTTTGTGATCACTATGTCCGGGTATTGTCTATCCTTATTAATCGCAATGTAAGAGTAGGACTGTGGACTTTTCATCATTTTATTAAATAGCGGTTTGATATCGCGAATTAATTTACACTCCAGCATAAACGCTTCAAATTCTGTATCTGTTAACAGAATATCAAAATCTCGAATATTGCTGACAAGCTTAATAATTTTTTGCGGATGTGCTTTCGATTGCTGGAAATAGGATTGAACACGTCTTTTTAGATTTTTTGCCTTGCCGACATAAATAATTGAGCCGCGGGCATCCTTCATTAAATACACTCCAGGGGTTGAGGGAAGATTTTTCACTTTTTCCTTTATCAAATCATACTCTCCCCCTTTCCCATTTTTCTTCATTTTAACATAAAAAAATAACCAGATTGAGTATAACAATCTGGTAAAAAGCATTTATAAAGGTGATTTTGAATAAAGAATATACAATAGTAGTAACATGACAATATCCAATCTCGCCTTAAATGCAAAAGGCAGTATTCCGCTGTTTAGGAGTGGGAGTTTTGTTAGCAGAATGGCCGCAATCATAATCCCAATTAAGGGGATAACTGCATTTTTTACACTGCGGTTAAGTAAAATTAGTAAGCCGCAAATAATCTCTAGAAAGGCTGTTACATACAACAGAATATCTGGGAAAGGCAGTCCTAAACCGATAAACACTTCCAGAAGTTCAGTGCTGAATAATTTCATCACACCTGACGTAATAAAGACAAAAGCAACAGCATATCGGATTAAACTAGCTGTCGTCAACGAATGATTCATGCCCATTCCCCCTTTGTTAAATGTATTCAAAGGATAGGACAAACCATGAATGAAATAGTAAAATTTTTAAAAATTAGGGTTAATAATGACGACTAAAGCAGAAAATATAACTGCCCAAAAGGGGAGGAGAGGCTCGAGACTTGAGCTTCTCCTCTCTTGCGTAATAGGGGGAATATGACATTTATCATGTTTCGCATATGACAGCTATATCTACAAAAGGGAGTTTTACTAGGGCTATAATTTTGATAACAAATGAAAGAAGGGATAAAGTTATGATGGAACAAAACCAAAAGAATTTACGAAAGCAAGTAGCACCTTATGAAAAGTCAAATCTACGAGCAAGCATTTGGCAGATGACAAATACCCTGGCACCGTTCATTTTACTATGGTTACTTGCTTATCAAAGCCTTACCATTTCGTACATATTAACTTTGGGGATTTCTGTCCTTGCAGCAGGATTCTTAGTAAGGACTTTCATCATTTTTCATGACTGCTGTCATCACTCCTTTTTTAAAAATCGGAAAGCAAATACAATTCTTGGGACGATTACCGGAATATTGACCGTTTTTCCCTATCACCAATGGCAGCATGACCATTCTGTGCACCACGCAACGAGCAGTAATTTAGATAAGCGGGGAACGGGAGATATCTGGGTACTGACTGTGGATGAATACTTAGCTGCATCAACATGGGAAAGATTAAAATATCGTTTGTATCGGAATCCACTTGTTATGTTTGGATTAGGTCCGATTTATGTATTCCTGCTTAAAAACCGCTTTAATAGAAAAGGTGCACGGTTCAATGAACGTATGAACACCTATATAACCAATGCAGGGATTGTATCTTTAACAGTTGTGCTTTGTTTAACACTTGGATGGGAGCAATTCCTATTGGTACAAGGTCCTATCTTTTTAATATCAGGTTCACTTGGGATCTGGCTTTTTTATGTGCAGCATACGTTTGAAGATTCATACTTTGAGGAAGATAAGCATTGGGAATATGTGAAAGCAGCGGTTGAAGGCAGTTCCTTCTATAAACTTCCGAAGGTTTTACAATGGTTAACGGGAAATATTGGCTACCATCATGTACACCACTTAAGCCCGAGAGTACCTAATTATAAGCTGGAGGAAGCGCATAATAACACACTGCCCTTGCAAAATGTTCCAACCATTACATTAGCAACAAGTCTAAGTTCGCTCAAATTCCGTCTCTTCGATGAACAAAACAAGAAGTTTGTTGGCTTTAAGGAAATTAAGGTTCTAGTAAAAGAACAGAAGAAGTTTCTTAGACCGGAGAAAGTATGAAACGACAAGCCCTGTTAGGGGGCTTGTCGTTATTTCTGTTCTAAAATATGGTATGGGTCGAATAAATAGTAGTAAATGAAGATAGTGGGTAATTGTGGTAATATAAAGTGATAAACTATTTAAGCTGAAAATGAGGTTCTATTATGATAAAAAGGTATATGACATTCCAGAAAAATAGCGGCATATCACCATATATTTGGACCATTCTTTGCATACTGCCCTTTTATTTTATTTTCCAAACATCCTCACCTATTAAAATCATCGTTGGTCTTATCCTAACCATTCTCTTTTTTATCTTCTATCGAATTGCATTCATTTCGAAAGGGTGGCCGGTTTATCTCTGGACCTTCATCTTAATAGGTATTTCGATTACATCAACCAGCCTCTTCAGCTATGTGTATTTTGCTTTTTTTCTCTCCTATTTTATTGGAAATATCAAGGAGCGAATTACCTTTCTAACCTTATATTTTATTCATTTGATTAGTACATCCGCGTCTATTAACTTTAGTATCGTCCAGCAGGATGAACTGTTTCTTAAGCAATTGCCTTTTGTCATCATCATTTGGATAAGCGTCATATTGCTTCCATTTAATATTCATAACAAGAAAGAAATGGGGCAGTTGGAAGAAAAGCTTGAGGATGCCAATAAGCGGATTTCAGAGCTAGTTAAGTTAGAGGAACGTCAACGGATTGCCCGTGACCTGCATGACACATTAGGTCAGAAGCTTTCACTTATTGGATTAAAAAGCGATTTAGCTAGAAGATTAATCACAAAAGACCCAGAGCAAGCACGTAATGAATTAAAAGACGTGCAGCAAACGGCAAGGACAGCGTTAAGTGAAGTCAGAAAAATGGTGTCTTCAATGAGAGGAATCCGATTAAAAGATGAGATTGTCCGGGTGAAACAAATATTGAAGGCCGCTGAGATAGACTTCGAGGGAAACCAGGATATTTCTATTAAAAATGTTCCTTTATTGACCGAAAACATTCTTAGCATGTGCTTGAAAGAGGCGGTAAACAATGTTGTCAAACATAGTGGTGCCAGCTCCTGCTCCATTTCAATCGAGCAATCATGGAAGGAAATGGTGATGAGCATCCATGATAATGGAGTGTTTAAAAGCGAAGGTGATAAAGAACTGAGGGGAAGCGGTCTTTTAGGAATGAAAGAACGCCTTGAGTTTATTAATGGCAGCTTAGAGCTTCTAACAAAAGAAGGCACAACTTTAGTCATTAGAGTGCCCAATGACGTAAAGCCGTTAAATAAGGAGGAGGCGTAATAAATGATTAGAATTGTAATAGCGGAAGACCAGCAAATGCTGTTGGGCGCCTTCGGTTCGCTTCTAAATTTGGAAGAGGATATGGAAGTGGTTGGCAAGGCATCAAATGGGGAAGAAGCAGTGTCTTTAGTTAGGAAGCATCAGCCTGATATTTGTATTATGGACATTGAAATGCCAGGTAAAACAGGATTAGAAGCGGCAGAAGAGCTAAAAGGTTTAAACTGCAAAGTAATTATCCTAACCACATTTGCCCGGACTGGTTATTTTCAACGTGCCCTAAAAGCAGGAGTGAGAGGCTATCTGTTAAAGGACAGCCCAAGTGAGGAGCTGGCAAGCTCCATCCGACGGGTAATGGATGGAAAACGGATTTACGCTCCAGAGCTTATGGATGACGTATACTCCGAAGAAAACCCGCTTACAGATCGTGAAAAAGAAGTTTTAGAACTCGTTGCAGATGGCAAAAACACACAAGAAATCGCAGAACAACTCAGCATCAAAACCGGAACCGTGCGCAATTATATCTCCACCATACTAGACAAACTAGACGTCAAAAACCGAATCGAAGCCATCAAACAATCCAAAGAAAAAGGCTGGTTCAAATAGGCTTGTTAAATTGAAACAGGAGAATCCTAACGGGTTCCGTTTCTTATCGCAAAACGTCAATTTGCACATATCGATTTCGTGTAGGTATGAGAATTCATAGACGGAGAATTTCCGGCTAATTTAAATAGAGAAGATTCAGAAGCCGATATAAGCGGAATTTCTCCGTTTATCATACACAGTCAACATTCAGTTATATATCAGGAAACAGCATTAGCAGAAATCAAATAAAACATTTCGGCCAGCCATTGTCCTCCACACAAATGGCTGGCTTTAGTTTTTTAAAAAATAGGCAAACTAGGGTATTGACCTTAACGTTACGTAAAGGTGTATGGTTATTTATGAGGAGATGATCACATGGAATATACAATACAAAAATTAGCTAGTCTCGCAGGTGTCAGCACTCGTACACTCAGGTATTATGATGAAATTGGAATTCTTAAGCCGGCAAGAATCAATTCATCAGGATATCGGATCTATGGTCAGGAGGAAGTAAACACTCTTCAGCAAATCTTATTCTATAGAGAGCTGGGAGTCGGGTTGGACAGTATCAAGGATATTGTAACGGCGCCCTCCTTTGATAGGGCAAAAGCACTGCGGGAGCATCGTGAAAAACACCTCGAAAAAAAAGAACGACTAGATTTATTAATCGCCAATGTCGATAAAACAATAGCACTTACGGAAGGGAGAATAACCATGTCAAATAAAGAAAAATTTGAAGGCTTTAAGAAAAAGATGGTTGAAGATAACGAGAAAAAATATGGCAAGGAAATCCGTGAAAAATATGGCAAGGAAAGTGTTGAGGCTTCAAATGCAAAAGTAATGAACATGACAGAGGAGCAATATCAAGAGGTAACAGCTTTAGCAGAACAACTGCATACCACATTAGCTGAAGCATTTAAATCAGGAGACCCAGAAGGTGAGTTAGCACAAAAAGCAGCAGATCTCCACAAGCAATGGCTAACCTATTATTGGAAAGAATACAGCAAGGAAGCCCATGCGGGTCTAGCTCAAATGTATGTGGATGATGAAAGATTTACAGCTTATTATGACAAAGAACAACCTGGTACAGCAGTATTCCTAAGGGATGCGATTCATATCTACACAGGTCAAAATAAATAAAGCAATGATTTCACTCAACTATTTGTTGGGTGATTTTTTTATGTCTAAAGGTTCGATTATTATCCAAAAAATTCCCATGCGAATTTTGTCGATTGTATATCAATTATGACAGAAATTTGTCATAATTAATAAAAATAGTTAACGCAGAGGGATTGGACTTCTAGAATGTAAGTTTCTAGTTGAAGGGGGACAAGAATTTTGGACAATAAAATTAATATCCTATTAGTTGATGACCGACCTGAGAACTTACTAGCTTTAGAAGCAATCATCGAGCAAGAGGATTACAATTTAATTAAAGCCTTTTCCGGAGAAGAAGCACTGAAATGTCTATTAAAACATGATTTTGCTGCGATTTTATTAGATGTTCAAATGCCTGGAATTGACGGTTTTGGGACGGCAAAAATCATAAAAGCACGTGAAAAAACAAAAAATATCCCGATTCTTTTTATCACGGCCAATTATATGGATTCAGAGCATATTTTCACAGGTTATTCTGTTGGGGCGATTGATTATATTCTAAAGCCCTTTGATCCTACGATTCTAAAAGCAAAAGTAGAAGGTTTTGTCGACTTATATAAATTAAATAAACAATTAGCCCATCAGGCAGATAGTTTAAGAGAGAAAACAAAAGAAATAGAACAGGCTAACTTAGAGCTTTCAAAAACGGCGGCAGAACTGCGTGTTTCAGAAGCAATTTCAACTGTAATTAGTGAAACATCTATAGATACCATGGTGGTTATTGACGAAAATGGGATTGTCCTAAAAGTGAACCCTGCTGTAGAAAAAATGTTTAACTATTTGGAAACCGAAATAGTGAACCATCCATTAACGGTTTTGTTTTCCGAGGAAAAATCTAAAATTTCTATCGATAATATTTTGAATACGATTAAAAACGTAAATCATCTATTGGGCTACGAGAATTTGTACGAAGTTACTGCTTCACGAAAAGATGGATCCTCCTTTCCTGTTGAAATTCAAATTGGAAAAAGATATGTTCAAAATCGTAGTCTGATAGCTTTTACGATAAGAGATATTACAAAAAAGAAGCAAGACCAAGAAAAAATCACCCACATGGCATACCATGACAGTTTAACGAACCTGCCTAATCGACGACTATTTAATGAACAGCTTACATTAAAACTTAATGAAGCGAGGCAATCCTATCAACCGCTTGTCATCATGTATGTTGATATGGACCGTTTTAAATATATAAATGATTCTCTTGGTCATATGATGGGAGACCGTTTACTGCAGGAAATCGCAAAAAGACTATCAGAAAGTGTACGTAAACAAGACCTTGTAGCAAGGGTGGGTGGAGACGAATTTACCATTCTTCTGCCTGGGACAGATCGAGAAAGCGCATTAGAAATTGCAGAGGAAATATTCAAGGTCTTTAAATCCCCATTTTATATTGATAACTATGAATTATTTCTTACCACTTGTATTGGAATAAGTACTTTCCCATATGACGGGGAAGATTCTCAAGTTTTGTTGCGGAATGCGGATGCTGCTTTATACCGTGCCAAAGAACAAGGGAAAAACCAGTATAAGGTATTCCACACCGGAATGAATATCCAATCTTATCGAACGTTTATTATGCAAAATGACTTAAGAAAGGCAATCAAACGAGAAGAATTAGCCCTCGTTTATCAGCCTAAAGTTGAAATTGAATCTGGGACAGTAAAAAGTGCGGAGGCACTATTACGATGGAATCATCCAAGCTGGGGAATCATTTCACCTGCTGAATTTATTCCTTTAGCTGAAGAATCCGGACAAATTGTTGAGATTGGTAGCTGGGTTCTAAGGAATGTTTGTGAGCAAAGTAAAGCATGGGAGGCTTCAGGTTATACTCCTATTCCCATTTCTGTGAATTTTTCAGCACAACAATTTCTACAAAAGGATTTAATTGAAAATACCCAGCGTATTCTCGTAGAGACAGGAGTAAGTCCCGAGTTAATAGAGGTTGAGATTACGGAGTCTATGCTTCTAGGTAATAGCGAATTAATTACTAAAACACTAAATCAATTAAGAAAAATGGGAATGAAAATTAGTATTGATGACTTTGGAACGGGTTACTCGTCTCTAAGTTATCTAAACCGCCTTCCATTAGATACATTAAAAATAGATCGAACATTTATTAAAGAAATTTCCGAGTCTCCTAAAAGTAAATCACTTATTTCTGCCATTATATCGTTAGCCCATGGATTAAATATGAATGTGGTAGCAGAAGGGGTGGAAACAGAGGAACAACTTAAATTTCTTAAACTCCATCAATGTCAAGAAGCACAAGGATATTTATTTAGTCCTCCCGTCTTATCAAAGGACTTTGAAGGGTTTTTAACACATCATCAAAAGGAAACATCCCTCCGAAAAGGAATTACCTACTTAGAAAATAAAGTGGTGAGGCCAAAAATTGCTGAGAAGACTACAATGGTTGTAGCGAATAATCCAGAAGGCGGACCAAGCCAACAAATCCTTGTCGCTGCACTTGAGCGGACCAAAAATATTTATTCCATCTCATCAAGGGAAATGGATGTATTTAAGTTTTTGGTGAATGGATTAAGTAATAAAGAGATTTCAGATGAATTATTTATTAGTGAACATACAGTTAAAAATCATATTACACGGATTTTCCAAAAACTTGCTGTCAGTGATCGATTACAGGCAATGGCAAAGGTCTATCAAGCTTGTATTGAAGAAGGGGATCATCTCCATGCCTAGTAAGGAAAAATCAAAGTAGGGAGTACCTCATGAAAATCAAAACAAAATTATTACTAGGACTCAGCGCCAAACCTCTTATCATAATTCTGCTTATTATTACAGGCTTGGTTGAGATTAATAGTTTAGCGAAATTGAATGAAACAACCCAAAAAAATTACCAATTATCCCTATTGGCTGAACGACTGCATACAGATGTAAAGAACGAAGCAATAAGCCTAAGAAATATTGTTATATTTTCGGATAATGAACAAATCCAAAAGGAATTGGCTGCTTTACAGGAGATACAGCATTCTATTAACGGAAATATTGTGGCTATGGAAACAAAAGTAAATTCTGATAAGCAAAAGATACTGGTCGGTAAGTTAAAAGCAACGAATGAAAAGTTTAACGATTACACATCAAATGTAACCCTTTTACTTTCACAGGGAAAAAAGGAAGAAGCCGTTACTCTCATAAAAAATAGTAGTGCAACTATTCATAACGAGTTTCTAAACATTGTTACTGATATGGGCTACCAATTTGAAACGAACATGGTTTCCACTTTTAGTGAGGTCACAAAAGATTTTAAACAACAAATCTGGGCATCCAGTCTCATTTCTTTAATAAGTGTAATTTTGGTAACAGCCTTTGTTTTTCATACCGTTTGGACCTTTGCCTTAAGGTTAAGTAAAGTATCGGGGCTTATGACAAACATTGCGGAAGGTTCAGATTTGAGTAAGAAGATTGAAGTGAAAGGTACTGACGAGATTGACGATATAGCCCAATCTTTCAATAGAATGACCGAAACATTGGAGAAGCAAATGGCTAAGGAACAGAATATACTCTGGGTTAAATCCAATAGTGCGGAAATTATTACGAGTATAAGCGGTACACATAATTTAGAATCCTTGTCACGAACATTTCTTTCAAAGGTTGTTCCATTACTTGATTCGTCTCATGCAGTCATGTATGTGAAGGATAGTGGGAATCAAATCGGTGAACCTGTCTTTAAATTACTTGCTTCTTATGCATCAATCGAGGGTGAAAATCATCCTAAAACAATTTCTCCTGGGGAGGGACTTATTGGACAGGCTATACAAGAAAAAAGAACTATCGTCTTATCTGATGTTCCATCGGATTACATTAAAGTAAGTTCAGGATTGGGAGAAGCAGAACCGAGAAATATATATCTAATACCTGCCATCTTTGAAGGGGATGTAAAAGCAGTTTTAGAATTCGCTTCTTTCAAATCATTTAGTTCAAACCACCACGCTTTATTAGCTGAAATAATCGACAGCCTCGGGATCATCTTAGATAGTGTGTTTGGAAGAATTCAATTAGCTCAAGTACTGGAAGAAACCCAGGTGCTAATGGAAGAGATTCAAGCACAGTCAGAAGAATTGCAATCGCAGCAGGAGGAACTTAGGGTAACAAACGAGGAGCTGGAGGAACAAACCCAGGCCCTTCGTAACTCTGAGGAAATACTTCAGACTCAGCAAGAGGAATTGGAAGAGACCAATGCAGAATTACTTGAAAAAGCAAAGATTTTAGAGGAACAAAATAAAAAGTTTGAACTGACCAATCGGGAAGTGGAAAATGCCCGTGAAAAGCTTGAAGAAAAAGCAAAACAGCTAGCATTAAACTCAAAATATAAATCAGAGTTTTTAGCAAACATGTCACACGAGCTTCGTACCCCTTTAAATAGTTTATTAATTTTATCTAAATTACTTGCCGACAATCAAACAGGAAATCTATCAGAAAAACAAATAAAATATGCAGATACGATTTATTCCTCTGGCAGTGACTTATTAACGTTAATTAATGATATTTTAGACCTCGCAAAGATTGAATCGGGAAAGATGGAAGTCAATTCAAGTAAGGTGTTCCTAACTGATTTAGTTGATTTTGCTGAAAGCAGGTTCCGGGCAATTGCCAATGAAAAGAATCTGCGTTTTACAATTTCCTTGGAAAAGGACCTTCCACCATACATCTACAATGATGAACAAAGATTGCAGCAGGTCTTGAAAAATCTATTATCGAATGCTTTTAAGTTCACTCATCAAGGTGATGTAAGACTGGAAATTCGAAGGGAGTTTGAATCGGACATTGCTTTTTCTGTCATTGATACAGGTATTGGAATACCAAAAGAGAAGCAGGAGTTAATTTTCAAAGCGTTTCAACAAGCAGATGGGACGACTAGTCGAAAATATGGCGGGACTGGCTTGGGCTTGTCCATCTCTAGAGAAATTGCGGATTTAATAAATGGTGATATTACAGTTACGAGTGAAGAGAATAAGGGTAGTAAATTTACCTTTTTTGTAAGAGATTTTGGTATTGAAGAAAATCGTGATTTACAAAAACGTAATACCCCTTTTGAAGAGGCAGCAGTTTCAAGAGAAACTGTTGAGGATGAAGAAGAAATTATCCCGCATCATTCTCAGGTACTAGAACAGAAACAAGTCATTGAGCCAATACGTAACATAATGAGATTGTTAATTGTCGATGACGATTTAAGACATCGTACTAGCCTAATGGAACTAATTGGTGAAAAAGATGTCATTATTAAAGCTGTTTCTTCAGCATCAGAAGCATTTGATGTATTAAAAGTTAATCATTTTGATTGTATGATTCTAGATTTAGGTCTAGGTGAAACCCCTGGATTTGAATTACTCGAAAAAATAAAAATGAATGAAAAATATGAAAATTTGCATGTTTTCATTTACACTGGACGTAACTTAACCAAAAAGGAAGAAAACTTCCTTAAAAGGTATGTTCATACAATCATTATTAAGGATACTTATTCACCACAACGGTTAAAAGATGAACTTGATTTATTGATAAATTCAAGAAATGAACAGGGACTTATAAATGAAGAATTGGAACCAAATATATATTCTAGTAATACTGAACTTGAAGGAAAAAGGATTCTTTTGGTGGACGACGATGTTCGTAATGTTTATGCCCTAATGAGCTTCTTAGAACAATATAATATGGACATTTCATTTGCTGAAAATGGCAGAGAAAGTCTCGAGGTTTTAGAAAAAGAATCAAATTTCGACTTGATATTAATGGATATCATGATGCCAGAGATGGATGGATATGAGGCCATTAAGAGGATAAGAGCATTTTCCCACTTTAATAACTTACCAATCATTGCATTAACTGCAAAAGCAATGAAGGAAGACCGAGAAAAATGTCTAGAGGCGGGAGCTTCAGATTATATTGTGAAACCATTTGATCCAGATCAATTGATTTCTTTGATTCGAGTTTGGCTTTATCAAAAAAATGAAAAATGAATGTATAGAGATTGAGGGGCAAAATGAATAACTATCAAGAAGGCTCTAATGAAAATCTTGAAAAGATAGAAATGGAATTATTATTACAAGGATTATATTCTTGGTGCGGATATGATTTTAGAAATTATGCCTATAATTCAATTAGAAGGAGAGTCTTGCATCGTGTCCACGCTGAAAAGTTAGATAGTATTACAGGGCTATTAGATAAAGTTTTACATGATGATTCCTGCTTACAAAGATTAATTGCAGATTTCTCGATTAATGTTACCGAAATGTTTCGAGACCCAGCGTTTTTTTTGAGTTTTAGAGAAAAGGTGGTACCGCTATTACGTACCTATCCTTCTATACGAATCTGGCATGCGGGCTGCTCCACTGGTGAAGAAGTTTATTCGATGGCAATGCTTCTTCATGAGGAGGGACTATATGAAAAGACCAAAATTTATGCAACAGATATTAACCCAGATGTACTAAAAACGGCAAAGACAGGGATTTTTCCAATCGAAAATATGAAAAAATATACAAGTAATTATATAAATGCTGGTGGTATGAATGCATTTTCAGATTATTACCAAGTTACCAAAAATGGAGTAAAGTTTCATTCTTATCTTACCCAAAATGTTGTCTTTGCTCAGCATAATTTAGTTACAGACCATTCATTTAATGAATTCCATGTCATCCTTTGCAGAAATGTACTAATTTACTTCAATAAAGAATTACAAGAAAAGGTGCATAATCTTTTTTATGAAAGTTTGGGAATGTTCGGTATTTTAGGTCTAGGTGATAAAGAAACAATCACCTTTACTAAGAAGTCAGGATCCTATGAAGCCATAAGTAAAACTCAGAAGTTATATAAAAAAATTAAATAGTATTATTGTGTTTCTATTAAAGGCCATCTTGGCCTATTTTTTTTGGTTTAATATCCCCATTTCTATATAGGAATGTATTCCTGATTTCATTGATATATGAAATAGGGAAGGATTGGTGATATTTTAAATTGTTATCTTCCTACATACTGAATGTAAGATAAAACATTCGGAAAGTGAAAAACGGAGGGGGACTATGGACCACAAATCATCTTTGAAAGTATGCATGGGGAAGCAAATAAAAATGAAAAGAAATGAACTTCTAATACTAGTTGAGAAAAATGGTTTAAACGATAGCAAGGTTTTGAAATGCAGCCAAGAACTAGATTTATTAATATACCAAATACAGTTAATTCATAGGGAAAAAACAAGGATAGATTATTTTCTTCTCAAAGGAATGGGGAATGAATAGTGGCAGTGTTGAACATGGTAAAGAGTCTTTCTGTTGAATCAGAGAGTCCAAACTTCTTATCGATAATTGATCATCATCCAGATACAATTTATGCTATGGATCTGAATGGAAATATTTTGAGCTGTAATAATAATATTGAAGGTGTACTGGGTTATACATCAAGTGAGATTCATGGTCCATTTCATAGACTAATAAAAAAGGGAAATTTGAATAAAGTGATGAAACATTTTGAAAAGGCAGTAGCGGGAAAAGTTCAAAATTATTCTTGTATTTCAATTCATAAGGATGGATATAAATGTCAACACAAATATGTACACTTTCGCTTGTTTAAGAATGTACAAAACTACTCATTTTCCTTCGCTA
>NZ_JABWSY010000026.1 GCF_013396335.1 Bacillus sp. EB106-08-02-XG196
GATTAGTATGAATTGACCAATCAATTTTGTACATCTTTATTCAAGCATGATTGTACATATTTAAATTAGCATTTCTAGGATGGACATTATGTAGACCTACAGATTACCAATATTCCGATGTTCTCAAATGGGAAAATAGTAGGAGTCTACGGGATTGCGAAGGATATTACTGAATTAAAACTTACTGAGGCTAGGCTAAAGGAAAATGAAGTACAATTTCATCATATTTTTAATAGTCTCGATGTTGGTGTTTGGTCGTGGGACATTCGGCAGCATAAATTGCTTTACGTATCAAAAGCCATCGAAACGATTTCGGGTATGAATCCTCTAGATTTTAAAAAAGGGTTTCGAAATTGGAAAGAACTTATCCATCCTGAGGATAGAGCAGAGTTTAAGATGAACCAAATTGAGCTTAGAAATGGGATTCCATGTCAATATCAGTACAGGATAATGGATGTAATGGGGAATGTGAAGTGGATTGATGCAAGGACTTTCCCAGTCTTAAATTCTGAAGGGGAATTGGTGCGACTAGATGGATTAATTACTGATATAAGTAAAAAGAAACTAGAGGATGAAAAAATAAATTTTTACGCTTATCACGATTATTTAACGGGATTACCTAACAGGCGCAAGTTCGAGGAAGAATTGGAAAAAACAATCATTAACAAAAAAGAAAAAGCAGAAAAATTCGCTTTGCTATATTTAGACTTGGATCGCTTTAAGTTTGTTAATGATACTTTAGGGCATTCGGTGGGGGACGAGCTCCTTAAGAAAGTTTCAAATAGATTGAGCAAACGTCTTAGACCACATGACCATTTAGCGAGACTTGGCGGAGATGAATTTGCGATCATTCTAAACCAGCTCGGTGACGCTAATGAAACCATCACCATAGCCTCAAGCATTATAATAGATATTGAAAGATATTTTAAGGTAAATGAGTATGACCTGCATATTACAACCAGTATAGGAATAGGAATCTATCCGCAGGATGGTCAAACTGTTTCTGAATTATTAGCCAATACCGATGTGGCGCTTTATCGAGCAAAAGTGATGGGGAAGAACAATTCACAGTTGTACAGCCCATCTATGAATATTGAATCCTATAAACAATTTGTTTTGGAAAATGATTTACGGAGCGCCGTTTTTGATAAGGAGTTCATCCTCCATTATCAACCTAAGGTTGATCCCAAGACAAGACAAACCATTGGGGCAGAAGCCCTTATTCGTTGGAATCATCCAGAGTGGGGGATGCTTAGCCCAGCTGAATTTATACCTTTAGCAGAAGAAACAAATATAATATTTGAATTAGGAGATTGGGTTCTATCTACAGTGTGTAAGCAGATTAATCAGTGGAAAATAGAGGGGAAACCAATTGTTCCTGTTTCCATTAATATTAGTGCTAAGCGTTTCTTAAAGGATGATCTAGTTACAAAATTAGTAAAGATTCTTGATGAAACTAACGTAGAGACCAAATGGTTAGAATTTGAAATCACGGAGACATCTATCATTCAA
This sequence comes from Bacillus sp. EB106-08-02-XG196, assembly GCF_013396335.1. Taxonomy (GTDB): domain Bacteria; phylum Bacillota; class Bacilli; order Bacillales; family Cytobacillaceae; genus Neobacillus. The sequence goes on from NZ_JABWSY010000026.1 coordinate 1,513, forward strand.
AATGAGGAAAAGTCTTTGGCAATGATTAATTTATTGAAAGAAATAGGGATTACTATTTCTCTAGATGACTTCGGTACAGGATATTCTTCGATAAGTTATTTGAAAAAATTTAAAGTGGACTTCTTGAAAATTGATCGGTCGTTTATTAATGGCATCCAATCATGTTCAGACGATGAAGCCATAGTAAAATCAATTCTTCATTTAGCACACGATTTAAATATGAAGGTAGTAGCTGAAGGAGTAGAAACTGAAGAACAGCTCGCCTTTTTATTACAACATCAATGTGATGTTATTCAAGGGTTTTTGTTTAGCAAGCCTTTGGAAGCGGAAGGCTTTATGGAACTTCTCTCAAATGATCACATGCAAATAATAAGAAATATTGAAAAGCATAATAAAGTTCCGGAAAAAATGGAGACTTATAGGATTGATATACCAAAACCTATTAAAGCAAAAATGGTCATAACTCAAATTGATGGAGTTCCCATTCTTTTAGGAGATACATGTGTTGTAATTGAAAATATCGGAATTGGGGGTTTGCGGTTTTCGACTAAACTTCAACTTCCTGTATTAAAAAATCTAAAACTTACAATTGAAACGAATGCATTTCATCAGCCATTAAGTGTAGAAGGTAGAATTTTATGGAAAGATGAACTTAATGCTAATCGGTACCAGTATAGCTTAGAATTTGATCTCGATGAGGGAGAAAAAGCTTTGCTTACAACAGAGATAAGCGAATTGAAAGTATAATTGATTATGAAAGGGTTTAGTTTAATGGTTGAAAAATTCAATTTAGAGATGTTAAATAGGCTAGACCTGTTCTTTCAGTTGTTTAATAATATGACTGATCTAGTTTATTTGACAAAAGTAAATAGTGATAAAACGTTTAGCTACGTTCTTTTAAATAAACCCGCTAAAGATCTTTACGGATTAACAAATGAATCGTTTGGAAAGCCTATAGAAGTGGTTCTGCCAATAAATGCTTATCAAATTATTAAGGGAAAATATGAAGAGGCAATGGAGAAGAAAAAGCCAATCGTATATGAAGACAGGGTTAGTGTTTCAACACAATCCCAAAACGGTTCCGAAAATAAGGAAATCATTTATTGTGAATCGACGATAACACCAGTGTTCAATCATGACGGTGAGTGTACCCATTTGTTAGCAATTGTTCGTAATCTAACAGAACAAAGAGAGAAAGAAAAAGAAATACAAAGAATGAAAGGCACCGCAATTTCATTTTACAACCAATTTGACATAAAAGAAAAAAACACTATTTAAAAACACTGACCTTGCTTTATATGAAGCAAAGGAAAAGGGAAGAAATAAATTATCAAATTTATAATGACTAAAAAACCGGCTAATGTTGTATTGGCCGGTTTCTATTTTTTGAAGAATGTTACTAGATAATATTTAGTTATCGCGAGATACTCCCTAGCGTATGATTTTGGAATGGCTACGGTCGGAGTTTCAGCAGGAATCCCTTGTAAGCTCAATCCTTGGTCTTTTGCTATGGACTTGGAACGATAAAGATGAAAATCGTTGGTCACGAGCAATCCAGTTTCGAGATGATCCGGAATAAGCTTTTTTGAAAAAGTGATGTTTTCAACTGTGTCAGTTGATTTATCTTCTAGTAATATTCTATTACCATCTACCCCATGTTGAAGTAATCCTCTTTTAATCGCTTCTGCCTCTGTAATATCCTCTCCTGGTCCTTGTCCTCCCGATGCAATCGCAATGGTTTCTTTATTTTTCTTCATGTATTTTGCTGCAGCATCAATCCGATATTGAAGTGCCAGTGAAGGAATTTCACCTTTAACACGCGCCCCAAGAATAATGATATAGTCAGCATCCAAAGGTACATCACTATTTATGTGGTCCCTAATCTTAAAATGTAAGATAGCGAAGTAAAGTAATACACTGAGTGTAAGCACACCTATAACCATAAAAATTTTCTTTCTTTTCCCCATCTAATCCACGTCCCTCTATGTATAATCTTTTTACTTTTTATTCTACCATAGTCGAATTACCTTTCCCTTTATATGTTAAATTACTGGGAATTTTTTTACATACCCTTGGCATACTAAACAAGATAAAGAGTAAAGGAGTTTAGCATATGAACTTTTATCCATATGAAGAAGATTCACTGCTTTTTTCAAAGAAATCAGCACGAAATGTTTTTATTGTGTTAGTGATTGTATTTTTTTCTGTCTATATTGGATCAGAACAATTTGGATATTTCGATATGGCCTTATACGGATATTTATGGGCAACTGTTTTGTGCTTCGTGCTGCTGACAATCAGAATCACCTCGTGGACCTTACGTCCTCCAACTAGAAGGCTGTGGAAGCAAGGCTTCAAAATGATGTTTAGTGCTAAAGGGCTTGCATTTGTCTTTAAGACTTTGTACACCAATATCGGAGAACAAAGGTTTATAAGAAATCGGTCTGTCTATCGCTGGGCACAGCACATGTTCATTTCTTGGGGAGTCATATTCTCATTTGCGATTACCTTTTCCCTTGTACTTAATTGGCTTCATTTTGAATTAGTTGAGCCTAAAACCTATGCGGCAGTGGTTTTTGGGATTCCAATGTTTCGAATGGGGGTTGACTCACTTCTCGCTATTGCCATTTACCACGGTTTAAATTGGACAGGAATTGCTGTCATTATTGGCTGCGGTATGGCGCTGTATCGAAGAGTTACAGACGAGAAAAAGATCGTTGAACAATCAAAAGAATATGATTTCTTTCCACTCTTTCTACTAATAGCAATCTCAATAACTGGCTCTTTATTAACCGTGTCAGCCTTGTGGATGGAGGGGGCTTTCTACTTAGGAATTGCGATTGCGCACCAAGTTACCGTCATCGTTTTTCTTTTATATTTTCCTTTCAGCAAGTTCTGGCATTTACCACTTCGATTCTTAGCGGTAATGGTACCGATGTACCATGCGATGGGAGAACAAAAACAATGTGCTAGATGTGGAATAGAATATGCGACGGCTACACAAATCAAGGATGTTCAATTAGCTTTGGAAAAAAGACATTTGTCTGTTCCGATTGATCATACAACGCTTCATTTTTCAGACTTATGTTCACAGTGCCGGAGAGTTAGTCATAGATTGAGTGCCTATGGTGCTAAAGTTCATTTCCGTAAAGCGAACATCGTGTTAGAAAGTAATGAGAAAAACGGACTTCAATTAAAGAAGGGAGGAGATCAATAGATGGGTCATGCACAAAATAAAGACTACGCGCAAAGAGATTACGATGCGATTTTACGAGACGGCGAGGAACTGATTTCTACACATTGCTGCTTCTGCGGGATGCAATGCGGGATGAATATTCGCGTCAACAAAGAGGATCAATCGGTCCTCGGTGTGGAGCCTAGATATGATTTTCCAATGAATGGGGGCAGGCTTTGTCCAAAGGGAGTAAGTGCTTACCGGCAGGCAGAGCATGTGGAACGTCTTAAGCACCCGCTTATTCGAAAAAATGGAAAGCTAGAACAAGCTACATGGGATGAAGCAATGGATTTGATTGTATCGAAAATCCAAGAAATTCAAGGCAAGTATGGAAAAGATGCCTTTGGAATTTATAGCGGCTCCTCGATGACAAATGAAAAATGTTACTTAATGGGTAAGTTCGCACGGATTGGACTTGGAACAAAGAATATTGATTATAACGGACGCTATTGTATGTCATCGGCATCTGTCGGCTTCAACCAAAGTATCGGCATTGATAGAGGATCAACCAATCCTTGGTCTGACATAAAGTTTGCAGATGTATTGTTGATTGCAGGCTCTAACACAGCTGAGTGTCACCCGTTATCGATGCCATATATATGGGGTGCTAGAGACCGCGGAGCAAAATTAATTGTCGTCGACCCTAGACAAACGAAAACAGCACTTGTAGCAGATGTCCATCTAGATATTCGGCCAGGAACCGATGTGGCGATAGCGAATGGCTTACTGCATGTCATGATTGAAGAAGATTTAGTTGACCATGACTTTATTCAAAACCACACAACTGGTTATGAAGAATTAAAGGAACTAGTTAAGAAATATACACCTGCCCATGTTTCTCAGATTACAGGTGTTGCGGTTGACAAAATCATAACAGCTGCTCGACTATTCGGTCAGGCAAAAACCGGGATGACCATGTTCGCACGCGGGGTTGAGCAGCATGCAACAGGTACAGATTCCGTTTCAAACTATGTGAATCTTTGTTTAGTAACAGGGAAAATGGGTAAAAAGGGTTCTGGGGTTGCAACCTTCACAGGTCAGGGGAATGGACAAGGCGGCAGGGAACACGGACAAAAAACAGACCAGCTGCCTGGGTTCCGAAAAATCACCGACCCGAAAGCACGAGAATATATTTCTGGTGTGTGGGGTGTCGATGAATCCGAAATTCCAGGACCGGGATTATCGGCCTTTGAAATGCTTCAAGCACTAGGAAAAGAAATTAAGGGATTGTTATTAATCTGCAGCAATCCGATTGTATCCTCCCCAACAGTGGGTGATGTGGGTGAGTATCTAAAGAGTTTAGACTTTTTTGTTTGCATGGATTTCTTTTTATCGGAATCGGCAGAGCTAGCGGATGTTGTTCTTCCTTCGACCGTTTGGATTGAAGACAATGGAACCATGACGAATGTTGAAGGACGGGTATTACGAGTGAAAGGTATTGATCGTACACCTGGTGAAACAAAACGGGACTGGAAGGTAATTTGTGAAATTGCGGAACGACTTGGCAGGGGGCAATACTTCCAATTTAATTCACCAGAGGATATCTTTAATGAGCTTCGGGTTGCAAGTAAAGGCGGGACCGCAGATTATTACGGAATCACCTATGAAAAGCTTGATAAAATGCAGGGGGTTTTCTGGCCTTGTCCAACAGTGGAATCGGAAGGGTTACCAAGATTATTTGAGGATTTGAAATTTAATTTCCCTGATGGAAAAGCAAGAATCCTAGCATTTGAACATAAAGGTCCAAATGAGAAAACGAGTAAAGAATACCCAATCATTTTATCGACTGGACGAGTTGTATTTCACTATTTAAGTGGGAATCAAACAAGGAGGATTGAGGCTCTGCGTAATTTATGTCCAGATCCATATGTGGAAATTCACCCTAACTTAGCGAAAAAATATAACATCGAACATGGAGAACCCGTAAAGGTATCAAGCCCAAGGGGAAGTATCGAACTCCCAGCAAGAGTTACAAAAATAACGAGAGAGGACATGGTATTCGTTCCCTATCACTGGGGTAAATCCTTGGCAATCAATCATTTGACAAACCCCGCATTAGAACCGAAATCGAAAATACCAGAATTCAAGGTTTGCGCAGTCAAATTAGAAAAGATTGCACAGCAGGCAGGTGAAAAGCTTGGCTAAGGTTTTATATATTGATTACGAAAGATGTATTGGCTGCCGAGCTTGTGTCATTGGATGTGAAGAATGCAGCGGGCATGACCATTTATCGAGGATGTTTGTTGATGAGTTGAATCCAGGAGAAACGGTGGCAGCCTCGCCAACTCCCTGTATGCACTGTGTAACACCAGCATGCGCGGAATCTTGCCCTGTTCAAGCCATTGCAATTGCAGATGATGGAACGGTATTATCTGCCTCATTAGAAAAATGCATTGGCTGTAAAAACTGTACATACGCTTGTCCATTTGGAATTCCAAGAGTGGATGATGTGAAAAAAGTAATGTACAAGTGTGATATGTGTTATGACCGGACTTCTAAAGGAAGACCGCCAATGTGTGCCAGTGTTTGTCCGACAGATACGATTCGTTTTGTGGATGAACACGAAATTAAAGCAGAACCACCTAAGGAAGTTCAGTTTAAGTGGGATTTTGGCGGTACAGTGATTGAAACAAGGACTGTAATTGGAATGCCGGATACGGAAACAAATAGATATGGATTCAGAGAAGGCGATGGTGTTCAATCATGAAGAAAATAGAGGGATTTCTTCGAAAGTTGTCTTTTAATATCAGAAGAGATAAAGAATTAGAATTAAATAGAAGAGGTTTTATCGCCTCTTCCTTATCGTTTATGGGCGTATTATTTGTAAGTTCAACCCCTTTAATGGCATTATCGAAAAATCGCGAAGAAGAAGCCCATGATTCTGAGGTGTTTATTGTAAATGAAAAAGATATCGCTGTTGGACAGAGTGTTTCATTCTATTATCCTGATGAGAATGATTCTGCGATACTGGTTAGAATCTCTGAAAAGGAATATAGGGCATATAACAGTAAATGTACACATTTGATGTGTCCGGTTTATTGGGAAAAGGATACTGGGAAGTTAACCTGCCCGTGCCATAATGGCTTCTTTAATGTGGAGGATGGGTCCGTTCTAGCAGGACCGCCGCCGAGGGCGCTTCCGTCCATTAAGTTGAAATTTAAAGGTAAAAAAATCTACGCTGTTGGAATCACTCAGGCTCAGCATTAGGAGGCGGGTTTTATGAAAATGGCATGGTGGGTTTTTATGAGTCTGCTGACCGTGCAAATTATCCTTATTCAATACATGGTAGAGGAGTATCTAGCAGGTCATTACGACAATCTTTTCTATTATGTATTGGCCTTAGGCTTTATGTTTGTTTTGACACTGATAACGTATCTATTCTTTAGAAGAGTGGACAAAGTAATGGATCATTAAAGGAGGACGAAAGGGTTGCAAATGAATGATGAAAAAATAACATCTGTCGTAAAAGATTTCTTTCATAAAATTCATGCAGATGATTTGATGAGCAAATTTTTTAAGGATCATGATCAGGAGAGAATTCAGCATCACCCGCAGACATTTTTACAGCATGGATTGGGCGAAGGAAAATATAGCAATGAACAGATAGCAAACGCACATAAAGATATCCCAATCAATGATGAACATTTTGAAGCAATGGTCGGGAATTTCATCGCTACACTAGATGAGAATGGGTTTAGTGCAGATGACAAACAAAAGATACATGGAATATTACAAGGATATAAAGGCGATATTTTAGGTAAATAAAATAGTGGTGCCCCGTTATCGGGACACCACTATTTTTTTAGGCAATTGAATTCTGTACTGTATCAGCTAATTCGTTGTATTTATCAAATAGCAAGGAACCTCGTTTATAGATAGAAGGTTCATAATCATCTTCTTTTGGAGCTAATATGGGCAGCTGGGCAATGAGATTTGTCCCTAATTTTGATGCTAGCTGCTCCGAACCGCCTTTACCGAAAAGATAATACTTTTGTTCGAGATCTGGCGGCTGAAAATATGCCATATTTTCGACGATACCTAAGATATTATGATTATTGATTGCCGCCATTTTACCTGCACGTTCTGCAACATGTGAGGCTGTTGGATGTGGAGTTGTGACAACAATCTGATTGGAGCTTGGAATCAGGCGGTTCACGTCCATGGCAACATCACCTGTCCCAGGAGGCATATCGATTATGCAGTAATCCAGAGGACCCCAAATCACTTCATTAATAAATTGGTTGATGACTTTTCCGAGCATAGGACCACGCCAAACTACTGGATCATTATTTTTAACGATAAAACCCATTGACATGATTTTTACACCATGGGATTCAACAGGAATGATTTTATTATTCATCGATTTCGGACCAAAACTAATATTCATCATGTTCGGAATGCTGCTTCCATATATATCAAAATCAATTAATCCTACCGCTTTTCCCTGTCTTGCTAGGGATACTGCAAGATTCGTAGATACAGTAGACTTACCGACCCCGCCTTTACCCGAGATCACCGAAATAACTTTTCCAGATAACATACTCCCACCTCTATTTGTTTAATGCTGTTTTCGTAAAAATTGTTGTTAAAATCTTAAAGCCGATTTTAACGTGGAATAAGCTGTTTTGAGCTATAGAACTAAGTTTGAAGGCTCTTTTCTCAATAATTTAGGCTATTCACAATGAAATTCGGCCAAATAAATCGTTTTTACTTTTATAAAGCAACAACATTTGAGAAAAGAGCCTTGTTTAAAGACAATTTTTCATCGAGCTCTGAAGGTACTCGATCCAAGGCTCCCAATTTTTTATCATATATGCAGGTTCTCCATCAGACAAATAACCTAAAAAGCTCTTCGAATCATCGACGACCACATCATTTCCTTCTCGCAGTCGAGAGATTAAGTCATGAATAATGATATATTCCTCTAACAATAATTCACTTGAATACTCAAGCTTAACCCCGTTCTTGGCGATATGGACATCGCCTAGTGCCTTATCAGAATTGTCAAGATAGATTTCATAGTGGCTATCCGACCTCTTCTTTAGAAAAGGCAAGTCATATTTGGCAAAATCAACTTCTATATGAAAAGTTAATGTTGTAGTTAACAGTCGACATACCTCCTTACTCATCTCTAACAGTATTTACCATTAACTCTCATAAAAAACATCTTTTTCAAAGAAGTTGCGACATGAATAAACTATGCATAATATTTGTATATTCATACACAGTTGAATGAAAGCGTTTCCAAATATAAAAGTAAAAAAAGTTCAATAAAAACTGAAAATTAGGCAATTTATTTCTTGAATAAATATTACTAAGTATGTATAATAATTCATTATATAAGAGACTTAGGAGTGGGGAAAATGAGGGCTGCAATTATCGGTGGAACGGGATATGGGGCAATAGAGTTAATAAGGCTTATAAACAAGCATCCACATTTGACAGTTGGTTCAGTTGTTTCCAACTCTCAGGCTGGGAACGAAATTAGCGAATCCTACCCACACCTTACTGAAATAATAAATCAACCATTTGAAAGCTATGATCCGGTTAGATTAGCAAAAGAGAATGATATTGTATTTTTAGCTACACCGTCAGGCGTCAGTAGTAAGATGGCGCCGCAGCTTGTAGATAAGGGTATTAAAGTAATCGACCTTTCAGGAGATTTCCGGCTAAGGTCCCAAAATGAATATGAAACCTGGTATAAGCATTCAGCACCAGATGAGGAATACTTAAGTAAGGCAGTTTATGGATTGAGTGAGATTTATGAAGAAGAAATTAAACGTGCCACTTTCATTGCTAATCCGGGCTGCTACCCAACGGCAACCAGCCTCGGTTTGCTGCCAATTTTGAAAGCAAATCTTGCAGACTCAAATTCTATTATTATAGATGCAAAATCAGGGGTATCTGGTGCCGGCAGAGGTCTTTCTTTAACAGCACACTACGCTGAAATAAATGAAAATCTAAAAGCATATAAGCTCGGAGCACACCAACATATACCGGAAATTGAACAAGTTCTTAAAGATGAAAGTGACAGACTGGTAACGATTTCGTTTACAACTCATTTAGTTCCGATGTCTAGAGGAATTATGATAACAGCCTATGTTAATTTACTTGGGAAAATATCAACGAGTGAAGTGAATGCGTTGTATAAAGAGTTTTATGAAAATCATCCATTTGTCAGGATTAGGCCAGAGGGAATCTATCCTTCAACCAAAGAGGTTAGTGGCAGTAATTATTGTGACATCGGATTACATGTTGACCAGCGAACGAATCGTCTAACCGTGATTTCAGTAATTGACAATTTAGTTAAAGGTGCAGCAGGGCAGGCGATACAGAATGCAAATTTAATGAATGGCTGGGCTGTAAGTACAGGGCTTGAAGACATATCATTATATCCTTAATAAATTTATTGATTGAATAATAGATGGAAAGTTATATAGAGACTTGGGTTGACAAACAATGAAGACATTCAAGGGGGAAATTAAATTGATGCCAGCCATTTCAAATAAAGAGATTGTAGTTTTAGAAGAAGGAAGTGTCACTCTGCCGAAGGGGTTTGTGGCTGGGGGTATGCATTGCGGGATAAAAAGAAAACGTCTTGACCTTGGTTATATTGTATCAGAAGTTCCAGCAGCAGTTGCTGGCGTGTATACAACAAACATTTTCCAAGCAGCTCCCCTTTCGGTTACTCAAGAGAGTATAGCAAAAGAGAATAAAATTCAGGCTATCATCGTCAATTCCGGTAATGCCAACGCCTGCACAGGGGAACAGGGATTGTTAGACGCTTTTGAAATGCAAAAAGGATTTGCCAACGAGTTAGGCATCGAGGAACACCTTGTTGCAGTTACTTCAACCGGAGTTATTGGTGAACTATTACCGATGGATAAAGTAAATACAGGGATAAATCAAATTCTTCAGACAAAATATGCAACAGAAGAAAATTTCAAGAATGCAATATTAACAACTGACACGTGCATTAAGCAGGTTGCTGTCCAAATGAAAATAGACGGAAAGACAGTAAGCATTGGCGGTGCGGCTAAAGGATCTGGGATGATTCATCCAAATATGGCAACCATGCTCGGTTTCGTCACATCAGACGCCAATATAGCGCATGAGGATTTGCTTTCTGCCCTTAAAGAAATAACAAATCAGACCTTCAACATGATTACGGTTGATGGAGATACAAGTACGAATGACATGGTTTTAGTCATGGCAAACGGGTTAGCAGGGAATGACCAGCTAACAAAAGATCACCCAGATTGGGATTTATTCAAAGCAGGCTTAAAGCTCGTAAGTGAAGAGCTTGCGAAAAAAATTGCAAGAGATGGTGAAGGGGCTACTAAGCTTGTTGAAGTTCAGGTAAATGGTGCATACAGCCATGAAGCAGCAAGAGCTGTAGGGAAATCAATTATCTCTTCTAACCTTGTAAAAACAGCTATTTACGGCACTGACCCGAACTGGGGAAGAATTGTTACAGCCATAGGATATTCAGGAATTCCGGTTGAGCCTAATGCATTGAAAGTGGCAATTGGCCCTTACAAGGTATTTGAAAATGGCTTGCCTTGTTCATTTGTAGAAGAAGAAGTAAAAGAGTACTTAGAACTGGAAACCGTTAAAATTCTTGTTGAACTAAATCAAGGTGATGAAAGTGCAACAGCGTGGGGCTGCGATTTAACGTATGATTATGTGAAAATCAATGCTTCCTACCGCACCTAGTGGGAGGGTCTATGATGAACTATATAGTCATTAAGTGCGGCGGAAGTGTGTTAGAAAATCTCCCAAGGTCCTTTTATGAAGATGTGATTTCGCTTCATCAAATAGGGAAATGGACTCCGATTATTGTTCATGGCGGCGGTCCACTTATCAATAAATTATTAAAAAACTTAAACGTTGAAACCTCCTTTGTAAATGGACTTAGAGTAACCAATAATGAAGTGTTGGATATAGTAGAAATGGTGTTAAGCGGAACTGTGAATAAACAAGTTGTACGGAACATCATTGAAACAGGCGGAAGTTCATTCGGTGTCAGCGGGGTGGATGGGAGTTTATTAAAAGCCATTCCGACTTCAGATGAAAGTTTAGGTTTTGTAGGAGAAGTCGTTGAAGTGAATACTTCAGTTATCGAAGGTATCGTAAACCAAGGACATATACCTGTTGTTTCACCAATCGGGATTGGTGCAGATGGACAGCGTTATAATATAAACGGCGACGTTGCAGCAAGTGCGGTCGCCAAAGCACTGGGAGCGAATCTCTGTTTTATAAGTGATATTCCTGGTATCTTAGTCGAAAAAAATGGAGAAAAGTCTAAACTTGATAAGGTTACCAAAACAAAGGTGGAAGAACTGATTGAAGATAAAACTATCTACGGCGGGATGATCCCTAAGGTCAAAGCCGCAATCGATGGGTTAGTTCATAAAATTCCGATGGTCGGTATTATAGATGGATTTGAAAAAAATAGCCTGATAGATTACGTGAACGGCAAAAATATTGGAACAAAAATTGTTTTAGAAGAGGAGATTGAATAATGACCATTAACACTTCCGTTTCCCCTATTTCGTCAGTAATGGCTACGTATAGCCGCTTTCCTATTACGTTGGTTAAGGGGAAAGGAAGCTATGTATGGGACGATCAAGGGAAAAAGTATTTAGATTTTACTTCAGGCATTGCGACTTGCAACTTAGGCCATGTGCCGGATGTGGTTAAAGCAAAGCTTGAGGAGCAGCTGCAAAATCTTTGGCACTGTTCAAACCTTTACAACATTCCAAATCAGCAGGAGCTGGCGGCGCTGCTTACAGCCAATAGCTGTGGAGATCAGGTTTTCTTTTGCAATAGCGGAGCGGAAGCAAACGAGGCGGCCATTAAGCTGGCAAGAAGATACGCACAGAAAGTAAAGGAAACAGATTCTTTCGAAGTCATTACCTTTCAGCAATCCTTTCACGGCAGAACATTGGCAACATTATCGGCCACAGGGCAGGAAAAAATCCAACAGGGATTTTCTCCATTAGTCAAAGGCTTTAGTTATCTGCCATTTAATGATATAGAAGCACTTGATCAGTTAAAAACGCTCCAGCCTGCAGCCATTTTACTAGAACTTGTCCAAGGTGAAGGCGGAGTCATTCCGGCAAATCCGGAATGGGTAAAGAAAATTGCAGAAATCTGTAAGGAGAAAGACATCCTTTTAATGGTTGATGAAATTCAAACAGGGATCGGCAGGACCGGCACACTGTTTGCATACGAACAATACGGTATTGAGCCGGATGTAATTAGCGTAGCAAAAGGTCTTGGATCAGGATTTCCGATTGGGGCAATCATTGCGAAAGAAAAGGCTGCAAAAGCATTCGAACCTGGTACTCACGGAAGTACCTTTGGCGGCAACCCATTAGCTACAGCAGCAGGAGTCGCAACTCTTTCCCATATCATTGAAAGTAATTTACTAAATCATGTTAATGAAATTTCAGAGTACTTTGATGAACTCTTAATGAAGTTTAAAGAAAAGTACAATTATATAGAAGAAATTAGGGGAAAAGGTCTCCTAAAAGGAATCGTTGTCGGAAACAAGGCTCCGCAAATTGTTCAAAAAGCAATTGAAAATCAACTGTTGATCCTAACAGCGGGACCAAATGTAGTAAGATTGCTACCGCCATTAACGGCAACTAAAGAAGAAATGAATGAATTCACCCATGCATTGGAAAAAACATTCCAAGGTATAGAGAAAGGCGAGTGAGTGTTTTGGAACAAGGTTATCTTACTTTGGAAACAGGGGAAGTTTTTGAAGGAGTACTAATAGGTGCAAATAAGGATTCTATCGGAGAAGTTGTATTTAATACAAGTATGACTGGCTACCAGGAGATCATTACAGATCCTTCTTATGCAGGACAGCTCATAACATTCTGCTATCCAATTATCGGAAACTATGGAATCAATGCGATGGACGATGAATGTATTTCCCCTTCCTTAGCAGGAGTGGTGATTGGAGATTTATGTGAAACACCAAGCCATTACCAATCCATTAATAAATTCTCTGAAAAACTAGTGCAGGCAGGTGTTCCAGGGATTGCAGGCGTGGACACAAGATTACTTGTCAAAACGATCCGAAGCCGCGGAACGGTAAAAGGATATTTAAGTAAGTCTAAACAAGAAAATTTTGATGAAAACAAAACCATACCATTTTGGGTAGAGAAAGTTTCAACTGTAAACATGCAATTTTTCAAAAATGAAGGACCACACGTTGTCTTAATCGATTTTGGATATAAAAAGTCGATACTGAATGCATTGCTCGATGAAAATTGTTCCGTTACCATCGTCCCTTTTAATACCTCTTTTGAAAAAATCAATGCCTTACAGCCAGACGGTGTGTTATTAAGTAACGGGCCTGGAGATCCAATGGCCTTGAAACAATGGTTTCCAGAAATCAAAAAGATTACACAGCACTATCCAACTCTAGGTATCTGCCTAGGTCATCAGTTAATTGCTCTAGCTTATGGAGCAAAAACGGAAAAACTTGCCTACGGACATCGAGGCGGCAATCATCCAGTAAAAGAATTAGCAACGGGTAAGGTGAAAATTACAGCACAAAATCATGGGTATGTCGTCGTTGATGAGAGCATTGACGCTCAGGTTTTCCAAGTCACATACCGTAACGTTAATGACAAATCGATTGAAGGGTTAAAGCACCGACGCTTTCCGATTCAAACCGTTCAATTTCACCCGGAAGCACACCCAGGACCAAGTGACACCCAATACATTCTAGAAGAATTTGTTTATCAGATAAATTCCGTGGGAGATAAACGTTATGCCATTAAATAAAAACCTAAAAAAAGTATTAGTAATTGGATCAGGACCGATTGTAATCGGGCAGGCAGCAGAATTTGATTATGCGGGAACACAAGCCTGTATCGCTCTTAAAGAAGAGGGAATACAGGTAGTATTAATCAATAATAATCCAGCAACGATTATGACGGACGAAAGTGTTGCCGATAAAGTATATATCGAACCATTAAATGTAGAAACCATTGAAAAAATTATTCAAAAAGAAAAGCCTGATGGAATTATTGGAACTTTAGGCGGTCAAACGGGTTTAAATCTAACGGTAGAACTCTTTGAAAAAGGTATTCTTCAAAAATACAATGTAGAGTTGTTAGGAACCTCTGTAGAATCGATAAAAAATGGCGAGGACCGTGATCGGTTCCGCAGTTTAATGATAAAGATTGACGAACCAATCCCTGAATCTGCGATTATTCATACGTACGAAGAGGGCGTATCGTTCGTCAACGAAATAGGTTTTCCTGTTATTATCCGACCGGCTTATACACTTGGCGGACACGGCGGCGGCTTTGCTCATAATGAAGAAGAGCTTGAAAATGTTCTAAAAAAGGGTTTAGCAGCTAGCCCGATTCATCAAGTTCTTGTTGAGAGAAGCATTAAAGGCTGGAAGGAAATTGAATACGAAGTCATAAGAGACGCCAATGACACATGTATCATTGTTTGCAATATGGAAAATATGGACCCTGTTGGCGTTCATACAGGTGACTCCATTGTTGTTGCTCCATCGCAAACCTTGACGGATGTCCAGTACCAAATGTTACGGAATTCTTCTTTAAAAGTAATACGAGAATTAGAGATTATCGGCGGCTGCAATATCCAGTTTGCTCTTAATCCAGAGTCCAATCAATATTGCATTATTGAAGTAAATCCAAGGGTAAGCCGTTCATCTGCATTAGCGTCAAAGGCTACCGGTTATCCGATTGCTAGGATGGCAGCTAAATGTGCGGTTGGTTATCATTTAGATGAGATTGTGAACCCTATAACAGGAAACACCTTTGCATCCTTTGAACCAGCGATTGATTATATTGTTGTGAAGCTTCCACGTTTTCCATTTGATAAATTTCCAGAAGCAGACCGTACTTTAGGAACACAAATGAAGGCAACTGGAGAAGTAATGGCAATTGACCGTACCTTTGAAGGGGCACTAAATAAAGCAATCCGTTCAATGGAATTAAATATATATGGACTTTGTCTGGAATCAAATAAAAATGTAGACACTGAGGTCTTATTTGAAAAGCTTGAAAGACCAAATGACCAAAGATTATTTATGATAGCTGAAGCATTCAGAAGAGGTATTTCCCTAGAGGAAATTAAACAGGTAACAGAGATCGATTCATGGTTTTTAAATAAAATCAATTCGGTCGTTGACTTAGAAGTGGAATTAGCAGCTTATGCATGGAGTGAAGTACCACTTCCATTATTAAAAACAGCGAAGCGTCATAATATTTCTGATAAGTTACTTTCACAAATATACAGCATCGAGGAAAAGCAAATAAGAAGTAAATGGAAAGAACTTAACTGGAAACCTGGCTACAAGATGGTTGATACTTGCTCTGCAGAATTTGATGCGGTTACCCCTTATTACTACTCGACATGGCTCGGGGCGGATGAAGTAGAAGAAACAAACAGTAAGAAGATTCTTGTTCTTGGTTCAGGACCAATACGGATTGGTCAAGGAATTGAATTCGATTACTGCTCTGTCCATGCTGCAAAAGCAATTAAGAAGATGGGCTATGAGGCAGTCGTAATCAACAATAACCCTGAAACAGTTAGTACAGATTACTCAGTCGCTGACCGCCTTTACTTTGAACCATTAACCGCTGAAGATGTACTTACGGTTATTGAAAAAGAGAAGATTGAAGGCGTGTTAATCCAGTTTGGCGGGCAAACGGCAATTAATTTGGCTCATGACCTCGAAGAAGAGGGAGTAAAGATTTTAGGCACAACGGTAGAAAATGTCGACACTTTCGAGGATCGGAAAGAATTTTATCAGTTACTTGAAGGTCTAAACATCCCACATATTGTAGGTGAGACCGTATCACATAAAGATGAATTGCTAGCAGCTGCGGCAAGGCTTGGTTATCCAGTATTGGTTCGTCCATCCTATGTAATCGGCGGCCAATCGATGTTTACTATTTTTACAGAAGAAGAATTAAACTATTATATCACTCAGCTTGAAGAAAACTCTTCGCAGGATAAAATGTGGCCATTATTAGTAGACCGATATATTCCTGGATTAGAATGTGAAGTGGATGTCATTAGTGATGGAAAGAATGTAATCGTCCCAGGTATCTTTGAACATATCGAAAGAGCTGGCGTACATTCTGGAGATAGTATTAGTGTTTTCCCACCGATTTCACTAGCGAATGAGGTTAAAGAAACATTAATTGATTATGCCGAAAAAATTGCCAAAAATTCACCGATTGTTGGCATTATGAATATCCAATTTGTGATTTATCAGAATCAAGTTCTTGTCTTAGAAGTAAATCCGCGTTCTTCACGTACGGTACCTATCATGAGCAAGGTTACAGGCATTCCAATGATTGAGTGGGCAGTAATGGCTCAATTAGGAATATCGTTGGATTCTCTATCGAATGAAACTGGTTTATTAACTGAGCCTAATTACTATTCGGTTAAGGCACCTATTTTTTCAAGAAGTAAATTAAAGGGAGTCGACCACGTACTAGGGCCGGAAATGAAATCAACAGGTGAAGTGTTAGGTTTAGGAGCAACCTTCCATGAAGCGCTCGAAAAGGCTTTCCCTGCAACAAGTGGTGAAACAGAGAACTATCTATTCTGTTCGATATCTGACCGGGAAAAACCAGCCAGCCTTCCGATTCTCCAGCAGTTTGTCAATGAGAATTACAAGCTAATTGCAACAGAAGGAACAGCAAGATTCCTTAAAGAAAAAGGATTTACAATTGAAAAGGTTATTAAGGATAACGAAGATGTAAATGAACTTTTCAAAAACAATACGATTCAAGCAGTCATTAATATACCGAACCAAGGAAGAAATAAAATTAAATTTGGTTTTTACATTCGTGAACAAGCGACTCGCTACAATGTACCGGTATTTACTCATCTTGATACAGTTGAGGCAATGATTAGCCTTCAGGCCCAATTGATTACACAATCAGAGGTAAGGACAGTTACGGAATATTACAATATTAAAGAGAGTGGTGTGGAACATGTCAAATGTGATTAAATGGAACGCAAAGGGAGTATTACAGAAGCCACAATTTAAAGGCAAGGATTTCTTAGCCTTGACCGATTTACAGACTGATGAAATTCTCTATCTTTTAGAGGAAGCGAAGGAATTAAAAAGTCTTCAAAAACAAGGAAAACCACATCCTTATTTGAGCGGAAAGGTTCTAGGGATGATTTTTGAGAAGGCTTCTACCCGTACTAGAGTTTCCTTTGAGGTAGGGATGCTTCAATTAGGAGGCCATGCGATTTTTATGAGTTCAAAGGATCTCCAGCTTGGCAGAGGGGAAAGTATTTCGGATACAGCAAAAGTTTTATCACGTTATATTGATTGCATGATGATTAGGACATTTTCACACAGCACCGTTGAAGAACTAGCTGAGCATGCCACGGTACCGGTTGTTAACGGCCTAACAGATTTACATCATCCAGTACAAGTAATGGCCGACCTACTAACGATTCAAGAGCACAAAGGGAAATTGGCAGGATTAAAAATGTGTTATTTAGGGGATGGTAAGAATAATGTCACTCACTCATTAATAGAAGGTGCAGCAAAGGTTGGAATGCATATTTCGGTTGCCAGCCCGCCTGGATACTTACCTGATGGAAAGATAACAGAGAAAGCAATTGAATCTGCCAAATTAACGGGGAGCAAAATAACGTTTACACATAATCCGGTAGAAGCTATCACGGATGCCGACATTGTCGTTACAGATGTTTGGACCAGTATGGGTCTGGAAGCAGAAACGGAAAAAAGATTGAAGGACTTTGCAGCATATCAAGTAAATGCGGAAATTTGTCAGCACGCTAAACCAGATTATATCTTTTTGCATTGCTTACCTGCACACAGAGGAGAAGAGGTAACAGCAGAAATTATTGATGGTCCTCATTCAGTCGTGTTTGATGAAGCCGAGAATAGACTTCATGCTCAAAAGGCAATTTTAAAACTTTTACTAGAATAGTAGATTTTTTTGAAATTTGATGTATAATAATCCTATTGGTTGAATAATAATACAAGCGAACAAGAGGAGAATATAAAATGGCTAAGGAAAAAATTGTTTTAGCATACTCAGGTGGACTCGATACTTCAGTTTCAGTTAAATGGATTCAGGAAAAATACGGATATGATGTCATTGCACTAGGTCTAGATGTTGGGGAAGGTAAAGACTTAGAAGCAATTAAACAAAAGGCATTGAATGTAGGAGCTGTTAAAGCTTACATGATCGATGCGAAAGAATTACTAGCTAAAGAATATATTTTGCCAGCTTTAAAGGCGAATTGTTTATATGAAGGTAAATACCCACTGTCATCAGCGTTATCTCGTCCATTAATTTCAAAATTATTGGTTGAAGTGGCTGAAAAAGAAGGGGCTGCAGCTGTTGCGCATGGCTGTACTGGTAAAGGAAATGACCAGGTTCGCTTTGAGGTTTCCATTCAAGCGTTAAATCCAAACCTAAAGGTTGTTGCACCAGTTCGTGAGTGGGGAATGACTCGTGATGAAGAAATTAAGTATGCAGAGGAAAATGGTATTCCAATTCCAGTAGATTTAGACAATCCATTCTCGATTGATGCTAATATCTGGGGACGTGCTTGTGAGGCAGGAGTCCTTGAAGATCCTTGGGCAGAGGCACCTGAAGCAGCATTTGATTGGACAGCACCAATCGAATTAACACCAGATCAACCTGAATACCTTGAA
The DNA here is from genome assembly GCF_013396335.1 of Bacillus sp. EB106-08-02-XG196. Classification (GTDB taxonomy): domain Bacteria; phylum Bacillota; class Bacilli; order Bacillales; family Cytobacillaceae; genus Neobacillus. The sequence continues at coordinate 20,472 of NZ_JABWSY010000026.1, forward strand.
ATTGAATTTGAGCAAGGTGTTCCTGTTGCCCTAAATGGTGAGAAGCTGCCATTGGTGAAATTAATTGAAACCTTGAACGAACTTGGCGGCAAGCATGGCGTCGGTCGTATTGATCATATTGAAAATCGACTAGTAGGAATCAAATCTAGAGAAGTTTATGAAAATCCAGCAGCCTTAATTTTAATTAATGCTCATAAAGAATTAGAATTCTTAACACTAACGCGTGAAGTAACACAGTTCAAAACCCAAGTAGAACAGCAAATGGCAAAAATCATCTACGAAGGCCTTTGGTATTCACCAATAAAACCAGCTCTCGATGCCTTTATTGAAGAAACGCAAAAGGTTGTATCTGGGACTATCCGAGTGAAACTTCATAAAGGCAACCACACCGTTGTTGGTCGTAAGTCACCAAACAGCCTTTATAATGAAGAATTGGCAACTTATTCAAAAGGCGATGCCTTCGATCATAATGCGGCTGTTGGATTCATCAAAATTTGGGGACTGCCTACAAAGGTAAATGCTCAGGTAAATAATAAAGAAAAGATAATGAAATAATAATCGGGTGCCCTCGAAACCTCTTCGAGGGCAAACTTGTTAGTTTTTAAGGAGGAGCAATCAATGTCCAAATTATGGGGCGGGCGTTTTACAAAAGAAACAAATAAATTAGTGGAAGAATTTACTGCTTCCATTTCCTTTGACCAAAAACTTGCAAAAGAAGATATTGCCGGCAGTCTGGCACATGTTCAAATGCTCGGTGAATGCGGTATTATTCCAGCTGAGGATGCGGAAAAAATAAAAGCAGGACTTCTTGAAATAAAAAAACTCGTAGATAATAATGAGGTTGAGTTTTTAGTTGAAGATGAAGATATTCATATGAATATTGAAAAATTATTGATTGAAAAAATTGGTTCTGTTGGCGGTAAGCTGCATACTGGCCGCAGCCGAAATGACCAAGTTGCAACGGATATGCATCTCTACTTACGAACAAAGACAACGGAGTTAATCAAACTGCTTGAGGATGTTCAAGGTTCACTGCTTGCGCAGGCAAAAGAGAATGTTCATACGTTAATACCAGGTTATACACATCTCCAGCGTGCTCAGCCGGTTTCATTTGCCCATCATTTAATGGCTTACTTCTGGATGTTTGAACGTGATAAAGAGAGACTGATTGATAGTTTGAAGCGCGTGAATTGGCTGCCACTAGGTTCTGGTGCCTTAGCAGGGACAACCTTCCCTATCAACCGTGAACGTGTTGCGGAGATTCTCGGGTTTGAAACTGTGTATCCAAACAGTATGGATGCCGTTAGTGACCGTGATTTTATTTTAGAATTCCTATCAATCGGTGCCATCATCATGACGCATATTTCAAGATTATCTGAAGAGCTTGTGATTTGGTCAAGCCAAGAATTTCAATTTGTGGAACTTGATGATTCTTTCTGCACCGGGTCTAGCATTATGCCGCAAAAGAAGAATCCAGACGTTCCTGAATTGTTAAGAGGCAAGACTGGTCGTACGTATGGGAACTTGATTGGTTTGCTGACTGTCCTTAAGGGCTTGCCACTTGCTTACAATAAGGATCTCCAAGAGGACAAAGAGGGTATGTTCGATACTGTGGAGACCCTAGAAGGATCCCTTATGCTGTTAGCACCTATGATTGAAACAATGACTGTGAATAAAGATATTATGCGAAAAGCAATTAATAATGACTTCTCAAATGCAACGGATATTGCTGACTATTTGGTGAGAAAAGGTCTGCCATTTAGGGATGCACACGAAGTCATTGGGAAAATTGTTTTGTATTCGATTCAGCAGGGTAAATTCTTGCTCGATTTGAGTTTTGAAGAATATCAAGAGTTTAGTTTGTTATTTGAAGAAGATATTTATGAGGTTCTAGCACCAGAGCATGTTGTTGCCGTTCGTAATAGCTTCGGAGGAACATCACCAGAACAGGTAATAAAACAAATTGAGCTTGCAATAGGAACACTAGGGAAATAATCGAAAACCACCTAAGGGTGGTTTTTTATTTGTATTAATATCAAAAATATTAGATAATTCCCTCATGAAGATTTTTTTAGAAGGAGGAAAACAATGAAATTACGCGTCTCAGTTGTACAGTATCATTTACATACTATTAGTTCCTTTGAAGAATTTGCCGCACAATGTGAGCATTATATAAAAACCGCTGAGGAATTTGGAGCAGAGTTCGTTCTTTTCCCTGAGTTCTTCACCACACAGCTGCTATCGATAGGAAATGGCCAAGGGCAGAGTCTGACTATCAATGACTTGCCAGGTTTCACAGACCAATACCGAGAATTATTTTCAAATTTTGCTAAACAAACCAACATGCACATAATTGCTGGTACACATGTGATCGAAAAGGGAAGCAAGCTATATAATACGGCTCATTTATTTTATCCCGATGGCAGGATTGGTGAACAGGCAAAGCTCCATATTACCCCTACAGAAGTGAACGAGTGGAACATGGAGAAAGGTGATAGCTTTCAAATTTTTGAAACGGACAAAGGGAAAATTGCCCTGCTCACCTGCTATGACATTGAGTTCCCAGAAATTGTCCGGATGGCAAAAGCGAAAGGAGCGGATGTTATTTTCTGTCCTTCATGTACCGACGACCGCCACGGCTTTCACCGGGTTCGCTACACTAGCCATGCACGAGCTGTTGAAAATCAAGTTTATGTTGTCTTAACAGGCACTGTTGGTGCATTGCCAACGGTTGATTTCATGCGTGCTAATTTTGGTCAGGCCGTTATTATTACGCCTAATGATATTCCATTTCCGCCAAAAGGGATCCTGGTGGAAGGGGAGTTGAATAACGATATGATTGTTACAGCTGACCTTGACTTAGATCTATTATATGAAGTAAGGGAACGCGGCTCTGTGACAACCTGGAGAGACCGGAGAATTGATTTATATCCCGATTGGAATTAGGGAGGGGCCACTTTGTATCATAGTGAATTTTACGTTTTTGACCAAGAAAGACCAATTCCAGTGGTCATTCGCAATTACACTCAAAAAGATTTTGACCAGCTCATTCAAATTCAATCAGAGTGCTTTCCACCTCCATTTCCATCAGAGCTATGGTGGAATAAGGAGCAATTATCCAATCATGTTATGCGATTTCCAGAGGGTGCACTATGTATTGAAGTGGATGGTACATTAGCAGGTTCCCTTACAGGTCTTTGTGTCAATTTTAATCCAAACCATATGGAACATACATGGGAAGAAATTACGGACCATGGATATATTAAGAACCATGATGCAAGCGGTGACACACTCTATATTGTGGATATTAGTGTTCGTCCAAAATACCGAAAGCTTGGTCTTGGAAAGCTGATGATGCAGACTATGTATCATGTTGTGATTCAGAACAAGCTGGTGCGTTTGCTTGGCGGCGGCAGAATGCCAGGTTATCATAAGGTGGCGGATACGATATCACCTAATCAATATTTAAGTGAAGTAATAAAAGGGAAGATGAAAGATCCTGTTATTACCTTTCTACTTCGGTGCGGAAGAGTACCTATTGGCATTGTAGAGAATTACCTTGATGATGAAGAATCATGCAATTATGCTGCATTAATGGAATGGAAAAATCCATTTATTACAAAATAGGGGGAGACTTAGATAATGGAATATCAACGTATAACAAGGATTACAGATCCAAACTTTAAAAAGCTGCACGATTTAATGAGAGAAATATTCCCGCCAGAGGAAGTCTTAGAGTATGACTTATGGAAGGAGCCTTTAGAGGACCCTGGTATTCGTGTATTTGTTGCCGTTAATGGTGATGAAGTTGTAGGGGCAACTGAGTACCGTTACTATCCTGATTGGAATATCGCAATGACGGATTTCACGATTATTAGTAAACCCGGTCTTAGCCTAGGACGCTTTCTAGCACAAAACCGCTTAAAGGACTTGCAAAAGCTTGCAGGTGAAAACGGGAAAGAGCTTTTCGGAATGTTTGCTGAAATTTATGATCCTTACCGTGTTGCTCATCATGAATTTGGCGGTGTTAAGGTTATGGATCCGTATGTTCGCCGTGAAGTGCTATCCCATTTGGGCTATAAACGAATTGATTTAGATTATGTACATCCTTCTTGGGAGAATAATGGTGAGGCGGTTAAAGAACTTGATTTTTGCTTTATGCCAATGGACGATGAGCTTAGCACATTACCTGCTTTGCTTGTATCGGATTTTCTTACTGCCTATTACTCCATTCTATCGAACAAACCACAGGAATGGCTTAATATGATTGAAAAAGTAAAAGCAAAAGAAACGATATCCTTATTACCACTATAAAAATTGTTAGAATATATTGACACCTCTAAGAGATTCATTTAAAATTCATTATTAATATGGAAATGAATTCTAAAAATTAAATATATAACTCTTATCCAGAGTGGCGGAGGGACATGGCCCGATGAAGCCCGGCAACCTTCAAGGTAATCCTTGAAAAGGTGCTAATTCCTGCAGGTTACTTTTAACCTGAAGATAAGTGGAGGAAGCTAGCCCTCTTCTTATGAAGAGGGTTTTTCTATTTTTAAAGATATTATTTTTTTCAAAGGGGTGTTGTAAATGTCGGTAATTAAAGTGGCTATATTGGGGTTTGGGACAGTTGGAGAAGGAGTTTATAGAACGATTCATTCTCATGCGGAAGAGCTTCAGACTGTTTTAGGTAAAAAAGTGGAGGTTGCGGCTATCCTAATTCAAAATAAGCAAAAAGAAAGGGATATTGCTGAAGATGTTTTGATTACAAGTGATTTTGATGAAATACTAAAACTACAAGAGCTTGATGTTGTGGTAGAAGCGATTGTCGGTAAAGAGCCCGCCTTTTCATTTTTGAAAAAGGCAATAGAAAAAGGCTGCCACATTGTTACCGCGAATAAAGAGATGTTTGCACACCATGGAAAAGAACTCCAGATACTCGCGGAAGAGCATAATGTTTCAATTGGTTTTGAAGCGACAGTTGCAGGGGGAATTCCGATTATCCAAACGATCAGGCAATTACTAAAAATAAATCGGGTGCACCAAATCCAAGGAATCCTTAATGGGACGTCGAATTTTATCCTGACAGAAATGCGAGAGAAGAAGCAGTCCTTTGCAGAAGCTCTATTATTAGCCCAAGTGAATGGCTTTGCTGAAGCAGATCCAACCAATGATGTCGAAGGCTTTGATGCATTTTTTAAAACAATGATTCTCAGCCGGATTGCCTTCGGAGATGAGCCAGTTTGGAATGATGTCGAACTTGAAGGTATTACGTCTATATCTAATGAACTGATTGAGGCAGCAGAGAATTACGGTTTACGTTTTAAGCATATCGCTCGAATTAGTAAAGAAGATGGGCAAATAAAAGCTATCATAAAACCAGCATTAGTCGACCAATCTCATCCTTTTTACCATGTTGAGGGAGTACAAAATGCTGTAAATGTTCACTCTAATATCGTAGGAGATATTACTTTACAAGGGCCGGGTGCAGGAATGTTTCCTACCGCGAGTGCTGCAATCGAGGATCTAGTCTATGTTTGTCAAAATGCTCCGAGTCAAAAAAGTCTCGATAAATCATCAGCTTTCAAAATTGAGGAGAAAAAGAAGGAAGTAAAGGAATATTGGTTGGTGCATGGGGTGAAAGATAAACTTTTGCATCCTGGAATTACATGGATTGATCAAACCTCTTCAGGGACATATATCATTAAAGCTGAAAAGAAGGATGTCGAGCATCTGGCACTCCAGCAAAAGCCCCTTTGTTATTTTTCTATACTTGGAAATTCTGAAATGATTAATAAACAATCTTTAGCAATTTGAGCTCCACAGACTTATACACATTACCCGCATGGGTTATTTATTAAAGAAGCAGGGCGTCCCTGCTTCTTTATAAAGGGTTACTTTCTTCTTTTGTTTGTAACGCGCTGGTTAGCGGCATTTGCCCGTGCCATTGCTTCAAGGTCTGCATGATCAGCAAATTCAGCTGAATACTCCACATCGTTTCCATCCGATTTCATGTTTTTTGGAACCTGAGGAAGTGAAGCTTTGTTCTTATCACGAGAATTATGTCCACGCGAACGACCCATTACAAAAACCCCTCTCAATGTTGGCGTTAAGGAACAAAAAATGTTCCCTTCTATAGCCTTTACTATTTAAAAGAGTTCATGAATGGTAAAAAATTTCATCTAGCTCCAGTCGCCATCGGCTCGGGGTCATAAGTCAATCCGTCAAAAAGGTTAAAGAGCAACCTTTCTGCCAGCTCGCCATATGTCTGTCGCCGACAAGCAGGCGCCTTCCGCTTTTTCTTATAAACGAGTTTTTTTGTCGTGGAAGCCGCCAGCACGGTCTGCCATTTTAAACTCACGCTGGTATGATACTTCCTGCATACTTGTAAGTGAATATTTTCCTCTATCCTTATCTTTTTTCTTCTTTTCTGCCATATTGCTCAGTCCTTTCAACATTTAATTTTGTTAATCGTTAAAAAGCTTATGGAAAAAATTAAGCACATTCTCCATTTTTACCTTTTCAGAATGGAATGATACTCCATTGTGGAAAAAATATGATAAAGTATTTGGAGAGGTGAATCATATGGCTGTTATAACAAAAATCACCACACAGCAGAAAAATAAAGATCGCTTTAATATTTTTATGGACTATGGAAAAGGCGAGGAATATGCCTTTAGTGTCGATAGTGCTGTATTGATTCGATTTGAATTAAAAAAAGGGATGGAGATTGATGAATTTTCCATCTTAGAGATACAATTTCAAGACGATATCAGGAAGGCCTATAATCGTGCAGTTAATTATTTGGCAAGAAGAATGAGATCTGAAAAAGAGATAAAGGACTATCTTGAACAAAAAGAAATAGAAGAACCTATTATTAAAGAAGTTATTCATAAATTGGCTGCTCAAAAATATATTAATGATGAGGAATATGCCCTTTCATTTGTAAGAACCCAGATGAATACGACAGATAAAGGTCCAGACTTAATCCGTATGGAGTTAAAAGAGAGAGGCATCAATGAGGGGATAATCAAACATGCAATAACGGAATACGCTGTAGAAGATCAAGTTGAAAAAGCCATTAAGGTGGCAGAAAAGTTAATCAAAAAGAGTTCAAAGGAATCTCAACGAATCGTTAAGCAAAAAGCAGAGCAATTCCTATTAAGGAAGGGCTACCCCTTCGACGTGATTCATCTGGCGCTAACTGAAGCAAATACGGATAAGGAACAAGATGAGGAAATGGAAGCCATAAGGTATCAAGGCGAAAAAACACATCGAAAATATAGTAATTTTACCGGTTTTGAATACAGCCAAAAAATGAAACAAGCTCTTTTCCGTAAAGGATTTTCAATGGATTTAATTGAAAAATATTTAGAAGAAGTCGAAAAATCATGACACAGTTCCGTCATGATTTTTTACTTTCGATGATAATCTCATCTTGATCGAGTTGATTCATTATTATTTCGGCAACTTCTTTAGGTGAACGAAAACGGGAAGTGTCGGCAACGTGATTGCTCCCTGCCCAAAATGGGGTATCCATTCCGCCCATATAAATGGCTTTAATTTTGATCGAACTATTTTCGTACTCCTTTTGCAGGCTTTCCGTAAAGCCCCTAACAGCAAATTTACTTGCCACATAAACAGCTTCATTAACTTTTCCTCTTAAACCCGCTGTTGAAATGATATTTATCAACAGACCTTCACCTTGTTCTTGCAGTAAAGGTAATACAGCTTTTGTCATTAGTATCGTTCCGAGAACATTCGTGTTAAGCATTTCGCTGATTTCGTTCTCCATTATGTTAACAAAAGGTCCGAAATGACCAACACCGGCATTATTAACCAAACCAACAATTCTGTGATTTTTGCTTATTTCTTTTATCTTTATAAAAATATCTGTTTCTTTTTGAACATCAAGAACAATGTAATCCGCTGCACCGCCGGCTCGTTCGATTTCCGTTTTTACAGCTGAAAGTTTATCCACAGCCCTTCCCGTCATTAAGACATGATAACCCTGCTGCGAAAATAATATGGATAATTCCTTCCCCAATCCAGAACCTGCTCCAGTAACAATGATCGTTTTCACTGAAATGTCTCCTTTTATCTTTATTAATTTTATAAAAATAACTATACTAAAATAAGAGGAAAAACGAAAATGGGAGTGGACTTTTATGCAACAGGAGAAACGATATAGCACGATGACCGAGCATGAATTAAAGCAGGAAATTGCCCAATTATTAGAAAAGGGGAGAAAAGCAGAGCAAATGGGAATGGTCAGTGAGTATGCTGTATTAGAAAGAAAAGCAGCGATGGCTCGGGCCTATTTATTAGATCCTACTGCATTTAAACCTGGTGAAATTTATGAGCTTGAAGGCGACCCAGGGGAATATTTTAAGATAGACTATATGAATGGTGTATTTGCCTGGGGATACCGTTTAAAGGGAGATGGCAAAGAAGAAGCACTGCCAATATCGATGTTAAAATGGTTAAAATAGAAAAAAGACAAACCAGAGAGTAATATCTCTGGTTTATCTTTGTTAAGCATTTAGGCTTGCTTCCGGGTTTGGCGCTTTAAAATGATTAGGTCTTGGGATTGTTGGGTTTCACCATTTATTTGTGAATGAGCATGCTTTGATTTAGCCCAAGGGGTTGTAAATGGCTTGCCTTCATGATTTTTCTGGTTTCCCATAGTTAAAACCTCCCAAATTTTAGAAATACTCAGGTGTATCATTTTCACGCTCACCAGAAGCACGCATACGCTCCTGTGGATGGGTGTTGATCGTTCCGTCGGCCCGTCTTGAAGCATATTCTGCTTTCGCTCGTGGCTCTCCCTCTAACTTGTTGTTATTTTGGTTCGGGAAATTCCTTGCTTTATTTCTCACCATGTTGGTACCTCCATCAAAAGGAATGAGAAACCGTGAAAAGCAAAGTGTCGTCACACCAGTGCTTACCACGTGATAATAGTATTCGATAATTAGCTTAAGGTTATGTTATAAGAAATTGGCAATGAGGTGAATGTATGAACGATTACCATGAAAGATTAGCAAAGCTGTTGTTAGAAAAAAACAAATTGCTCTCCTACAATCAAGCCCGGACTTGGGTTGAGTTAATGTGGGAGGACTTTGAAACCACCGCTGCGAAGGCAGGAAGAGATTACCTTGGCAGTGAAATGACGGAAAGAATTGTTACGCAATGGATCAAGAATTACGGAGGGAGACTTCATGATTTTGTTGCCAAAAATCCAAAATATAAAGACTTCCTCATTCAAGACAAGAATTCATTGAATTAAAAAGGCGAGTGACTATTAGTCACTCGCCTTTAATAATTAACTTGGAATAATACTGAGCTTTTTCCGTAATTTACTTTCGCTGAACACCCAGCCGGTATAGGAACTAATTGGATTTAACTCAAGATCTAACTGCACGACTGCAACGAACGGATAATGCCCATTACTGCGGTACCTCAAGTCAATAAATCGAACCTCGTAATAGTCATCGTACTCATCTAATTCCCATCGATAAACAGGCGAGAATGACAGGAAGGCAGCTAGGTTTTTATCCTTTTTTGCGGCTTCGAGTACAGGTGTTTCAGGTACCGGAACTCGCTTAAAACGGTCTAATATCTCAACATTTGTTCCTACCGCCCTGCCAACAAAGAACTCACCTTCATTCATCGCGGCAATTCTCCAAAGATGATACTTCATAGTTGGTGCAATAATGATTTCCGTTGCGTCTGGAATTAATTTCTTAACCTCTGCCTTTACTTTACCCTGAGCATAAAACCGGAGGAGGTAATATCCAAATAACACGACAAACATCGTTAAGAATGTATAACCAGGATCTGCACCAAAAACCCAAATAATAATGGCGACTATGTGTATGCCAAAAATAATCGGGTCAAAGGTATTGATTACTCCAAGCGCAACCCATTTTGATGTGAATGGTCTAAGAGCCTGCGTACCATAGGCGTTAAAAATGTCTACAAACACATGGATAAATACCGCGGCAAATGTCCATCCCCAAAGGTGAAGTAGATTTGCATTAGGGAAAAAAGGATAAATCACTGCTAAAAGAATAAGAGGCCATAATAGTACAGCTGGAATTGAGTGGGTAACACCTCGATGATTACGAATATAGATGGCATTATTTCTTAACTTTAAAACGGTATCAATATCAGGTATTTGTGAGCCCGCAATTGTAGCAATTAATACACTTGTTGCCGTTACAGAGCTGCCAGCTACTACAGGATCAAGAGTCGCAAGACCGCCAAGTGCAATTCCCATTACAACATGAGTTCCAGTATCCAAAAGGAAAATTCCTCCTTTAATAAAATCTTGTCAAATTGAACAATTTCGCTTATGGTTAAAAAATGCTTATTATTATATTCCCTTATTTCTTTTTGTTTAACAGGCTGGAGGCATTTTAGTAATGGTAAATGAGTTGAAAAATATAAAAAAAATCTCAATAGAAAATTTTCAAGAGGATTTAATCTCCTGGTTTAAAGCCGAACAACGCGATTTGCCATGGAGAAAAGACCAAGACCCATATAAAGTATGGGTTTCGGAAATCATGCTGCAGCAAACAAGAGTCGATACGGTTATTCCTTATTTTAATCGATTTATTGAATGGTTTCCAACAATAGAAGACCTTGCGAAAGCAAATGATGATAAAGTTCTTAAAGCATGGGAAGGGCTAGGTTATTATTCGCGAGTAAGGAATTTACATTCAGCTGTAAAAGAAGTAAACGAAAAATACAATGGTCAGGTACCAGATACTCCAAAAGAAATTTCAAACCTTAAGGGGGTTGGTCCCTACACGGCTGGCGCAATTTTAAGTATTGCCTATGGTATACCTGAACCCGCGGTAGATGGTAATGTCATGAGGGTTTTATCACGTATCCTCTCGATTTGGGAGGATATTGCAAAGCCATCTACTAGGAAGGTATTTGAAAATGCTGTTAGACAGCTAATCTCCCATGATGATCCTTCTGCGTTTAATCAGGCATTAATGGAACTAGGCGCATTAATTTGCACTCCAACATCACCTTCATGTTTACTCTGCCCTGTTCGTGATCATTGTCAGGGATTTCATGAAGGAGTAGAATCCGAACTTCCTATTAAGACGAAAAAGAATTCACAAAAAAATGTTGAACTTGCAGCAATTATTGTGAAAAATGAAATGGGAAAAGTTTTAATTCATAAACGTCCTGAAACTGGACTATTAGCAAATTTATGGGAGTTTCCAAATGTTGAAATTCATCAACCGTTACTGATGAATCGTACCCAAATCAATATTCTTTTCAAAGATGCCTTTGATATGAATATTATGCTTGAAAAGGGTATTGGTCAAATAGAACACATTTTTTCCCATTTAATCTGGAATATCCGTGTATTTACAGGAACAATTAGTTCCGATTTTTCAGAAGGTAATGGATGGAAATTTATTTCATTAGATGAAATGGAAGACTATGCCTTTCCGGTTTCATATCATAAAATTCTAAAGCTATATAATGAATATACAAAAAAAAGAACGCCATAAGGTTCCTGGCGTTCTTTTTTTATCCTTTTATTCCGCCGCGACTTTCAATTTCTTCAATAATTTCTCGATGAATGGTAACTCCTTCACTGTTTAAATAAGGAGCGATTTGCTGTAGTGAATGATGGAAAAAGGCAAGTTCATTGTCATTCCAATCAGCTTTAGCCATCATTGAAAGCTCTGTCATGTCCCGTCCTGTGTACATAATCGACTTCCTTTCGAATGGAATTCATCCAACTTATTGTTTTGTAATTAATTGTCTTCTATTCATAGAAAAGATAAAATGAAAAGAACATGAAAATAAAAGGGGTAAAGGTATATGACACAAAAAGTAGCACTTATAACAGGCAGCAGCAGGGGAATAGGGAAGGCAACAGCCTTAAGGCTTGCTCAAGCAGGTTACGATATTGTCATCAACTATGCAAGAAGTAAAAGCTCTGCACTTCAAGTAGCTGAAGAAATTGAAGCACTGGGAAGAAAAGTTTTAGTGGTAAAAGCGAATGTTGGCGATGTAAGTAAAATTAAGGTGATGTTTAATCAAATTGAGGAAGAATTCGGCAGATTAGATATTTTTGTAAATAATGCTGCCTCTGGAGTTCAGCGCCCAATAATGGAACTAGAAGAAAGTCACTGGGATTGGACATTAAATATTAACAGTAAGGCATTATTATTCTGTGCTCAGGAAGCAGCAAAGTTAATGGAGAAAAATGGCGGCGGCAAGATTGTCAGCATCAGTTCTTTAGGATCTATTCGTTATTTAGAAAATTACACCGTAGTAGGTGTTTCTAAAGCCGCATTAGAAGCCTTAACGAGGTATTTAGCAGTTGAGTTAGCATCTAAAAATATTGTTGTAAATGCGGTCTCTGGAGGAGCTGTCGATACAGAAGCGTTAACGCATTTTCCAAACCGCGAGGAGCTTCTTCAGGAGGCAAAGGAGAAAACTCCAGCAGGGCGCATGGTGGAAATTGAGGACATGGTTAATTGCGTTATGTTCCTATTATCAGAAGAATCCAGCATGATTAGAGGACAAACGATAATTGTTGATGGCGGAATTTCCTTACTCGTTTAATTATTTTTTTAAAAAATTTTTTTAGGATAATCTCCACGAAGCGGGACATATTAATTTCGTGGAGGTGATTAACATGGCAAACAATCAACAACCAAACAAAACTTCTGCTGGAACGAACATCCAAGAGGTTAGACAACAAAACGCTCAATCTCAAGGCGGTGCAGGTTCAGCAGGTCAATTTGGAACTGAATTCGCTAGCCAAACAGATGCTGCAGAAGTAAGAAGACAAAATCAGCAATCTCAAGCTGGTCAAGGTTCTGCTGGAGCTGCTGGTTCAGCAGGCCAATTTGGAACTGAATTCGCTAGTCAAACAGATGCTGCACAAGTGAGAAAGCAAAACCAACAATCTCAAGCTAATAAAGGCCAAGGAAACTCTGGTCAATTTGGTCAAAGCTAAAGTAGTAAGCAGAAGGCACCCTAAGTCGAAGGGTGCCTTCTTTTTGTTTTCGACAAAACTTCTCTTTAGTCTACATAAGTAGTCAAAGGATAAATCTGTTTATTAAAGAATACATATTAGGAAGTAAAAATAAGGCGGTGTGGTAAATGGATCATTTTAACCGTTTAGTATCTGAGCAGATGATGACAATGGAAAAATTACTATACCTTCAAGGTGAGCTTGAGCGGTGTCAAGAAATTGAAGAACAACTACAGACCCTGCAAAATGAAACGGAGTTAGAGAGTGTCCAATTTGATATTAATCAAATGAAAAAAGAGTTAAAAGAGATTCAGGAAATCTTTGAAAAACAAACGGAGGAAGTCATCCAATCCTATCGTGAAACTGATTTGGAGCCATCAATTTAGGTCAAAAATCAAAAAAAGATTGAAAAATATGCAAATTTTTTCAAAGAGTCATTGAATTCAATGGCTCTTTTGTTTTAAATTCTTTACTCAACCGTTATAATAATAAGAAATAGTAAATGAACTTTGTTGCCATTTGTCGTTTAATTGCAGGAAGAAAGGTTACAAAGCGTTTAGGAAGGAAGTAGGGGAGAATCATGGGCGTACCCATCGAAGGTGAACCAATACAAATACATAGCTATAAACACAATGGGCACATCCATCGCGTCTGGGATGAAACTACCGTTTTAAAGGGATCGCAAAATCTGGTAATTGGCGGGAATGATCGCACAATTGTAACGGAATCAGATGGAAGAACATGGATTACAAGAGAACCAGCGATTTGTTATTTTCATTCACAGTATTGGTTTAACATTATTGGAATGATTCGTGAAGATGGTATTTATTACTATTGTAATCTCAGCTCACCATTTATTTTTGATGGTGAAGCAGTTAAATATATTGATTATGATCTTGATATTAAGGTATTCCCTGATATGACGTTTAATTTGTTAGACGAAGATGAGTATGAACGCCACCGTCGTGAGATGAAGTATCCTGAGGTTATTGACCAAATCCTGAAAAGAAATGTAGAAAAGCTAATTCACTGGATTCGGCAGCGTAAGGGACCTTTTGCGCCAGATTTTATTGATATCTGGTATGAGCGTTATTTAACATACAGACGATAATGGAAGAATGTTCGGAAAGATGATGAAGGCATCTACACGTATAGTAGCTGTCTTCATCATCTTTCCCTGTTCTTATTAATGTGACAGCAGGAAAGAGGGGCCAATCTTGAGCAGTGTTCGCAGATATCTCGAATTTGTTAAGCCATATCGCCTTCAAATTATAGGGACGATTATTATCGGGGTTTTAAAATTCGCCATCCCGCTTATGATACCCATGCTCATTAAGTATGTAGTGGATGATATTATTGGGGCAAGTGGTCTAACAAATGATGAGAAATTAAATAAATTACTAATCATAATGGGAATTATGATTGTTGTTTTTGTCGTCGTAAGGCCGCCGATTGAGTATTATCGTCAATATTTCGCGCAATGGACTTCAAGTAAAATTCTATACGATATCCGTGATCGGATGTATACACATATCCAGAAACTCAGCTTTAAGTATTATGCCAATACACGGTCAGGAGAAGTTATTTCACGCGTTATTAATGATGTTGAGCAGACGAAAACATTTGTTATTACTGGTCTTATGAATCTTTGGCTAGATATCGCAACGATTATTATTGCAATCATTATTATGTTTTATATGAATGTGAGTCTTACATTTGTATCGATATTGCTGTTCCCGCTATATGCTATTTCTATAAAATATTTTTTTGGTAATCTTCGTAAGCTTACCCGATCGCGCTCCCAAGCACTTGCAGAGGTACAAAGTTATTTACATGAACGGGTTCAAGGGATGCCAGTGATTAAAAGCTTTGCGATTGAAGAGTTTGAACAAAAACAGTTTGACAAGCAAAATAAGAACTTTTTAGATAAGGCATTAGAGCACACAAGCTGGAATGCAAAGGCATTTGCGGCTGTTAATACGATTACTGATATTGCACCGCTACTGGTAATCGGCTACTCAGCTTACCTGGTTATCCAGGGAAGTTTGACGCTAGGCACAATGATTGCGTTTTTTGCTTATATTGATAAATTGTATAATCCGTTAAGAAGGCTTGTTAATTCTTCCACAACCCTGACACAGTCATTCGCCTCGATGGACCGGGTATTTGAGTTCCTTGATGTAAAATATGATATTGTCGATGCTCCCAATGCGGTTGAGTGTAAGGATGTGAAGGGGGACATTAGGTTTGATCATGTTCAATTTACATACAATGAATCAGAGGAAATGATTCTGAAGAATATCAACCTTGATGTGAAAAAAGGTGAGACGATTGCCCTCGTTGGGATGAGCGGTGGAGGCAAGTCGACACTTGTCAGCCTGATTCCTCGTTTCTACGATGTCACGGAAGGGAAAATTCTCTTAGATGGTGTAGATATCCGTCATTTCAATGTTCAGTCCTTACGGGACAAAATTGGCGTAGTTTTTCAAGACAATATCTTATTTAGTGAGTCTGTAAAGAACAATATCTTATTGGGTAGACCTTGCGCAACGGATGAAGAGGTTTATGAAGCTGCCAAAGCTGCCAATGCGCATGATTTTATCGTGAATCTAGCAAATGGGTATGACACAAAGGTCGGCGAAAGAGGCGTTAAGCTTTCAGGCGGTCAAAAGCAAAGAGTTGCCATCGCCCGCGTATTTTTAAGAAACCCGCCGATTTTGATATTAGATGAGGCAACTTCAGCTCTTGATTTAGAGAGTGAACACCTCATCCAAGAAGCACTTGATAAGCTGGCAAAGGATCGGACGACATTTGTTGTAGCCCACCGTTTATCCACCATCACCCACGCTGATCGCATTGTCTTAATCGAACACGGGAAAATTGTCGAAGTGGGCAAACATGATGAATTAATGGCTAAACAGGGCAATTATTATAAATTATTCCAAGTGCAGCAGCTTGAACAGCATAAAGAAAAAACACCGCTGCAGGCATAGAAAAGAGCAGAAGGAAATGACGTATGAATTCGCATACGTCATTTTTTATGATTTGTGTCAAGGATACGAAAGTGGACCAAATCCCGTTTTTATTGCTTTACTTGTAAAATTGGAAGATGAGAGCCCTTGAATTTAAAATAGAAGAAAGAGCGGTCACTCATAATAAGTCCATTGCTTACATCCAATAACTTGATATTATTCCTGCAGGAATCTCCGAATCGTCTTTCTAGAACCTATCATAACCGGTTATGCAAACCTCAATATCTTGGCGAAGTAAAGCTAAGATATTCTTTTTCGCAAAACGTATATTATGATTAGATATAGTGATGAGAACATACCTTTGTTATAACATAGAAGAAACTAGAAATAACTTCCGGTTTATTTTTTAACTAATTGTCCCTATGTATCTTCAACCACAAGTGATTTTTTAATCGCGCATTGCTCCAGCCTCTCGGGAAGTCATTGCACCTTGTCCTTCGCTTACATCTTTTTGAATTTCTTGTTTTACTTTTTGTGCATCAGTGCCGGCAAATTCTGGCTTCATAAAAGTACCCAAATTCTCTTTAACTTGTTGATCCGGTTGCATATAATTCCTCCTCAATTTACTCTTCAACAAACTTATTATTTACAAAAAAATACTCGATATATCAATACTTAAGTTATTAAGACCAGCTGCCCGTCTTTGGCGGCTTTTTCTCATTTAGCTAAAAGTAGCAGAATGGTTTAACGTATAGAGATAGAAAGGGAGGGTTAGTATAAATTTAAAAATACATAATGATTTTTCTATGGCAAATCTGGATGAGATGCAAGAAATATATGATTCTGTCGGTTGGACAAAACATACAATTGAGATTATAAAGCAAGTATTCGAAGCTAGTAATGTCTTTGCGTTTCAGGAATGGCTAGGTACTTAAACCCTACTTTAACTAATGAGTATCTAGAGTAACAATTTTTCTAATTTTGCTAATGAATTGCGGTTGTTTAATAGAGCAGTCGCTTTTTCACTAATAATTAAGGACAACGAGGAAGTTGACTGTGTTATTAATGAAATCGTTCATATTGCTGAATGTTTATGATTATACTCAGTTCGTTGTATAATTGTCTCAAAGGGGAGAATTTATGGAAAATGGTAATCAATTTGCAAGACATTACGATTTAGACTGGATAAAGGTATTGGCTACGTTTATGGTGTTCCTTTATCATTGTTCAATGTTCTTTAATTCATTTGATGGGCATATTAAAAACGACATTATAAATAAAACATATATAGAGATTTTTTCTCTTTCAGTGGGAAATTGGATAATGCCTATATTTTTTGTAATCTCAGGAATTGCTACATTTCACGCTCTTAAAAAAAGAAAGGCTCAAAGTTTTATGAAAGAAAGGCTTTTACGACTAGGACTGCCTTTACTTCTAGGAATCTTTCTATTGTCACCGCCTCAAGTGTATATTGAAAGAATAACGAACAATCAATTTGAATGTTCATTACTACAATTCTTTCCTCATTATTTGATGGATTATATTTAGAAATGGGTGGAACAGGTAACTTGAATTTTTCGGACATCATCTTTGGTATCTATTGGAGTTATTACTTTTTTCGATTATCACACTTCCTTTTTTCCTGAAGATGAGAAATAATGCGGGACGGAAAGTTTTTGGATACTTTCATTACCTACTAATGCCTATCCCTTTAGGGTATTCTTGAGGGAATTTGTTCGCAGAGTAGGTGTCTTAGCTGGAGTATTAAGTGTACTTAGTACAGCCGCATATATATTCTGGGCTATGTATATTGGGTTTCCGATGAATGTCTCGTTAAATTGGGCTATATTTATGATTCTTCGGGTAATTCTCGTATGGAACACACTCTTCTTTATCCTATTTCTAGGTGACAAATACTTTAACTTCTCGAATGCGGCATTAAAATATACAAGCGAAGCATCGTACCTGGTAAAGTTATATTTTTAGTACCAATAGCATTTACCATAATTTTGATTTCCTATCACTTTATTATTCGAAGAGTTAACTTTTTGAGAGTATTGTTCGGTTTAAGAGTGGTTAAAAAAATCAGTCCTATTTCCGGGCAGAGCTTCTATAAATCTAAGTAATTTGAATCTAATTCACGAATTATACTTAAAAATTTTCACAATAATGTGTATGATTAAGACTGAATCATGGTTATAAGTTCTTATAAAGGAGTGCTTTGTACATGCTTAGAGTGGGGGTCGTTGGTCCACAATCCACTGTAGAGAGAATATTGCATATTGGACAAGGCTTACATTTAGATGTGATTTTTCTAACATATCCATATGAAAAAGTTAGAGAAACAGAAGATCTAATAAAGAATAATCATAACAAGGTTGATTTTTGGATTTTCTCTGGAAGAATATCCTATAATATAGCATGCAAAGAGGTTAAAAATAAAGAACACCTTATTTTTATCGATCATACTGAAGCCGGTATTTTCAAAGGATTGATAGAGTTTGAGTACCAAACAAGTTCTTGTTTTGATCATTTTAGTATAGACGAGATATCCAAAAGCCATTTGGAGACGGCTTTTAACCAATTGTCTATAAAGCCTGAAAATATATTTCTCAAAACCTTTTCTGAGGATACTTCAACAAAAGAATTAATCCGTTTTCATCACCACTATTGGAAAAATGGTGAAACGAAAGGAGCCATCACTTGCTATGAAGAAGTATATTTACAGCTAAAAAAAATGGGTATCCCTTCATTTAGGATCTCAACAAGTGATATCGAAATCATGCATACTTTAAATATTCTTTCTGAAAAAATAAAGACTTTCTACTTTAGGGACTCCCAAGTAGCCGTCCAAGTATTTGAAATGGTTAATTTAGAAAGTCATTTCAAAGGTTCAAAACAAACTTATCAACTGCAGTCTATGGAATTGAAGTTGAAAGAAATATTACTCCATTTAAGTGAACACTTAAATGGTTCACTTATTGAAAAAGGACTTGGACGATACTTAATTTTTAGCTCACGCGGTGACAGTGAAAGAGAAATTCAAAAAATTGAAGAAACAGTAAACAAACTTATATTAGAATCTGGATTAAAAGTGGGTGTTGGAATCGGTTATGGCGAAACGGTTTTCTCTGCTGAATTAAATGCAAACAATGCGCTAATTCAATCCAAGGAAAGAGTTGGTTCCATAATCATTGTTCAGGAAAATGGCGAAATCGTTGAAGCAGAAAGTGAAAATACTGAAACGATTGATTTTCCATACTTTAACGATAAAAACTTCAGGAATAAACTCAAAAAAGCAAAAATTAACATAAAACATTATATCGAAATATTTGCTTTCATAAAAAAGTCAGGAGTAAAGGATTTTACTGTCAAAGATATTTCCATTCAACTTTCTAAAGATGAAAGAAATACAAGACGTTTAATTGAAAACCTATGTGATGCTGGGTTAGCTGATTGCATCGGTTTGGAACCATATCCAACAAGAGGAAGACCAAGACGCATATATAAATTGATATATTAATCTAATAAAGATATTAGAAACTGTTGAGAATATTACTCAACAGTTTTTTTATAAAAAAAACAAAACCTAGGAACGATAAAAAAGTGATTGCAATTAATAAGGACGTTAAATATAATCAATTTAGGGTAAATTCTAAATATTTACCCTTTTATTTAATAAGGTTAAGGGGAGATTTTTTATGGATCATTTAGGTTGGGTGTCATTAATTCCACCAATCATTGCAGTCATTCTCGCAATCGTTACAAAAAATGTTATCGTTTCCCTATTCTCCGGTGCGTATATTGGAGTACTCATTCTTATGGGAGGGCATCCTATTGATGCAACAATGGAAACAATCGGAAATTACTTTTTTCCTTTAGTAGCAGATGGATACAATGCTGCAGTATTAGTTTTACTATTCTTCATTGGTGGATTTGTAGCATTAATGGAGAAATCAGGTGGTGGAACCGCACTTGCCTCTAGCGTTACAAAGTACATTAACACCAAAACAAAAACACAAATTTCCGCATGGATTGGCGGAATCATTATTTTCTTCTCCGATTTAGGTACACCTCTAATCGTCGGACCCGTTTTTGAAAAGATATTTGATAAAGCAAAGGTATCACGTGAAAAGCTCGCCTGGATTATCGATTCTACTTCATCCCCTGTTGCCGTTTTAATCCCTTTTATCGGATGGGGCGTATACATCATGGGGCTTATTAAAACAGAATTCGATGCGCTAAAAATCACTACTTCTGAATTTACTACACTTATTCAAGTAATTCCATTTCAGTTTTATGCGATATTAGCCGTTTCTATGGTACCACTTGTTGCGCTATTTAAATTAGATTTTGGACCGATGGCGAGAGCGGAAAGAAGGATCCAACAAACAGGAGAACTGTATTGGCCGGAGTCTAAGCCGCTTAGAAGAGCTGAAAATGTGGAGGAAGGTTCCAAAGGTGGAAGAGCAGTATTAATTTGGCTTCCGTTATTGGTATTATTCATTACGTTATTTGGATTATTAATCTCGTTCGGCTTCCCGTTCAAGCCTGTGCCAGGAAACGACTTCAGGGTTTCTTTAAGCGCAGCATATTTATTCGCGGCTGTGTCGATTGTCGTATTAATGCTTATCTATAAAGTGAAAAAATTCAGTGAAATCTTTGACATTTATACAACGGGAATGCAGAAAATGGTTTACGTTGCAGTCACCCTCGTTCTAGCATGGTCGCTTGGTAAAGTAATAAAAGAAATGGGTACAGCTTCCTTCATCGTCGAAATCATGAAAGGAAACGTTCCAGCTTACATCATCCCTGCTATCTTATTTCTTGTTGGAGTTGTGATATCTCTTGCATCCGGAACGTCTTGGGGAACATTTGCAATTATGCTCCCAATTGCCATTCCAATGGCAATTGGACTTGATGCACATTTGTTAGTTTGTATTGGGGCTGTACTATCTGGTGGAATCTTCGGGGATCACTGTTCTCCCATATCCGATACAACCATTCTATCGTCTACAGGGGCTGGCGCAGATCATATCGATCATGTGAAAACGCAGTTGCCATACGCATTCCTTAATGCAACAATTGCATTCATTGGTTTTATTGTAGCTGGAATTACAGGAAGTGCCTACACGTTAATCTTGACGTTAGTTCTGCTCATTGCAGTGGTCTTTATATTATCAAGAATTCAAGAAATAAAGAATAGAAAAGAGGTTGAAGTGTAAGTGAAACTTTGGGGCGGACGGTTCACTAAACGGGAAGATGAAATCATGGAGAAATTCAATACTTCTCTACCCGTAGACCATCGATTATATCATGAGGATATAACTGGAAGCATTGCACATGTATCCATGCTTATAAAATGTGAATTATTGACTGTGTCTGAAGGAAATTTACTAATTAACGGGCTTAAATCGATTTTAAAAGATATCGAGTTAGGATTATTGAAAGTGGAAGGGGAATATGAAGATATCCATTCTTTTGTGGAAATGAATTTGACGCAAAGAATTGGTGAGACAGGGAAAAAGCTTCATACTGCAAGAAGCCGGAATGACCAAGTCGCCGTTGACATGAGACTTTACGCAAAAAATACAGCTCAAGAAGTACTCATTTCTTTACAGCAGCTTATTCATTCATTAAATGAGAAGGCTGCAAATAATAATGTCATTATGCCTGGGTACACCCATTTGCAGCGTGCGCAAGTCGTTACATTCAGTCACCATCTTGGTGCGTACGCTCAAATGTTTAGCCGTGACAAAAAGAGGATCGAGAATGCCATTGAAATTTTAGATGAAAACCCACTTGGATGTGGTGCATTGGCAGGGACGACACATAATATCGACCGGGGAATAACGACTAACCTATTAGGTTTTTCTAAACCAGTAGATAACTTTTTAGATGGAGTAAGTGATCGTGATTACTTACTTGAGCTTATGTCCAGCTTTTCGATCATTATGATGCACTTGAGCCGATTAAGTGAAGAGCTAATTCTTTGGAGCAGCCAAGAATTCAAATTCATCGAAATGGATGATGCCTATTCAACTGGCAGCAGCATCATGCCTCAAAAGAAAAATCCGGATGCTGCTGAATTAATCAGAGGGAAAACAGGCAGAGTATATGGCTCACTTTTCTCACTACTGACGACATTGAAGGGATTGCCGCTCACCTATAACAAAGATATGCAGGAAGATAAAGAACAGTTTTTCGATGCACTTGATACAGTGATGGATTGCCTAGAAATCATGGCAAAAATGATTGATACCCTGCATGTAAAGGAAGAAAACATGAAGGCTGCCATAAAAGCAGGATTTTTAAATGCCACTGAAGTCGCCGATTACTTAGTAGGCAAAGGGACACCCTTTAGGGATGCCCACGAGATCGTCGGCAAAATCATCATTTATTGCGAGGATCAAAAGAAAGCCATTGAAGAATTAACAATCGAAGAATTAGCGAAATTCAGCAAAAGCATTGCGGATGACATTTACGAATACATCAACTATGAAAACATACTGAACAAAGGGAATAAAAAACTAATTAAGCAGAATTCTAAATAAATTTTTTCAGATAGGGCTAATCGAATGATTGGCCCTATTTTATTTTCTGGATGAAACAGTCCTTACTCTTAGCATCGCAGTAATCCCAATGGGAACGAAAACACATAAGGGCACAATATCAGCGTAATAGTGAACATTAGGGACATCGTTTGTTTGTGGCCTTGACTAACATATTTTAAACTATAATGTGAATTTTGAAGTATCCAGCCAGAACTATTCGCCAAATGAAGTAAAAAAATTCCTTGAATCCTTCGACTTAATTTCCAAGAAACTTTTGATGTTATTGAACTAAATGGTAGGCAGGTCCAGATGACCGTACCATGTCAATTGATACGGCTTTAATCTTTGGAAGAGATGATGGGCCTTCTGTTACGATTCATATGCGATTGAATAATACAAAAATAAAAGAAATAAAAGTATTAGGAGAGTCAGTAAAAAAAGATACGTAGAACATTTCACAGATGATTTTTCTAAGCAATATATGTATTGGATTGCATACACAAATGAAGAACCTACAGCCGATGACATTGAGGTTATAATGGAATGATGGATTTAAAAGAGCAGGCTTCTTTAATAAACGGGAGCTCTACCTGAATATGTATAAGCAAAAAAACTTACCAAACTCCGGTAAGTTTTTTTGTTATTCGATCTCCTTCTGTTCAATGGATACCTCATTGTGATGAAAGGAATGAAAGCTTGTTATCAAAGTATCAAGATGTTCGACCTGCTCCCCGTAATCAATGATGGAAGAGATTATCTGCATGGTATGATATAAATGCGGGTCGTCTTGATCACTGTAGAGCTTTTGATGAGTCAAGAATAACTCAAATAGTTCCTTTTTATTAATACAGGTATTCGTTTCACTATCCAAGGGTGTTGGCACTTTGCCAATAAACCGGAGCATTAACTGCTCATGATGGTAAATGACGCTGTCGAGCTGTTCCTGTATGGACTGTTGAAAGTCCTCAGGAAGATGAAGCATTTCATTTTCAAATCTATGGAGCTTCTTTAATGTATCAAGTGCTCTTTTGGCAGCGGAAGTCATTTGCCTGAAAATCACCAGTTTTCTAGATTTCTCAAAACTAGTTTTTTTGAAATAGCTTCTTTCTTCTTTATACATTAAATAAAACTGACTCATTTTTATCAAATTATCTTTTAATTTTTCAATATCAGCTTTCAACAAATTGTGGTCGAAGTCATGCCGAGTACTTAATCGTATCCAGCGAATAATTTCCTCTGTTGTTCCTGAAATCTTAAAATAAAGTTTATTTTCATATTTTGGCGGCAGGAAGACAAGGTTTACTACGAACGCGGAAAAGACACCAATCATAATCGTTGAGAATCGGATTCCGGCAAACGGAATAAAGTCAGTGCCAGGGGTTTCCATAATTGAAACTAGCGTAACAAGAGAAAGTCCAATAGTATTTTCAATTTTTAATTTAAGGTTGATAATAATTACAATTACAGCGGCTAAACCAATGATGATAATGTGATTTCCTAGTAGAAGGACAAAAATGACTGCAAGAATTGCCCCAATGAAATTTCCTTGTATTTGTTCAACAATCGTTAAATAAGAACGATAAATGGTTGGCTGAATCGCAAAGATTGCAGCAATACCTGCCAATACAGGAGTGGGTGAGTGTAGCAGCTGTGCTAAATAAAGGGATAAAACAATTGCAATTCCCGTTTTAAAGATGCGGGCACCTAACTTCATTCTATATAATTTCCTTTCAAATTTAAGTGGTGTGTACTTAGTTTACTTCATAATGAACATTTACGTACTATACATGGATTAAAACATTTAATCAAGAGATATTATATGAATTTATCAAGTAATAGTTAAGATATTTTTCAAACCACAAAAAAGAACGTCCGCTGTAAAAAGCGAACGTTCTTTTTATATCATTCTGTAGATACAGCAGGGTCAGCTTGTTCTTTTACTGGAACAATTTGAATAAAGTGATCTTCAGGGTTAGAAAGAAGTGCTCGAAGCTGATTAGCTTCTTCTGTCTGACCATCATTAGCAAGTACTTCGGTATATTTTCCAAGAAGCTCATTTACATCTTTTTTTCCATTTTCGGTTAAGCTCATGACTGAAACCTTAGCACCTTTCGCAATCCTTCTCATAATTGCTTGGGCTGTTAAACCAACCTCAGGCTGTTGGCGAACATAAACGACTCCACCAGTCATTCCGGCACAAATCCATGGACCTGGATCTCCTAACACTAAGCCGCGGCCGTTTGTCATGTATTCAAATGCAAAGCCTTTAATATTTGCATTGGCTCCAATATTTCCAGCTTCATTTTCAGGAAGTGGCTGCTTAACAGAGCCGCCAATAATCAAATCTGCACCTGAGAGACGAATACCTGCACGAGCATCAGCATTACCTTGAGCGACTAACAGACCTTTTTGTGCGCCATATCCAAAACCTTTTCCGACAGAACCGTTGTAATAGTTTCCATTTTTTCCTTTTGATTTAAGGATAAAGATATTGCCGCCAAAAGATGTTTTTCCAACACCATCTTGACCGCCGCCGTTAACAGTGATTTCAATTCCGCCGCTATTATAAGCTCCTAAGCCGTTTCCAGGAATGGAACCATTCTTGTACTTAAGCTGAACAGGAGGGAGCTGCTGGTATGAACCATCAAGTCTTCCGCGAACACGGTGACATGAAACTCTGCTTCCTAAGACGCGTTGTTCAGAAGTAACACTGTCAAATTCACGAGAAGAATGTAATTGGTCAACACTTGCGTCTAAATACTCGGCACCAACTGCCACTTGCATTTGGACTTCTTGGATAGCCTTTGTTTCTTCTGATTTTGAGAATTGGCTAATTTCTAGCGGTTTAAGTAGATAAGACAGGCTAAGCTGATTCTTTCCTTTCACCTGTTCTAATAAATCAGACCGTCCAACTGCATCCTGCAAGTTTGTAATCCCAACAGAGGCAGCAAGTGCTTTTAATTCACTTCCAAAGGATGAAAATAGATTCATGATTCCATTCACAGCTAAGTCCAACTGACGTGGAACAAAGCGGCGAAGTCCATGTTCCTTAGCTTGAACTTCAGATTCAATTTGGGTAGCAATACCAACGTGACAAGTATCTAAATGACATCCACGGCAAGTGGTACAGCCGATTGCCAGCATGGAAAGAGTTCCAAAACCAACGCGGTTTGCACCAAGGAGCATAACCTTCATGACGTCCATGGCACTCTTCATACCGCCATCTGCCCAAATTTCTACTTTATTACGAAGTCCGCTTTCAAGCAGGGCATTATGGGCTGCTTTTACACCGATTTCGACAGGAAGTCCAACGTGCTGAAGCGCATGGATTCTGGCAGCACCTGTACCACCGTCAAATCCGCTTAAGGTGATGATATCAGCACCTGCTTTCGCAATACCAACAGCTATGGTACCGATATTTGGGACAACAGGTACTTTTACTGCAATTCTCGCTTGGTCATTACCTGTTTTTAATTCTAGGATCATTTGGGCTAAATCTTCTATTGAATAGATATCATGGTTGTTTGATGGTGAAATTAAATCTGATCCGAGTGTAGCGTTACGTGCAGCAGCAACCTTAGCTGTTACCTTTGAACCAGGTAAGTGCCCGCCTTCACCTGGCTTTGCACCCTGCCCAATTTTAATTTCTAATAGATTAGAAGAGTTTAAAAGCTCAGCGTTGACTCCAAATCGTCCAGAGGCAATCTGCTGTCCTCTTGTTTTTGGATATTTACCAAGCATATCCTTGATTTCTCCGCCCTCACCATTTAGACTGACCATGTTTAGACGGTCAGCACCTTCAGCGTAAGCTCTAAAGGCAGTCTCATTTTGTGAGCCAAACGACATGGAAGAAATAATAAACGGCAAATCATGCTCGCCGACTGTAATATCAACGTCCGTTGGAGAAATGGCTTGATTGCTCTTCTTTAATTGAACTAAATGGCGAATCGTTGTTGGATTCTGCTCTTCTTGTTCACTAATTTTATCGCGGTAAGCACTATAATCACCTGTTGCTGCAACTTCACCAATAGCCTTCCAAATACGTGGGAAAAGGTGGAAGGTTTTTCCGACTCTTTCCTTCTCATTATGATAATCCTCAGCTCTTTGAAAAGCATCATTCTTCATTGCTTCATAATTATTCTCGATATCAGCAGAGCCGAAGAAGTTAACGATATTTAATACATTTGCAATCTCTTCGTGTAGACCAATACTTGAGAACAGTCTGCCATAGCCGCGTAATTCGTGAATACCAATGGTTGAAATTACTTTTTCAAGCCCCTTAGATAATGCATTATAAAGGTTAATTAAAGGTTTATTGGATTCATCCAGCACTGTCATGAACATGTAATAGGGGCTGATTAAATCTGCACCTAATCCAAAAACCGTTATCATGTCGTGCAGCGAACGAATGGACGCAGAGCGCAGCACGATAGAACAATTTCTTCTTACTTCTGCCTTTACCAATGCCTGATCAATAGCAGATGTAACTAAATGTGGATCAATCCAATAAAAATCCTCCTGATGTGCGTTCGCATCGTCAAGAACGATTAAACTCTTTCCAGAAACGGCTGCTTGAACGGCTTCTTCAGAAATTCTTGTTAAAGCAGTGTCGATATTCTCATCTTTTCTAAAGGTTGTTGAAATAAATGCAACCAGCTTTTCTTTTTGGAAATGCTGAATGACTTGGTCGAAGCTAGGTTGACCAATGGCTTCCGAGCAGCTATAACCTGCTTTTCCTTCTAATAGAAGGGGAGTTGTTAACTCTAGAACAGTTTCTGTCTTTTCATTTTTAAATAAATCAGGACGTTTCCCAATAATTACTCGAGTTGAAAAATGCTCCGTTTCTCGGTCGCGGTCAATCGCAGGATTCGTAACAACGGCTACACTTTCTTTAAAATAATCTGCAAGGTTTTTACGCTCAGGATTAAGAGCTGCAAGTGGTGCATCATGTCCAAGGGAACGAATCGGCTCGACACCTTTTTCAGCCATTTGCTCGATTAATTGAATGTGGTCTCTTTCCCAGCCAAAGGCCTTATATTGCCCATTGTGTATTTTATCTGGATAATTCATCGTAATTGTTTTTTCTAAAGCAGGTGCTTGTAAACGAACTCTTGAACCCTGGAGATTCAAGCGATTTGAATAGCGGTTATAAACTTCTCTTTGAAATTTGTCCTGCTCGTAAACTTCTAATCTACTATTGCTCCACTTAAAGCCGACTTTTTCACCAGGAGCTAGTGGCTTAGGGTCATTGACATACTCACTTGAAGGAATGATGCCTGGTTCGGATGAGAATAAATAAGAAGTTTCAGTTTCCAGCATCCAAAGTGGACGTAGACCAAGTGCATCGACACTAAAAACAGCTTCATCCCCATACCTAGAAATAATGCCAGCAGGACCCTGGGCAAAATGGCCCCATGCTTCGCGAATATAAGTATATAAGTCTTGTAAATCTTCTGAGTAGGCTTTTATTTCATTAATAATTGGCGGGAATAAAAGGTCGATTGCCTCGAATAACGTATATCCTTCACGGCAAATTAATGTTTCCATTGTCCTGCTTAAATCTTGTGAGTCACTTCCATCTTTAACGAGTGGAACACCAATCATCCTAGCTTCATCACGAAGCTTTGCAATGGTATTAATTTCTCCATTGTGTCCAAGAACACTAAATGGCTGAACTCGAAAAAAGCTTGAAAGTGTATTGGTGGAATAGCGGTTATGGCCAAGTGTTACGGTTGAGGCAACAATGGGACTAGCTAAATCCATATAGTAGCGAGGAAGAATATCTCCGGCACCCATAACTTTATAAACAGCATGATTTTGGCTTAGGGATGCAACATGAACAAATTCATTGGTTTCAAAATCTATAATTGCATCGAATAATACCTTGGTTAACTCTTGCCCTGCCTTTTTGGAGATACATGCAAACTGCCAGAAAACTGGATTTTCTTGAATGGCGATTGGGCCAAGAGCACTAGAGTCGGTAACCTGATTTGTTTCAAAGATAATTTCTAAATCGTAGTTTTTTAGTTTTTGAAGTAATTCTTGTTTAGTAGAGGCCCAGTTGGCTTTTTGGCTGATAAAAACATGCCCAATAGCAAAGCTATCTGCATCAGCTAGAGAGGGATCTACATTTGCATTTTGTAACTTTTCTTTCCATAGTGCCTTAGGAATATCAACATGTATTCCAACACCATCGCCCTCACCGTTTATAAAGCCAGCACGATGATTCATCGTAACAAGGGCATCTATGCAATCAAAAATGTTTTTTCTAGTAGGCTGCTTGTTCTTTTCAAGACAAGCTACAATTCCGCAGGCATCATGTTCATGCTTATGAAAATCTTTAAAAAGGGAAGGATTCCATCTTTCTGTCATATAAATTGGCTTTAGCGGAATTTCCTCTAAAGCCGCTTCACCTCCTATTTATCTTTTTAATGTGAGAAATTTTGACATATAAAGCACGGTTCAATAGAAAAATTTGTTTTAAGAATAATAAATTAATATTATCATAAGAATTTTCAGAAATCAAATAAATATACAAAAATGTGGATAGAAAAATCAGGAAAAAATATGGTTATAAAGTAAAGAAAAGTGATAATGTAAACGTTTTCAAGGGGAGATAACAAAATAAAGAGAGTGTTAACCACTCTCTTTTAGTGCATGAAAAATGTATATTTATTCACCTTTTAGTAGAGAAAATGCATTATTTACTGCATGAATAGTAGCTTCAATGTCCTCTTCTGTATGAGCAATGGTTAAGAACCAGGCTTCATATTTAGATGGCGCAAGGTTTATTCCTTGTTTTAACATTAACTTGAAGAATTTTCCAAAGATTTCACCGTCTGTATTTTCTGCTTGCTCATAGTTTTCAATTTTTTCATTTGTAAAATAAACGGTAAAAGCACCCTTTAAACGATTAATCGTAATTTGGATACCGTGCTCTTTTGCAGCTTCTAGAATTCCTTCCTCAAGCATTGCCCCTAAACGATCAAGGTAGTCATAAACCCCTTCTTGCTTTAATACTTCGAGACATGCGATTCCAGAAAGAATGGAGGCTGGATTTCCTGCCATCGTTCCTGCTTGATAGGCAGGTCCAAGTGGTGCCACTTTTTCCATAATTTCCTTGCGTCCACCATATGCTCCAATTGGCAGACCTCCGCCTATAATTTTTCCAAGAGCTGTTAAATCAGGCTGAATACCTAATAAGTCCTGTGCACCTCCATACATAAAGCGGAAAGCGGTAATGACTTCATCATAGATAACAAGTGCCCCTGCGGCATGGGTAAGATCGTTCACCTGCTGTAAAAACCCAGGTTTTGGTTCCACAATTCCAAAGTTCCCGACAATGGGTTCCACTAAAACAGCTGCAATTTGGTCGCCCCATTTTTCTAATGCTTCTTTAAAAGGTTCAATATCATTAAATGGAACCGTAATCACTTCTTGGGCAATACTCCTTGGAACACCAGCAGAATCAGGGGTTCCGAGCGTAGCTGGTCCTGACCCGGCAGCAACGAGAACAAGATCCGAGTGACCATGATAACATCCAGCAAACTTGATAATCTTATCTCTTCCTGTATAGGCACGGGCAACACGAATCGTCGTCATGACAGCTTCAGTACCTGAATTCACAAATCGAACCTTTTCTAAAAAGGGCATGGCTTCCTTCAGCATTTTTGCATACTTTACCTCATGTGGGGTTGGAGTACCATAAAGAACTCCGCTCTCTGCCGCCTTTTTAATCGCTTCTGTAATATGAGGGTGAGCATGACCTGTGATAATTGGTCCGTAAGCAGCAAGATAATCGATATATTGGTTTCCATCGACATCATAAAAATAAGCTCCTTGAGCCCGCTCCATCACCACTGGGGCACCGCCGCCTACAGCTTTGTAAGAACGAGATGGGCTGTTTACGCCGCCAACAATATGCTCTAACGCTTCATTATGTATACGTTCAGAATTTGTAAATTGCATTATTTTTCCTCCTTGAATTGGATTCCTTCCTAATAATAGCACTTTTTTAATCAACTTTTATTTGTTTTACTTTTGAAAAATTTTAGGGTCCCGCCACTTTAGCAAGGATTGTTGATATTTTATCGTCCAAGCCTGCATAGTTATAGATTAAATGAGGTCAAGTTGAGGTGGCGGCAGGTGTTCTATTTCTTACTACCAATTGTTATCTTCTGTATTTTTATGAGTATAAGAACGTTGTTTATTCCAAACACAATAAAAGGGAAGTTTGTATCGATTGAAAATGCACTTTTTTTAGGGTCCATCTATTTAACTGTTATTCTTGGGTTTGGGCTCATCTATTTATTGTTCGAATTAAAGGGTGTGTCATTGCTAGTAGAAACAAACCATGAAAATAACTATAACTTGTTTGAAACAAGCTTTTATTTCAGCGCTATGACATTATTTTCTGTTGGTAATGGAGATGTTGTTCCGCACGGGTTGGGCAGAATGGTTGCAGTTGTCGAGGCTTTAATCGGCTACACACTGCCTGCAGCCTTTGTTGCCCGTGCATTAATGGACCGAGAAGTTAAAATTGACTAAGAACTTAATAGTTGTGTTGTTGGGGAAGTTTGGTTAGGCTATGGAGGAGAAATATTTTCCATAGGGAGATGTATATCATGACTGTTGAGTTAGGGAAGCAAGCACCTGATTTTGAATTATTAGCTACTAATGGTGAAAAAGTAAAACTATCAGATTTTAATGGTGAAAATGTTGTATTATATTTTTATCCAAAGGATATGACACCTGGTTGTACCACTCAAGCATGTGACTTTAGAGATTTTCACAATGACTTTGCTCAGTTAAATTGCACGATTATTGGAATCAGTCCAGACCCTATAGCAAAGCATGAAAAGTTTATTGAAAAGTATAACTTACCCTTTTTACTATTATTTGATGAAGACCACCATGTTTCTGAATTGTATGAGGTTTGGAAATTAAAAAAGAATTTTGGTAACGAGTATATGGGTATTGAAAGATCTACCTTTGTCATTGATAAAGAAGGTAAAATAGCGAAAGAATGGCGAAAAGTGAAAGTAAAAGGGCATGTCGAAGAAGCGCTGCAGTATGTAAAAGAGAATCTAGTATAGTTTCCTGTGGCAAACACGAAAGAGCTTTACTTCAATTAGAAGTGAGCCCTTTTTTGTATGAAAAAAAAGGCGGGGAAATTCCCCGCATGTCATCGATAACCGAAACTACCTGAAATTTCTTTGCTGATATCTATCAAATAACGAGATAGTTCGTGATGTTCATTTTGAGGAATAACCTCTGAAAATCCTACAACGGTAACGGACCCAAGAAGTTTTTTCTTATAGTTTAATACCGGAATGGAAACGGATGACACCGATGGTACCAACGGTTCCCTTGCGAAGGAAACTTCTTTCTCTCTTATGGTTTTACATTCCTCTTCAAGCAAACCTACCTTTTCTGGAGGAATTTGCATAATTTCTTTCTCTTTCCATTCCCGAATCATTTGCTCATCCATGAAGGCCATGAACACTTTGCCTGATGCAGAGCGTAAGGGAAGTAAGGTTCCTATTTGGGCGCCAATATTTAACCCGCGATTTTTGTTCAATTCTTTAACAATCATAGGACCATTATGAGTCCAGCTTGAAAATAGAACGGTATTCGAAAACTTCTCGTTAATTTCATGCATAAAAGGTGTAATCCGGTCGATAACATTTTCTTGATCTACAGCAGCCATCCCATATTCAATCAACTTGCTCCCCAATACATATTCTCCCGTATCCTTGTAACGATACAGGATGCCTAATAGTGTGAAGGTATTCAAATATTTATAAAGATTACTTTTAGTAATCTGTGTTAACTCTTGAATATCGGAAAATTTTAGCGGACTGCCCTGTTGGGCGATTGCTTCAATAATACTCATCCCTACTTCTAATGATTGAATAGTCGTTCCTTTTTTAATGACTTCCATATTTAACCCCCTATAGACTTTAATTTCAATATTACCATAGCAGGGCGGCATTCTCGAATTAGAAATCGTCTTCTTCACAATCAGATTCGTATTCTTTGACCGTTTAGTAATTAAACAGCACCTGCTAAAGTGCATTCATCTCCGAATGTTGATGCCAGTGTCCGAGTATAGTTTTAATTTATAAGTACTATATAGCCTATTTTCTATAGAAAAGGCATTTGTCCAATGCAAACAACTGTAGATTGAATATCATTTTATTAGGGCATACCTCCTCAGATAAAACTTGTTGGGTCGATTATCGACCCTTTTTTTATTAAATTAATACCATTGGTTATGTACATATATTAGTATTAAGATATATGAACGATAATGGGGGAAATATAATGAAGATTTATACAAAAACCGGTGATAAAGGAACGACATCTTTAATTTATGGGCAAAGGGTTGCAAAAAATGACTTGCGGGTAGAAGCATATGGTACCTGCGATGAAACGAACACAATGATTGGACTTGCATTAAGTTATTTGAATGGTGAATCTTTTCAAAAGAAAGAATTAATAGAGAATGTGTATCATAAAATACAAACAAATCTGTTTCATGTTGGTGCAGAGCTGGCTACACCAAAGGGAAAGGAAGTAAAGTGGTCACTTAATCCTAGTGATATTGAGGAAATGGAAAAACATATTGATGAATTAAATGAATCACTTCCAGCCTTGACTAATTTTATCTTGCCTGGAGGACATTCAGCTGGTGCTGCATTTCATGTTGCTCGGACGACGGCGAGAAGAGCAGAAAGATGTGCCGTTTCTCTGGGGGAAGATGTTAATCCTCTTGTTTTGGCATATTTAAACAGGCTATCTGACCTGCTATTTGTAACGGCTCGTTTTGTAAATCATGTATTAGGGATTACCGAGCAAACGTTACACAATGAAAAAGAATAAACATTTACTTCATTATGATATAACAATATTGACAAAAGTATTAATTCCTTAGTAAACTAATTATAACAATTATAATTTAAGAATATTTTTGGAATAGAGGTGCATGACGATGAATCAGTTAAAAGAAGCGTTGGAAACTTTGAAGGAAACGGGAGTGCGTATAACTCCACAACGTCATGCGATACTTGAATTTTTAATAAACTCGATGTCACATCCTACAGCAGATGATATTTATAAAGCCTTAGAAGGGAAATTCCCTAATATGAGTGTGGCAACAGTTTACAATAATTTACGAGTATTTCGTGAAGTAGGTTTAGTAAAAGAATTAACATATGGTGATGCTTCAGCTCGCTTTGATTTTGTAACATCTCACCATTACCATGTGATTTGTGAGAGCTGTGGAAAAATTGTTGATTTTCATTACCCAGGACTAAATGAAGTAGAACAACTTGCTTCACATGTTACAGGCTTTAAAGTGAATAACCATCGAATGGAAGTTTACGGAACATGTCCTGAATGTACGAGTAAAGAAGTACATTAATACAGCAAAAAAAGCCGATTAAGAAAATCGGCTTTTTATTTTTTTGATTTTTTATTGTAAGATTCATCGAACTCTTTACCTACAAGGTTAGGATCAAGGGTTATAGGTTCTCGACAATGCATACACATATCTACTCTTCCAAGCATTTTTGTGTGTTTTCCGCAGGTTGGACATTTTACTTGTATTGTTTTAGTTGATAACATCCCAATCCAAAAATAAACAACAGTACTAGCAATAATGAATAAAAGTCCAATTAGCATGAAAATGGTCATAATAAGTGGAGAGTTACGAAAATAAATTCCACCATACATAACAATAAAACCAATAAAGATTAAGGATAATGCAAAACTACGGATTTTATTTATTTTACTTGAATATTTAGCCATAATTACTCCCTCCTAGACAAACTATACCATATTTACAACTCGTGAAAAAATGTTATGGTAAAGAATGTCGAAATTTGTCTTCTTAATAAGAAGGAGATTTATTATTACTGTCGAACATATAGTTTATCGAAAATTATGGAGGAATGATGAATGAAAGACATTCTTCGGCCCATTTATCAGGAACGGGCTAGTCAATCCAATACACTTGGAGTATTGATGGTAGAAAAAAGACATAAATCAAGCCATACCACAGACACTTTTGATGTAATACTTTTAATTATTGTAAAAGAGGGAGAGCAGCCACTATTAATAAAGCACTATACGTATAATGACAGCAAGGCGGCAATGCACATCGTCACAGAAGGACAATTAAATGATTGGCTACTATTAGGTACAAATCGAAAAATATTTGAATGGCTTCAAAATGCAAAGATATTGTTTGATCGAAATGAGTATATAGAAAATCTAAAAACAGAATTACGTGAATTTCCTTTTAATGGCCGTAAGGTAAAAATGGGCTTAGAATTTGCAAAATTGATAAGACGGTATATCGATGGAAAGGCACTCTTTGAAAACAAACAATATCTGGACGCATATAATTATGTTGTTCATTCTTTACACCACTTAGCAAGACTTGCTGTGATTGAAAATGGTCTTCATCCGGAATTAACAGTTTGGCTGCAGGTAAAACAAATTGAACCGGAAATTGTAAAATTATATGAAGAGCTTGTTAATAGTGAAGAGGCGATTGAAAAAAGGCTGGAGTTATTATTTTTAGCTAGTGAGTTTATGATTCACTCTCGAACGAAAGTTGGCTGTGCTCATCTTTTAGAGGTTCTAAGTACAAAGGAATATTGGACTTTCAACGAGATTCAAAATGAAAAAGAGTTAATTCCTTATTCTGTAGATTTAGCCGTTCTGGTTGAGTTTCTAATTGAAAAAGGATTAATAGATGTTGTTAGTCTTGATACAAAGGGACATGGGATATTTCATCGATGTTATCAGGTGAGTAAAAAATTATCGTAAAAAAACAATAAAAACTATTGACCTTTTGTGAGATACTTGATATATTAATAACCGTCGCTGCGAACGAATGATGCAAAGTTATTCGCGAGTGACGGTTTTCTTTTTTTAAAAATAATGTTGACACTGTGAAAAGAATTGTGTTATATTATGAAAGTCGCTTACGAGCGAAGAAAGAATTTGTTCTTTGAAAACTAAACAAACAAGAACGTCAACAAACAATTTTTTAGCTTTTTATAAAAGCTAAGCCAACGTAA
>NZ_JABWSY010000027.1 GCF_013396335.1 Bacillus sp. EB106-08-02-XG196
TATGGGGCCTTAGCTCAGCTGGGAGAGCGCCTGCTTTGCACGCAGGAGGTCAGCGGTTCGATCCCGCTAGGCTCCACCAAGTTAATTTACCGATAGTGAAATTAACCAAAGTTTTTTGCAAGGCAAAATAACCATCACACTACATAAATAACTTCGCCTTAAATCATAATGATTTAAGGCTTTTTTGTGTTCAAACACAATCTACGGCAAACGTATATATATACATAATTTTGTCGAGTTGAGTCATTAGTATGAAAACGGTTAAAATAATAGTAATGAAGGGGTGGAGGTAAAGTATGAAAAGAAAATTATCTATTATTGGAATGCCGATGGATTTAGGTCAAATGAGACGTGGGGTTGATATGGGTCCTAGTGCTATCAGATATGCGGGAATCTACGAGAGACTTAAACCACTTTTTGAACAAATTCATGACATGGGTGATATTCCAATTGGAAGACCAGAAGTAGTGATCGATAAAGAATCAAATTTGAGGAATTTAGACCTCGTCGCTGAAAAAAGTACTCTACTAGCAGAAAAAGTGGATGAAGTTATTCAATCAGGGTCCTTTCCACTAGTTTTGGGAGGAGACCACAGCATTGCCATTGGAACATTAGCGGGTGTTTCGAAGCATTATAAGAACCTAGGGGTTATTTGGTATGATGCACATGGTGATTTAAATACGGCAGAAACCTCGCCTTCAGGAAATATACATGGTATGCCGTTAGCTGCGAGTTTGGGAATTGGTCATCACTCCTTAACAGATATCGCAGGGTATACACCAAAAGTAAAACCAGAAAACGTAGTTATCATTGGTGCTAGGGCCCTTGATGAAGGTGAAAAGATTTTAATTAAAGAAAAAGGCATTAAAGTATATACAATGCATGAGATTGATCGTCTAGGGATGGCACAAGTGATGGAGGAAACCATTACATATTTAAAAGAAAGAACAGATGGTGTTCACTTATCACTGGATTTAGACGGATTAGACCCTAATGATGCTCCGGGTGTAGGAACTCCAGTAATGGGCGGCATTAGTTATCGTGAAAGTCATTTGGCGATGGAAATGCTCGAAGAGGCACAGATTATTACCTCAGCAGAATTTGTAGAAGTCAATCCTATTTTAGATGAGAAAAACAAAACTGCTAGAGCAGCTGTCGCATTAATGGGCTCCTTGTTCGGGGAAAAATTATTATAATCATTAAGCAGCAGCTTTCCAAGAAAGCTGCTGTTATTATTTCAATAAAATAAGTCTTCTTATTATCCAAAATTAGTTAATTTTTGTTAATATAAAAAGTATGTAAGAAGATATTATTTATATTGAAACTTTTTTGCTTATGATTCGTAATATTGTATAGCCGTATTGGAGCTGAGATAAATTAATGGAAGCCCTCATCAAAAAGAGAATTAAACAAGTTATAAAAGGCGATCAGGACGCATTTGCAGAAATTGTTGAAATCTATAGTAACAGCATTTTCCAGCTGGGGTATCGAATGCTGGGAAACCGTCATGAGGCAGAGGACATTGCACAGGAAGCCTTTATACGTGCATATGTTAATATCAAATCATTTAATCAGGATTTAAAATTTTCTACTTGGTTATTTAGGATTGCAACCAACTTATGTATCGATAGAATTAGAAAGAAGAAGCCAGATTACTACCTTGATGCAGAAGTTTCTGGAACGGATGGTCTTACCATGTATTCACAGCTTTCTTCGAACTCCCCTTTACCTGAGAATGAATTGGAAAGTCTTGAACTCCAAGAAACGGTTCAAACTGAAATATTAAAGCTGCCTGAAAAATACAGGTCAGTTATTGTTCTAAAATATATGGAAGAGTTGTCACTAAATGAAATAAGTGAAATCCTTGATATGCCATTAGGCACAGTCAAAACCCGTATCCATCGTGGACGCGAGGCATTGCGACAACAATTACGTTATGTCTGATAAGAGGTGAAACACGTTGAAGTGTAATGATGAAATCGTTGACTTAATGCATGAATACTTAGATGAAGAAATTGATCCTACAAATGAGATGATTTTAAGAGAACACCTCAAAGGCTGCAAGGAATGTGAAACACTATTCAATGAATTTAAGAAGACGATCGCTGTTGTAAAAGGAACGTCAAGAATGCAGGCACCACCTGATTTTACAGCGAAAGTGATGGCCAGCCTGCCAAAGGAAAAGAAAAAGGTAGGTATGCAAAGATGGCTGAGAAATCATCCACTCATTGCTGCTGCTTCCTTATTTTTGGTTTTAATGATGGGAAGTATATTATCAACATGGAATCAAGAACGGGAATTTTCTGTTTCCAAACAGGAAAATTTAGTGGTACAAAACAATACAGTGATTGTTCCTGAAGGAGAAGTCGTTAAGGGTGATGTTATCGTTCGAAACGGAAAGTTAAAAATCGAGGGTGAAGTACAAGGCGATGTAACGGTTATAAACGGGGAAAAGTATTTAGCTTCTGCCGGACATGTAACGGGTCAAATTGAAGAGGTTAATGAAGTATTTGATTGGATTTGGTATCACCTGAAAAAGACAGCCTTTGATGTAATTGATATCTTTAATGAAACTGAAGAATAATAAAAAGAAGTCACTCACAGTGGGTGATTTCTTTTTTAATGATAAGTATTTACATGACAAATAATAGGTACAGGTTGCATTTATGGTATAATAAGTTGGTTATAAGTTAGACAAATTTACGGAGGAAAAACAATGCCGTTTTTTGAAGATTTTACAATATGGAAGTACCTAGCTAGTATTGTTGATATTCTCCTTGTTTCGTATGTCATTTATAAGTTATTAAACCTTATAAAAGGAACGAAGGCTGTACAATTATTAAAAGGAATTGTAGTGATTCTCCTGATAAGAGTTGTCAGTGAGTTTTTTGGTCTAAATACACTAAGCTGGTTAACGCAGCAAGCTATTGATTGGGGATTCTTAGCCGTAATCATCATCTTTCAGCCAGAGCTTCGAAGAGCCCTTGAGCAATTAGGAAGAGGGCGGTTTTTTTCAAGAAGCAGTGGGCCTGATGATGAGGAACAAGAGAAAATGGTGGACGCAATTATTAAAGCAGCAGATTATATGGCGAAACGCCGCATTGGCGCCTTGATTTCCATTGAGAGGGAAACAGGGATGAGTGATTACATTGAAACAGGTATCCCGCTAGATGCGAAAATATCATCTGAATTGCTCATAAATATTTTTATTCCAAATACACCACTTCATGATGGTGCTGTCATTATTCAAAAAAACAATATAGCGGCGGCTGCGTGTTATCTTCCTTTATCTGAAAGTCCTTTTATCTCAAAGGAGCTCGGTACAAGACATCGTGCCGCTCTAGGAATAAGTGAAGTGACAGACAGTTTAACCGTTGTCGTTTCAGAAGAAACCGGAAATATCTCTCTCACGAGAAACGGAGAGCTTCACCGGAACTTAACATTAGAGGGATTTAAGGAATTAATCTCTCATGATTTAATCGTTACCAGCACGAAGGTAAAACCGGCTTCTTCAGCTCGTTGGAACTGGAGGGGAAAGAGTAATGGATAAACTAATGGATAATCCCTGGTTTATTAAAATAATGGCAATATTACTGGCAGTTCTACTTTATTCTGCCGTTCCTAATTCTGCAAGCAAGACAAACGAAATTAATGTACCAGGGGAAAATACCACTGAAACCTTAGTTGATATTCCTGTAAAAGCTTATTTTGATACAGAAAACCTTGTAGTTACAGGAATCCCGGATATGGTTGATGTAACAATTGAAGGACCAATGCCCCATGTTCAGTCAGCGAAGGCTTTAAAAAACTTCGAGGTATTTGTGGATATTACCAATGCTAAAATTGGAGACCAAAAGGTAACTTTAGAAGTCAGCGGTTTATCCGAAAAATTAAAAGCAACCATCAAGCCTAGCTCCATAACCGTAGCGGTTCAAGAAAAGGTTACGAGTGAATTTACGGTGGAGGCAGAATTTGATAATGATTTGATAAAAGAGGGTTATTCTGCGGGACAACCTGCCGTTAAGCCAAATAAGGTAAAAATCACAGGTGCAAAAGATGTAGTCGATCGAATTACATATGTTAAAGCAGCACTTGAAGGCAGAGATTTACTCGAAAGTACTGTGACAAAAGAGGCACAGGTACAAGTACTTGATAAAGAACTAAATAAACTGGATGTAGTCGTTGAGCCGGAAATCGTAGAAGTTACGATTCCAATAAAGAGCAATACAAAAACCGTCCCAATAAACATCCTAGAAAAAGGTACTCCGCAAGAAGGACTCACAATTGAATCAATGGAATTAGATGTTAAGGAAGCCGTTATTTCAGGAGATGAGGATGTTTTAAAGGATACGGAAAATGTCCGTGTTGAAGTGGATGTAAGTAAAATAAGTGAAAATACAACTCTGACTTTACCGGTTATTATTTCAAACGGAATAACAAAAGTAACACCTGAAACGGTGAAGGTAACCGTGGTGGTGAACCGTGAAGCAGAGAAAACGGTCTCTGATGTCCCAATTAAGATTAGAAATTTACCGGAACAATATGAGGCTGTCATCAATGACCCAGCAAATCGAGTAGTAAATTTATTCGTCTTTGGACCAGGGACAGCAGTAACTGAGCTAGGACCAAGCAACTTCGATATATTTATTGACCTAAACGGACTTACAGAGGGCGTGCATAATGTGAACATTCAAGTGAATGGGCCGCCTAATGTAAAGTGGGAACCTGATAAATCATCTGCAAAAATTACAATAACGAGAGACAACGCATAAACATACTGCAGTAAACATGACAAGGAGCGATTTTTAAAATGGGAAAATACTTTGGTACCGATGGCGTCCGCGGCGTTGCAAATAGTGAATTGACACCTGAATTAGCATTTAAATTAGGACGTTTCGGGGGTTTTGTCTTAACAAAGGATAAGGACAGACCAAAAGTGCTAATAGGTCGTGATACCCGTGTTTCCGGACATATGCTAGAAGGGGCATTAGTAGCTGGTTTACTTTCTATTGGTGCGGAGGTAATGCGCTTAGGAGTCATTTCAACTCCTGGGGTATCCTATTTAACAAAGGCATTGGGAGCTGAAGCCGGTGTAATGATTTCCGCTTCACACAATCCGGTTGCGGACAATGGAATTAAGTTCTTTGGTCCTGATGGATTCAAGCTTTCGGATGACCAGGAACTTGAGATTGAAGAATTAATCGATATGTCAGAAGATCAATTACCTAGACCTGTTGGTCCGGACCTAGGTCAGGTCATGGATTATTTTGAAGGTGGTCAAAAGTATCTTCAATACTTAAAAAATACAGTTGATGAGGATTTCTCTGGCATCCATATTGCCTTGGATTGTGCGCATGGAGCTACTTCTTCACTCGCCACCCACCTATTCGCGGATTTAGATGCGGATATTTCTGTTATGGGTGCTTCGCCTAATGGCATCAATATTAATGCTGGTGTGGGTTCCACACATCCAGAAGCCTTAGCAGCAATGGTTAAGGAAAAGGGTGCAGATGTAGGGCTATCATTTGATGGTGATGGGGACCGTTTAATTGCTATAGATGAAAAAGGTAATATCGTCGATGGCGACCAAATAATGTTTATTTGTGGAAAGTATATGAAAGAACAGGGCCGTCTAAAACATAGCACGATTGTTTCGACTGTAATGAGTAATCTTGGATTTTACAAAGGTTTAGAAGGCTATGGAATTCAAAGTGTACCAACAGCAGTTGGAGACCGTTATGTGGTAGAAGAAATGAAGAAAAACGGGTTTAATCTAGGCGGGGAACAATCTGGTCATATTATTTTCTTAGACTACAATACGACTGGTGATGGCTTATTAACTGGATTGCAATTAGTAAATATTATGAAATCAACTCAGAAAAAATTATCTGAACTAGCGGCAGATATGAAAAAGTTTCCTCAGAAGCTTGTTAATGTACGTGTAACGGATAAACACCATGTTACAGATAATGAGAAGGTAAAAGCAGTCATTGAGCAGGTAGAAGCAGAAATGAATGGGAACGGCCGTATTCTTGTTCGTCCATCAGGCACAGAACCACTAGTCCGTGTTATGGCTGAGGCACCTACAGAAGAATTATGTGAAGCTTATGTAGACCGAATTGTTTCTGTTGTAAAAGCTGAAATGGAATTAAAAGAATAGATGATTGTATATGCATAAGGGACGATAATGAGCCCTTATGCATATTTTATTATGTAAGGGGAAAATCAACACAGCTTTCCCATTTTTATTGACGAATGGTGATTCATCAGTTAAGATTAGTTTGCTTTGTTTCTTAAAAGGCAAAACTAACTATGAAGGAGGATAGTTGATAAGAAAGTTTACGTTTAATAAAAGCGCCTGAACTAACCAGTGTGGGTTAGTTGACGAGGAGGAGGTTTATCGAATGTTCGGCGGATACCTCCCGGTTGAACGCACAACCGATTATTTCTTCTTTAAAACACCGAGGCAACTCGGTGCACAAAGAGAGGAAAATGCGCATACTAAACATAGCAATAAAAGAAAAAGGTATATACAGATACCTTTAAAAACAGAGATAAGGGGGCAAGGTGAGCCTCCAAAGCGTTCTTGCCCCCTATATCAGGGAGGAAAAGAAAATGTGTGGAATTGTTGGATATATTGGAATAAATGATACGAAAGAAATTTTATTAAAGGGCTTAGAAAAGCTCGAATATAGAGGCTACGACTCAGCTGGTATTGCTGTAATGAACGAAAATAGAGTTCATGTTTTTAAAGAAAAGGGACGTATTGCTGATTTACGTGAGATAGTAGAATTGGATGTTATGGCTAACATCGGAATTGGACATACACGCTGGGCTACACATGGTGTGCCAAGCAAAACAAATTCCCATCCACACCAAAGTGCATCTGGCCGATTCACGCTGGTTCATAATGGTGTCATTGAGAACTATGATCTTCTAAAACGTGAATATTTAGCAGATGTAACTTTTGTGAGTGAAACAGACACAGAAGTCATTGTTCAATTAGTAGAAAAATTTGTTCACGAAGGCTTGGAGACTTTAGAAGCATTTCGTAAAACACTTTCACTTTTACATGGCTCTTATGCCCTTGCTTTATTAGATGAACAAAACAGTGAGACTATTTTTGTTGCAAAAAACAAAAGTCCATTATTGGTAGGCCTTGGCTCTAATTTCAATGTGGTTGCGAGCGATGCGATGGCAATGCTTCAAGTAACAAACGAATACGTAGAGCTTATGGATAAAGAAATCGTTATCGTAATGAAGGACGAAGTAACCATCCAGAATCTTGATGGAGAAACAATTACCCGTACTTCTTACACTGCTGAATTAGATGCCAGCGACATTGAAAAGGGCACATACCCTCATTATATGTTAAAAGAGATTGATGAGCAGCCTGCAGTTATGCGTAAAATCATTCAAGCATACCAAAATGAACAAGGTAAATTAACGATTGATTCTGAAATCATCTCTGCTGTGAATGAATCTGATCGTATTTACATTGTCGCAGCAGGAACATCCTATCATGCAGGACTCGTTGGTAAGCAGTTTATTGAAAACATTGCGAAAGTACCGGTAGAGGTGCATATTGCTAGTGAATTTGTCTATAACATGCCATTACTAACCAAGAAGCCGTTGTTTATCTTCATTACACAAAGTGGTGAAACAGCAGACAGCCGTGCCGTTCTTGTAAAAGTAAAAGAAATGGGTTATCCAACGTTAACGATTACGAACGTTCCTGGTTCAACTTTATCTCGTGAAGCAGATTTTACATTATTGCTGCATGCGGGTCCTGAAATTGCAGTTGCTTCTTCAAAAGCATACACTGCACAGCTTGCTGTATTGGCGATTTTAGCGAATGTAACAGCGAAAAGCCAAAATATAAATGTCGATTTCGATCTTATACACGAGCTTGGTATTATTGCGAACGCAATGGAAGTCCTTTGTGACTCAAAAGAACTGTTCGAGCATATTTCTAGAGAATTTCTTTCTGTTACTCGTAATGCCTTCTTTATTGGACGTGGAGTAGACTATTATGTCTGCTTAGAAGGTGCATTAAAGCTAAAAGAAATCTCCTATATTCAAGCTGAAGGTTTTGCTGGCGGAGAATTAAAACACGGCACAATCGCTTTGATTGAAGAAGGAACACCAGTTATTGCACTAGCGACCCAGGAAAGTGTAAATTTAAGCATACGTGGTAATGTCAAGGAAGTGGCTGCACGTGGTGCAAACACCTGCATCATTTCGATGAAGGGTCTAAACATGGATGAAGACAGCTTTGTCATCCCGGAAGTACATGAATTACTATCACCGCTTATCTCTGTAATACCAATGCAATTAATCGCCTACTATGCTGCACTGCATCGCGATTGCGACGTTGATAAACCACGTAACCTCGCTAAATCCGTGACAGTTGAGTAAGAGGTGAAAATTTTTAACGAACATAGAATGGCCCTATCTAATTTTTATTAGATAGGGCCATTTTTTTATAATCAATACTCGATTTGCTGCCTTTCAGTCCTTTTTTGTTGAGTTGATATATATAGATGTCAACAATCACTATGACAAAATGCATTTTTGTATAAATTGATACAGGTCTGAAAACGCTTTATCATAAAGGTAGAAAGTTCAACAAATAAGTTGGAGGGGGAAAAGAAAAATGAATCAAACTGAAGTTAAAGATAAATCAGATGTAAAAGTTAAAATACAAAAGTTCGGCAGTTATTTAAGCGGAATGGTCATGCCGAATATCGGTGCCTTTATTGCATGGGGACTTATCACGGCATTATTTATTCCAACAGGCTGGTGGCCAAATGAAGATTTGGCTAAGTTAGTAGGACCAATGATTACTTTCCTGCTGCCATTATTAATTGGTTTTACCGGTGGTAGAATGGTTTATGATATCCGCGGTGGAGTTGTCGGTGCCACAGCTACAATGGGTGTCATTGTCGGAACAGATATTCCGATGTTTTTAGGAGCCATGATCATGGGTCCTATCGGTGGATACGCAATTAAGAAGTTTGATCAAATGGTTCACGGAAAGATCAAATCTGGATTTGAAATGCTTGTTAACAACTTCTCAGCCGGTATCATTGCAGGGATATTAACTATAATCGCATATAAGGTAATTGGTCCAGTTGTTGCGGGATTGAGTAATGCATTAGCTGCGGGTGTTGAAGCGATTGTTAATGCTAATC
Source organism: Bacillus sp. EB106-08-02-XG196 (assembly GCF_013396335.1). GTDB lineage: Bacteria > Bacillota > Bacilli > Bacillales > Cytobacillaceae > Neobacillus. The sequence continues at coordinate 9,195 of NZ_JABWSY010000027.1, forward strand.
TATTGCCGCTAGCAAACATCTTAATTGAACCAGCAAAAGTGCTTTTCCTTAATAACGCAATTAATCATGGAATCTTAAGTCCATTAGGAATTGATCAAGCCGCAAGTGCTGGAAAATCAATTCTATTCTTATTAGAAACAAACCCTGGTCCAGGATTAGGGATCTTGCTTGCTTACTGGTTATTTGGTAAAGGTACAGCGAAACAAACAGCACCAGGTGCAGTGATTATCCACTTCTTAGGTGGTATTCATGAGATTTACTTCCCATACATTTTAATGAAACCGATGTTAATTCTTGCTGCAATGGCAGGGGGAGTAAGTGGAGTTTTCACATTCAATCTGTTCAATGCAGGTCTTGTAGCTGCTCCATCACCAGGAAGTATTTTTGCCCTTCTTGCAATGACTCCAAAAGGAAATTATCTTGGCGTGTTGGCAGGGGTTTTAGTAGCAACAGCTGTTTCTTTTGCAGTGGCTTCATTAATTTTGAAGACAAGTAAAGCGACAGATGAAGATTTATCTTCTGCAGCAGCAAAAATGGAAGAAATGAAAGGTAAGAAAAGTTCAGTTTCTTCTGTATTAACTACACAATCTACTGTAGATCCAGAAAACGTAAACAAAATCGTTTTCGCATGTGATGCAGGTATGGGTTCAAGTGCCATGGGTGCATCCATTTTAAGAAACAAAACACAAAAAGCTGGATTAGATGTAACGGTCATTAACACAGCGATAAACAATTTACCGGAAGATGCGGATGTTGTTATCACACATAAGGATCTAACTGACCGTGCAAAAGCAAAGCTTCCTAATGCGACACATATTTCAGTAGAAAACTTTTTAAATAGTCCCAAATATGATGAACTCATTAATAGCTTAAAGAAGTAATCCTGCCAAGAGCCTAGCTGATCATAAGTTTAGGCTCTTTTTATTTTAATTTTGTCAACAATCAAAATGACTAAAGGACCTTTTTAACTTGTTGTATTAAGGTTCAATTGTTAATAAAATAATATTGAGGGTATGATTATTTAAATTTGGCAACATCATAAGATAGTAACCGAGGAATCCAATTCCTGACACGGGGGGTGAACCATGTATATTTCTGCAAGAGAAAGGCAAGTTCTTGAAATCTTGTTAACTGAAAAAGATGAGATCACTGTGAAAGACCTCGCTGATCAAATTGGGGTAAGCGGGAGAACCGTGCACCGTGACTTGAAAAATGTAGAAGACATTCTAGTGGAATACAATCTTTCTTTACAAAAAAAATCAGGTGTCGGCGTTCAAATCACAGGAGATAAAAGTAAAATACGCGAATTAGAGCTGTTTTTATTCAATCTTTTTCATACAGAATACACCCCTGATGAACGACAGACGATTATATTATGTGAACTCCTCGAAACAAACGGACCTGTAAAACTGCTTGGCCTTGCTAACGATTTAAATGTTACGATTGCAACGGTCAGTGCAGACTTAACAAAGCTAGAAGAGAGGTTACAACATTTCGGGTTGTCGCTCATAAGAAAAAGAGGCTATGGAGTAGAAATCGAAGGTGATGAAGGTGCTAAGCGAAGAGCAATGAGTCACCTCATTTCTGAAAACCTAGATGAATCAGAAATTCTTTCCCTAGCAAGAGAAAATATCCAAAAGAGGTCCACCCAGCAAATCAACACTATTTCCGAAAGACTATTGGGACTTGTTGAAAAACAAAAGCTTTTGATCGTTGAAAAAATAGTGGATTCCATTGTACAAGAATTGCCGTTTGCGATGGCTGATAGTGCCTATATTGGCTTAGTGGTACACTTGGCATTGGCGGTAGAACGAATTCAAAAAGGCGAAGGGATTACAATCAACCAGGCCTATCTTGAGAATCAACAGGAATCGAAGGAATATAAATTTGCAGAAAAGATTGTTAGGGAATTAGAAAATGTTTTTAAAATTAACATTCCACAAGCAGAGATTGCCTATATCACTATGCACTTAAAGGGTGCGAAGCTCCGCCATGATAATGAATATCTGATTGAGGATTCTAGCTATCAGGTTGCGATTAAAGCTAGAAATTTAGTTGAATTGGTTGGAAGGCAAGTAGGGATGGATTTAACAACGAATCGTTCATTATTTGAAGGTTTGGTTATGCATTTGAAGCCTGCTGTCTACCGAATCAAAGAAAAGATGGGGATAAGTAATCCTTTGTTAGATAAAATCAAACGAGACTATACAGAGCTATTTTCAATCGTAAAACAAGCTGTGGATAAGGTGTTTCATGAGCTATATGTACCCGATGAAGAGATTGGCTATCTTGTGATGCATTTTGGTGCTGTAGTTTTAGGAAATAAGGAACTTGATAATTTTAAAACCTTGGTTATTTGCTCGAGTGGAATTGGCACATCGAAAATGCTTGTAACCAGATTAAAAAAAGAGTTTCCTGAGCTGAAACAGGTTCAAAATGTTTCTGTAATGGAATTTAAGAAAATGAAAACAACGGATTATCAATTAATAATTTCTACGATTCCGATACCTGATTATCATTTGGAATATATCCTGGTAAGCCCTATCTTAAACAAAGATGAGATTGAGGGAATCCGCTCTTTTATAAATGAACAAATCATTGTGAACGGGTCAGAGGAAAAACTCTCCATGGCGTTAAATAAAAGCAATACGAAGAAAAATGCAAAGAAGCTTATTGAAGAAATGGATCATATTCAAGAATATGCTCAAACCATTTCTCTCATACTCAAAGGGTTTGACGTATCCGATGTTTCAGACATGCTAACAACGGAAGAAATATTAAATAAAGCTTGTCGAAAGCTATTTGAAAAGGAAAAGATTAATAATATAGAATCGGTGATGGAAGCGATCAACGAAAGGGAAAAACTTGGAGGTTTGGGTATTCCGGGGACAGAAATGGCTCTGTTCCATACACGTTCATCCCATATACTAAAGCCAAGCTTTTCCATTTATGTCACGCAAGAACCTATTGAGGTTACCGGCATGGATCAGATGAAAATGGAAATGAAATATTTAGTTTTACTATTATCACCGGAAAGTGCTTCAGAATGTGTATTAGAAGTATTAAGTTACCTTAGCACATTGTTAATTGAGAATGATGAGAGTATTTCTGTGTTTCAGTCACATGACAAGGGTAAAATAGGGGCATTACTTACAGCTAGATTGGATCAGTTTTTTAATGAAAAATTAAATGAAATTAGGAGTGTATAATATGTCAAAATCAATTTTATCAAAAGAAAATATTTTATTAAATGCTGCCGTTGGAACGAAAGAAGAAGCCATTCGATTAGCAGGAAGCATCCTAGTAGAAAAGGGATATGTGGATGTAAACTATATCGATAAAATGTTAGAAAGAGAACAACTCACTTCAACCTATATGGGTAATTTTGTAGCTATCCCTCATGGTACTGAGGATTCAAAGTCGTTTGTTAAAGATTCAGGAATTTCATTTGTGCAAGTTCCTGAAGGGGTAGACTTTGGCGGCGGAAATACCGTTAAACTTCTGGTTGGAATCGCTGGAAAAGATAATGAACATCTAGACATTCTATCTAAGATTGCGATTGTCCTCTCAGAAGAAGAAAATATTGAAACACTTGTAAAAGCAAAGTCAGCAGATGAGATTATGGCAATTTTTGAAGGAGTGAATTAATTTGTTAGCTGTTCACTTTGGGGCAGGGAATATCGGTCGTGGATTTATTGGGAATTTATTATTTCATTCGGGATATGAAACTTGCTTTGTCGATGTAAACCGCGAAATCGTAGATTTACTCAATGAGAAAAAAGAGTATCGAGTTGTCCTTGCTGAACCTTCTCAGGAGGAAGTTTTGGTTGGAAACGTAAGAGCGATAAATAGTGCGCTAAATCCTGAAAAAGTCATTGCGGCTATTGCTGAAGCGGACTTAGTTACTACTGCTATTGGTCCAAACATCCTCCCGCTGATTGCGAATTTAATTGCAGATGGATTGCGGAAACGAGTTTCCGTGTCAGATAAACCACTAAACATTATCGCCTGCGAAAATATGATTGGCGGCAGTACGCTATTAAAAGAAAAGGTTTTTGAAAAATTAACGGCAGAGGAAAAAGCACAATTTGAAGGACGCTTTGGATTTCCTGACTCTGCTGTGGACCGGATTGTTCCAAATCAAGTCAATGAAGATAAGCTCATGGTAAAAGTTGAACCCTTTTACGAATGGGTTGTCGAAGAACCTAAAATGGTTGGCGAGCGCCCGGTGATTAATGGAATTACCTACGTTGAAGAGTTAGTGCCGTATATTGAGAGAAAACTATTTACGGTTAATACCGGCCATGCGCTGGCTGCCTATTTTGGCTATTATTTTGGAGTGGAAACCATTAATAGCGCAATGGAGAATAAGCAAATAAGCGAGTTGGTTGAAGGGGCAATAAAGGAGAGCGGCGAGTTTTTAGTTGGGAAATACGGCTTTGACCAAGAGGAACATGGGAAATATATTCAAAAGATTCTTCAACGTTTCTCTAACTCCTATATTGTTGATGAAGTAACGAGAGTTGCTCGTTCACCGATCCGTAAGCTAGGCTCAAACGATCGTCTGGTTAGTCCTGCCAGACAATATTCAGAAGTCGTTGGAAAAGAACCGGTTTATCTGCTAAAGGGAATTGCTGCTGCACTGATGTACGATTTCCAAGGGGATGAGGAAGCGGTTAAAGTCCAGCAAACGATTAATGGGCAAGGATTAGAGGCTGCTATTCAGACATTTACGCAGCTTGTGCCAGAATCACCGTTGTTCAAAGGAATCATCGAGCAGTATCAACAATTAAAAAAACAAAAATAATATAATCAATGGTGAAGTAGTCTGGAATTTGCAACAATATTTCCGAAAAGAACCTATAAAGAAAACTCGCCATATTTCACGGCGAGTTTTTGTGTTTTATTAACCAAAGGAAATGCTAAAAAATGTGTCACTTTTTATTCTAATCTGTAGAAACGGTTATTACTTTAATGTTGTGATCTTTTATTTTTTTCATATCCATATCAGAAATGTTTTTATCTATTATTATGGTATCAATTTGATGAATGGATGAAAAAGAAGCAATAGAACTTTTGTTCAACTTAGAATGATCGAGTAATGCAACTACTTTTTCGGAAGCCTTAACCATAGCCTTTTTTAATTCTACTTCATAAACACTGAAGTCAGTTAATCCAGAATCTAGAGAAAAACCATTTGCAGATGTAAACATAATATCTATATGGATTTGATTCAAAATAGCTACCCCCAAACTACCCTCAAGAGAGTGGGAACCTCTTTTTACAATACCACCTAGTAAGATAACGGTTATATCTGGATGTTCATTCAGCTCTAATGCGGTCTTAATACCACTTGTAACGACAGTTAACCTAATATTCATATCCGCTAATATACGAGCAAGCTCTAGAGCCGTTGAACTCGCATCGAGCATAATACATTGTCCATCAGAAATTAATTCAACAGCTTGTTTGGCAATGGCAGTTTTTTCGTTTTTGTTTTTTCTTTCTCTTGAAGAAAAGCTGTTGTCACTATCCGTTTGATCAGAAAGCATGGCTCCTCCATGAGTTCGTAAAAGTAAACCGTCTTCTTCTAATTTTGTAAGATCTGATCTAAGTGTTGCCTCAGAGACGTGAATCTCTGAGGAAAGATCTTTAATCGTAACCCTTTGTCGTTCATTTAATATATCCATAATACGGTTTCTTCTCTCTGCTGCAAACATCTTTCCCATCAAATCACCCTATATGTTAGTTTAATTAAGAAAATTTTATTGTAAAAGTTAAGGATAAGTGAAAAAAATTTTTTAATTACTTTTATAATAACATTACATCATTAATTAGTTCTAATGTAAATTGCAAAATTTCAAAAGTAAATGAAAATAAAATATAAAAAAGAATGAAAATAATATTGACGAAACGATAGTTATAATAATACAATAGGTTCTATAAATAACATTTTCGAAAGTAAATGATAGTAAATGAAAGCAAAATCATTTCATTCAAAAGAACATGAAAATAATAGTAACCTGACAATATTTTTATTTAATAGTCTCACCTTCTAAATGGAAAGACCAATGCGTCTAAGAATGTAAGCGATTTAATGGTTGTTTCGATTTAGTTGGAAGTAAAAAAAGATACAATAATCTTTAATTTTACTTATAATTGAAACTATGATTCTTTTGAATGGAACAGACTTTCTACTTTAAAGGAGAGATAAGAAATGGGTTCAAACACACTAACTAAGCAAGACTTTACGAATTTGGTAATTCCAAAAACAATGAAAGCAGTTGTAGCTTATACACCAGGAGACTATCGTTTAGAAGAAGTACCTGTTCCAGAGATCGCTGAAGGAGAAATGCTAGTAAAAGTTGAAGCATGTGGGATTTGCGCAGGAGATTTGAAAGCGTTTGAAGGAGCTCCAAGTTTCTGGGGAGATGAAAAGCAACCTGCTTACATTAAAGCGCCAATGATTCCTGGCCATGAGTTTATCGGACATGTTGTTGCTTTAGGTGAAGGTGTTGAAGGTTATGAAATCGGAGATCGTGTTATCTCTGAACAAATCGTCCCTTGTTGGAAATGTCGGTTCTGTAACCGTGGTCAATATTGGATGTGTGAAAAGCACGATCTTTACGGATTCCAAAACAATGTAAACGGTGCAATGGCTGAGTACATGAAATTTACTAAAGAAGCAATTAATTATAAAGTTCCGGAAGATTTACCAATTGAAAAAGCAATTTTAATTGAACCATATGCATGTTCTTTCCATGCTGTTCAACGTGCAAAAATTCAACTTGGCGATATTGTTGTTCTAGCGGGTGCAGGAACTTTAGGTCTTGGCATGATCGGTGCTATTAAGAAGTCAGGACCAGGAAAATTAATCGTATTAGATCTATTTGAAGATCGTTTAGAAATGGCAAAAAAATTCGGAGCTGATATGGTTATTAATCCAGCAAAAGAGGATGCAATCTCAATTATTAAAGAGCTTACAGATGGTTATGGTTGTGACATTTATATAGAAGCAACTGGGGCGCAAAAATCTGTTGAACAGGGCTTAACAATGATTCGTAAGCTTGGCACATTTGTTGAGTTTAGTGTATTTAAAGATCCAGTAACAGTTGACTGGAGTATTATTAGTGACCGTAAAGAACTTGATGTATTAGGATCTCATTTAGGACCATACTGCTATGAGCATGTCATTAAGGGAATTGCAAATGGTGATCTTCCAACTGAGGGTGTTGTAACACACACGTTACCTTTAGAGGAATTTGAAAAAGGCTTCCAATTAGTTAAAAATGGTGCTAAATCATTAAAGGTAGTTCTTGATCCAAATTTATAAGAAAGATAAAGTTTCACTCAGGAAAATAAATTTCCTAGGTTAGGGGGCGGATACTAAGTCCCCTACTATTTTAGCACTTGAATAAAGGGATTGATAAAAAGACAAAGTAAGCGCTTAATCTTTCTGTAATGATAAATCCAGCCAGATTTACCTAATGTGAGAAATTGAGATTATCACTAGAAAGCAATTGACATCTTATTATGCAGTGCGGGGATAACAATGAGATTATTCTTCTGGAGAACTCAGGAAAAAGGGGGAGAAATAATGAATAAGGGTGGTATTTTAGGTAAATTGGGCATGGATTCCAAGATGGCCCTTGGATATCTAGGGGTGTTAATTTTTATGATGGGGGATGGTCTCGAGTTAGGATGGATGTCTTCTTATTTAACAGATAACGGATTGACTGTACAACAGTCTGCGTTATTATTTAGTGTTTACGGTTTTGCAGTTGCAATTGCTGCATGGTTATCAGGGGTACTTGCAGAAATTTTAGGACCTAGAAAAGCAATGATGATCGGTGTTTCGATGTTTGTTTTAGGAACGGTTGTCTTTTTAACCATTGGAATTCCAACGATGAATTTAGCGGTAATGATTCCAACCTATTCTCTCAGAGGACTTGGCTATCCACTTTTTGCCTATTCATTCTTAGTTTGGATTACATACTATGCACCAAGTGAAAAACTTGGAACAGCTGTTGGATGGTTTTGGGTTGCATTTGCGGGTGGCTTGAATGTATTAGGTGCGTATTACTCAAGTTTTGCACTCCCGATTTTAGGAGAAATGAAAACCCTTTGGAGTGCACTGATTTTCGTTGCATTAGGTGCAACAATTGCAATTCTTTTAAATAAAGAAGATAAGAGCAACAATAATAAGAAATTTGAAACAAAGGCAGAGGCACTGAAATACCTAGCAAAAGGAATTACTATTGCTTTTGAAAAACCAAAAGTAGGTTTAGGTGGAATTGTTAGAACAATCAATACAGCAGGCGCATATGGCTTCGTTGTTTTTCTTCCTGCTTATATGATGGAAATTGGATTTACTAGAACAGAATGGCTACAAATTTATGGTGCACTTTGGTCAAGTAATGTTATTTTTAATCTAATTTGGGGGATTGTTGGAGATAAATTAGGTTGGCGTAATACGATTATGTGGTTTGGTGGAATTGGATGCGCTATTTTTACAGCAGGTCTTTATTATGTACCTTTCGCATTGGGGCCAAATTATATGGCGACAACCATCATTGCAATTTGTTTTGGAGCTTGCTTAGCAGCGTATGTACCACTTTCTGCATTAATTCCATCATTGGCTCCAGAAAACAAAGGTGCTGCAATGTCTATCCTTAATCTTGGTGCAGGCTTAAGTCAATTTATTGGACCTGTTATTGTTGGTACTTTCATTGCAAGTGTTGGTACAGTTGGTATCATCTGGATTTTCACAGGATTATATCTATTTAGTTCGTTCTTAATGATCTTTGTAAATTTACCTAAGTCTGAAAAAGAAAAGCACTCTACTGATATAGTAGACCTTAAAGCGGCACAATAAATTTAATTCGTTTTATTGAAAATTAATATGAAAATAAATAAGGACGTCTAAATACAGACGTTCTTATTATTTACAATAAATTAGTATGTTTAACCTAAATTGAAATAAAACAAAAGTAAATGAAAACAAATAAAAAATATTATTGACTTTTATGTGTAAAAGTGAAAAAATAAAATTATAAAAAATAATAAACAGCTATAGAAAATGAATGATAGTGAGGGAGAGAAAAAATGAAAATTGGATTAGGTTGCGATCACAACGCGTTTGAAATGAAAGAAGCTTTGAGAGAATATATGAAAGAATTAGGTCATGAAGTTTATGATTATGGTTGTAAAGCATGTGTTGAAGTTGATTATCCAGAAGTAGCATTTGAAGTAGCGGTCGATATAAATGATAATAAGATAGACCGAGGAATATTAGTATGTGGTACTGGTATTGGTGTTGCTATTGCAGCTGGAAAAGTACCTGGAATTCGTGCAGCATTATGTCATGATACGTATTCAGCTGAAAGAGCCCAAAAAAGCAATAACGCTCAAGTATTGACTATGGGGGCTAAGGTCATCGGAATTGAAACTGCTAAACAAGTTGTTAAAGCGTATTTAGAGTCAGAATTCCCAGGCGGAAATTCAGCAAGAAAAGTTCAACAAATCATGGATAAAGAACAAGAGTTTTTGAAAGGAGCTAGGGTTTAATATGAAAAAACTAATTAATAATCCAACGCATGTTGTAGATGAAATGATAGAAGGTTATGTGAAGGCGTTTCCAAAGCATGTAAAACTATTACCTGAAAATAAACGTTCAATTGTTACAGCAAAAGAAACAATTGAAAACAAGGTTGGAGTACTTATCGGTGGAGGATCTGGCCATGAACCAGCATTTATGGGTTATGTTGGAGATGGGATGGCAGACGGAGTTGCTGTAGGAAATATCTTTGCTTCACCTCCACCAGATCCGATTTTAGAAGTAACAAAAGAAATTGATAAAGGTGCAGGAGTTGTTTACATATACGGTAACTATGCTGGTGATGTTATGAATTTCGGTATGGCTGCTGAGCTAGCAGATTTAGAATATGGTATCAATGTTGGATTAGTTCTTGTTACGGATGATGTGGCATCTGCACCAAAAGAAGAAAAGGAAAAGCGCAGAGGAATCGCAGGAGAGTTTTTTGTAACAAAAGCTGCTGGTGCTGCAGCAGATAATGGATACAGTTTAGAAGATGTGGTACGTGTTGCTAAAAAAGCAAACGACTACACTCGATCAATGGGAGTTGGCTTAACCCCATGTTCTTTACCGCAGACAGGAAAGCCTAGCTTTGAACTTGAGGATAATGAAATGGAAATCGGTCTTGGTCACCATGGTGAACCAGGAATTGAAAAAGGTCAGCTCCAACCAGCTGATGCTGTAGCAGATCGTTTAGTACAATCTATATTAGCTGATATGCCAGTTGATAATGGTGAAAGAGTTGCCGTACTTGTAAACGGTTTAGGATCTACGACGCAAATGGAACTATATATTATGTTTAGAAAAGTGGAACAAATCCTTAGTGAAAAAGGGATTGAAATCCATAGATCATATGTTGGAAGCTATAGTACATCTTTAGAAATGGGCGGATGCTCAGTTACAATCATAAAATTAGATGATGAATTAAGTGAATTTATCGATCATCCAGCTGATTGCCCCATGTACGCTCAACGATAAGGAGGAAAATAAAATGAAATTTGCAGCAGCAGACCTTAAAGTTTTCTTAAAAAATGTAGTAAATGTAATGGAAGATAATAAAGAATATTTATCAGAGCTAGACCGAAAACTTGGTGACGGTGACCATGGTGTGACAATGTCAATCGGATGGCAAGCAATTAATGAAAAATTAAATGAAGAGCTAGTAACAGAAGATGATTGTGGGAAAATTTGTATTACTGCAGGTCGTACATTTTTAAGTGCGGTAGGATCTTCAGTTGGACCGTTATATGCAACTGGCTTCCTAAGAGGAGCAAAAGTATTCCAAAATAAAACAGAATTAACTGGTGAAGACTTAAAGGAATTCTGGGTTGCTTTTATTGAAGGAATTAAGGAGCGTGGAGGAGCAGAAGTAGGTGATAAAACGATGATTGATACACTTTACCCTGCTTTGAAAACGTTAAAGTCTACTTTTGAAAGTTCTAATGATTTCGTTGCTTCATTTACTGAGACGGCTGCTTCAGCGAAAGAAGGTATGGAATCTACAAAAGATTTACTATCAAAACGTGGACGATCAAGTCGATTAGGTGAAAGATCAATAGGAAATCAGGATCCAGGTGCAACATCAGCGTACTTAATTCTTGAAACATTTTTAACAACCGTTAAATCAGTTCAAACTGTTTAATTCCAAATATGGGTAGGATTTAGGTCGAAGTCCACCTGTCTTATAAAATTTAAGATGGGTGAACTTTTGGGGAAATGAAATGTTATTTAATGAATACAATGTATGTTTATTGTTATAATTGTATATTTATTCATTTTTATGGTAGATCATACAATTTAGGAGGGGAAAAATATGTGCCCTAAATCAAATATTAACAGTAAAGATTATGTCCAAGTATTAGCAATGGATTTCTTAGCTGTAACTCAACAAGCAGCGATTGCATCACAACCATGGGTTGGAAAAGGGAATAAACTAGAAGCAGATGGAGCGGGAACTGAAGCGATGCGCACTAGATTAAACTCCATTGATATGAGTGGAGTAATTGTGATCGGTGAAGGTGAAATGGATGAGGCGCCTATGCTATATATTGGGGAAGAGTTAGGTACATGTAATGGCCCTAGCGTTGATATTGCAGTTGACCCGGTTGAAGGAACAAATTTAATGGCAAAAGGACAGGATAACTCAATAGCTGTCATCGCAGTTGCAAGTCGTGGAAGTTTATTGCATGCCCCTGATATGTATATGAAAAAAATTGCTGTAGGACCGAAAGCTAAGGGTGCAATCGACTTAAAACTTTCATTAACAGAGAATATGATTAATGTAGCAAAAGCTATCGGGAAAGATGTAAGTGATTTAACGGTTATGATTCAAGATCGTGAACGTCATGAAGATCTGATAACACAGGTATTTAATTTAGGTGCTAGAGTCAAGTTATTCTCTGATGGTGATGTAACGGGAGCTATTGCAACATCAATAGAAGAAATGGATGTTGATATATTAGTAGGAACAGGTGGGGCTCCGGAGGGAGTAATAGCAGCAACTGCTTTGAAATGTTTAGGTGGAGACTTTCAGGCACAACTCGTTCCGCGTGATGAAGATGAATTTAATCGGTGTGTGAAAATGGGAATCTCTAATCCTAATAAAATATTTACAATAGATGAAATTGTTAAAACAGATGAATGCATTTTTGTCGCAACTGGTATTACTGACGGTAGCCTATTAAAGGGTGTAAGGAAAAAAGAAGATGGCGTTATGTTAACTCATTCATTTATTGCGATTGGTGGAAAAAATAATATTTATCAATTTATTGAATCCCGAAATTAAATACTTAACAAGATAAAATTAGGAGGAATTAGCATGATCAAACAAAAAGTAAATGTTGATCAGTTATCCATTCAGACAATCCGAACATTATCAATAGATGCAATTGAAAACGTGAATTCTGGACACCCTGGAATGCCAATGGGAGCTGCCCCAATGGCTTATGCACTCTGGACCAAGTTTATGAATTATAACCCTAGTAATCCAAATTGGTTTAACCGCGATCGCTTTGTGTTATCAGCGGGTCACGGCTCCATGCTGCTATATAGCTTACTACACTTGACCGGTTTTAATGTTACATTAGATGACTTGAAAAACTTTCGTCAATGGGGTAGCAAGACACCTGGACATCCTGAATTTGGTCATACACCAGGGATCGACGCAACAACTGGACCATTAGGACAAGGAATTGCAATGGCCGTTGGTATGGCAATGGCTGAAAGACACTTAGCAGCAACTTATAACTGTGATGGCTTAGACGTTATTGATCATTATACATATAGCATTTGTGGAGATGGAGACTTAATGGAAGGTGTCTCTGCTGAAGCGGCTTCATTAGCAGGGCATCTTAAGCTTGGGAAATTGGTTGTTATGTATGATTCAAATGATATTTCACTTGATGGCGATCTTAATATGTCATTTAGTGAGAGTGTTGAAGATCGATTTAAAGCTTATAACTGGCAAGTAATTCGTGTCGAGGATGGCAATGATTTAGAAGCAATTTCTCAAGCAATTTCAGAAGCAAAAGAAAATACACATCAACCTACCTTAATTGAAGTGAAAACAGTCATTGGTTATGGTTCTCCAAATAAAGGAGGAAAATCTGCTTCACATGGTTCACCACTTGGGAAAGATGAAATTCAACTTGTGAAAGAACATTATAACTGGAACTATGAAGAAGATTTTTATATACCAGAAGAAGTAAAGTCGTATTTTGCTGAACTTAAAGAAGCTGCAGAACAAAAAGAACAATTATGGAATGAACTATTCACTATATACCAAAGTTCATATCCATTACTTGCTAATGAGTTAATAACAGCGATTAATGGTGAGCTGCCAAATGGATGGGATGCAGATGTTACGGCGTATCGTGTAGGGGAAGATAAACTTGCAACTCGTGCATCTAGTGGTGAAGTTCTGAACGCACTTTCAAAAAATATTCCTCAATTATTCGGTGGGTCAGCTGATTTAGCTTCATCGAATAAAACCTTATTAAAGCGAGAAATAGATTTTAGCAGTACAGATTATAGTGGTCGAAACATCTGGTTTGGTGTACGTGAATTTGCGATGGGAGCAGCTGTTAACGGCATGGCCTTACATGGCGGTGTGAAAGTCTTTGGAGCAACATTCTTTGTTTTCTCAGATTATTTACGTCCAGCAATTCGACTTTCTGCAATAATGAAGCTGCCAGTTACTTATGTGTTTACACATGATAGCATAGCAGTTGGTGAGGATGGACCGACACATGAACCAATCGAGCAGCTAGCATCATTACGTGCAATGCCAGGTCTATCAACAATTCGCCCAGCGGATTCAAATGAGACAGCAGCTGCATGGAAGCTCGCATTAGAAAGCCAAAGTGAACCAACCGCTCTTGTTTTGTCGCGTCAAGACCTACCAACACTTGTTGATTCAGACAAAGCATATGAAGGTGTTAATAAAGGAGCATATGTCATTTCCGAAGCAAAAGGGGAGATCTCTGGTTTATTATTAGCTTCTGGTTCTGAAGTTCCATTGGCAGTAGAAGCGCAAAAGGCTTTAGAAGTTGAGGGGATTTTGGTTTCAGTTGTTAGCATGCCGAGCTGGGATCGTTTTGAAAAGCAATCACATGCATATAAAGAAAGTGTTATTCCTAAAAATGTAAAAGCACGTCTTGGAATTGAAATGGGTTCATCTATAGGATGGTGTAAATATGTTGGAGATCACGGATCTGTTCTAGCTATTGATCAATTTGGGGCTTCAGCACCTGGAGATAGGATTATGAAAGAATATGGTTTTACGGTTGAAAATGTTGTTTCTCAATTTAAAAATCTTATTTAATATAAAGAAGAAAATTGCTCATAAATATTGTTAAATCGAAAAATGTAGTTAACAAATCTAAACTCTTAGCCTCGTACCAATATATATTGGTCGAGGCATTTTGTATTATTAGCCTAAATTTTGACGTTTTTCTTTCTTAAATGTTGTGACAAAGAATCCACGAAAAACAATTCAAAAAATTCTTGACACTTATAATCGATGGGTGATATTATTTTCCTCTGTGACAAAAGGAGGGAAAACAGTTGATAAAATTAGAGGGCATAACGAAATCCTTCAAAGTGGCAAAGCGGTCAAATGGATTACTGCAAGCGACCAAATCCCTTTTTTACCGGGAGCATACGATTGTGGAAGCTCTAAAAGATATTTCATTTACAATCGAACCTGGTGAAATTGTTGGTTACATTGGTCCAAATGGTGCGGGCAAATCGACAACGATTAAGATCATGAGCGGCATTTTAGTTCCTGACGGGGGAACCTGCAGCATCATGGGTTTCACACCATGGAAGAACCGGGTCGAGTATGTAAAAAATATTGGTGTCGTTTTCGGCCAGCGTTCGCAGCTTTGGTGGGATGTTCCGGTGATCGATTCATTTGAGCTTTTAAAAGATATTTACAAGGTTCCACAAGAAGAGTATAAATCTACCTTTGACCTGCTCATAGAAACATTAGAAATAAAAAACATCATAAACTCTCCAGTAAGACAATTAAGTTTAGGTCAGCGAATGCGCTGTGAAATAGCAGCTTCTCTAATACATAATCCTCAGATACTATTTCTAGATGAACCGACTATTGGACTCGATGCCGTTTCGAAAATAGCAGTCCGCCAGTTTATCAAAACCATCAATCAAGTAAAGGGCGTCACCGTTGTCCTGACTACCCATGATATGAATGATATTGAAGCTCTAGCCACTCGAGTGATTCTAATTGGTAAGGGCAGCTTGCTCTATGATGGAAAAATAGAGGAATTGAGAAAACGTTTTGGTACACATAAAACCATTACCGCAGACTATCGTAAAAACACCAATAGCTTTGATATACCAGGGACTACCATCATCCACTGGTCTCCTGAGCACGCTGTACTCAGTATCGATACAGAACAGATTCTTACCTCCGACGTCATTACCCAATTATCTAAAAAAGTGGACCTATTAGATGTGACAATCGAATCACAGCCAATAGAAGATATTATCGTACAGCTGTATAAGGAGTTCCAAATATGAAGGTATACGCATCGGTACTTAAAATTAGACTTTTAATTGGTATGCAGTATCGTTCTGCTGCACTGGCTGGAGTGGCAACGCAATTCTTCTGGGGATTTATTTCGATCATGGTATTTGAAGCATTCTATGAATTTGCTGCTGTAACACCGCCAATCTCATTGAAAGAGTTAATCACCTATATATGGCTGCAGCAGGCTTTCCTTGCTTTTATCATGCTTTGGTTTCGTGATAATGAATTATTTGATCTGATCACAAGCGGGAATATCGCCTATGAACTTTGCCGTCCTACAGATTTATATGGTTTTTGGTATGCAAAACTTCTGGCACAACGACTATCAAGCGCATTACTACGCTGTTATCCTATCTTAATCGTGGCTTTCCTTTTACCAAAACCCTACAACATGACACTGCCTCCCAATGTAATAACCTTTGTTTTATTTGTCATTACCCTTGTATTAGGCTTACTGCTATTAGTAGCCATTTCAATGTTCTTATATATATCCGTCTTTGTAACCTTATCTCCAATGGGGTCACTGTTGATATTTGGGGTGCTAGGGGAATTCTTTGCAGGGTTGTTTTTACCTATACCTTTAATGCCTCTATGGCTCCAAAAAATTGCCTACGTCCTGCCTTTTCGCTGGACCGCAGATTTTCCATTTCGTGTATATTCAGGACATATAGCGCAAAGTGACGCTGTAATCGGAGTTTTTATTCAATTAGGATACCTTTTAGGTCTCCTTTGGATAGGAAAATGGGCGCTTAACAGTGTCCTAAAAAGAGTTGTCGTACAGGGGGGATAATAGTAAATGAATCTTTATTTAAAGTATTTGCTTATCTTATTTAAATCACAAATGCAATACCGAACATCGTTTTGGCTATTATCAATTGGACAGTTCTTTATTCCTTTTTCGATATTTGCGGGACTCTACTTTTTGTTTGAGCGATTTGGTCAGATCAAAGGCTGGGATTTCTTCGAAGTTGCCCTCTGTTTTGCGGTTATTCACATGGCGTTTTCGTTAAGTGAGTGTTTTGCACGGGGATTTGACACTTTTTCCAGCTTAATTGTGAAGGGGGATTTTGACAGGGTGCTGGTACGTCCCCGAAGTACCTTTCTTCAAATACTAGGGTCGAAATTTGAATTTACGCGAATAGGCAGGCTCCTGCAAAGTGCCATGGTTCTTATATGGGCATTGAATAGTCTGCCCATCGAATGGAGCTTCGTGAAAGCTGTTACCCTATTTTTTATGATTACCAGTGGTGTCCTAATATTTACGGGAATTTATATGCTTGCCGCGACGATGTGTTTTTGGACAGTTCAGGGTTTGGAAATAGCAAATATCTTTACGGATGGCGGCAGAGAGATGGCGCAGTATCCGTTAAATATTTATCAAAAGTGGGTGGCACGTTTCTTCACCTATGTCATCCCCTTTGGGACCGTAAATTATCTGCCGCTGCTGTTTATTCTGGGAAAAACGACTGGGAATGAGCTGCTTTATATGCTCACGCCTATTGCGGGTAGCCTATTTATCCTTCCTTGTTTTCTTGTATGGCAATTTGGAGTAAGGCATTATCGGTCCACCGGATCATAAGGTAAGCAGTGGGATTCCCACTGCTTACCTTTTTTTAACCATATTTTCCTGTGCCATTTTCACAAGCTCCCGGACCATGCTGCCGCCTAACCTGCCGCCGACCTTCCCAGCCTGCTGAGAAGTGAGCTGACCATTGTAGCCTTTCTTTAATGGAACACCTACCTCTTCGGCTGCCTCAAATTTTGCATTTTCTGGATTCTGTGCCTGTACGACCCTTGCCTTTAATGCATCTAATCCATTTCTAGCTTCAGGGATGAGGATTTTATTTCTTCTGGCCATATTATCCCTCCTTTAGGGTTAGGATGACCAATTTTAAAAAATAATCAGCAACGACTGGAAAAATCCTTTTTTATCCAGTATAATAACTACAAATCAAGTCGGAAAAAATCAATGAAAAAGAGAGTAATCCTTTGGGAAGTCAAAGCGAGTCAGGGATGGTGGGAGCCTGATACGAAGCAGAGGATGAAGCGCACTTTTGAGATGTCTGCCTGAAAAAAGTAGGGCAAACCGGAGAAATCCTCCGTTAACAAATCAAGCTGGTTCTTTTGGAACAAGTAGAGTGGTACCGCGAGTTAACTCTCGTCTCTTCGTATAGAGACGGGAGTTTTTTGTTTTTTTAAAAGAGAGAATTAGGAGGTCTACAAAAATGAAATATAAACAGGAGCTTGCAGAGGTTTTAAATGAATTGCTTGGACAGGAAATGCAGATAAAAGAACTCGAAATGCTAATTGAAAAACCAAAAAATCCACAGCACGGTGATTTAGCCTTTCCATGTTTTTCATTAGCAAAGGTAAAAAGAAAGTCACCGAATATTATTGCGGAGGAGTTAAGTGAAAGAATCCAATCCCCAATTTTCGAAAAGGTCGAAGTGGTGGGAGCCTACCTGAATATCTTCTTAAATAGAAAATTAGTTTCAGAAGATACGGTTGCAGAAATTATCAAGCAAAAGGAGAAGTATGGTGCGCAAGACATCGGGAAAAACCGTAATGTAACGATTGATTTGTCATCACCAAATATCGCAAAACCATTCTCAATGGGTCATTTGCGTTCAACGGTTATCGGAAACTCTTTGGCATTCATTGTAGAAAAATGCGGATATAAGCCTATTCGAATTAACCATATAGGTGACTGGGGTACTCAATTCGGTAAATTAATTACTGCCTATAAGCTGTGGGGGGAAGAAGAGAAGGTTAAACAAAACCCGATTAAGGAATTATTAGCCCTCTATATTAAGTTCCACGATGAGGCAGAAAATGATCATGCACTTGTTGAACAGGGCAGGAGCTGGTTTAAAAGACTTGAAGATGGCAATGAGGAAGCCTTAGCGCTTTGGCAATGGTTCCGTGAAGAGTCTTTAAAAGAGTTTTCAAGAATATATGAGTTAATGAATGTTCAATTTGATTCTTTTGCAGGTGAAGCTTTCTATAATGATAAAATGGATCGAGTTGTCAAGCTGCTAGAGGAAACAGAAATGCTAGTAGAATCTGACCAGGCTCAAGTCGTTGACCTGTCAGCCGAAGGATTACCACCATGTTTAATTAAAAAATCCGATGGAGCAACGCTTTACGCAACGCGTGATTTAGCAGCAGCCCTTTACCGTAAAGAAAACTATGACTTTGATTTGTCAGTATACGTCGTTGGGAATGAACAGAGTCTTCATTTTAAACAGTTAATGGCTGTATTAGAAAAGATGGGCTATTCTTGGGCAAAGAATATGATCCATATTCCGTTCGGAATGATGCTTAAGGACGGAAAGAAAATGTCGACCAGAAAAGGGAAGGTTGTTTTACTAGAGGAAGTACTAAATGAGTCCATTTCGATGGCCAAACATAACATTGAAGAAAAGAATCCAAACCTCACAAACAAAGACGTTGTAGCAAAGCAGGTGGGTGTCGGGGCAGTCATGTTCCATGACTTAAAAAACCATAGAATGAATGATATAGAATTTTCGTTAGAAGAAATGCTTCGTTTTGAAGGAGAAACCGGTCCTTATGTCCAATATACTTATGCAAGGGCATGTTCTATTTTACGCAAAGCAAACTGGCAGGAGGAGCATGGTGCCGGAACATCGTCTCCAACCTGGGAAAAGGAGTGGAAGGTTGTAAGTTTAATTACGGAGTTTACAAACGCGATTAAAAGGGCGTATGAACAGTTCGATCCATCGCAAATCGCAAAATATATTGTGGACCTCGCGCAAGCCTTTAATAAATATTACGGCGAGGTAAAAATTCTTGAAGATGGTCCAGAACAACAAGCACGCTTAGCACTTGTATATTCCGTGACGATTGTTTTAAAAGAAGGATTGAGATTATTAGGGATCGAAGCACCAGAAGAAATGTAATAAATATTTGGAGGAATAGTAGAATGAGTGAACTTTTGTTTAACAATATGGAGCTTACAAGAAGTTTCTTTATCAAGAATGTAGCAGCAATTGAGGAAGGTCTGGCCGAAGTACAACCCAATGGGTTTAACAACACCATTCATTGGCATATTGGACACGTATTAACGACTGCTGAGAGTTTGGTTTTTGGTTTTCCTAAAAATACAAGCCATATACCAGCGAACTATATGGAATTATTCGCAAGGGGAACGAAACCAGCAGACTGGGAAGGAGATGTTCCTTCTATTTCAGTTCTGACTAGCCAGTTAAAAGAACAATTAGCAAGAATGAAGGAGATTTCCGTTGAAAGCCTCAGTGTGGAGTTAAAAGAGCCATTTCTTGGTCAAAAAACATATGGTGAACTCGTAAATTTTGCACTGTTCCACGAGAATTTACATTTAGGACATATCCAAGCTATGAAACGTGTTATCGAAACTGCTAAATAGCAGCAGTGAAAATAATATTGAAAATCCACCTTCCTGGTGGATTTTTTTTTACTAAAAGAGTAAGAAAAGGGGGGGATGGAATAATAAAAAGTGAAAAACCTGAATTTTATTACTTTCCTTGAATGGATTGACACTGGATATAGGTACTTCTATAATCTTTGGTGTGTTCGATATTTGTCAAAAAATGTCGAAATAAATTGTGTTTTCTATCTTCTTACATAAAATTGATAGAACATCATGAATAGGAGAGGGATTGTTTGAAGTATCTACTATTTTTGGCTGCAATCGTTATCATTTTTTTGTTAGCCTTTATCGTAAGTAACAACAAGAAAAGAATCAAGGTTAAACCGCTTATCACTATGCTAGTATTACAGCTTATTTTTGCCTTTTTGCTGCTTAATACAGAAATTGGGTTTGTTATTATTACAGCAGTCTCTAGTTTGTTCGACCATCTTTTGAGCTATGCTGCAGAGGGAATAAACTTTGTTTTCGGTGGAATGGCGAATGAAGGTGCAGGTCCATTCTTCACAAATGTCCTCATGCCCATTGTCTTTATTTCTGTATTAATAGGAATTGCGCAATATATTAAGGTTCTTCCTTTTATCATTCGCTATCTTGGAATTCTATTAAGCAAGGTAAATGGATTAGGTAAGCTTGAATCTTATAATGCCGTTGCATCAGCCGTTTTCGGCCAATCAGAGGTATTTATATCTGTGAAAAAACAGCTTCCTTATATTCCTGAACACCGCCTTTATACATTATGTACGTCAGCAATGTCAACGGTTTCTGCTTCCATATTAGGGGCGTATATGACGATGATAGATCCGAAGTATGTTATAACCGCATTGGTTTTAAACTTATTTGGCGGCTTCATGGTTGCCAATATCATTAATCCTTATGAGGTTTCAGCAGAAGAAGATATTATAGATGTTCAAGAAGGAGAAAAACAAACCTTCTTCGAAGTCCTTGGCGAATATATAATGGATGGATTTAAAGTAGCCATTATTGTTGGAGCCATGCTAATTGGTTTTGTTGCGTTAATTAGTATGATTAACCATGTATTTGATGCCATTTTTGGTGTAAGCTTCCAGACAGTTCTAGGATATGTGTTTTCACCGCTTGCCTTTATTGTGGGAATACCTGCGGCTGATATGGTTAAAGCCGGAACGATTATGGCTACTAAATTATTGTCAAATGAGTTTGTTGCAATGATGGATTTAGCAAAAATAGCAGATTCTCTATCAAGCAGAACAGTTGGGATTATTTCCGTATTCCTGGTATCGTTTGCAAACTTCTCATCCATTGGGATTATTACAGGGGCAGTAAAAGGATTGAACGAAGCAAAAGGAAATCAAGTAGCTAAGTTTGGACTTAAATTACTTTACGGAGCTACACTTGTAAGTTTATTAACAGCAGCAATTACAAGTATTATGTTATAAATTGAAAACAACCACCGATTATTAATCAGTGGTTGTTTTTTTCGTTTTCTTTATTAGGTAGTAGATGACACCAAGAATAACGGCACCAATAATAATTGGCAGTGTATATTGCGCTGCATACTCTTTAATATGTGACCAATTCTCGCCTAACGCATGTCCTAAGTAAAGGAATAGAATGGTCCATGGAATCACAGCTGCTATCGTATAAAAAGTAAATTTTGCTGCCGACATTTTTGCAATTCCAGCTGGAATGGATATCGCGTGCCGAACAACGGGGATAAAGCGGGCAAAGAAAATGACGCCGACTCCATATTTTCTAAACCATAGTTCGGATAGGTCAATTTGCTTCTTATTAATAAAGACATACTTCCCGTATTTTTCCAAGAACGGACGACCGCCATAATACCCAGCCCAATAGAGGAATAACTGTGCAAAGGTCCCGCCGATGGTACCTGCAATAATCGCTCCTGGATAGCCGAGAATCCCTTCTGAAATCATATAACCGCCATATCCTAAGACTATTTCACTTGGAATAACCTCAATCATTAAGCCTAATGCAATTCCGAAGTAACCTAACTCTGATAAGAACTCCAATACTGAAAAAATAAATTCCTTCATAGTTCACCTACACTTTTATATATGTTCATTGCTTTTATTAGTTTATAACAGTTTCGTTAAGAAAGAAATAAAAACAGCGGACAACCCGCTGTCCTTCATTTAACTACTTAATGACCTTGATGATGTGAACATGTAATTGCGATGATGAAAACGAATACTATAAACAATCCCCATTGCAAACATATTGCCCATTAACGAACTTCCGCCATAGCTGATGAAAGGTAAGGGGATTCCTGTGATCGGCAGGACCTGAATGGTCATACCAACATTTTGAAAAACATGAAAAGTCAGCATTGAAATGATTCCTGTACACACATATGTATTAAACGGTTCATTCGTATCTAAGGCCGTTTTTATTAAATGATAAATTAATAGAAAAAATAGTCCAATGACAATACTGCCGCCTACAAAGCCATATTCCTCACCAATTACACTGAAAATAAAGTCTGTATGTCCTTCGGGAATGTATACTTCCCGGTTTCCAAAGCCCTTTCCCGTTATCAAACCAGACCCAATGGCACTTAAGGATTTCAATAGGTGGTAGCCTGAGCTGCTGGAGTGATTAAATGGGTCGAGCCAAGCATAAATGCGGTTAAACTTGTATTGTTGTACATGTAAATACTTTTCAAGGATATCCGGTCTTTGTACGACTAGATAAATAATGAAAGCTCCAAGTGAAGCTCCAGTACTAAAGAGCGGTAATATAATTTTCCATGTGATCCCCGAGACTAGAATAAATCCAACTAAGATCGATAATAAGACGAGCGAGGTGCCCAGATCATTCTGTTTCATAATAAAGAAGATAGGGACGAGTGTGGTGATTGATAGTTTAAGCAATAACCCAAAATCTCTTTTAAATGTTTTCTCAAGATATTTCTCCTGATGCTTGGCAGCAACAGAGCTAAGCGCTAAGATTAAAAACGTTTTTACAAACTCTGAAGGCTGAATGGAGCCCACAGGAGTGATAAACCAGCTTTTTGCCCCGTTTCTAATTGGTGCGATATCTAATGGTGCAACAAGAACACCAATAAGTAAAAGAAGTCCAAATCCATACAAATACCAAGAAAGCCGCCGGTATTGATATCCGTCGAAAAGGATGGTAATGGAAATGATGGCGGCACCAACTACATACCAGAAGGTTTGTCTGACTAAGAAATTATCCTCGTACTGCCCAGCAGTTTGTGCACTATAAATTCCTACACAGCTAACAAGAAAAAATAGAAACAGAATTAATGTTAACGTCCAATCAAAGCGATCTACTTTTTTTGTGAAATTGTCCATATGCCACACCCAATTTTATCTGTTTGTATAGTGTTATGCTAACAAAGAAAAGATTTGGTAACAATATATTTAGGAAGTTTATTACAGGAACTTAACTATTATGACGAATCTATTAAGGAAAATGTTTCAAAAAAATGAAGCACGGTCCAAGTCCGTGCTTACAGAAGATAGTGAAGGAACATCGTTGCAATTCCAAAGTACGTGAGCAGTGAAAAAATATCGTTAATCGTTGTAATTAATGGGCCAGAAGCGACGGCAGGGTCTATATTTAAACGGAATAAAATGAGCGGGATAATGGTGCCAGCCATGGTGCCGATAATAAGAGTAAAGAAAAGAGAAACACCGACAACTGCGCCCAAGATAAAGCTTCCCTGCCAGATATAAGCAATGATTGAAATAAGAATGGCGCAGGTAACGCCAATTGTCACTCCTACGCCGAGTTCGCGCAGTACTAAGCGTGCAATGACTCCTCTATCTATATCATGAGAGATAAGACCTCTTACAACAACAGCTAGTGATTGAGTTCCAGTGTTTCCGGTCATGCCAGCAATCATTGGCATGAAAAAGGCAATGGCGACGACCTGATTCAATGTATTTTCAAAACTGCTGATAATGCTCCCGGATATGAGTCCGATAAATAAAAGCAAAATAAGCCATGGAAGCCTCCTGGCAGCAGCAACAAATGTCTTTGTATCGAAGTCGATGGATTTCCCAGAGGCTGATAACTTTTCTATATCTTCATTTGCTTCCTTAATGACTACATCAATGATATCATCAACCGTTACAATACCAACCAGCACATTTTCTTCATCCACTACGGGAATAGCTAGGAAATCGTATCGTTCCGTCATCCGGGCCACTACTTCTTGGTCGGTGGTGACGGATACCGAAATAACACGTTCATACATAATACTATGAATTCTTTCATTGAGATCCGCCATCAGTAAATCTCGATAGGAAACGACACCAACAAGCTTTCGTTCTTCATCGACGACATACAGGTAGTTTATCGATTCAGCAAACTCCGCAAACGTTTTTAACTTATCAACAGCTTCTCTAACATTATAATAACTGCGAATCCACACAAAACGATTGGTCATCATTCTTCCTGCTGTTTCGGGTGGATAATTCATGATATCGGTAACCGCTTTGGACTCTTCTACTTTCATACCAGAGAGAAGTGACTCTTTTTTCTCTGGGGATAGTTCATCCAGGAGTAAGGCTAAGTCATCATTGTCCATTAAATCAAGGACTTTGCTGGATTTCTCTATTCCAAGTTTATTTAATACTTCAAGCTGTTCTTCCTTTTCAAGTTCCTGCATTAAATCAGCAAGGACGTCGAAATTTAAGAATAAAAGAAATCGAAGTTTATGCTTTTCAGGTAAATCCTCATAGATCTTCGCCGTGTCATATGGCTGTAATTCTTCAAGAATCGTAATAAAGTCAGCCTTTTTATTTTCCTTTAGTAATTTAATAATATGGAGAGTGATTTCATCCTGCGTCATATCTTTGATCATTATATACGCTCCTTTCTAACGGTGCGTTTTTACACTCTATACAAGTATGCTAGAAAATGATTTGTTGATAATATGCCAATACTAGTAAGGAGTTTAAAAATAGTATGTGTTATTTGTAAACTAATCAAGCTAACTGTTTCAAAAGTATCACAAAAACCTATAGAATTGTAAAAGAATTGAAATAAGCTATTTGTACTATTAATGATAAAATGATGAAGGATTGATTAATATCAGTGAGCATTTTTATGTAGTACGTCTAACTCATTATCATAGATTTTATTTTTCCTGATCGGAGGAGTTTGGTTTTGAAAAAGCATCACCAAGACATACGGGATCTCGTTTATGTCCATCTAAATCAAAATGATCAGTATGTGCTGTCTTACGGTATCGAATTTGCCGAATTTGCTGCTGCTTTTTCCGGTGCTTTAAATCCGCTGCTATTATTAAAGCACCACTTTGAAGATGGTGACTTTAATATGCATACACTGCTCGAATATTGCCCGGAGGACAGAATCAAGAAGCTTGCTGCCGAAGATATATATGGCTACGGAGACTTTTGCTGGATTGACTTTGTTGAAGAGGAAGGATTAAATGAACTCACAGGACAGGAAATAGCAGAATTGTTATATTTGGGTCACCAGAAGCAGCATTTAAAACTACCCTTTTATAATAAGCTTGGTAATCGCTTTGTTTATTTAGCACATGATGATGGTTTCTTTAATAAAACATATTATCGGAGCTTTAAGGATTTTTTTCAACTTTTAAGCCAATCACTTTCAAGTAAATTAGGAGAATTAAAGCTTGAGAAATCAATCCTTGGAATTAGGAAAAAGCGACTATATCCACCAATAAATAAGGAAATTCTCCTATCTCTGACCCCTTTTATTAAGGAAGGTATCTGTATTTCCTTAAGAGATGTGGATCATCAGCGAACCAAACTGGAAATCCCAATCTGGGTGATAGGTGATTTTGCCACTATGGATGATATGTACGAGGAGTATGAACAAATTTCAGGTGAAAACTGCCACGCTAAAATCATCTTTGATAAAAAAACAAAAGAATGGAAGCTTACCGTAATCTAATCTCTCCATTTCAGTGGGGAGATTTTGTTTGTGTAAGTAATAATAGGAAGTTTTTAACCAAGCTGTAGGTTTCATAAAATAATAAAAGTGATAAAATAAAATCGTGAAATGCGAAAATGGAGGTTTACTATGAAAACAAAAATTGGTTTATTGTACGGGGGTAAATCCGCTGAACATAAAGTTTCCTTACAAACAGCTCTTGCGGTAATTAAAGCACTGGATCTTGAAAAATATGAAATACATCCGATTTACATAAATGTAGAAGGTCAGTGGATCAAGGGACCACAGCTTACTGCGCCTGTAGAAAACGTAAAAGCATTAGAATTTTCAAATGAAAATCAGTTAACCCCTTTATCATTAGCACCATCTCTCTTTCCGAACAGCGAACAAACTGAAAACGAACCCTTAGATGTAATCTTCCCACTGCTGCACGGACCGAATGGTGAGGATGGAACAGTACAAGGATTATTGGAATTATTAAACCTTCCGTATGTCGGTAACGGTGTTTTAGCTTCTTCGGCAGGAATGGATAAAGTAATGATGAAAAATGTATTTGCTCAAGCAGGGTTGGCACAGGTGAATTATGTTGCTTTTATTAGAACGGAATGGGAAAAGGCGAAAGAGTCTGTTTATACCAAAGTGGAAGAAAAACTAGGTTACCCTTGCTTTGTAAAACCAGCGAACCTAGGTTCAAGTGTCGGTATCAGTAAATGTACAAACCGAACAGAACTTGAAGAAGCATTTGTGGAAGCATTCCAATTTGATCGTAAAGTGATCATTGAAGAGGGTGTTGTAGCCCGTGAAATTGAAGTGGGTATCCTTGGGAATGACGAACCAAAGTGCTCTGTGGCCGGTGAAATTGTTCCAAAGAAGGATTTTTATGATTATAAAGCGAAATATGAAGATGGTGATACTGCATTAATCATTCCGGCAGATGTTTCTGAGGAAGAGTATCAACAAATAAAAGAAATGGCCATTCAAGCCTTTAAAGCGCTAGATTGCTCAGGACTTGTTCGTGCTGACTTCTTCTTAACAAAAGACGGTAAAGCATTAATTAATGAAGTGAATACGATGCCTGGTTTCACGCCTTTCAGCATGTTCCCTTTGTTATGGAAACATACAGGTGTTGAATATCCACAATTGATTGAAACCTTAGTGAATCTTGCAAAAGAACGACACGCAGAAAAACAAAACATAAAATACACTTTCTAAGAATTGACACGGCTTGGTGCCGTGTCTTTATTTAAAGTCATAACTAACTGGAGGTTTATAATGATTAAAAGAAACCTAAAGCAAATATCAGAAATGATAGCTGTTAAAAATGATATTACCTCATTTGTCGAGATAGAAATTACGGGTGTTTCCATTGATTCTAGAAAAATTGAACCAGGTAATTTGTTTATTCCTTTTAAAGGGGAAAGCTCGGATGGTCATAAATTTGTAGAGGAAGCACTTAAAAAGGGTGCAGGTGCTGCTCTGTGGCAAAATGATGTCCCAAACCCACCAACACACTTACCAATCCTTATTGTTGAAGATTGCTTAGCTGCCTTGCAGGAATTAGCGAGAGAATATCGCAAACAATTACCAGTGAAAGTGGTAGGAATTACCGGAAGTAATGGAAAAACAACGACAAAGGATATGACAGCATCCCTCTTATCCACCACCTATAAAGTACAAAAAACAGAAGGAAATTATAATAACCATATTGGACTGCCTCTTACCGTTTTAGGTTTGGATGAGGATACTGAAATTGCCGTATTAGAGATGGGAATGAGTGGAAGAGGAGAAATAGAATTTCTCACAAAACTTGCTTCTCCGGATGCAGTTGTAATTACAAATATTGGAGAATCACATCTTCTTGATCTTGGGTCTAGAGAAGGAATTGCCGAAGCTAAACTTGAAATCTTGCAAGGTTTAAAAGAGGGGGGATTGGCCGTCCTTCATGGCGATGAACCACTTCTAATGGACAGAATAAATAAATATAAGATGAATGTTAACGTTCTAACATTTGGAAGAAATAACAGGAATGATTTTTATCCTACAGAAGTCATACAGTTAGAACAAGGCAATAGGTTTACTATCAATGAGTCCTCAGAAAACTTCGAACTTCCTGTGTTAGGAACTCATAATATATTAAACGCACTTGCTGCAATGATCATTGCTCAACACTTTGATGTATCATTTAGTAAAATGAATGAAGGCTTAGCGAACGTTAAACTTACCAATATGAGGATGGAGATCGTCGAGGGGAGTCATGGTGAAAAGATTATCAACGACGCCTATAATGCTAGCCCTACCTCGATGACGGCCGCAATTGAACTGGTTTCAAACCTTAAGGGTTATCAAAAAATCATTCTAGTTCTCGGTGATATGCTTGAATTAGGTCCTCAGGAAGAACAGTACCATCAGCAAATTGGTGAAGGATTGAATCCCGGTAAAATAGATTTGGTCTTTACCTTTGGAAAATTATCAGAACACATTGCTGAAGGAGCACGTTCCACTATAGGAAAACACAGAGTTTTTTCCTATAGTGACAAGAATGAGCTAATTAAAGTGTTAAAGCAGCATGTTACTAACGAATCATTAGTCTTGGTAAAGGCCTCAAGAGGAATGAAGTTAGAAGAAATCGTAACAGCATTACAGAAAAAGTAAGGATTTAATTCCAAAAATAAGATTGTATGCGAAAAACCGTTAATGGAAAACTAAAGAAAAATATTCTTCAAAATAAAGCAGGTGAAGAGAACATGATTGGCTGTTTATGTATTCATGGCTTTACAGGGGCGCCATATGAAGTAGAGCCTCTTGCTGAGTATTTAACGAAGCATACAGACTGGATATTCAGTGTTCCGACTCTTCCTGGTCATGGCGAAAATCTTTCCCTAAAAGGTGTCCACTATCAACAGTGGATCGAACATGCAGAGACCGAATTAAAGAAATTAATTGCTACCTGTGATCAGGTCTATGTAATAGGGTTTTCCATGGGGGGGATGATTGCAAGTCTTTTGGCTGCAAAGCACCCTGTGGACAAGCTTGTACTACTTAGTGCAGCTGCATATTATTTAAATCCAAAACAAATGGCAAGTGATATTAAGTCAATGATTTTGGATTCTTTAAAAGGAAACTTAGGAAATAATGAATTTTTTCAGCGATATAAAAGAAAAATAAAAGCAACTCCCATAAAAGCGACTTTACAATTTCGCAGGCTTGTCTCTTATATCAAACCACTTCTCCCTCAAGTAGAAGTGCCGACATTGATTGCACAGGGAGAATGTGACGGAATCGTCCCTCCTAAAAGTGCTGAATACTTATACCGGACTATTAGTGCAAAAACAAAAAGACTTACGTATATCAAGGATTCTAGCCATCATATTTGTCACTGTGAGGAAAAAGAGGCCCTATTTTCTCAGGTGTATGAATTTTTGATGGATCGGTAATGCTTATATGGGAACCGTAAGTAAACCGCATTAATTGCAATTAACATCTTAAAGTGTTATGATAATCAGCAACGTGTCTAAAGAACGATGAATAAAGGGCATACTCCTTGAAGGAGAATGTCTTTTTTTGGTAAAATATAGATGTTACCTACTTGCGGCATTTTGATGCGTGTCTAGCTGCAGCGCCTAGGGGCTCGACCGCTTCAGTCCAACGCTGGAGTCAAAAGTGACTTCACCGTCAGGCCCTACAACGCTTTTCGCCCCTAAGCAAGACGCTTTCCGCATTTCTGAGTATCGGGCGAAAATATTCAGCACTTTAAAAATATTTTCACATAGATGAAGGAGAATGAAAACATTGACAAAGTTTGAAGATTTAGGTCTAAGTCAGGCCACTTTAGAAGCTGTCCTCAAAATGGGTTTTGAGGAAGCAACACCAATCCAGGCAGAAACAATTCCAATGGGGCTTGCAAACAAGGATTTGATCGGGCAGGCTCAAACAGGAACTGGTAAAACAGCTGCATTTGGAATTCCTTTAGTTGAAAAGGTTGATGTAACCAAGGATGCCATCCAAGGAATCATCATTGCACCAACGCGTGAGCTTGCAATCCAAGTATCAGAAGAGCTTTATAAAATCGGTTCAGGAAAAAGAGTCCGCGTTCTATCCATTTACGGCGGACAGGACATCAGCCGCCAAATCCGTTCATTAAAGAAGTTTCCACATATTATTGTTGGTACTCCTGGACGTGTATTGGATCATATCAACAGAAAAACAATGCGCTTAGATACAGTTAATACTGTAATCCTTGACGAAGCAGATGAAATGTTAAATATGGGATTCATTGAAGACATTGAAACCATTCTTGCTTCTACACCGGCAGAGCGTCAAACTTTACTTTTCTCAGCAACAATGCCAGCTCCGATTCAAAGAATGGCAGAAAAGTTTATGAAAGACCCTCAAATTGTACGTGTCAAGATGAAGGAAATGACTGTACCAGCGATTGAACAATTCTATCTTGAAGTGATGGAAAAGAATAAATTTGATGTCTTAACAAGACTTCTTGATATTCAATCACCAGAGTTAGCGATTATTTTTGGACGGACGAAACGCCGTGTTGACGAATTATCTGAAGCATTAACCTTAAGAGGTTACACTGCTGAGGGAATTCACGGAGATTTAACGCAGGCGAAACGGATGCAGGTCCTTCGGAAATTTAAAGAAGGAACCATTGATGTATTAGTGGCAACGGACGTGGCAGCAAGGGGTCTAGATATCTCTGGCGTAACCCATGTTTACAACTTTGATATTCCACAAGATCCTGAAAGTTATGTCCACCGAATTGGACGTACAGGACGTGCTGGTAAATCAGGTATGGCACTTACATTTATCACTCCACGTGAAAAGTCTTACCTATCTGTATTAGAAAGAACAACGAAACGCAAGATGGAGAGAATGACTGCTCCAACACTTGATGAAGCGTTAGAAGGTCAACAACGTGCAGTTGTCGATAAAATTGTGCAGACGATTGAAGGAAACAATCTTCAATATTATAAGAGAGCGGCTAATGAATTACTTGAAGAAAATGACGCTTCAACTGTCATTGCAGCTGTTTTGAAAATGTTAACAAAAGAACCAGATACCACTCCTGTGAAGTTAACGGAAGAATCACCGGTTCATCATAAGAGAGATAGAAAACCACAAGACCGTGACCGTAGAAGAAGAGATGACAATAGAAGCTATAATTCTTCACGCGGCGGCGAACGTGGTGACCGCGATCGTAAAAAGGCACCTGCTAAGCCAAGAACAGGTGAAAAGCGCACATCAGGAAAACCAAGAAGCTTTAACAGATAATAAAGATAGAGAGCATGGACTTAATGTCCATTGCTCTCTTTTTATTTTAACGGGGTGTTTAATGGGAACATTAATGGTAATAGCCTGTTAGGAGTGATGAGGATGATTGTTAAACTTGGATATGTGGCGATGAGTGTTGAGCTTCAAAATGCATCACCATCCCAAACGATGACGTTTGCACAATTTAGCAAGATAACGGACCGTGAAGCAGCGATTCAAAAGCTGGAGCGGATTGCTGAATCAAATATAGATAATTGTTTAAGGTTATTAAAACACAATGCCGGAAATCAAATTCATTTCTTTCGTTTAAGCTCCCGTCTAATCCCGCTGGCGAATCATGAGGAGCTGCTTGATTGGGATTATATGAAGCCACTGAAGGAATCATTAAAAAAAATAGGTGACTACCTTAACCAGTACCCAATGCGAATTGATTTTCACCCCGACCATTTTGTTGTCCTAAATACGCCAAACAAAGAAATACTCTCTAATGCATTAAAGACACTTGTGATGCATATGAAATTGCTTAAGGGGATGAAGATTGATACAGAACATCGTTGTGTACTGCATGTAGGCGGCGGCTATGAGAATAAGGAAAAGGCACTTGAACAATTTATTCATAACTGGGGATATATTCAGCCAGCTATTCAAAAAATGATTATGCTTGAAAACGATGATACCACTTTCACGGTAAAAGAGACGCTATACCTTTGCGAGAAGTTAGGGATTCCAATGGTATTTGATTACCACCACCATTTGGCAAATCATGAAGTGGAGGAGTGGCAGGAAGACTGGGAACGAATTGTTAACACCTGGAGGACATCACCACTACCGGTAAAAATGCATATATCAAGTCCCCGTTCAGAGAAGGAATACCGAGCTCATGCTGATTTTGTTGATCCGGATATGTTTTTGAACTTCATAAATAAAATGAAGGGCAGTGTTCCTGAGATCCATTGTATGATAGAAGCCAAACAAAAGGATGCAGCTCTCTTTCGCCTGATGGAGGATTTGCAAGGCAGGAAAGGAATTAAGCCAATAGATCAATCTAGTTTTGTTGTTGAATAACGTTGATGTTTCCTTCCTGATTACCATGTATACTTAAGTGAAGGCATAGTGAATAGGAGGGGCAGTATGATACTAGAGCCGCAAAAACGAATATCTGCAAAGGCATTAACGGTTTGGAAAATTTCAGGTGCGATAAAGATTGTCATAAGCTGGATTCTGGCAGGTGTTGCTATTTTTCTAATACATATCTTTAAAGGACCATTTTGGATATCAGTTTTATTAATCGGAATCGAACTTATTTCTACTTATTTATTCATATTTTTATTGCCGTCAATAAAGTGGCGACGCTGGCGGTATGAGGTTAGGGATGAGGAAATTGAACTTCAAGAAGGTATTTTTATCGTAAAGCGGACATTAATTCCGATGATTCGTGTTCAGCATGTTGATACGGTACAGGGACCTATTTTACGTAAATATCAATTAGCCTCTGTTATTATTAATACCGCTGCAACTTCACATGAAATTCCTGCATTAGAAGAAAGTGAAGCAGAAGAATTAAGGCACTTTATTTCTACTCTTGCAAGGGTGGCGGTTGAAGATGTTTGAACCGAAAAGACTTCATCCCATTGTGATTGTGCTGACTATAGGCAAAAGGTTAAAGGACACCATTTTTAGTTTTATCGCCTTGATCTTTATTTGGAACAGAGGAGGAAAGTTGCTGCTATTTGGGGCTATCGCTATCGCAATGGTTGCAATTGTTCTGACAAGTATTCTTTCCTGGCTACGATACACATATAGATTAGAGCAGAATGAACTTCGGATCGAATATGGTGTTTTTATTCGCAAGAAAAGATATATTCCTTTAGAGCGGATTCAAAGTCTGGATATTTCAGAAGGAATCTTACAGCGACTATGCGGGATGGTAAAGGTCAAGATAGAAACCGCAGGAGGAAGCGGAAATGATGAAGCGGAAGCGGTCCTTGCGGCTATCTCTAAAGAAGAGGCACGCTTTATTCAAGAATATGTAGCTGCAGCTAAAAACCCGGTTGTTCAAGAAGCTGAATCCGTTCAGGAAATTCCTAGTCATACAGTGTATAGAATGACTCCAGCACAGTTAATCTTACTATCACTTACATCGGGTGGAGTAGGAGTGGTCATTTCAGCAGTATTGGCATTTTTCTCACAGCTGGATGATTTGATTCCCTATGGCAGAATATTTCGTGGAGTGGAACAATGGGCAGTGAGTAATCTGATTATCATTGTCCTGCTTGTTTTTGGAGGCTTTGTGGCTGCTTGGGTTATTGCTCTAATTGGAACGATGCTAAAGTATGCGAATTTTAATGTCATAAAAACGGAACATGATTTGGTTATTTCTCAAGGATTATTAGAAAAAAGACAGATCACAATTCCGTTAACTCGGATTCAAGCGATCAGGATTAATGAAAATATCGTTCGCCAATGGCTGGGTTATGGGGCGGTTATGGTAGAAAGTGCAGGTGGTTCAGCTAGTAATCAGGAAGGTTCAAAGGTACTGCTCCTGCCGCTTGTAAAGATAGATACCATCAAAGATATTTTGGGGCCATATCTTACGGATTACCAACTATCCTCAAGCTTTAATCCAGTACCTAAAAGAGCGATGCTTCGCTATGTTTTTCGGAGCTGGATCATGATTGTTCCGGTAGTGGCTGCAGCTATTTTCTTTCTAAAAGTATGGGGGCTTCTCTCATTGGCAGTCCTAGCGTGGTTTACTTTTTGGGGGATATTAAAATATAAGGATGCCGGATGGAAATTGGAGGAGCAGCAATTAAATCTACGGTATCGAAAGATTGTCAGATCTACCGTATTTATCAAGAAAAATAAAATCCAAAGTCTAGAAATGAAAGAAAGCTACTTTCAAAAAAGAAAAGAACTAGGAACGCTGGAAGCATTTGTGAAAGTTGGCTTCGGTGGTGCTGGCGGCACTGTAATCGATATGGACCGAAAAGATGTGAAGAAGGTTTACTCTTGGTTTTCTAGGGAAGCTAAAAAGAAGGATTGAACCAAAAGATTGGCTCAATCCTTCTTTTTATTATAAAAAATGGCTCCTAGTAAAAAGCCGCCTAATAAACCGAATATATGGGCAGTGATATTAATATTAGGCTGGATGAAGGTCATAACTAAGCTAAGGGCACAAATGATAAGGATAATTTGCGAATTTTGCTGTGAGAGCATATGCTTACGAAAGAGAATCATGCTTATATAATAACCAAATAATCCAAAAATCGCGCCGCTAGACCCAACATGTACATAGGTTAAAGGTTCAAGCAGTAAAGTAGCTACATTTGCTAGGATACCGGAAACAAAATAGACGAGCAGGAATTTACCCTTTCCTAAGAGCCTTTCAAGTGCTGGACCAAAAAGAACGAGTGAGAAACTGTTAAATAAAACATGAGTAAACCCGCCGTGCATAAAGATGGGAGTAAACAGCCTCCAATACTCACCTTCCATAATATAGAGGTTTACACCTGAAAAAGTCGCTTTAAACCAAAAGTTTGGGAATATCGGTAAAGCTGTAAAAAGATATAATAGGAAATGAATGGCGATAATAATAGAAACAACCGGATAAAAGCGGATGAATTCGCGAAAACTCTCTGTCCTCGTAAACATAATAACCTCCCCGAGAATACTTACTAATTATAATAGACTGAAATATGGTCTTGTTGTACTATTATGCATCTTTTAATTTAAATAGAAGGGACCTTGAGTATGATTAAAGGGATCGGAATTGATATTATTGAACTTTCAAGAATTGAAGAAATTGTCACTAGACAAAAGAAGCTGGTAGATCGGATTTTAACTGAGAATGAGAAACGAACGTTCGTAGAGCTTCCTGAGCGAAGAAAAATTGAATTTTTAGCCGGGAGATTTGCGGCAAAGGAAGCCTATTCTAAAGCTGCTGGCACGGGAATCGGCAAAGAGTTATCTTTTCTAGATATTGAAATTGAAGCAGATTCTTTCGGCAAGCCCTGCATCGTAAGGCCTGAAACGAATGGATTTCTTTCGATCTCACACAGCAGAGATTATGCTGTTGCACAGGTAGTTATCGAAGAAAAATAGAAAAATCATAAATAGCTTGGCACCCTTTTATCATATTCCTTAAGGTTGTCTCATATATTCATAGGGAAATGGGAGAGACGAGTCTTCTTTATATTCATATGAAAAATGAGACAAGAAGGGGTTGAAGGAATTGAAGAAAAGGTTTTTGCTTTTGTTTACGGGGTTAATGGTCATCTTTCTACTAGCTGCCTGTGGCTCTAAGTCAAAAGATGATGTGGTGAAAGAGTTAAATGGAAAACTAAATGATTTAACTGGTTATAAAGTAGATGCAAAAATGACGTTGAAAATGGGCACTGATTCACAGGTGTATAACGTTGAGATTTGGCATAAGGATCCAACATTCTACCGCGTCAATTTAAAAAATGCAGAAAAAGATCAGAGTCAGATGATATTACGCAACGATGAAGGGGTATTTGTATTAACACCTGCACTAAAGAAGAGTTTCAAATTCCAAAGCGATTGGCCGCAAAACAGCAGCCAAGCCTATTTATATGAATCGTTAATTAAAGACATTGTTGAAGATAAGGAGTCAAAATTCTCTGCTACAAAAGAACATTATGTATTTGAAACCAAAACCCGCTATCAAAACAATAGTATGCTACCAATCCAGGAAATTAAACTAAACAAGGAAGATTTATCCCCGGCAATGGTAAAAGTAATGGATCCAGATCGAAATGCGCTAGTGACTGTAGAATTCTCAAAGGTTAAATTCAACGCCAGCTTTGATGATAGCGATTTTGATATGAAAAAGAATATGACTCGTGCTGACCTTAACCTTCCTGTCATGGCAGATAGTAAGGATGAAGCCTTTACTGTTAAATACCCAACTGCCGATATGGGTGCGAAGTTAGTGGATGAAAAAGTTGTCAAACTTGAAGATGGAAAACGGGTTGTCCTAACCTACGAAGGTGCTAAGTCATTCACGCTTGTACAAGAAAAGGTAACCGTGAAAGAAGCCTCAACGTCACCTACTTATATCGATGGAGACTTAGTTGATTTAGGTATTACCATCGGTGCTGTTTCTGAAGGTTCGATTACTTGGACCATGGATGGTGTGGACTACATGATTGCCTCCAACGACTTAACAGAACAGGAACTTGTTGAGATCGCCAGAACAGTCCAAGGTGATATAGAAAAATAGGATTAAAGGATACAGGCTCTGAATAGGGCCTGTTTTTCATTTGACAATTAAAATAAGTAGTTTGATAATCAATAGGGTAAAAATAAATATAATAAAAGTGACTTTAAGTAATTAGGAAGTGGAACAATGACAGAGCAGGGCTATTTTTATAGAGACACATGGGCAGAGGTTGATTTGGATTATATTCTCTCAAATGTTACCTCTGTCAAAAAACTTTTGCCTCCCAAAGTGGAGATTATAGCCGTGGTAAAAGCAAATGCTTACGGTCATGGGGACTTGAAAGTGGCCGAGAGTGCACTGAAAGCAGGTGCAACTTATCTAGCAGTAGCATTTATGGATGAAGCAATCGCTCTCCGGAATAAGGGAGTACTTGCACCTATTCTAGTCTTAGGTGCAACACGTCCAGAAGATGCTGCGCTAGCAGTCAAGTTTAACATCACCATTACAGTGTTCCGGTTAGAGTGGGTAACAGCGGCACAATCCTATCTTCCAGAAGATAAGGTACTTCCCGTTCATGTTAAGCTTGATACTGGAATGGGGAGAATTGGTATCCGTACAAAGGAAGAGTTAGCACAGGTTGTAGAAACGATATCTAGAGATGGAAGGCTAGCAATTGAGGGTGTCTTTACACACTTTGCCACAGCAGATGAAGTAGACCAAACTTACCTGGATAAACAATTAGAGCTATTCCATGATTTGCTTTCTGTCATGAAGGAACAGCCCAAATATATCCATTGTAGTAATAGTGCTGCTGCTTTACGATTCTCAAAAGCTAATTTTAATGCTGTACGTCTTGGGATTGCTATGTATGGATTAACACCATCTCCTGAGATTGAAAATGAACTGCCTTTTCCCCTTAAGGAGGCGTTTTCGCTCCGCTCGAGGCTTGTCCATGTAAAAAAACTCGATAAAGGTGATAAAGTAAGTTATGGTGCTACTTATGAAGCCGAGGGCGAAGAGTGGATTGGTACGATTCCCATCGGTTATGCTGACGGCTGGATTCGTCGGCTCCAAGGGCAGGAAGTATTGGTTGAAGGTAGAAGAGTGCCAATTGTTGGCAGGATTTGTATGGATCAATGTATGGTAAAATTACCACATGAAGTGCCAGTTGGGACGACTGTTACGTTAATTGGTCGAGAAAATGGAGAATTTATCTCTGTTAATGAAATTGCTCAAAAACTAGAAACAATTAATTATGAAGTACCATGTATCATCTCAACTAGAGTACCCCGTCTATATAAACAGGGTGGGAAAATTGTCGTATTAAAAAACTATCTTTTGCACGAATAAATGGCTTAATATTAAAAATGGGAACATAATTATGATAATGCGGAATTTTAGTGCATAAAAGATAGTTTGTTTGGCCTATAATACAGAAGTATTATATTTAGTCTATGCATGTTGGGCATTAAGTGGTATTATAAAATATGGTAGATAGAAAAAATGGTGTGTAGTGATGGTGGAGGTGTATGTTTGTGTCTGAATCCGGCGCAACTACGGAAATCTTAGTAAAATTACCGCAACATCTTTTAACCGAGTTAGATGGTTTTGTAAAATTAGAAAACGTTAACCGGAGCGAGTTTATTTATCAGGCAACTAAAATGTATTTACGCGAACGAAAAAAGAGACAAATTCGCGAATCCATGAGACGTGGATACATGGAAATGGCAATGATCAATTTATCGATTGCATCGGAAGCATTTCAAGCAGAATTTGAGGC
Source organism: Bacillus sp. EB106-08-02-XG196 (assembly GCF_013396335.1). Lineage (GTDB taxonomy): Bacteria > Bacillota > Bacilli > Bacillales > Cytobacillaceae > Neobacillus. The sequence goes on from NZ_JABWSY010000027.1 coordinate 47,429, forward strand.
AGAGCACACAGTTGAACGTCTTGTAAGCGGAGGGTAATCCCTTGATTGTCAAGCGTGGTGACGTTTATTTCGCGGACCTATCCCCAGTTGTTGGTTCTGAACAAGGCGGCGTCCGTCCTGTACTTGTCATTCAAAACGACATCGGGAATCGGTTTAGTCCCACAGTTATTGTTGCAGCGATTACAGCACAAATTCAAAAAGCGAAGCTTCCCACTCATGTAGAAATTGATGCGAAGCGCTACGGTTTTGAACGAGATTCAGTCATACTTTTAGAACAGATTCGTACAATTGATAAACAGCGGTTAACCGATAAAATAACCCATCTCGATGACGAAATGATGGAAAAAGTGGATGAAGCCTTGCGAGTAAGTATAGGTCTCATCGAATTTTAGCATGAATGCACGCTCTTTTTAGAAAGAGCGTTTTTTTATACGTATGCTCTAACCTCATATTTGTTTCTGCCTTTAGCAAGCTCATTAGCTTGCTATTTTTTTATTTATAAGAAGAAACTGCTCCTTTAATGAATCGATTGAGGTAATTTGATACAATATGGTAATAGGAATGGATGGAGGTTTGTGAAGTGAATGATACAGTTGTAAAAGATGAACAGCTTCTTGGGAAGGTAGCTGCCGAGTTAACCATACCTCATAAGCAGGTAAAGAGTGTAATCTCGTTATTGAATGAGGGCAACACCGTGCCATTTATCGCCCGCTACCGTAAAGAAATGACAGGGGCACTAGATGAAGTCCAAATACGAAATATCCAGGAACGCTGGCAATACATACAAAACCTTGAGCAAAGGAAAGAAGAAGTACTTCGGACCATTGCAGAACAAGGAAAATTAACCGAAGAACTATCACATAAAATAACGAAAGCAGAAAAGCTTCAAGAGGTGGAAGATTTATATCGTCCTTATAAACAAAAACGACGTACAAAAGCGACGGTTGCAAAGGAAAAGGGGCTAGAACCATTAGCAGAATGGTTATTAACATTTCCTAAAACTTCAATTGAGGAAAAGGCGAAGGAATTTTTATCGGATGAAAAAGAAGTCCTTACGGTTGAAGACGCTATTGCTGGTGCGAAAGATATCATTGCTGAAATGATTTCCGATGATGCAGAGGGACGGAAATGGATTCGTAACGAAACATTTAAGTCAGGTAAAGTGGAATCAACAGTAAAAGATGCGGAAAAAGACGAGAAAAAAGTTTATGAAATGTACTATGAATATGAGGAGCCAGTAAATAAAATTGTTCCCCATCGAATCCTTGCGTTAAATCGTGGTGAAAAGGAAGATATCTTAAGGGTATCCATAAAGATGAATAATGACATAGTCCTTTCTTATCTATCGAGAAAATGGGTACGCGTCCAGCATTCACCCGCAGCACCTTTTGTCATTGAAGCAATAGAAGATAGCTATAAGCGGCTTATCCAACCCTCGATTGAAAGGGAAATTCGGGGTGAACTAAATGATAAAGGTGAAGAGCAAGCGATTCATATATTCTCTGAAAATCTTCGTAACCTCCTTTTGCAGCCGCCTTTGAAAGGAAAAGTGGTTATTGGCGTTGACCCGGCTTACCGGACAGGCTGTAAGCTAGCGGTTGTGGATGAAACAGGTAAGGTGTTGAAGATTGATGTGATTTATCCGCATCCACCCGTCTCAAAGACAAAGGAAGCGAAAGAAAAATTCATTCAAATTCTTCGGGATTATAAAGTAGAGATGGCTGCCATAGGCAATGGAACGGCCTCAAGGGAAACCGAACAATTCGTAGCAGACATCCTGAAAGAAATGGATGATGAAATCTATTATCTAATTGTGAATGAAGCGGGTGCCAGCGTGTACTCTGCCTCTGATATAGCGAGAGAAGAGTTTCCTAATTTTCAAGTAGAAGAAAGAAGTGCGGTCTCAATTGCAAGAAGATTACAGGATCCACTTGCCGAGTTAGTGAAGATTGATCCGAAATCAGTTGGAGTTGGTCAATACCAGCATGATGTTACCCAAAAGCGCCTTTCCGAGTCATTGCATTTTGTTGTTGAAACTGCGGTTAACCGTGTAGGTGTGAATGTAAATACAGCTTCAGCCTCCTTGCTGCAATATGTTGCAGGGCTGACAAAAACGGCGGCACACAATATTGTGAAGAAAAGGGAAGAAGAAGGGAAGTTCACGAGCAGGGTGCAATTAAAGAAAGTCCCTCGTCTAGGGGCTAAAACATATGAACAAGCCATTGGTTTCTTGCGTGTATTAGATGGGAAACAGCCGTTAGACAAGACGGGAATTCACCCGGAAAGCTATAATGAAGTGAAAAAGTTATTAGAGAGTTTGGGCTTTTCAACAGATGATTTAGGAAGTGCTGAATTAAGAGATGCCCTTGGTGGTCTTGATTTAAAATCAGTTTCTGCAGAACTGTCAATTGGTGAATTAACACTAAAAGATATCATCGACGCACTGGTAAGACCAGAACGTGACCCGCGTGATGACCTGCCGCGTCCATTATTGAAAAAGGATGTTCTTAAATTAGAAGATTTAAGTGCAGGAATGGAACTGCAGGGTACAGTTAGAAATGTGGTGGATTTTGGCGCGTTTGTAGATATCGGCGTTAAGCAGGATGGTCTCGTTCATATTTCTAAGCTAAGTAATCGTTTTGTGAAACATCCTTTGGATATCGTATCTGTTGGTGATGTGGTAACCGTTTGGGTGGACTCAGTTGATATGAAAAAAGGCAGAGTAGCATTAACGATGCTGCCGCCAGCTAAATAAGAGTAATGTAGAAGAAAGAATGCAACCCACCTAGTGAGTTGCACTCTTTCTTATGAAATGTGCTTTTTTCTGTAAAAAAACCAGCATTGGTTTAGCAGTTTAATTTGGTATCGGTCCTTCTCGTAGAAAGCTCTTTTCATTTGGTTCTGAAACCAAGTCGGCATAGTTAACCCTCCCGAAAAGTAGATCATTATAGGTATCTACAATATATGCTATAATAGGTTGTCACGTTCGCTTTTATGTTTGGAGGGAAAGCAAATGGAGGATAAAGAACTACAAAAAATAGTCGAAAAAGTCTCGATTGAATTCTTTGGCAAGCCTTTTAGGCATAAAGCCTCCTTTAATAGCAGGCTGCGTTCAACCGGGGGAAGATATCTACTTGGGACTCATAACATCGACATCAATAAAAAATACTTAGACCAACTGGGTTTAAACGAACTAATCGGGATTATTAAACATGAACTCTGCCATTACCATCTCCACATAGAAGGAAAAGGGTATCAGCACCGTGATCCAGATTTTAAAATGTTATTGAAAAAAGTAGGTGCACCAAGATTCTGCAGCCCGCTGCTAGACAAACCTAAAAAACGCACCCCTAATAAAATTCTCCTTTATGAATGTACAAAATGCCTGCAGCAATATAAAAGAAAACGAAGTATTAATACAAGTCGCTATGTGTGTGGAAAGTGTAGAGGCAAGCTTAAAAAGGTAAAAGAGTTACATGAAGTATAAGGAAATAATATGCAGCTTATTTTCTCTGAAAATCATGTTGACTTTATCATACATCGTCATTATAATGTAAAGAGTCGACAAGGTGATTGTCCTTGTTTGGTACCTAAAAGTTTAATTATTCCGCAGTAGCTCAGTGGTAGAGCTATCGGCTGTTAACCGATCGGTCGTAGGTTCGAGTCCTACCTGCGGAGCCATTTTTTATGGGGAAGTACTCAAGAGGCTGAAGAGGCGCCCCTGCTAAGGGTGTAGGTCGGGTAACCGGCGCGAGGGTTCAAATCCCTCCTTCTCCGCCATAAAAATTGGCCCCTTGGTCAAGTGGTTAAGACACCTCCCTTTCACGGAGGTAACACGGGTTCGAATCCCGTAGGGGTCATCAGGGACGGGAGATGATTTTAGCTCATTTCCTGTTTCTTATTTAAAACACATTTGGTCCGGTAGTTCAGTTGGTTAGAATGCCTGCCTGTCACGCAGGAGGTCGCGGGTTCGAGTCCCGTCCGGACCGCCATTTTCTTAATGGAATTAAAATAATATTGGGCTATAGCCAAGCGGTAAGGCATCGCACTTTGACTGCGACATGCGTTGGTTCAAATCCAGCTAGCCCAGCCAAGAGCCATTAGCTCAGTTGGTAGAGCATCTGACTTTTAATCAGAGGGTCGAAGGTTCGAGTCCTTCATGGCTCACCAA
>NZ_JABWSY010000028.1 GCF_013396335.1 Bacillus sp. EB106-08-02-XG196
CGTTCCCATACCGAACACGGAAGTTAAGCTTCTCAGCGCCGATGGTAGTTGGGACTTTGTCCCTGTGAGAGTAGGACATTGCCAGGCAAACGAAGCACAACCTTAGGGTTGTGCTTTTTGTGTTGTTCATAAGGACTATCGTGCCCGTGCGGCGACACTTTTAGAGAAAAGGGTAACGATACTCGGAGAATCGTGCCCGTGAGGCGGCACTTTTAGAGAAGGCGGTAACGAATAGAAGCTATTCGTGCCCGTGAGGCAACACTTCTAGAGAAAACGGTAACGAATAGAAGCTAAAGCCCAGATCCCCCACACTCCCCAACCCTAATAGCCAACCATCCAAATCACACCCTACAAAAAAGTACGAAGTGTTTTACAATAAATCGTTACTAGACATACACCCAAATGCGATTACCAACATAAGATATACCGAGGGATGCCCTGATGAGGATAATTCTAAATTTTGTATACAATTATGAGATACTGGGAAGAATAGGTGTATGGAGGTGGTGTGGTTGAGTTCATTAGCACATAGTCATTACCAGGAGACGTGCGTAATTTGCGAAAATCAAAAACAAAAAGGGATACATCTATATACTTCATTTATATGTACAGACTGCGAAGAAGACCTGATTCAAACAGAAACACATGATCCAAAATATAAATACTATCTAAAACAACTAAAAAAAATAACAACACCTGAAATTTTTTCATAAGGCTGTTTTCATAAAGATTGTTGTTAAAATCTTAAAGCCGATTTTAACGTGGAATAAACTGTTTTGAGCTTTAGAACTAAGTTTGTAGGCTCTTTTCTCTTTAATTTAGGCTATACTTAATGTAAATAATGCACAATCAATGGTGTTTACTTTCAAAAGGAAATACTATTTGAGAAAAAAGCCTTTCATAAAAAGTCCATCTGGGCTTTATTTTTTTGCCTAAAAAGGGGTAGCTGATGTCGTTTTTTGTTAAAATGAATGAGACTTATAAGGAGTATGACGATGAATAAACAAAATCGAATTCCATTATACGAAGCACTTCATAAACACAAAAGCAATAATCCCATTTCATTTCATGTTCCTGGGCATAAGTCGGGGACTATTCTTCACCAGCACTCAGAAAATTTATTTCAGGAAATATTAAAAATCGATGCCACGGAATTATCTGGCTTGGATGATTTGCACTCCCCTGAAGGTGCAATAAAAGATGCGCAAGAGCTCTTAGCAGCACTTTATCAGGTCAAGGAAAGCTTTTTCTTAGTCAATGGATCAACCGTGGGTAATCTAGCCATGATTTTATCACTTTGTAAGAAGGATGATGTTATCCTGGTACAAAGAAATTGTCATAAGTCAGTCCTAAATGCCCTAAAACTAGCAAAGGCACGCCCAGTATTTTTAGAACCAGAATATAATCAGGACTGGAAGACGGCAACAGGTGTCTCCACAGCAGTAGTTGAAAGAGCTATTTCCCTATATCCAGAAGCAAAAGGGATTGTTTTAACCTATCCGAACTACTATGGAATGGTGTATGATTTAAAAAATGTTATTGACCTTGCACATCTTCATAACATCCCTGTATTAGTAGATGAAGCACATGGTCCTCACTTTATTATTGGTGAACCATTTCCGGCATCCGCCATTCAATTAGGAGCTGATATGGTCGTCCAATCAGCACATAAAACTCTTCCAGCCATGACAATGGGTTCATATTTACATATAAACAGCAATCTCGTTAACAGCAACACAGTCAAAGAATACCTGCAAATGCTTCAGTCAAGTAGCCCATCTTACGTCATCATGGCTTCACTTGATCTAGCGAGGAATTATTTAGCAACCTACCAACGCAGCGATGTGGAATACTTACAAAAAGAAATAGCACGTTTTAAAAAAGAGCTGTCTACTATTCCTAGTATTAAGGTATTGGACTATCCTGACTCACAAGGGGACATATTAAAGGTAACCATACAGTCAAGATCTAGGTTAAGCGGATTTGAACTTCAAAAGAAATTCGAAGAGATAGGTATTTATACAGAGTTGGCAGATCCTTATAATGTGTTATTGATTCTACCATTATTGAAGGAAAATCAAGTCTATCCACTAGTAGAAGCGGGCAGGAATATTAAGAAGCTGCTAGCGGAGTTGCCCTGTTTTTCCATAAAGGAAGAATTTCAAAGTAGCTGTGCTAAAATTTCTGAGTTAGCGATACCCTATGAAAAATGGTCGTTTTATGAAAAGATGGTAGTGGATATAGGGGGAGCAGCAGGAAAGGTAAGTGCGGAAACCATCATTCCTTATCCGCCAGGCAGCCCTCTTTTGCTGACGGGTGAGCTAATTACAGAGGGAAAAATAAATCTGCTTACCCAGTTAATGAATGCAGGTGCCAGATTTCAAGGGGGCGTCTTCCTAGATAAAAAGCAAATTGACATATATAGGACAAGTTAAGATTTTGGAGGTTTATTCTTGATGAAGAACGGTTATTTTATTACATTTGAGGGCCCTGAAGGTGCAGGGAAGACAACAATCATCAGTATGGTAGCAAAGGAACTAAAAGAAGCATTATTAACGAGAGAACCCGGTGGTATTGATATTGCAGAACAAATAAGAATGGTAATATTAGATAAAGACAATACAGCAATGGATCCTCGGACGGAGGCACTGCTTTATGCTGCAGCCAGAAGGCAGCACCTTGTGGAGAAGGTTAAGCCAGCCTTAGAGGATGGCAAGGTGGTCCTATGTGACCGTTTTGTCGATAGTTCATTAGCGTATCAAGGTCATGCCCGCGGATTAGGAATTGATGAAGTATTTTCTATTAATCAGTTTGCGATTGAAAAAATGATGCCTGACCTCACCATCTATTTTGATATTGAACCTGAGCTTGGATTACAGCGGATTAACAAAAATAAAGGGCGGGAAGTGAACCGTCTTGATCTAGAAAAAATAGATTTCCATCATAAGGTCAGAGAAGGATATCATCTAGTAATGGAAAGATTTCCGGATAGAATCGTGAAAATCGATGCTTCTGGCGAAGTAAATGACGTCTTTATAAAAACGATGGAAATACTAACAAGCAAATTACTACAACGAGGAGCCTTCTGAATAAGGCTTTTTTATTTTTGGAGACAATTTTCAATTGGAGCCTCTTTCGAATATCAATGTGAGAAGGACAAATACCTGTTATAATATAGGAAAGACAAATGAAATGTGGATGAAGGGGTTGGTTTGAGATGAAACTTATCATTGCTGTTGTTCAGGATCAGGATAGCAACCGGTTATCAAAAGCACTGGTTGATAATAATTTTAGAGCAACTAAACTGGCAACGACAGGTGGCTTTTTGAAATCTGGCAATACCACCTTTATGATTGGAACAGAGGATATACGTGTAGATCGTGCCTTGCAAATCATTAAAGATAACTGTAAATCACGCGATCAATTAGTGGCACCTGTTTCTCCTATGGGTGGAAATGCAGACTCCTTTGTACCGTATCCTGTCGAAGTTGAGGTTGGCGGCGCTACAGTTTTCGTACTGCCAATTGAACAATATATGCATTTTTAATACGATACTACTTTGTAAGTGAGTGATAAACTTGGTAAAAACATGGGATCAATTAGAAGAGCTGCAGCCGGCCGTGCTAAAAATGGTAAAGAACAGTTTGTTGAAGAATCGTGTAGCCCATGCCTATTTACTTGAGGGAATCAGAGGGACTGGGAAAAAAGAAATCGCTTTATTAATCACAAAATCATTATTTTGTGATTCCTTAATAGAGGGCTATAAACCATGTGAGACATGTCATAATTGCCGACGAATTAACAGCGGTAATCATCCTGATGTCCATAAGGTCGAGCCTGATGGGTTATCGATAAAAAAACAGCAAATTCAAGTCCTTCAGGAGGAGTTCTCCAAAAAAGGGGTAGAATCGTCTAGAAAAGTTTATATGATTAGCGATGCTGACAAAATGAGTGTGAGTGCTGCAAATAGTCTGCTTAAGTTTTTGGAAGAACCAAACTCACAAACAACTGCCTTTTTATTAACAGAGCAGCTGCAGCAGCTATTACCAACCATTCTTTCACGGTGCCAAATTTTATCATTTAAACCATTATCTCCACAATCAATGATTAATCAGTTGACTGAGAATGGCGTAAATCCAATGAAGGCGCCATTATTAGCACAGTTGACGAATAGTCTTGATGAAGCATATGAATTAAATGTCGATGATTGGTTTGCACAAGCTCAAAAAATAGTGTTAAAATTATATGAGGTGTTGAAAAAAAATCCTTTAGAAGCAATGGTAACCCTTCAAGGAGATTGGTTCTCACACTTTAAAGAGAAAGAACAGATTAATCGTGGTTTAGATCTTTTACTTCTTATTTTTAAGGATTTATTATATATACAATTAGATAAACAGGAGCAAATCGTCTTTAAAGCTGAAAGTGAAGTGTTAAGGCAGTATGCTCTTGAAACATCCGGACGGCGGTTATCGGATCAAATGTCGGCTATTCTCGAGGCAAAAAGGAAGCTGCAGGCCAATATGAACCCACAGCTAATGATGGAAGAGCTTGTGTTAAATTTGCAGGAGGGATCTTCATTTGTATGATGTTGTAGGAGTACGCTTTAAAAAGGCGGGTAAAATCTATTATTTTGATCCAGGAGATCTCTCAATTCAAAAGGACGACTTTGTGATAGTCGAAACTGTTCGCGGGGTTGAATACGGTAAGGCTGTTGTCCCACGTAAGCAGGTTGAGGAGCATGATGTCGTTCTGCCTTTAAAAAAGGTAGTTAGAATTGCAGATCATAAGGATCGAATGATTGTAGAAGAAAATAAACAAGCTGCCCAGGAAGCATATGATGTTTGTAATGAAAAAGTAAATGGACATCAACTAGATATGAAACTAGTCGATGTTGAATATACATTTGACCGAAATAAAGTGATTTTCTATTTTACAGCTGACGGGAGAGTTGATTTTCGTGAGTTGGTAAAAGATTTAGCAGCTATTTTTCGGACAAGAATTGAATTGCGCCAAATCGGTGTCCGAGATGAAGCAAAAATGCTCGGAGGAATTGGCCCTTGTGGAAGAATGTTGTGCTGTTCCACATTTTTAGGCGATTTTGACCCTGTCTCCATTAAAATGGCAAAGGATCAAAATCTTTCATTGAATCCTACTAAAATATCCGGTTTATGCGGTAGACTTATGTGCTGTTTGAAATATGAAAATGATGAATATGAAGCAGCAAAAGCACAGCTGCCTGATTTAGGGGAAATGATTGAAACTCCTCAAGGCCGAGGAAAAGTGGTAGGATTAAATATATTAGAGCGGGTACTTCAGGTGGAACTTAAGGAACAGGATCGAGTTCTGGAGTATACATTGGAGGAAATCATTAAAGAGGGTGCCTTTTCTATACAATCCACAGATTAAGAGGTGTGAGACGTGGATAAAAAAGAGATATTTGAATCAGTAAGCAATATGGAAACACAAATTGGCCATCTTTACCAACAGCTCGGGGAATTAAAGCAGCATTTAGCCGAAATACTAGAAGAGAATCATTACTTAAAGCTTGAAAATGAACATCTAAGACGCCGTTTAGATGTAACCACGGAAAAAGACAAGAAGAATGAGCAAGTTAAAAAAGGGACAACTTCCCGCGTGTCTGCTGGCGATCGGACTTTGGACATCGGTGAAGGCTATGATAACCTTGCTCGTCTGTACCAAGAAGGATTCCACATTTGTAATCTGCATTTTGGGAGTTTGCGTAAGGAAGGCGATTGCTTATTTTGTCTCTCCTTTCTTAATAAGAAATAACTTAGAAGAGGGTGACCTAGGTCAGCCTCATTTTTTTACATATAATTTCGAGGTGGATAGCAGTGGTTAATTTAAAAGATGATGAGCGGCTTGATTATTTGCTTGCAGAAAATTTGAGGATCATTCAAAGTCCATCCGTTTTTGCCTTCTCTCTTGATGCCGTCTTATTGGCTCGATTTGTCTATGTTCCCATTCAAAAGGGAAATATAATTGATTTATGCAGTGGGAATGGAGTGATCCCATTGTTTCTAAGTGCGCGTACAAAAGGGAAGATTACTGGTGTGGAGATACAAGAGCGCTTATATGATATGGCCGTAAGAAGTATTGAATATAACAGTCTCGGGGACCGCCTTCAGATGATTCATGGTGATATAAAAGAGGTGCCCAGGCAGCTGGGACATGGGAAGTTTGAAGTTGTTACCTGTAATCCGCCTTATTTTCCGACTCCTTCAAAAGAAGAAATGAATCCGAATGAGCACCTAGCTATTGCTCGTCATGAGATACTATGTACATTAGAGGATGCTGTAAAGGCTTCTAGTCAATTAGTGAGGCAAGGCGGCAAGGTGGCGTTTGTCCATCGTCCAGGACGGTTAATGGATATTATTTCGGTCATGCGTCAGTATCGCCTTGAACCAAAGCGTATTCAGTTTGTGTACCCAAAGCCAGGGAAAGAAGCCAATACCCTGCTAATTGAAGCAATAAAGGATGGCAGTCCTGATTTAAAAATACTTCCTCCCTTATTTGTTTATAATGAAGAAGGGGAGTACACAGCAGATATCAGGAGAATTTTATATGGAGAATAAAAGAAACGGGTGGTTATAGTGTGGCAGCAAAAGAGTTTTGAGAACGAAACGCAAAAGGGAATACTTTATCTTGTCCCAACACCAATCGGCAATCTTGAAGATATGAGCTTTCGTGCTGTAAGGATATTGAAAGAGGCAGACCTGATTGCAGCTGAGGATACAAGAAACACAAAAAAACTATGTAATTACTTTGAAATTCAAACACCTGTTGTCAGCTATCATGAACATAATAAAGAATCGAGTGGTGAGAAGCTCATTCACAAGATTAAGGAAGGTATGAAGATTGCTTTAGTCAGTGACGCGGGTATGCCGGCTATATCAGATCCAGGATATGAGCTTGTAGAGGCTGCAATAAGCGAGAAGGTAACTGTAGTACCATTACCAGGAGCTAATGCAGCATTGCCAGCATTAATTGCCTCAGGGCTTACATGTCAGCCCTTCTATTTCTATGGTTTCTTAAACCGAAGTAAAAAAGAAAAGAAAACGGAGTTAGAGAACTTAAAAAAACAAACAGGAACTCTTGTTTTCTATGAGTCGCCGCATCGACTCAAAGAAACCTTAACGAGTATGTATGATGTCCTTGGTAATCGAAAAGTAGCAATTTGCCGGGAGTTAACAAAAAAGTTTGAGGAATTTATCAGGGGAACCTTAGAGGAAATAATAAAGTGGGCTAATCAGGATGAAATTCGTGGTGAATTTTGTTTAATTATTGAAGGTGCGGATGAGAGTAAATTAAAGGAAGAAGAAATGAACTGGTGGGAAACCTTGTCGATAGAAGAACATGTAAATCACTACATTAGTGTAAAAGGGATCCCCTCAAAAGAAGCTATCAAGCAAACCGCAATGGATCGAGGAATAAGCAAACGTGAAGTGTATCAGGCCTACCATATCGATTAATATCCAAAAAAAGGCTTCTCCCTCTTAGGAGAAGCTTACTGTTTTATTATTTTACTAATTCAAATTGACTTTTGATTTCATTTACTAATTGCTCAGCGCCTTCACGGCTAAGGATTAGTTTTCCGCCAGCAAGTGCTAAGTTATCATCGGAAACTTCACCAGTTACTTGGCAAGTCATATTTGGCTTGTACTTCTTTAAGATGATGCGCTCATCATCAACATAAATTTCAAGTGCATCTTTTTCAGCAATACCAAGTGTTCTTCTTAATTCGATTGGAATAACCACACGGCCTAATTCATCAACTTTACGGACAATACCTGTAGATTTCATTTTACTAGCTCCTCTCAATATAAACCTATTAATTTATTTTTCTATCTATTCGTCATTATTCGACATTATTTTTATAAATTAATAATACCAGCCATTCCCATTTCCGTCAATTATTTTATAGTAAAAAGTAATGGCAAATTTTATCAGTTTATTAGAATGTTGATATATCAATGAATAATGAATAATCATTCATCTGAAATAGATTTTTAATACTATTGTTGGATTATTATAGTGTTTTTAGTGTAGTTGTAACATTCGACAAAAAACTACAATATTCATTTGTTCTATTAGTATAATTTTCGACAGGAATATATATTTTTATGGGGGGAGCAAAGAAAAAAATAAAATAAATCTTTTGATTTTAGTTGGGTTTGTTGCACATTTATTGATTTTTGGTATATTTTGATGATATAAGAGGGTGAAAAAAGGCTATAATGATTTAGTAGAAAAGTCAATGTACCTATATTAGGAGGGTCCCATATGCAAGGAAAATTAAAAACGTTTTATCTTACTACTCCGATTTATTATCCAAGTGGAAATTTACATATTGGCCATGCGTATACAACAGTAGCCGGAGACGCGATGGCACGCTATAAAAGGATGCGCGGCTTTGATGTTATGTATTTAACGGGAACAGATGAGCATGGACAAAAAATTCAGCGCGTCGCTGCGGAAAAGGGAATTTCTCCGCAGCAGTATGTTGATGAAATTGTGGACAGGATTAAGGATTTATGGAAAAAGCTCGATATCTCCTATAATGACTTTATTCGGACAACGGATGAGAGACATAAACAAATTGTCGAAAAGATTTTCGCTAGACTGCTTGAACAGGGAGATATTTACCTGGACAAGTATGAAGGATGGTATTGTACACCGTGTGAATCCTTTTATACTGACCGCCAGTTAGTTGATGGAAATTGTCCTGATTGCGGCAGGGGAGTAGAAATTGTTAAAGAGGAATCTTACTTTTTCAAAATGAGTAAGTATGTTGATCGATTATTGCAATACTATGAGGAAAATCCTGAGTTTATCCAGCCGGAATCACGTAAAAATGAAATGATTAATAATTTTATTAAACCAGGTTTAGAGGATTTAGCCGTTTCTAGAACAACCTTTGATTGGGGAGTAAAGGTACCAGGCGATCCAAAACACGTTATTTATGTGTGGATTGATGCTTTATCGAACTATATAACTGCCCTCGGCTATGGAACAGATGATGATAGTAAATACTTGAATTATTGGCCAGCGGATGTTCATCTTGTAGGTAAAGAAATCGTACGTTTCCATACCATCTATTGGCCAATCATGTTGATGGCGCTTGATCTTCCACTTCCTAAAAAGGTTTTTGCTCATGGCTGGCTTTTAATGAAGGATGGGAAAATGTCCAAATCAAAAGGAAATGTAGTAGATCCTGTTACATTAATTGATCGCTACGGCCTTGACGCTCTTCGGTATTACTTATTAAGAGAAGTGCCATTTGGGGCTGACGGTGTCTTTACACCAGAAGGGTTTGTTGAAAGAATTAATTTCGATTTAGCAAATGACCTTGGCAACCTATTAAACCGTACAGTGGCGATGATCGAGAAATATTTTGATGGAGTCATTCCTGCTTATTCGGATTCAACAGGTGAATTTGATGAAGCACTGCTTCAAGTCAATCGTGAAACTGTTGCTAAATATGAGGAAGCCATGGAGAAAATGGAGTTTTCGGTTGCGCTAACATCCATTTGGCAATTAGTAAGCAGAAGTAATAAATATATAGATGAAACAAAGCCATGGACATTGGCAAAGTCAGAAGAAAATAAAGATGAACTGGCAAGTGTTATGGTCCATTTAGCTGAATCCTTAAGAAGAACAGCGATTCTTCTCCAGCCTTTCTTAACAGTGACACCTGATGGTATTTTTCAACAGCTTGGTGTTAACGATGAGGAACTTAAATCTTGGGAAAGCTTAGACACCTTTGGGGCTATTCCGAATGGAACAAAGGTTTCGAAAGGAAATCCGTTGTTCCCACGCCTTGAAATTGCAGAAGAAGTTGAATTTATCCGTGCTAAAATGGGAGGTTCTGCTCCAATTGTTGAGGAGAAGCAGGTTGATAGACAGGAAGAAAAGCTTGAGGAAATTGCTGAAATCGCTATAGATGATTTTATGAAAATTGATTTGAGAGTGGCAGAAGTCATTCAGGCTGAACCAATTAAAAAAGCAGATAAGCTTCTAAAGCTTCAGTTGGATTTAGGCTATGAAAAACGTCAAGTAGTCTCAGGTATTGCCCAATACTATAAACCTGAAGATTTAGTGGGTAGAAAAGTCATTTGCATAACGAACTTGAAACCAGTAAAGCTGCGTGGAGAAATGTCACAAGGAATGATACTAGCAGGTTCAAAGGACGGAGAACTCTCACTGGCAACAGTTGATCAGTCTCTTCCAAATGGTTCAAAGGTAAAATAATCTAACGATAGAAATGTCCCTTAATGTTTCACGTGAAACAATTTTCGAGACATTTCTATTTTTTTCTCATAATCATTCGACACCACCATAGTTTATAAACAAAGGAGAAGTAGTCATGTTATTTGATACACATGTCCATTTAAACGCAGAACAATTTGATGAGGATTTGCAGGAAGTTATCGAGAGGGCAAAAGCTGCAGGTGTTTCCTATATGACAGTGGTTGGGTTCGACCGACCAACGATTGAGAGGGCAATGGAACTAGCAGAAGAGTATGAATTTATCTATGCCTGCGTTGGCTGGCATCCTGTAGATGCTATTGATATGACAGATGAAGATCTGCTTTGGATAGAAGAGTTAGCTGCCCATCCAAAAGTAGTGGCAATAGGTGAAATGGGGCTGGATTACCATTGGGACAAGTCTCCAAAAGACATCCAAAAGGAAGTATTTCGAAAGCAAATCAGATTGGCTAAGAAAGTAAAACTTCCGATTGTGATTCATAACCGAGAAGCAACAGCGGATATTGTTGAAATTTTACAAGAGGAGGATGCTGCTGAAGTTGGAGGAATCATGCATTGCTTCAGTGGTAGTCCTGAAGTTGCCTTAGAATGTCTAAAAATGAATTTTCTTATCTCACTAGGAGGTCCGGTTACGTTCAAAAATGCCAAAAAACCCAAAGAAGTGGCAGCGGTCGTTCCGTTAGAAAAACTGTTGATTGAAACAGACTGCCCGTATTTAGCGCCGCATCCTTACCGTGGAAAACGCAATGAACCGGGATATGTAAAGCTAGTTGCAGAGCAGATTGCTGAAATTAAAGGCATATCATTGGAAGAAGTTGCTGAAGTTACAACTGCTAATGCAAAAAAATTATTCGACATAAACTGATAGCCAACCTTGTCGAAGTTCCTAGAAGCTTGTCCAAATTTTTTACTATAACTTAAAGTTCTACACGTCTCCTTTTCCTCATAGGATAACCGTGTCGATAAGTTTCCCTTTGCAAATTTCCTAACTATATGCATAATAGGAAATACGTTCACAACAAATGCAAGGGTTGACAGCCGACAACATGTTTCTCAATAATCTCTCCGAGAGAAGGAGGCGTTTTTCATCGTATTCAAAAACATGAAAAACCTGTTTTCCAAGTCTTTGAGTAAAAAGAGGTTGGCAATCACTTTTGCTAGTTTTGTAGTTTTAGCAGCACTTCTTGGTTTTTCATACTATGAAGGATCTAAGTATACCGTTGCATTGACTCTTAACGGACAGCAAAAAGTTATAAAAACACATGCCGATAAGGTTAAGGATATATTCGCTCAACAGGGTATATCATTAAACTCAAAAGACTACTTGTCACCTTCAGCTGATGCAAAGGTGAAAGACAATCAAAAAATTGTCTGGAAGCAAGCCAAACAGGTTCAAATGGTCCAAGACAACGAGAAAAAAACGATATGGACAACAGCAGGTACAGTCGCTGAGCTCCTAAAAGAGCAGAAAATTGTATTGAACGACCAGGATGAAATTTCACCTAGACCGCAGGAATCGATTAAAAATAAGATGGAAATCAGCATTAAATTAGCTCTTCATCTTACACTAGTTGACGGCGGAAAAGAGCAGCAAGTATGGTCCACTTCGGCTACGGTCGCTGACTTTTTAACACAACAGGGAATTAAACTTAATGAATTTGACCGAGTTGAACCGTCATTATCAGAGACAGTGAAAAAGGATGACGTCATTAACGTCATACGCGTAGAAAAAGTCACCGATGTAGTGGAAGAACCAGTTCACTTTGCCATGATCACCAAGAAAGATGAGAATTTAGAAAAAGGAAAAGAAGTAACTGTTAAAGATGGCAGACAGGGGCTTATTTCAAGAGAATATGAAGTCATCTTGGAAAACGGTAAAGAAGTTTCAAGAAAATTAATTAGTGAGCAGAGTCTTAGAGAGAAACTCGATAAAGTTGTGGCTGTTGGAACGAAGGAATTAGATATTCAAGTTTCCCGTGGAGCAGAAACTGGAACTGAGTTTTATGTTAATACTACTGCCTATACAGCCTATTGTAATGGCTGCTCAGGGGTAACTGCAACAGGATTTGATTTACGTGCCAATCCAAATGCAAAGATAATTGCTGTCGATCCTCGTGTGATTCCACTGGGGACAAAGGTTTATGTGGAAGGCTATGGCTATGCTGTAGCAGCTGATACAGGCGGCGCAATAAAAGGACACAAAATTGATGTTTTCTTTCCAACTAAAGCGGAGGCTTTCCGCTGGGGAGTTAGAAAGGTAAAAATCAAAATATTACAATAAGCTTAGCATTGCAGAGGTTTAATCAGCCTCTGCATTTTGCTTTTTCTCTAATTTTCATTATACTTACAACGAGTAGATTAAGGTATTTACTTCATAATATGAAGACATTTGTTAATATAGACGAATGACATTACAAAAATGTTTCATTTATTTTTCAAATTTTTTATTTTTTATTAATCATGTACGGAGGAAATAATGAAGATTAAGGAATTTATTGTGGTGGAGGGAAAAGACGATACCACCACGATTAAACGAGCCGTTGATGCAGATACGATTGAAACCAATGGTTCTGCCATTAATGAAGAAACCATCGAAAAAATCAAAAGAGCACAAGAAACGAGAGGGGTAATCATCTTTACAGACCCCGACTACCCAGGTGAAAAAATCAGGAAAACGATTGCTGACAAAGTACCTGGCGCGAAACATGCATTTTTGCCGAAAGAAGTCGCAATTGCTAAAAATGGAAAAGGCCTGGGTGTTGAACATGCCTCTTTAGAAGCAATAAGAAACGCATTAAGAGATGCACAAATCATGTCAGATACGATCAAAGAGGAAATCACACAAGAGGACTTACTTACAGCGGGACTCATTGGGGGAGCAGGCTCAAAAGAGCGAAGGATCCTATTGGGAAAACTTTTGAAAATTGGTTATACCAATGGGAAGCAGCTTTATAAAAGATTGATGATGTTTCAAATTAGCAGGCAGGAATTTGCAGAGGCACTCGCAGTTGTGATACAGGAGGAAAAAAATGAATAAAGACATTGCTACACCGATACGAACACGAGCCATCCTTGAGAAATATGGATTTTCTTTTAAGAAAAGTTTGGGCCAAAACTTTTTAATTGATACAAATATCTTACATAGAATTGTTGACTTTGCAGAGATAGGTGAAAATTCAGGGGCGATTGAAATTGGCCCTGGTATTGGTGCGCTGACAGAACAGCTTGCCCGCAGGAGTAAAAAGGTGGTTGCTTTTGAAATCGACCAAAGACTACTGCCGATATTATCGGACACTCTTTCACCGTATGAAAATGTAAAGGTTATCCATAAGGATATACTAGAAGCAGACGTTCAGGAGGTCATAGATACAGAATTTAAAAATTTTGTTGATCTTATGGTTGTTGCCAATCTCCCATACTACGTGACAACTCCGATTATTATGAAGCTGCTAGAGGAACAGATTCCAATACGAGGTATCGTGTGTATGCTTCAAAAAGAGGTCGCAGACCGCATTTCAGCCAAGCCAGGGACAAAGGAATACGGATCGCTTTCCATCGCTGTACAGTACTACACAAAGGCGGAGACGGTTATGATTGTCCCTAAAACAGTTTTCGTCCCTCAGCCAAATGTAGATTCGGCTGTAATCCGCTTAACAAGAAGAGAAAAGCCAGCAGTAATCGTAAAAGATGAGAAATTCTTTTTCCAAGTAACACGAGCGAGCTTTGCACAAAGGAGAAAAACACTACTAAATAATTTAACTAGTCAACTTCAGGATGGTAAACAAAAGAAAGAAGAAATCATAAGTGCATTAAATGCAGCTGGAATTGACCCAACGAGAAGAGGGGAAACTCTTTCCGTTGAGGAATTTGGAAAATTGAGTGATGAATTATATACCTATTTTCAATAGACCTTCTTAGGTCTATTTTTTTTCGATTAACAACTCGTCATTCACATTAACTTGTGTAGTTGCATAGCCTATCAAAGAGAAACTTTATTTGGAAGGCCTATATGCTGGTCTAATTGGAGTGACAGCAGTGAATATAAAGATGATGGATATTGTCGGCAGACGGTCCTATAACTGTGATATTCTATTCCGGGTTATTGATATTCAAATACTAAATGGCCAGAAATTTGCAGTCCTATACGGTGAAGATATTCGCTTAGTGGCAGATGCTCCTTACGAGGATTTAGTGATCATTAACAAAAATGTAAGGTATAAAATGATACAGGAATACAAAACCCTAGAAGAGCAGTCCTTTCGCCTCTTTGCACAGGATGTTGATTTAATCAAGCAAAGGCAGGATTATGAAGCGACAGGCGGCTATGTACAGCCTGCCAATTATTTTCAAATCCCCGGAAAAGTTCTTCACTTAGATGGAGACCAAGATTACTTGCAAAAGTGTATGACTTTATATGAGAAAATTGGTATTCCTGTCTATGGGGTACATTGTAACGAAAAGGAGATGCCGAAAAAAATTGGCGGCTTAATTGACCAATTTCGTCCTGATATTTTAGTCATTACTGGTCATGATGCCTATTCTAAGTCAAAAGGGAAAATATCTGACATTAATGCATACCGACACTCAAAGCATTTTGTCCAAACCGTCAAGGAAGCACGAAGAAAGATACCTCATTTAGATCAACTCGTTATCTTTGCAGGTGCCTGCCAATCTCACTTTGAATCTTTGATACATGCAGGTGCAAATTTTGCCAGTTCACCATCACGAATTAATATACATGCATTAGATCCCGTTTATATTGTTGCGAAAATCGGTTTCACGCCATTTATGGAGAGTATCAATGTTTGGGATGTTTTACGAAATACGCTAACTGGAGAAAAGGGACTGGGAGGCATTGAAACAAAAGGAGTCTTACGAACAGGAATGCCTTACAATCCTGTCCAGGAAGAAGAATCATAAGTCCTTTGGAGAAAAAGTAAGGGCTTATTTTTTTTAGTGCACATAATCCTCCCTTATTAAGGTAAACATAATGATTGTTGAAAATTGGGAGAAAAAGTAGAAGAAAAGATATTGACAATCTTTTTGTCGGACTGATATAATTTTATGTTTTTATTTGACAAGGACTATGTCAGTGTGATATACTTTACACAGTGAGGTGGACCGAATGCCAAAAACCTTAGCCGATATTAAAAAGGCTCTTGATTCAAATTTAGGGAAAAGATTGTTGCTGAAGGCAAACGGAGGACGTAGAAAGACAATCGAACGATCCGGTGTATTAGCCGAAACGTACCCTTCGGTTTTTGTAATCGAGTTAGATCAAGAAGAGAATTCATTTGAACGAGTTTCGTACAGCTACGCTGATGTACTTACCGAAACAGTTCAAATAACCTTCTATGAAGACGCAGCAGGAAACATAGCTTTAAGTTAGAATATAGGGCAATTTTTTAGGCAGGAAATCATCTGATTTTCTGCCTTTTGCTATTTATAAAATATAAATTAATGAAATACTTTCTAAATAACATACTAATAATGCCGTGAGTGGATAAAAGGGGTTGTTTAGATGGCAAGAAGAAGAAGAGGTGTTATGTCTACTCAGTTTAAAGAAGAACTTGCGAAAGAACTTGGATTTTATGATGTCGTCCAAAAAGAGGGCTGGGGCGGCATTCGAGCGAAGGACGCTGGAAATATGGTGAAAAGAGCAGTTGAACTTGCATCAGAGCAGCTAATGAAAAACAACAGGAATTCGTAAAAGAAGTAGTTCACACTGTTACAATTTCTTAAGCCGCACTTGCTTCTCAATGTTTAAACAAATCAGACACCACGGTAAGGCCAGGGGGAAGAAAGCCCCTGGCCTTTAAATATTATCGCTTGACTTTTTTCCTATTTGAAGTTTTGTGGTAAAATAGGAAAAAATATATGATCGATATAGAAGTGTAGGTGGGCGTAGTGAAGCTTTTAGTAAAAGCACCAGCCAAAATTAATTTATCCTTGGATGTTTTGTATAAGCGTCCTGATGGTTTTCATGAGGTTGAAATGATCATGACGACGATTGATTTGGCGGACCGAGTTGAGTTGACATTGTTAGAGCAGGACAAAATACATATTCTTTCCCATAACCGCTATGTTCCGGACGACCAACGGAACCTAGCCTTTCAAGCGGCTCAATTATTGAAAGACCGATATCAAGTGAAAAAAGGTGTACAAATAACCATTGAAAAAACAATCCCTGTAGCGGCTGGTCTGGCTGGAGGTAGCAGTGATGCAGCTGCAACTCTAAGGGGACTTAATAAACTTTGGGAACTCGGATTAACGTTGGACGAGTTAGCCAATCTTGGTTCTGAAATAGGCTCGGACGTATCATTTTGTGTGTATGGCGGGACTGCTTTAGCCAAAGGCAGAGGGGAAATGATTACAGATCTTCCTGCTCCGCCAACATGCTGGGTCATTTTAGCAAAACCTTTTATTGGTGTTTCGACCGCAGAAGTTTACCGACGATTAGATTTAAACGGCATGGAGCATCCAAATATAAACGAAATGGTCAAGGCAATTGAAAACAATGATTATCAGAGCGTATGTGATAATGTCGGAAATGTCCTAGAGGATGTAACGTTAAAGCTTCATCCAGAGGTAGCACAAATCAAGGAGCAAATGAAGCGTTTTGGTGCGGATGCTGTTTTAATGAGCGGAAGCGGTCCAACAGTCTTTGGAATTGTTCAGCACGATTCGAGAATGCACCGGATATATAATGGTCTACGTGGTTTTTGTGATCAAGTATTTGCTGTAAGGATGCTCGGTGAACGACATACTCTTGATTAAAAACGTACATTAGTGATATCCTATTAGTAGAATATTCGTCTTTTTGGAGGATTGTTATGAAGTTTCGCCGCAGTGAACGATTGATAGATATGACTAGCTATTTACTTGACCATCCGCGCCAGCTTGTACCGCTCACCTTCTTTGCTGAACGTTACTCTTCTGCGAAATCTTCTATCAGTGAAGACTTAGCAATCGTGAAAGAAACCTTCGAACAAAGAGGTATTGGGACCTTACAAACGGTACCTGGTGCAGCGGGTGGAGTTAAATTTTTTGTAAATGTCAGCGATGAAGAGGCAAGACCATTTGTAAATGAATTATGTTCGTTAATTGCACATCCAGACCGCCTTTTGCCTGGGGGATATTTATATTTAACTGATATATTAGGGGATCCAGCCATTGTTCAAAAAGCCGGTCGAATCATTGCATCAGCGTATGTAAATACGAAGATAGATGTGGTTATGACCGTAGCAACAAAGGGAATTCCTCTTGCTTATGCTGTCGCGAGTCAGTTAAATACACCGGTTGTCATGGTAAGGAGAGATAGTAAAGTTACCGAAGGCCCAACTGTTAGTATCAACTATGTTTCTGGATCGGCAAAGAGAATTCAAACAATGGTGCTCTCAAAAAGGAGCTTGGCACAAGGGTCTAAGGTCTTAGTTGTGGATGACTTTATGAAGGCTGGCGGAACCGTAATGGGAATGATTAGCTTACTTGAGGAATTTAATGCTCAAGTAGCTGGAATTGCTGTTTTGGTTGAAGCTGAAAAAATTGAAGAACGTCTCGTCGAGGAATACAAATCACTTGTTAAACTGACTGATGTTGATGTAAAAGAAAAAAGGATTCAGGTTACAGAAGGAAACTACTTTAAACGCAGAACGGAGGAATAAATATGCAAGTTGTTCAAACCAACCAAGCGCCTGCCGCGATTGGACCCTATTCCCAAGGAATCATTGTAAACAATCTTTTTTATAGCTCTGGCCAAATCCCGTTAACAGCTGAGGGAGTAATGATTGAAGGCGGTATTAAGGAACAGACTCACCAAGTTTTTAAAAATTTGGATGCAGTGCTTTCTGCAGCAGGTGCATCCTTTGATACCGTTGTTAAGGCGACAGTCTTTATTAAAAGTATGGATGACTTTGCTTCCATAAACGAAGTATATGGTGAATATTTTTCAACGAATAAGCCAGCGCGTTCTTGTGTAGAGGTAGCGCGGTTACCAAAAGATGCTTTGGTTGAAATTGAAGTAATTGCGCTCGTGAAATAATCACGGGCGTTTTTTTTGTCACATTTCCACTATGGATAATATTAATATATCTGACTTTTAAAAATGTTCATTATTTTGCCTAAAATATTTTTAAAAAATTTAATATAAAAGAAGGATTTACTAGATTCCCTGTTGAATTAATAACACTAGCTTTTTAACATAAGAAAAGGGTGTGAGCACATGGAAGTAACAGACGTAAGATTACGCCGTGTTAACACGGATGGCCGTATGAGAGCGATTGCATCAATTACATTAGACAATGAATTTGTTGTTCATGACATCCGCGTTATTGACGGAAACAATGGTTTATTTGTCGCAATGCCAAGTAAACGTACTCCAGATGGGGAATTTCGTGATATTGCGCATCCTATTAATTCTGGAACGCGCGGTAAAATTCAAGAAGCTGTTTTGGCTGAGTATCATCGTTTAGGTGAATTAGAAGTAGAATTTGAAGAAGCCGGAGCTTCCTAGAAAGAACTATTCAACTAGAGCCTACTTCATAAGTAGTGCTCTTTTTTTATTCCTCACTAATCTCCTCTTTAATCCCTTCACTAATTTTTTTCAAAATAACAAATTTGGACACTTTTCTTACATTCCTTGAAATGACTGACTAATTACGTTAATATTTTTAATGGATAAAGCTGTTTTAAAAATTGTTGTTAAAATCCAAATGCCGATTTTAACGCGAAATAAAC
Organism: Bacillus sp. EB106-08-02-XG196; assembly: GCF_013396335.1. Lineage (GTDB taxonomy): Bacteria > Bacillota > Bacilli > Bacillales > Cytobacillaceae > Neobacillus. The sequence goes on from NZ_JABWSY010000028.1 coordinate 19,024, forward strand.
TATTTATGTACTTGAATTAAGTTTGCAAGCTCTTTTCTTAGAAAAGAGCCATGGATAAAAAGGTAAATTGGAGGACTGTTCATGCATAATCGTTATGCTGTGATTTTGGCCGCAGGACAAGGTACCCGGATGAAGTCAAAGCTTTATAAAGTGTTACACCCTGTATGCGGTAAGCCGATGGTTCAACATGTAGTGGACCAAGTGAAGATGCTAAATATTCAAGAAATGGTTACCGTAATTGGTCATGGAGCTGAAAAGGTAAAAGGACAATTAGGGGAAGAAAGCCATTATGCCCTTCAAGAAGAGCAGCTCGGTACTGCACATGCAGTCATGCAGGCACAAGAGATGCTCGAGGGAAAAGAAGGGATTACCATTGTAGTCTGTGGTGACACTCCGCTAATTAAAGCGGAAACGATGGAGTCATTATTTAAGCATCATAGAGAATTATCAGCGAAGGCAACCATTCTGACAGCAAGACTTGATGACCCGACAGGATATGGCCGAATCATCCGAAATGAAGAGGGTCTTGTTGAAAAAATCGTTGAACATAAAGACGCAACAGAGGCAGAGCGAGAAATAAATGAAATCAATACAGGAACCTATTGCTTTGATAATGCTGCCTTATTTGAAGCATTAAAGAAGGTTTCAAATGATAATGTTCAAGGTGAATATTATCTGCCGGATGTCGTAGAAATCCTGAAGAATCAGGGAGAAGTGGTTACGGCCTTCCAAACGAATGATTTAGAAGAGACTCTCGGTGTAAACGACAGAGTTGCTTTGGCTGAAGCAGAAAGAATTATGCGCAGCCGTATAAATGAAAGTCATATGCGAAATGGAGTCACCATTATTGACCCTGCGAATACATACATCGAAGCAGATGTTGTTATTGGTCAGGATACGATAATCCTTCCAGGAACGATCCTAAAAGGCAGGACCGTGATAGGAACAGAATGCCAAATCGGACCAAACTCAGAGATTGATACTTGTGAGGTTGGAAATGAAACGGTAATCCGTCAATCTGCGGCCTATAATAGCAGTATTGGATCGCTAGTTAATATTGGTCCCTTTGCACATATTAGACCAGATTCAGCTATTAATGATGAAGTGAAAATTGGAAACTTTGTTGAAATCAAGAAGGCCGTTTTTGGTAAGGGAAGTAAGGCTTCGCATCTAAGCTATATCGGTGATGCTGAGGTTGGAAGTGATGTAAATATCGGCTGTGGCTCAATAACCGTTAACTATGATGGTAAAAATAAATTCTTAACAAAGATTGAGGATGGAGTCTTTATTGGCTGTAATTCAAACTTAGTTGCTCCTGTTACCGTTGGAAAAGGAGCTTATGTAGCTGCCGGTTCAACCATAACAAAGGATGTACCTGGAAATGCATTATCCATAGCACGTTCACAGCAGGTAAACAAAGAAAATTATGTTGATAAACTTAATCTGAAAAAATAGCTAGAATATTGGAGGGCATTATGTCGAATCAATACTTAGATCCAAACTTAAAGGTATTCAGTCTAAATTCAAATCTCCCGCTTGCGAGAGAGATTGCCAAAGTGATTGGTGTAGAACTAGGAAAAACCTCTGTAACAAGATTTAGTGATGGAGAAATCCAAATTAATATCGAAGAAAGTATCCGCGGCTGTGATGTGTATGTTATTCAATCGACTAGTTCTCCAGTTAATGAAAATCTTATGGAAGTACTAATTATGATTGACGCTCTAAAAAGGGCCTCTGCAAAGACAATTAATATTGTTATGCCATACTATGGTTATGCTCGTCAGGACCGTAAAGCGCGTGCACGTGAGCCAATTACAGCTAAATTAGTGGCAAACCTACTTGAAACAGCAGGTGCAACCCGTATTATCTGCTTAGACTTACACGCACCGCAGATACAAGGCTTCTTTGAAATTCCAACGGATCACTTAATGGGTGTTCCGATTTTAGCTGATTATTTCCAAAAGAGAAATTTCGAAGGTGACATTGTCATTGTTTCTCCTGACCATGGCGGTGTAACAAGAGCTAGAAAATTAGCAGAGCGCCTAAAAGCACCGATTGCGATTATTGATAAACGTCGTCCACGCCCAAATGTGGCGGAGGTTATGAATATTGTCGGTAATATTGAAGGAAAAATTGCTATCTTAATTGATGATATTATTGACACTGCAGGAACCATTACTCTTGCTGCCAATGCATTAGTCGAGAATGGTGCCCGAGAGGTGTATGCTTGCTGTACACATCCAGTATTGTCTGGACCGGCGATTGAAAGGATTCAAAATTCAAAAATTAAAGAATTAGTGATCACGAATTCTATTGCGCTCCCAGAAGAGAAAAAGACCGATAAAATTATAAATCTTTCAGTGGCACCATTACTTGGTGAAGCGATTATCCGTGTTCACGAAGAACAATCTGTAAGTACTTTGTTCGATTAATCTCTGCTTTTGATCAAAAAATTGTTTAGACCTTCCTGTTTTGGGGAATTTTTATAGAGACAGTTAAGAACAAAACTAGGAAGGTGACTAAACACATGAGTACGGTTTTACAAGCAAAGGAACGTAAGGAACTTCGCAGTTCAGAATTAAGGAAAATTAGAGAAACGGGAAACATCCCTGCTGTCATTTATGGGAGGAAGGTTGAAAGTAAACCGGTTTCCGTCAGCTCAGCCGATTTAACAAAAACAATCCGGTTAGTAGGCAGAAATGGCGTTATTTCACTTGATATTGACGGCAGCAGGCATGATGTTGTTTTATCTGATTACCAAGAGGATTTTATTAAAAAGGAAATCATTCATGTAGATTTTCTCGCCGTGGATAAATCCTCAAAAATAAATGTAACAGTAAGACTCGTCCTAGCTGGTGAGGCAGCTGGTGTAAAGGACGGCGGTGTTCTGCAGCAGCCTGTCCATGAATTATCGATAACTTCCACTCCAGATGAAATACCACAGCAAATTGAAGTGGATGTAACGAACCTCCAGGTTGGTGAAACCATGAAGGTTTCAGATATCCTTTATCAGGGGTCGTTTACGATTAATCATGAGGAAGATGAAGTAATCGCAAGTATCCTTCCTCCTCGACAGGAAGAGGAAATAAACGCAGGTGAGCAGCAAGAAGGCGGCCATCCTGATAACGAAGAAGGCAGAGAAACTGCTCCAGTAGGGGAATAAGAAATACAGACGTAACCTATATGGTTACGTCTTTTGTCGCATTTGTCACAAAAAAGACGTATTATTAAGTGGGAGAGAATCGGATGCTCCGAAAATTATTTAACAGGTGGACTGGGCCGAAAGAGAGGGAAAGAATGAAATTAATTGTTGGTTTAGGAAACCCTGGGAAACAATATGAAAAAACGAGACATAATATTGGGTTTGAAGTCATTGACGAGCTTGCAGATAAATTATTCATTCCTTTAAATCAATCCAAATTTAAAGGGCTGTATGGAATGGGTTTTCATAATGGTGAAAAGGTTATTTTACTAAAACCACTGACTTATATGAATCTGTCTGGAGAATCCATTAGAGCGATAATGGACTATTATGAAATTGATCTAGAAGATTTAGTCATTATCTATGATGATCTTGATTTGCCTGTCGGAAAAATCAGGCTCCGTCAAAAAGGAAGTGCTGGCGGTCATAATGGGATCAAGTCCACAGTAGCACATCTTGGAACGCAAGAGTTTAACAGAATCAGAATCGGTATTGATCGCCCGAAGAATGGGATGAAGGTTCCAGATTATGTGTTGGGGCGCTTTCATGAAGAGGAAAGAGGATTAACAAAAGAGTCCGTACAAAAGAGTGCGGAAGCATGTAAAACATGGTTAGAAAAACCCTTTTTACAGGTGATGAACGAATTTAATCAGTAAAAGGTTCATGGGATAACCTTTCCTTTCATAAAATAAACCAATTCTCTTTTTGTGTAATGAAATTATATGAATAACTTCCCCTTCCAACGTAAATACTATTAACAATAGTAAAATAGGGAGGGTACCTAAGTGGCTATTCATTACCATTGCCGGCATTGCGGGACAAATTTAGGTTCCATTGAACAGTCATCGATACACAGTGAAGCTCTTGGCCTTCATAAATTAACGGAGCAGGAAAGGCAAGAGATGGTCGCGTACGATGTAACTGGGAATATTCATATTACAGCCATTTGTGAGGATTGTCAGGAGGCATTAGAAAGAAATCCAGATTATCACCAATATGATTTCCTCATTCATTAATCAGCTTTGGAAAGCCCTCCAAAGCATTTTTCTATTTTTAATAAACACCAAAAATAAGGTTAATATAGTCAGAATACGAAAAAAAGATTCAAAGAGAGGAGGAACGAGCTTTTGAAAGGATTAAAATCATTATTTCTAGATCAGGAAGATGTCCACTCCATCATATCTGGAGTTCAGGAAGGCTTGAAAGAGCAGCTAATTGCTGGATTATCAGGTTCATCAAGGACGGTACTAACGGCTGCTATTTATGAGCAGATGAAAAGACCGATTCTCTTTATTACCCATAATCTTTTGCAAGCACAAAAACTCTATGACGATATTGTAAATCTATTAAGTGAGGATGAAGTTTTTCTATTTCCAGCCAATGAATTAATTGCAGCTGAGATGAGTATTGCCAGTCCAGAGTTAAAGGCACAAAGAATCGAAGCCTTAAATCATTTGAGTAAAAAGGACAAAGGAATTATTATTGTCCCTGCTGCTGGACTTAGGAAGGTCATTCCACCAAAATCTTTGTGGAAACAGTATCAGCTGTCGTTTAAAGTAGGCGATGATTTAGATGTTACGAAGTTACTTAATACTTTTGTTAAGATGGGATATGTTCGGTCTGAAATGGTGTCAACACCAGGAGAGTTTAGTATAAGGGGCGGGATAATTGATATTTATCCGCTTACCGTTAGCGATCCTATAAGAATTGAACTATTTGATACTGAGATTGATTCAATCCGCTACTTTTCCTTAGAAGACCAGCGTTCTATCGAAAAAACAAATGAAGTTTTGATTGGTCCTGCAACGGAGGTCCTTTTTGAGGCAGAGGATTATAGCAGGTTAATTGGAAAGCTTGAGGATGGGCTTGGTAAAAGTCTTAGAAAATTAAAGGACGATAAAGCAAAGATACAGCTCTCGCAAAATATTAGTTTTGAGCTCGAACAGCTTAAAAATGGTCATAAACCAGACCAAGTATTTAAATATCTTTCGCTGGCATATGAAGGCGATAGTAGTTTACTAGACTATCTCCCGCGCAATGGAATGGTATTTATTGATGAAATTAGCCGGGTTCAAGAGATGAATGATTCCTTAATTAAAGAGGAGGCGGAATGGTATACTTCTCTCTTAAGTGAGGGCCAAATTATTCATGATTTGACTATTTCCCATGACATACCAAATTTGCTTCATAAAAAAGAGTTTCCGATTCTTTATATGAGTTTGTTTTTACGCCATGTGGCAAATACAAGTCCGCAAAATATCATAAATGTTTCTTGTAAACAAATGCAGAATTTCCATGGGCAAATGCATTTACTGAAAGCAGAAGTTGACAGGTGGAAAAAAGCGAATTACTCCATTCTCTTTTTAGGTCCAGATGATGAAAGAGTAAAAAAGTTAGAACGAGTTTTAGAGGATTATGAAATAGAAGCTTCTATTACACGCAGCAATCAGCAGCTTTTACCTGGAAAAGTGCAGATCATGACGGGGAACCTGCAAACTGGATTTGAGCTTTCCATTCAGAAGATTGCTGTCATTACGGAGGAGGAGCTTTTTACTAAACGTGTCAAAAAGTCCGCCAACAGACAAAAACTCTCAAATGCCGAAAGGATTAAGAGTTATTCGGAGCTTAAAATTGGCGATTTTGTCGTCCATGTTAACCACGGAATAGGAAAATACTTAGGAATTGAAACTCTCGTTATTAACGGTGTTCATAAGGATTATCTCCACCTCCGCTATCATGGAACAGATAAGCTTTATGTTCCAGTTGAACAAATAGATCTTGTTCAGAAGTATGTGGCTTCCGAAGGAAAAGAGCCAAAAATTTATAAACTTGGCGGCAGTGATTGGAAAAAGGTAAAAAAGAAAGTTGAATCCTCGGTCCAAGACATTGCTGATGATTTAATCAAGCTTTATGCAGAACGTGAAGCAGCTGTTGGTTATGCCTTTTCTCCGGATGGTGACATGCAAAGGGAGTTTGAAACCGCCTTTGCCTACCAGGAAACAGAAGACCAGCTTCGCTCCATCCATGAAATTAAGCTGGATATGGAAAGAGCTAGACCCATGGACCGCTTGCTTTGTGGCGACGTGGGTTATGGAAAAACGGAGGTAGCCATTCGAGCCGCCTTTAAAGCGATAGCTGATGGCAAGCAAGTTGCACTCCTTGTCCCAACAACGATTTTAGCACAGCAGCATTATGAAACGATGAGAGAAAGATTTCAAGACTACCCAATTAATATTGGTCTGTTAAGTCGCTTCCGTTCGAAAAAGCAACAAACTGAAACCATCAAAGGCTTAAAAGCTGGTACAGTCGATGTAGTCGTTGGAACACACCGTATTCTTTCAAAAGATATCGTATATCGTGATTTAGGTTTATTAATAATCGATGAAGAGCAAAGATTTGGGGTTACCCATAAAGAAAAGATTAAAAGATTGAAAACAAATATTGATGTTTTAACATTGACAGCAACTCCAATACCGAGGACACTGCATATGTCCATGCTTGGCGTTCGTGATTTATCGGTAATTGAGACACCGCCGGAGAACCGTTTCCCCGTACAAACATATGTAATGGAGTACAATGGATCTCTTGTCAGAGAGGCGATTGAAAGGGAGCTGGCTCGTGCGGGACAAGTATACTTTTTATATAACAGAGTAGAGGATATTGAGCGTAAGGCAGAAGAAATATCGATGCTTGTTCCAGATGCACGAGTCACTTTCGCACATGGGCAAATGTCAGAAAATGAGTTAGAATCAGTCATGCTTAGCTTTCTATCGGGAGAGTTTGATGTATTGGTCAGCACAACCATCATCGAAACAGGGGTAGATATTCCGAATGTAAACACACTGATTGTCTATGATGCCGATAGAATGGGACTTTCCCAGCTTTATCAGCTGCGCGGCCGTGTTGGAAGGTCAAATCGTGTTGCGTATGCTTATTTCACGCACCGAAAGGATAAAGTATTAACAGAAGTGGCAGAAAAGCGTCTTCAGGCTATTAAAGAATTTACTGAACTAGGTTCTGGCTTTAAAATTGCCATGCGTGACTTATCCATTAGGGGTGCAGGAAATTTATTAGGTGCACAGCAGCATGGGTTTATTGACTCTGTAGGATTTGACCTTTATTCACAAATGCTGAAAGAAGCGATTGAAGAAAGAAAAGGTGATTTAAAAGCAGAGCAAAAAGCTACTGTGGAGATTGATTTAGAAATTGATGCGTACATTCCTGATACCTATATTAAAGATGGCCATCAAAAGATTGAAATGTATAAGCGTTTTAGAGGAGTGCAAACATTAGAGGATATTGAGGAACTTCAGGCGGAAATGCTCGATCGTTTTGGTGAATATCCCGAAGAAGTTGATTATCTATTCCAAGTGGCAGAAATGAAAGTTTATGCATTGCTTGCGGGTATCGAAATGATAAAACAAGCGAAACAGGAAGTAAGCATTATCGTAAATGAGCGAGCGAGCAGTGCGATTGACGGACAAAAGGTATTTGCTATCAGCAGTAAGTATCCAAGAATGATTGGGCTGGGAATGGAAGGTCAGAAGCTTAAAATGACCCTTCAGATTAAAGGGCAAGAACCGGCATATTGGCTGAATATAGCATTTGAAATGATTAAAGGTCTTCAAGAGGCGAAAAAAGGACAAAAGAATCCTGTTTAACCATTATAAAAATGGGATAATTTTACTGTTTGTGAAAAAATAATGCGAATGTGTATAGAACTTTCCAGATGAAAGATACTAAGTTCAAAGTTGGTGATGATTCCTACAAAAGGAAAAATTCTCATTACCAAGTTAGTAAAATCATCAGATGAAAGTGAGGCAACATTGGATGAAAGCAACTGGAATAGTTCGTCGAATCGATGATTTGGGTCGTGTTGTCATTCCCAAAGAAATACGCAGAACACTGCGTATCCGTGAGGGGGATCCGTTAGAGATCTTTGTAGATCGTGATGGAGAAGTCATTTTAAAGAAGTATTCACCAATCAGCGAGTTAAGCGATTTTGCCAAAGAATATGCAGAAGCCCTTTTTGACAGCCTCGGAAACCCGGTATTAATTTGTGATAGAGACAGTTATATTGCACTAGCAGGAAGTTCTAAAAAAGATTATTTAAATAAAAATATAAGCGATTTAGTGGAAAAGACAATGGAAGACCGTAATTCCGTTTTAGTTACACAGCAAGGTGATATTGCATTAGCGGATGGGAATGATGAAGCCATCTCATCTTATACAATTGGACCGATCATTGCAAATGGCGACCCAATTGGAGCCGTTATTATTTATGCAAAAGAAGGTACACTTGGTGAAGTCGAGAAAAAGGCTGTTGAAACCGCTGCTGGATTTTTAGCAAGACAAATGGAATCCTAGAATTAATACTATACACAAAAATAAAAGAGGCAGCCTTCGCTGTCTTTTTTATTTGCTTCATATGCTATAATCAACACGAGTTTAGGTTAGTTAGGAGATAGGAAATGAAGCCCGTGAATCAATCGAAGGCTCTTTTTAGAGGGGCTTTTATTTTAGCACTTGCAGCACTGATAACAAAAATCCTAAGTGCTGTTTATCGGATCCCGTTTCAAAATATTGTCGGGGATGTTGGCTTTTACATATATCAGCAGGTTTACCCATTTTATGGTCTCGCCATGGTGCTCGCGACAACAGGCTTTCCGGTTGTCATCTCTAAGCTGTACGCTGAGCAAAGGGAAAAAAGGGATCCTGAGAAAACAAGAAGACTTTTATTCGTCTCATTTATCATCCTGCAGCTATTTGGACTTTTATGTTTCCTTATCCTTTACTTTGGTGCTGGTTATATTGCCAGCTGGATGAACGATGAGAAGTTAGCCATCTTACTAAGGGTTGTTTCCATTGTCTTTTTGTTATTTCCGATTGTTTCAATCTTTAGAGGCTACTATCAGGGAAAAGGGGATATGCTGCCCACAGCACTTTCACAGGTTGGTGAACAATTAATAAGAGCCTTTACGATTCTCTTTTTGGCCTATATGCTCACGCAGTTAGGATATCCCCTGTATCTTATCGGGGGCGGTGCCATGTTTGGGTCTATTACAGGAAGTATGGTATCAGCGCTTATTTTGTTTACATTCCTATGGATACGTAAAGAATGGAGGATAATTGCTCCTAGAAAAGGGATGCTTAACGGGTATTATCAAGAGGTGAGTGTTATTTTTAAAACTCTCACCTTTCAAGGACTAACAATCTGTATAAGTGGAATGCTAATGATTTTTATACAGATGGCAGATGCTCTGAACCTATACGCATTACTTACAGAAAACGGATATGAAAAGGGTATGGCAAAGGCAGTAAAAGGAGTATTCGACCGCGGACAGCCATTAATTCAATTAGGAACGATTGTTGCTGCTTCGATGTCTTTATCTCTTGTACCATTAATAACAAGTGCAAGAATTAAAAAGGATATCTCATTCTTACAGGATAAAATTCAATTGGCCATAAGGATAAGTATCGTCATTGGAGTAGGAGCCTCTGTTGGTCTTTGGGCCATTATCGAACCAGCCAATATCATGTTATTTGAGGATAACTCAGGCACGTCAGTATTAGGGATTTTAAGTTTTGTGATTCTGCTTAGCTCCATTATTACAACGATTATTGCGATTATGCAGGGGCTGGGGTCATTACTTTTTCCAGCAGCTGCTGTACTAGCAAGCTTTCCTTTAAAATATATTCTTAATGCTCTATTCGTTCCGCTATTTGGGACAATGGGGGCGGCTTTCGCTACCTTAATCACGTTAGCATTGGTTTGTTTGCTTTTATATGTAAAATTTAAAAATATGCAGTCTAGTACGCTGCTGACACTTCACTTTCTAGGAACACTTTTAACAGCAGCATTATTGATGGTTTTACTATTAAAAGGCTGCCTGGCCTTAACCAATATGATTACAATACCCGCTGGTACCGAAAGATTAATGGCAGCCGTCCAGGCTTTAGGCGGTGCCTTTTCTGGAGGCTTCCTTTTCTTATTTATTATTATTAGAGGAGGAGTATTTTTAGAAAAGGAACTATCACTATTTCCTTTCGGCAGCAAATTAAGTCTTTTATTACCTAAGAAGAATAGGAGTTAAATAATTATGGGCAAATCAATTGAAATACTCGGTTTGGGGGCGGGCGACCTTGAACAGCTCCCCTTTGGTGTTTACAAAAAATTAAAGAGTGCAAAACATGTTTATTTAAGGACGAAAGAACATCCTGTTGTCGATGAATTAGTTCATGAGGGACTGAACTATACATCCTTTGATTCCATCTATGAAAAGCATGACCAATTTGAGGAAGTATATCAGGAGATTGTCCAAACCTTACTTCAAAAAGCAAACGGGGAACAGGTGACGTATGTAGTGCCTGGTCATCCACTTGTTGCCGAGCGGACCGTCCAGTTACTTTTGGAGTATGGACCTAAAGACGATATTGATATCATCATAGGCGGGGGTCAAAGCTTTGTTGATGCTCTCTTTCAATCGCTAAAAATAGATCCAGTGGACGGTTTTCAACTTCTTGATGGAACCTCTCTTCATTCCAACCAGCTGCAAATCGATCAGCATATGTTTATCAGTCAGGTTTATGATCAGTTTGTAGCCTCTAATATTAAGCTGACGCTTATGGAACGACTTCCTGATGATTATGAAGTGGTCATTGTTTCTGCAGCAGGAAGCAGCAATGAAAGACTTGAGCGGGTGCCTTTGTATGAATTGGATCGAAAAGTAACTCTTGATAACCTTACTTCTGTCTATGTTCCTCCAGTTCAAGATGAACAAATCTTGCTGAAAAATTTTTCTAAGCTGCGAGAAATCATAGCAGTATTAAGAGGTTCAAATGGCTGCCCTTGGGATAAGGAACAAACCCATGAATCCTTGAAGAAATATCTGATTGAAGAGACGTATGAGGTAATTGAGGCAATCGACAGTGGGGATATTGATCATTTAGTCGAAGAACTTGGGGACGTCTTGCTTCAAGTGATGCTTCACGCCCAGATTGGGGAGGATGAAGGCTATTTTGCAATCGATGATGTAATAGAGGCGCTCTCTACAAAAATGATTCGCAGACATCCACATGTCTTTGGAAATAGAGTAGTTGAAGACTCAGAAGAAGTCCTTCGAAACTGGCAGGAAATAAAGAAGCAGGAAAAAGGTGAGACAGAAACCTCTCTTCTTGATGGGATATCCATGTCAATGCCCAATTTATTAAGAGCATACGAAATCCAGAAGAAAGCCGCGAAAGTTGGCTTTGATTGGCAGGAAATAACACCAGCTTTAGAGAAAGTGAAAGAGGAGCTTGAGGAATTTGAGAATGAGATAAAGACAGCGAGTCTTGTTAATGCTAAAAAAGAATTCGGCGATATCCTGTTTGCCTTTGTTAACGTAGCAAGGTTTTTGAAAATCCATCCTGAAGAAGCATTATTTGAAACCAATGAAAAGTTTATTAGAAGGTTTGGTTATATTGAAGAAAAGGTAAAGAATAGCGAAAAGCCGATAGAGGATCATTCCTTAGAGGAGCTCGACCGGTTTTGGGATGAAGCAAAATCAAAGGGATTATAGAATTGGGGGATTATTAAATGAGACTAGATAAGTATTTAAAGGTATCGAGATTAATCAAAAGAAGAACATTGGCAAAAGAAGTATCCGATCAGGGGAGAATTCTCATAAACGGAAAAGAGGCAAAAGCCAGTTCAACGGTTAAAGTTGGTGATGAACTGACAATTCGTCTTGGTCAAAGAATGGTTACAGCAAGAATCGATCAGATCCAAGATACCACTCGAAAAGAAGCTGCTGCTGAAATGTACACGATTATCAAAGAAGAAAGAATCGGAGAATCACAGTTCTAATTGTAACAACTATAAAGGCTTGTTCTAATTCATTTACCCTTTACATAAAAATGTAATAAAGGTTGTACAAATGATTGTGAGGGATGAATAATGAGCCAATATTATGAAACAAACCCTGTCAAAAGCACTGTTCCAGAGCATGATGTCATCATGAGAGGAAGAAAACTTCTCGATATAACAGGTGTTAAACAAGTAGAAAGCTTTGATAATGAGGAGTTCTTATTAGAAACCTCTATGGGTTTTTTAGCAATCAAAGGGCAAAATCTTCAAATGAAAAACTTGGATGTTGAAAAAGGAATTGTCTCCATTAAGGGAAAGGTATTTGATTTAGTTTACTTAGACGAACAGCATGGGGAGAAAGCTAAAGGGTTCTTTAGTAAGTTATTCCGATGACCCTCTCCACTCAATTCCTCACCATGCTTTCGATGATTGGGATGGGTTCACTGTTTGGTGTAATGTTTGATACCTACCAGCGCTTCTTAAATCGCCCTAATCGAAAGTCATGGATTGTTTTTTTTAATGACCTGTTATTTTGGGTCATTCAAGCACTGATTATCTTTTATATTTTATTCCTTGTAAACAATGGAGAATTACGTTTTTACACTTTTGTTGCCCTCCTTTGTGGTTTTGCTGCCTATCAAAGTTTATTTAAAGGTACTTATCTGAAACTGCTTGAAGTCATAATCAACACAGTAATTTCTATTTATAGATTTATGAGAAGAGCGTTTCAACTACTTATCTATAAACCTGTCCTTGGTCTCATCCAGTTGGTTATTTCGATTATCATCTTACTTGGCAGGGGGCTCTTTTCCCTTGTCAAATTTGTTTTAAAGATCTTACTGGTTGTTCTAAAGGTAATTTGGGTACCAATTGTAAAAATAATGTTACTTCTATGGAAACTTTTGCCGAAAACTATTAAAAAATCCGTCGAGAAGTTATATAATAAAATGGCAGGAATTTTTATGGAAATCAAGAATTATTTACTAAAGTTAATTAAAAAATGGAAAAAACCAAAAAAATAAGGGGGGAAGGGAAATGAGTTCAGTAGGAGATAAGAATATAGCGAAAATGCAAACCACTTATGTACACCAGCAAGAAATTGCAGAAATTGCATCAGCTAGAAAAAGAAAGCTGCTTTTCAGAAGACTTTCCTTGTTCTTAGTTTTTGCTGCTTTGATGTCCTATTTAATGATTACTAGCTTTATTTCCCAGTCCTCCACATTAGATAAAAAAGTGGCACAAAAGAAACAGCTGGAACAACAGATGACTCAATTAAAAAAACAACAGGAAATCTTGAAAGAAGATATCGTTAAGTTAAACGATGATGATTACCTTGCTAAGCTTGCCAGAAAAGAATATTTCTTCTCCGAAAACGGTGAGATCATCTTTAACATTCCGGAAGAAAATAAAGGTAAAAACAACCAATAACTAGTCTTATTGACACTTATTTTTCCCATTTTGTATAATATAAAGTAAGTATGATTTTTTTATTTTCTTAAGGAGGAAAATTCTTTTTATGTCAATCGAAGTAGGCAGCAAGTTACAAGGAAAGGTCACAGGGATTACAAATTTCGGAGCTTTTGTGGAGCTGCCTGATGGCTCAACTGGACTCGTACACATCAGTGAGGTTGCTGACAGTTATGTGAAAGATATCAATGACCATCTTAAAGTTGGTGACCAAGTAGAAGTTAAAGTCATGAATGTTGAAAAAGATGGGAAAATTGGACTTTCTATAAAAAAAGCAATAGATAAACCAGAGGCGCCGCAAAGATCCCGTTCACAATCGAGCTCACATTCACAACGCCCTCGTCAGAACAGGTCAAACGATCGAAATGCTCCTAAAGTAGAGACTTTTGAGTCAAAAATGGCGAAGTTTTTAAAAGATAGTGAGGATCGTTTAACTTCTTTAAAACGTCATACTGAATCTAAGCGTGGCGGAAGAGGAGCTAAAAGGGGTTAACTTGCTGCTTATATTAAAATATTAATTATCAAAGACAGGTCTAGCGGCTTGTCTTTTTTGTTGTTTATAAATAAAAAAAAGCATTGAAATAATCAATGCTTCCTTTCGTTATAGCGGCGGAGGGGATCGAACCCCCGACCTTACGGGTATGAACCGTACGCTCTAGCCAGCTGAGCTACACCGCCAAGTATTTAAGACACAAGTTATATAATACATAGGATAAAACAAGGTGTCAATGAATTTTTATTTAAATGGAAATACCTATTTAATTGCTCCAATATTCCGACATCATTTCAATTTGTCAACATTAATTGAATAAATATAGTGGAAACCGTCGAACGAAACTTTGCATACGTTCACTAATCTGACAAAATTTTGAATCTATTAATTCTATAATAGTCTTTAACAAGAATTAGTAGAGGAGTGTGAGTTATGGAAAAGCTAGAACGGAGTTTACTAGAACCGGTCGGAGAGGTTAACTTTAAATCCTCTAAATGGTCTTGGGACAGCGTCTTGAAAAAATTCCAGTTAAAAATTGAATCATTCTTCCTTGTAAAAGGTTACCTTTTACTTATAGTAGGTTTCTTACTAGGAAGAGCTTTGATATTGTCCACGCTTGCGCCCTTTAGTCTGCCGTTTTTCGCAGCAGTCTTTCTGATAAAAAGAGATCGGTCTCCACTTGCCTTAGTAGGGTTGGTTGCGGGTGCTGCAACTGTCTCCTTAAAGAATGCCGCTTTTACCTTTTTGGTGTCCATCCTTTTTCTAATCATTTACCGAATTAGTGAAAGATGGATTAAGAATGAGATGAGAATGATTCCCTTTTTTGTGGCCATTATTTTAGGAACAGGAAAATTAGCCGAAGCTTTTATTATCTCTAAGCAGCTTGCATTATATGACGCTATGATGGTTGGAGTTCAGGCTAGTCTTGCCTTTATCCTAACGCTTATCTTTTTACAGAGCATCCCCTTATTAATTTTAAATAAGCGCAGGCAGTTGTTAAAAACAGAGGAGATTGTTTGCTTAATTATTATGCTTGCTTCTATTATGACAGGAACCATCGGCTGGAAGATTTACGATTTATCACTTGAGCATATTCTGTCACGCTACCTTGTTTTAGTATTTTCTTTTATTGCCGGAGCAACGGTTGGTTCGACGGTTGGGGTCGTTACCGGTTTAATCTTTAGCCTTGCAAGTGTTTCAAGTTTCTATCACATGAGTTTACTTGCCTTTTCAGGGGTATTAGGCGGCTTGTTAAAAGAAGGAAAAAAAATAGGGGTTGCAATTGGCTTGTTTATTTCAACACTCTTAATTGGAATGTATGGTCAGGAGGGCGGTACCGGTTCCTTGACCATTACACTTTTGGAGTCCGGAGCAGCTATTTTACTTTTCCTATTAACGCCCCAGATATTTACCTCTAAGCTCGCCAAATATATACCAGGTACCCCAGAATACACAACCGAACAACAAAAATATATGAGGAAAATGCGTGATGTGACAGCACAGCGGGTTGCTCAGTTCTCTAATGTCTTCCATGCACTTTCAAAAAGTTTTTCACAAATGGAAGTAAAGCCTAGTGTTGACGAAGATGCACGTGAAATGGATTTTTTTATGAGTCATGTAACGGAAAAAACATGTAACACCTGCTTTAAGAAGGAGCAGTGTTGGGCGAAGAATTTTAATACCACTTATGGATACTTGGAAGAAATTATTCATGAAATGGACCAAAATGATGGCGTCATTTCACCCAAATTATCTCGTGAGTGGGATAAGCACTGTACTCGGTCAAAAAGAGTGTATGAAGCAGTCGGGCAAGAGTTGACCTTTTACCAAGCAAACCAAAAGTTAAAGAAACAGGTTCAGGAAAGTAGAAAGCTTGTTGCCGATCAGCTACTAGGAGTGTCAGAGGTAATGGATAACTTCGCAAAGGAGATTCAGCGCGAAAGAGAAAACCATCACAAACAAGAGGAACAAATTATGGAGGCGATTCAAGCGTTTGGTGTTCATGTTGAACATGTTGAGATTTATAGTCTAGAGTCGGGAAATGTGGATATCGAAATGTCCGTTCCTTTCTGTAATGGACATGGTGAGTGTGAGAAATTAATTGCACCTATGCTTTCTGATATCCTCGGTGAGCAGATTATCGTCAGCTCTGAGGAATGCGCCGCATACCCGAACGGTTTCTGCCATGTAATCTTTCGTTCCTCAAAAGCTTATACGGTGGAAACAGGAATGGCTCATGCTGCCATGGATGGTGGTTTTGTATCAGGTGACAGCTTTTCAACTATGGAATTAGGGCTTGGGAAGTTTGCAATCGCGATAAGTGATGGCATGGGGAATGGGGAAAGAGCTCATTATGAAAGCAAAGAGACACTGCAGCTTTTACAAAAAATACTGCAATCCGGAATTGAAGAAAGAGTTGCCATTAAGTCAGTAAATTCAATCCTTTCCCTTCGAACGACAGATGAAATTTTTTCGACATTAGACTTAGCCATGATTGACCTGCAAAATGCTTCAGCGAAGTTCTTAAAAATTGGCTCCACTCCTAGTTTTATAAAAAGGGGAAATAAGGTAATAAAAATCCAAGCTAGTAATCTGCCAATTGGTATACTAGAGGAATTTGAAGTAGATGTGGTTAGTGAGCAATTAAAGGCAGGCGATTTGCTCATTATGATGAGTGATGGAATATTTGAGGGTCCTAAACATGTAGAAAACTACGACTTATGGATGAAACGAAAAATACAAGAATTACAAACAAATGACCCACAGGAAATTTCTGACTTAATACTAGAAGAAGTAATTCGCTCTCGGGATAACTTAATTGGAGATGATATGACTATTGCAGTGGCAAAAATTAAACACAATACACCTAAATGGGCTAGTATTCCTGTTACGAAAATGAAGAAACAAGCGTAATCAATTATTTTATGCTGTTTATCCTTTGATTATGTATAAATCCCCTCCACCGTGTCGAAAATGAAAGTAACTCGAAAAGTGGAGGGAGAATGAGTATGTATACAGGAAAAATTCGTCAGATTCTATTAATAACGGACGGCTGTTCAAATCAAGGGGAAGATCCTATTGCGATGGCGGCGCTCGCAAAAGAACAAGGTATTTCCGTAAATGTTATCGGTGTTATGGAGCAGGATGTAATTGATGAAAAGGGAATGACGGAAATTGAAGGAATAGCCATGTCTGGCGGTGGAGTCAGTCAAATCGTTTATGCTCAAGCCCTCTCACAAACGGTCCAAATGGTTACAAGGAAAGCAATGACCCAGACAATCCAAGGTGTAGTAAACCGGGAATTACAGCAAATTCTTGGCCGCTCACAGACCATTGAAGATCTTCCTCCTGAGAAAAGAGGAGAAGTAATGGAAGTGGTCGATGAACTTGGAGAAACTGTCGAATTAGAGGTGTTGATTCTTGTCGATACTAGCGCAAGTATGAAACACAAGCTTCCTACCGTAAAAGAGGCTCTACTTGACCTTTCATTAAGCTTGAACGCACGTACAGGTGATAATCAGTTTGCAGTTTTTGTATTTCCCGGGAAAAAGAATGATGTCGAAAAAATTCTAGACTGGACTCCAAAGCTACAATCTTTGACAAGTATCTTCTCCCAGCTTACTACTGGAGGAATTACTCCAACAGGTCCTGCAATTCGTACAGCACTAACTTCATTTAATTCAAAACGTTCATTAAGGAGTCTTTTGACCGGTGATGATGAATCATTCATTGAAGAGTCGATGTAAGGTATCACCTGGCACTATAATCACTGGAAAGTGGCATTCAAACAAATATACAGTTCTAAAGGAACTCGGATTTGGAGCAAACGGCATCGTCTACCTTGCAAAGTTTAAGAATACGCAAGTAGCGTTAAAGATGAGTGATAACGGGATGTCTATTACCTCTGAGGTAAATGTATTAAGGTCGTTTGCGAAGGTCCAAGGGTCAACCCTCGGACCTTCTTTGCTTGATGTAGATGATTGGAATAGTAACCGAGGGCAGATTTCATTCTATGCCATGGAATATATTCAAGGACCAGATTTGCTGACCTTTCTTCAAAGAAAAGGCAAATCTTGGACAAATGTTCTCTTGCTGCAATTGTTAAATGACTTAAATAAATTGCATGAAAATGGCTGGGTATTTGGGGATTTAAAGCCAGAAAACCTAATTGTTACTGGGCAAACCCCTAGAATTAGGTGCATTGATGTCGGTGGAACAACACTTCAAGGAAGAGCCATTAAGGAGTTTACTGAGTTTTATGATAGAGGGTACTGGGGATTGGGAACAAGAAAAGCCGATCACGCTTATGATTTATTTGCTGTCGCAATGATTATGATTAATACTGCCTACCCAAAACGTTTTAATAAAACAACGGGTGGAATTTCCCAGCTGAGAGAAGCCATTCGAAAACAGAAGGACCTGCTTCCACTAGAAAAAGTCATTGTAAAAGCACTTCATGGACAATACTCGAATGCACTCCAAATGAGAACAGAGTTATTATCACTGGTAATGGATAACAAAAATATTCATCCTGGAGCTAAAAAACCAGTGACTAGTACCACTAGTACCCATCAAAAACAAAAGGTAAACCAGCCAGTAAGCCATCCTAAAAGCAGGCAGACTTACCGAAGAAAGAAGAAAAAAAGCCGCTGGTTCGAAACCATCAGTATTACAATTTTCATTGCACTTTTATACTTATTGTATATTTTTCAAAAACTTTTATAAATTTTTGAAACCAAAGGTTCAACATTTCGTATAAAAGGGAAGGAAAAAAAGACCTAATCAATTAGGTCTTTGTTTTTGATACTTTTGTCATTAAAGTGGTAAGCTAGTGATATTCAAAATAATTTTCAAAGAATCTTTATAAGGAAGAATGCAAAATGTTAGAAGAAAAAGTAGCTGCCTTTTTAGATCGCCTTTCATTTCAAATAGAAAATAAAAAGTTGGTGGTTGGAGTTTCTGGCGGCCCAGATTCATTGGCATTGCTTCATTTCCTTTGGATGCAAAAGGAAAGGAAAAACCTTTCCATTGTAGCGGCACACGTAGATCATATGTTCCGTGGTCAAGAATCATTTGAAGATGCTTTATTCGTGAAAGATTATTGTGAACAAAAGGAAATCCCTTTTGAAATGGCACGAATAAATGTTCCTGAAATCATTCAGAGAACAAAGAAAAACTCGCAACTGGCATCAAGGCAGGCAAGATATGAGTTTTTTGAAGGAATAATGGAAAAATATGATTATGACTTTTTAGCCGTGGGTCACCATGGTGACGACCAAGTTGAGACAATTTTAATGCGATTGACTAGGGGGAGTTCTGGTGCTGCGAGAGCAGGGATTCCGTTCACGAGACCCTTTGGGAATGGATTTATTATTCGCCCTTTCCTATCTTTAACGAAGACGGAGCTTGCAGAATATTGTCAGCAGCAAAATTTAGTACCTAGAATAGACCCAAGTAATAAAAAAAGTATTTATAGCAGGAATCGTTTTAGAAATGAAGTTCTACCCTTTTTAAAAGTAGAAAATCAAAATGTCCATGAACATTTTCAGCGGTTTAGTGAAGATGTTCAGAATGATGAAATACTTCTTCAGGAATTAACTGTCCAAAGAATGAATAAAGTAATGAAAATGGGAGATGGAAATAAAATTACCATTGACATTATCCCTTTTCTAGAAATGCCAATTCCTTTACAAAGAAGAGGTATTCAACTAATATTAAACTATCTTTACAAAGTAATACCTGTGTCACTTTCTGCTTTACATATTGATGATATTCTATCTTTAATTCGAAATCGCCATCCTTCTGGAGCACTTGACCTTCCCAATGGATTAAAAGTGATTCGTTCGTATTCACAGCTTTCCTTCCAATTTGATGTGAAAGCGAGTACACCTTATTCCTTTGAATTATCAGGACCTGGTGTGATTAAATTACCTAATGGGGCAAGTATTAGAATGGATGTAATGGATGATAAAGAAAACATTGAAACAAAAGGATTTTATGCACTATTTCCTGCTGACAAGATTAAGCTGCCCATCGAGATTCGAAACAGAAAAATAGGGGACCGCATGAACCCGAAAGGAATGACTGGAACTAAAAAACTAAAAGATATTTTTATCGATAGTAAAGTTCCTATTCAGGATCGAGATTCATGGCCTGTTATAACGGATAAAAATGGGTGGATTCTATGGCTTCCTGGATTGAAAAAATCGGCCATCGAAGGCATTAATGATTCAACAAGTCAGTATATACTACTCACATATAATAAGTAATGATCTTCTAGGAGGCACAATTTATGATGAATCAGGATATTGAAAAGGTGTTAGTTTCTGAAGAAGAAATTCAGGAAAAAATTAAGGTATTAGCGGCTGAATTAACGGAGGAATATAAAAACACTGTTCCTCTTGCTATCTGTGTTCTAAAGGGTGCAATGCCATTTATGGCTGATTTACTAAAACGAATGGATTGTTATCTAGAAATGGATTTTATGGATGTTTCAAGCTATGGTTCTGGTTTGGTTTCTTCTGGAGAAGTGAAAATCCTAAAGGATTTAGATACTTCAGTAGAGGGAAGAGACATCTTACTTATTGAGGATATCATCGATAGCGGCTTAACATTAAGTTATCTCGTTGATTTATTCCGATACCGAAAGGCAAAATCAATCAAAATTGTTACCCTGCTTGACAAACCAACAGGAAGGAAGAGTGCAATAAAAGCAGATTATGTAGGTTTTATTGTTCCAGATGAATTTGTGGTTGGCTACGGTTTAGATTATATCGAAAAATACCGGAATCTTCCATATATTGGTGTTTTAAAACCGGAAGTATATAGCGATAATCTTTAAGTGAAACTAAAAACAGAGTAATTTAAGAATTGGAATGATTTTCTATGATACTATCTAAAAAAGTTTTTATCGCGGGAGGAGGTAAGAGATGAATCGGATTTTCCGTAATACCATCTTTTATTTATTGATATTTTTAGTCATAATTGGCGTGGTAAGCTTCTTCAATGGCAGCAATGAACCTACGGATAACATTTCCTACAATGAGTTTGTAGAACATTTAGAAAACAATCAAGTGGATTCATTTTCTATGCAGCCTGAACGTGGTGTATTTGAAGTTCGGGGGCAGTTTGAAAAAGGGGTAAAAGACGGTAAGAACTTCTTAACATACGTACCAAACAGTGAGAAAATTCTAGAACGAATTGATGAAGCAGGTTCGAAAGTAGAAGTTATGCCTGCTAAAGAAACTAGTGGATGGGTAACATTCTTTACCTCCATTATTCCATTTGTGATTATCTTTATCTTATTCTTCTTCTTATTAAATCAAGCTCAAGGCGGCGGAAGCCGTGTCATGAACTTTGGTAAGAGTAAAGCCAAGCTCTACAATGATGACAAGAAGAAAGCTCGATTTAAGGATGTTGCTGGAGCAGATGAAGAAAAACAAGAATTAGTCGAAGTGGTAGAATTCCTTAAGGATCCTAGGAAATTTGCGGAACTTGGTGCCCGTATTCCAAAAGGAGTACTTCTTGTAGGTCCTCCAGGTACAGGTAAAACATTACTTGCGCGTGCCGTAGCAGGTGAAGCTGGTGTTCCTTTCTTCTCTATTAGTGGTTCTGATTTCGTTGAAATGTTCGTTGGGGTCGGTGCATCACGTGTACGTGATTTATTCGAAAATGCCAAGAAAAATGCTCCATGTATCATTTTTATCGATGAAATTGACGCAGTCGGCCGTCAACGTGGTGCTGGTTTAGGCGGGGGTCACGATGAGCGTGAGCAAACCTTGAACCAATTACTAGTTGAAATGGATGGATTCGGGGCAAATGAAGGAATTATCATTATTGCTGCTACAAACCGTCCAGATATCCTTGACCCTGCGTTATTACGTCCAGGACGTTTTGACCGTCAGATTACCGTTGATCGTCCAGATGTAAATGGCCGTGAAGCAGTCCTTAAAGTGCATGCAAGGAATAAACCGCTTGATGAATCAGTTAATTTAAAAAATATCGCTATGCGTACACCAGGTTTTTCTGGAGCAGACCTAGAAAACTTATTAAATGAAGCAGCTTTAGTTGCTGCTCGTCAGAATAAGAAGAAGGTTGACATGGAAGATATTGATGAAGCAACGGACAGGGTAATTGCGGGTCCTGCTAAAAAGACTCGGGTTATCTCAAAGAAAGAACGCAATATTGTTGCTTTCCATGAAGGCGGGCATACAGTAATAGGTTTAATCCTTAATGAGGCAGATATGGTTCATAAGGTTACAATCGTACCTCGTGGTCAAGCTGGCGGATACGCAGTGATGCTTCCAAGGGAAGATCGTTACTTTATGACGAAGCCTGAATTACTCGATAAAATTGTTGGATTATTGGGTGGTCGTGTTGCAGAAGAGATTGTCTTTGGTGAGGTAAGTACTGGAGCTCACAATGACTTTCAACGTGCGACAGGAATTGCTCGTAAAATGGTTACTGAATTTGGTATGAGTGATAAGCTTGGAGTAGGACAATTCGGTCAGGCTTCAGGCGGTCAGGTATTCTTAGGACGTGACATTCATAATGAGCAAAACTATTCCGATGCCATTGCCTTTGAAATTGACCTAGAAATTCAACGCATTCTTAAAGAATGTTATGAAAGAGCTAAAACAATTCTTACTGAGAATCGTGATAAACTTGACCTGATTGCTAAGACTCTTTTAGAAGTCGAAACGCTTAATGCAGAACAAATCGATTATTTAATTAAAAATGGCCGTATGCCAGAATCTGCTTCTGAACTAGAAAGTGTGCAAGTTGATACGAAAAAATCAGATGACGTGAAGGTAACGATCAATACGAAGAAGGATGAAGATACAGCCAATCAGCCTTCTGAAACAGAGGATAAGTAATGTTTTAAAAAGAGTGCTTACAAAAAAGCACTCTTTTTTTTTCACGATAAAAGTAATTATGATATGATGTTTGCAGAATAGTTAAAAAGGTTATTTTCGTAAAGATTGTTGTTAAAATCCTAAAGCCGATTTTAACGCGAGACAAACTATTTTGTGCTTGAAATTAAGTTTGCAAGCTCTTTTCTTACAAAAAGAGCCCTAAAGAAAAATCAGAAAAGTGAGTGATTCTGTTGATTTTCGTATTTGACGTAGGTAATACAAATACTGTTTTAGGTGTATATAATGGGGAAGAACTTAAGTATCATTGGCGCGTTGAAACAAACCGAAACCGAACAGAGGATGAATTTGGGATGATTATTAAATCCCTATTTGATGCTTCTGGTCTTTCGTTTTCCCAAATAGATGGAATTATCATTTCTTCAGTTGTTCCGCCTATTATGTTTGCTCTAGAAAGAATGTGTAAAAAATACTTCCAACTCAGTCCGTTAGTAGTAGGTCCAGGGATGAAAACAGGTCTTAATATAAAATATGAAAATCCTAGAGAAGTAGGGGCTGACCGTATCGTTAATGCGGTTGCTGCTATTCATGAATATGGGAGCCCGTTGATTATTGTTGATTTTGGTACGGCAACAACTTATTGCTATATCAATGAACAACGTCAATATATGGGCGGTGCTATTGCACCAGGGATTGGCATTTCAACGGAGGCTCTATATTCGAAGGCGGCCAAACTGCCAAGAATTGATATAGCCCGTCCTGAAGGTGTAATTGGGAAAAATACAGTAGCGGCCATGCAGGCTGGAATTGTCTATGGTTATGTAGGTCAGGTTGAAGGTATTGTAAAAAGAATGATGGATCAGAGTGAACAAAAACCGACCGTCATTGCTACAGGAGGCTTATCTTCATTAATTGCACAGGAATCAAAGATTATTGACATCGTTGATCCATTTTTAACATTAAAAGGATTACAGCTTATCTATAAAAGAAATATGGAGAACATAAGAACTAGCAACTAGAAAGGAGTTACATAATGACTGATTATTTAGTAAAAGCTTTGGCTTATAATGGCCAAATCAGAGCGTATGCAGTACGTACAACGGAGGTAGTTTCTGAAGCACAGCGCCGGCATCAAACATGGCGGACTGCCTCAGCGGCCCTAGGACGATCCCTAACAGCTGGAGTTATGATGGGGGCAATGTTAAAGGGTGAAGACAAATTAACCATCAAAATTGATGGAGGCGGACCGATTGGTGTCATCTTAGTCGATAGTAATGCAAAAGGGGATGTCCGGGGCTATGTTTCAAACCCCGAAGTAGACTTTGAAGCAAATGAGCATGGGAAGTTAGATGTTCGCCGCGCGGTTGGCACTGACGGTACACTATCGGTTGTAAAGGATACGGGCCTTCGTGATTTCTTCTCAGGTCTAGTACCCATCGTCTCTGGAGAATTAGGGGAAGACTTCACCTATTACTTTGCCACTTCGGAACAGGTGCCTTCCTCTGTTGGGGTAGGTGTTTTGGTAAATCCGGATGATACCATCCTAGCAGCGGGCGGGTTTATTTTTCAATTAATGCCGGGAATAAAGGATGAAACCATTACCAAGGTAGAAGAGCGTTTAAAAACGATACCTCCAATTTCTAAATTAGTAAAACAAGGTCTTACTCCAGAAGAAATTTTGGAGGAGCTGTTCGGAAAGCAGCAAGTAAATGTACTAGAAACAATGCCTGTTCAATTTCGGTGTGTGTGTTCAAAGAACCGATTTGCAGATGCAATTGTCGGCCTGGGTAAAGGTGAAATTGAGGATATGATTGTAGAAGATGGACAGGCAGAGGCTCATTGTCACTTTTGCAATGAAAAATATCTCTTCACGAAAGAAGAACTAGAAGAACTAAAAAGCCAGGCAAAATAACAACGCGGGGGGAGGAGTTTTTGAGACGAAAGAAGCTTTGGATCGTTATTGCAGTGCTTATATTATTGAACTGTCTAACGATTGTCTTTTTCCTTTCAAAAGGGAAAGAAACAAATAATGATGAAGTCGTTGCTACCGTGGGGAAAGGTGAAATTACAAGGCAAGAGTGGCTTAATGAGTTAGAGTCTCGATACGGAAAAGATGTACTAAAAGACATGATTGATCAAAAGGTTATTAAAGAAATGGCAGCCAAGTATAATATTAAGGTCTCAGAGAATGATGTAGATCGTGAGTATAGAATCCTTCAAACTACATACAGTTCGCCAGCTGAAAACAAAAAGACTACGGAGAAAAAGTGGAAAGAGCATATTCGTAATAGTCTGCTTCAGGAAGAAATTTTAACCAGAGATGTAAAGGTTTCTGAAAAAGAAATGAAGGCATATTTTGAAGCGAATAAGGAACTATTCGCAATTCCCACCGCCTATCATTTATCACATATTATTGTGAAATCAAGTAATGAAGCAGAAAATGCAATCAAAGAATTGTCCCAAGGGTCAAGTTTTGCTGCTCTAGCGATGGAAAGGTCCATTGAAGAATTTTCTGCCAATGAAGGCGGAGACATCGGTTATATTATGGAGGGGGATGAAAGGTATCCTTCTGAATACCTTGATGCAATAAAGAAGTTAAAAAAGGGTGCTTGGAGTGAGCCAATTAAAGTGGAACAAGGCTATGCTATTGTTAAGCTTGAAGGGGAAATGAAGGGGAAAAAGTACGCTTATAAGGATGTTAAACAGCAAATACGCAGAGAAATCGCGCTTGAACAAATGAAAACATCAGCCTCTGCCACAACCTTTTGGGAAGAAACAAAAGTAGATTGGTTTTACGGAAATGAGGACTAACTCAAGAGAAGCACAGAAATATTTTTCTGTGTTTTCATTTAATAATTTTGGAATTTTTACACAGTATAACGGTTGACAAAACCAGTAGAAAACTGATAGATTTACTATAATACCAATAAAAATACTCGGAATAAGGAAGAGGTGCTCTAATGGTACGTGTAGCGAATTCAATTGCAGATTTAGTTGGTCAAACTCCTATTGTGAAATTAAACAGATTAGTAGATGAAAACAGTGCAGAGGTATATCTAAAGCTTGAATATTTTAACCCTGGAAGCAGTGTAAAAGACCGTATTGGATTAGCGATGATTGAAGCTGCAGAAGAGAAGGGTTTAATTAAGCCTGGAGTCGACACAATTATTGAACCTACAAGTGGAAATACTGGTATCGGTTTAGCAATGATTGCAGCTGCTAAAGGGTACAAAGCAATTTTTGTAATGCCTGAAACAATGAGCTTAGAAAGAAGAAACTTGCTGCGTGCATACGGAGCCGAGCTTATACTTACACCAGGACCTGAAGGAATGAAAGGTGCGATTGCTAAGGCGAATGCAATTGCTGCTGAGAATGGGTACTTTGTGCCGCAGCAATTCGAAAACGAGGCCAATCCTGAGGTTCATAGAAGAACAACAGGTAAGGAAATTGTTGAGCAAATGCCAGATTTAGACGCTTTTGTATCAGGTATCGGTACAGGCGGTACTATTTCAGGAGCAGGAAGTGTTCTTAAAGAACAAATCCCTAATGTTAAAATTTATGCGGTTGAACCAACTGATTCAGCAGTATTGTCAGGAGGAAAACCTGGTCCGCACAAACTTCAAGGGCTTGGAGCAGGATTTATTCCAGCTACTTTAAATACAGATATCTATGATGAAGTGATTCAAATTACTGCAGATGAAGCATTTGAAGCATCACGACGTGCAGCTAGAGAGGAAGGAATTCTTGGAGGGATTTCTTCAGGTGCAGCTATCTCTGCAGCATTAAAAGTGGCGAAAGAATTAGGAAAAGGTAAAAAAGTACTTGCGATTATTCCTGATAATGGAGAACGTTATTTAAGTACACCTCTTTACCAATATGAAGGCTAGGCTAATTAGTAACTTAGGAGAGGTTTTAGCATAGAGCTAAGCCTCTTTTTTTTGCTTTGGCTGTTTAAAGCTGAATATTGATCTTACTGTGTTTGGAAAATAAGCGGAGAATTTCCGTTTAAATTGGGAAATAGCCATTTTTACCTTCATAATAAGCGGAGTTTTGAGACTGTCGATTAATTATGCAAGTGAAATTCAGCAACTCCAATTTGATGAAATTGTGACCAAATATTTGCTTTTTTAGCTACTTTTTATAGTTTTTTATATCTATTTAGGTAGAAAATAGTTGGAATCTTCGTTTTCTAAAAGGTTAAATGAGTTAATCGACAGTCTCGTTTTTCCGCTTATTGGATCCAAATCATTGGATTTTGTCTTAATTAAAGCAGTTAACCGGAATATTTCCGCTTATATATGCTTATTAAGGATCCTTTATATACAATAGGCGGAAATTCTCCGCCTATGAATGATCAACCCTACACGAAAATCAACAATGAATAATAACACAGCTTTTGCTTTAAAAAACATTTTTCTTGTATGATGTAAGAAGTATAAAATTAGTGGAGGTTTTAAGGGTGCAAACATCTGGAAATTACAGTATTAAATGCGGACCATATCAGTTAGACTTCGGTAAAAAAACCTATATCATGGGGATTTTAAATGCAACCCCTGATTCATTCTCAGATGGGGGAAAATACAATAGTATAGAACACGCCATTGAGCATGCCCAAGAAATGGTTGAAAATGGAGCTGATATCATTGATATTGGCGGTGAATCTACCCGTCCAGGATATACTGTTATTTCTGAGGAAGAAGAGATTGAGCGTATAGTTCCAGTCATAGAAGCCATATCTAAACATGTGAAGGTTCCTATTTCGATCGATACATATAAAGCGAAGGTTGCCCAAAGCGCGATTGAAGCGGGTGCCCATATTATTAATGATATCTGGGGTGCAAAGGCAGATGAAGGAATGGCAGCGGTGGCTGCAAAATATAATGTCCCTATTATCCTCATGCACAATCGAAATGACCGAGACTACTCCCTTTTCATAAGAGACGTGTTAAATGACCTTTACGAGAGTATCAATATCGTCAAACAAGCAGGAGTACGAGATGATCAGATTATTTTAGACCCGGGAATCGGTTTTGCTAAAGACTTGAATGAAAATATTATGATGATGCAGAATCTGGATACGCTAACGGCTCTTGGCTACCCTGTCCTTTTAGGAACATCAAAAAAATCAATGATTGGACAAGCGCTTGATCTTCCAGTAAAGGAAAGAATGGAAGGGACTGGAGCAACGGTTTGTTATGGAATTCAAAAGGGGTGCCAGATCATTCGTATACATGATGTTAAGGAAATGAGCAGAATGGCAAAAATGATGGATGTTCTATTGGGGAAGGGAGTTAGCCTTGGATAAAATATTTGTAAACCAAATGGAATTTTATGGGTATCATGGTGTTTTTCCTGAGGAAACAAAACTTGGCCAGCGCTTTATTGTAGATTTAATGGTGGCGGCAGATTTAAAAAAAGCCGGTGAAAGTGATGAACTAGAGTATTCGGTAAACTATGGTGAGTTATTTCAGGTGTGTAAAGAAATCGTAGAGGGAAAACCGTATAAACTTGTTGAAGCAGTAGCGGAAAAAATTGCAGAAACCGTTTTGAGGCATTTTACTCTTGTTTCTGAAGCAACTGTAAAGGTTATCAAACCAGATCCGCCAATACCTGGGCATTATCGGTCTGTTGCAGTTGAAATTACAAGGAGAAGATAATAATGGGAAATACAGCATTTATTGCCCTTGGATCTAACATCGGAAACAGGTATGATTATTTGACAGAAGCAATAAAACAACTTGCAAATCATCCTGAAATTAGAATGGTAAATATCTCCTCCGTCTATGAAACGGAACCTGTGGGATACGAGGATCAAGATTTATTTTTAAATATGGTGATTGAGGTAATGACTTCGCTCAGTGCCCATGAATTACTAGATATTTGTTTAAAACTTGAGCTAGAACTTGGAAGAAAAAGGGAAATTGTATGGGGGCCAAGAACAATTGACCTTGACATTCTCCTCTATAACCAAGAAAATATTGAAACAGAGAAACTAATTATTCCGCATCCACGGATGCTAGAGCGGAATTTTGTCATGATTCCTTTGTCAGAGATAAAACCTGACATAATCATTCCAAATACAGATAAACCACTTGAAGCATGGATCAAAGAATTACCTAACAAAGAAGGAGTCCGAATATGGAAGCGGAAAAATGGGGAAGACGTATTCGAGCCTATCGGAAGCTAAAGGGCTACACACAAGAAAGCTTCGCGAAGGAACTTGGTGTATCAGTATCAATTATAGGAGAAATCGAAAGAGGGAACCGCCTGCCTACAGGTGAGTTGCTAAATAAAATCGGTCAAACCTTAAATATTACCATAGAGGAACTATCGCCAAACGAATAGAATGGGAGGGATGATCGTATGTTGAAAATCGGCAATATCGAAATGAAAAATCAAGTCGTTTTAGCACCAATGGCTGGTGTCTGTAACTATGCCTTCCGTCTAACGGTTAAAGAGTTCGGCGCTGGTTTAGTTTGTGCGGAAATGGTCAGTGATAAAGGAATCGTACTTAAAAATGAAAAGACGATGAATATGCTTTACATCGATGAACGTGAAAAACCATTAAGCCTGCAGATTTTTGGCGGCGAAAAGAAAACTCTTGTTGAAGCAGCGCAATTTGTAGATAAAAATACGAATGCGGATATTATTGATATCAATATGGGTTGTCCTGTCCCAAAAATCACAAAATGTGACGCTGGAGCGAAATGGCTGTTAGACCCAGATAAAATTTATGAGATGGTATCTGCGGTTGTAGATGCAGTAGAAAAACCTGTAACTGTTAAAATGCGTATGGGTTGGGACGAAGAACATATTTTTGCTGTTAAAAATGCACAAGCGGTAGAAAGAGCCGGCGGCCAAGCTATTGCACTTCATGGGCGAACGCGTGTTCAAATGTATGAAGGAACAGCAAACTGGGACATTATTCGAGAAGTTAAGCAGTCCGTAAATATCCCGATTATTGGGAATGGCGATGTGCGAACCCCACAAGATGCCAAAAGAATGCTCGATGAAACTGGTGTAGATGGTGTAATGATAGGGAGAGCAGCTCTAGGAAATCCATGGATGATCTACCGTACTGTTCAATTCCTTGAAACGGGTAAACTTATGGGCGAGCCTTCCGTTCGAGAAAAAATGGATGTATGTATTTTACATCTCGATCGTTTAATTGCTTTGAAAAGTGAGTATGTAGCGGTAAGAGAAATGCGTAAACATGCAGCATGGTATTTAAAAGGTGTAAAAGGCAATGCAAAAGTAAGAAGTGCGATTAATGAGTGTAATACCCGTGATCAGTTGGTTACCTTATTAAATGATATGGTCGCAGACGTAGAAGAGAAGGAAAGCCAAGTAACCGTTGGCTAAAGTTGACATATTACTGCTCTTTTTCTATAATAGCTTTGTTTAAACACATGACTGCCAGTGAAATACTGGCAGTTTTTATTTATAAAGAACTTTTTTGATGTCTGAATTCTCAAGTTTGTGTAAAATAATAAAGTATGTAGAAAAACTGATTGTGCGTCTCATGTAACCAAGGTTTACATAAAAAGAAAGTAATTGGAGTTGATTAGGTATGAGTCAAGAAGAATTAAATGACCAGCTGCAGGTCAGACGTGATAAAATGAACGCCATGCGTGAAAGAGGGCTTGATCCTTTTGGGAAGCGTTATGATCGTTCTCATAATATTAAAGAATTAGTAGAGCGATATGCTGAATTAGAAAAAGAAGACCTTGAAGCGAAAGATGTTTCCGTTACTCTTGCGGGTAGAATAATGACGAAACGCGGTAAGGGTAAAGCGGGATTTGCTAATATCCAAGACCTCACAGGGCAAATTCAAGTATACGTAAGAGTTGATGCGATTGGTGCGGAGGCTTATGAAGTATTTGATTCATCGGATCTAGGAGATATCATTGGTGTAAAGGGTACGTTATTTAAAACAAAGGTCGGTGAACTTTCTGTAAAAGTTCAAGAGTTTGAGTTTTTGACAAAGGCTCTTCGTCCCCTGCCAGATAAATTTCACGGGCTTAAGGATGTAGAACAGCGCTATCGACAACGTTACCTAGATCTCATTATGAGTCAAGAAAGCAGATCTACTTTTATTACACGAAGCAAAATTATTCAATCGATGCGTCGTTACTTAGATAATCATGGCTATTTAGAGGTGGAAACACCAATGATGCATTCTATTGCAGGTGGTGCTTCAGCAAGACCCTTCATTACTCACCATAATGCACTAGATATGGAACTTTACATGCGGATTGCCATTGAACTGCACTTAAAGCGTCTGATCGTTGGAGGCCTTGAAAAAGTATACGAAATTGGCCGTGTTTTCCGTAACGAAGGTGTTTCTACCCGCCATAATCCAGAGTTTACGATGATTGAGCTATACGAGGCATACGCGGATTACCAGGACATTATGAGTCTGACTGAAAATTTAATTGCCCACATTGCTAAAGAAGTATTAGGAACAACTACTGTCCAGTACGGAGAGTATGAAGTGAACCTCGAACCAGAGTGGAAAAGATTACACATGGTTGATGCAATAAAAGAATTCACAGGTGTAGACTTCTGGAAAGAGATGAGTGTAGAAGAAGCCCGTGCGATTGCGAAGGAACATGGGGTAGAAATTACCGAACATATGCTATATGGTCATATTGTTAATGAATTCTTTGAGCAAAAGGTTGAAGAAAAGTTAATCCAGCCAACTTTCATTTATGGCCATCCGGTTGAAATCTCACCACTTGCTAAGAAAAATGAAGAAGACCCAAGATTTACGGATCGGTTCGAATTATTTATCGTTGCTCGTGAACATGCTAATGCATTTACTGAGTTAAATGACCCGATTGATCAAAGAGAACGTTTTGAAGGGCAATTAAAAGAGCGTGAACAGGGTAATGATGAAGCACATGAAATGGACGAGGACTTTGTAGAGGCTTTGGAATATGGAATGCCTCCTACGGGTGGATTGGGAATCGGTATCGATCGGATTGTTATGTTATTAACTAATTCTCCATCCATTCGTGACGTACTACTATTCCCATTAATGCGTCATCGATAATATTAGTATGGAAAGCACTGGGCAACTGGTGCTTTTTTGTTTTCTTGCTAAAAGAAAATTGAAAATTGTTATTTTAGTATATTGGACAAATAAGTTCAAAAAGGTATTGCACTGAAGAATCAATGGTGGTATATTAATATCTGTTGTTGCGAAACAAACAACATTTTTAAAAAAAGAAGTTAAAAAGTTGTTGACATTAAGTTGATAACTTGGTAAGATGATTAAGTCGCTTTTGGGCGATATGATTAATTGCTCTTTGAAAACTAAACAAACAAGAACGTCAACAAACAATTTTTTAGCTTTTTATAAAAGCTAAGCCAA
>NZ_JABWSY010000029.1 GCF_013396335.1 Bacillus sp. EB106-08-02-XG196
TCTTTAGGTTTCAAAGAAAGAATAGGTCCATTTTGGTAAAATTGAAAGTTATTCGCTTAGCTTGATGGCTATGGTGCAAGGCACTGTTCGTTATTATCAATGAGGGACAATCTTTCATGTACAAAAATAGCTCCTTCTGAACTTTGACCCATCGATAAGAAATTATGGCGAAAGTAAATTTTGAATTAGGTTCAGAAATGACATAGCTGATTCAATTCTATCAGTTTTCTCTTTATTCACTATATTTCCAAGATCCCCAATTAACCAAGCAGGAGCATTTTCAATGTCAGTTCCTTTTTATTGTTTAACGAAGTAAACAAGACTATAATTTTTACTTAGACATACGAAATAAATGAGAAAGAGAGAATATGATGAAGTCCTCAAAAAGATTAGCCATGTATATATTAATGTTTGATATGTTTATCACCTTTAGTGCGATTGGACTCATTGTCCCTGTGATGCCTGCTTATTTGAAAACATTTGGTGCCGCCGGGCAGGTATTGGGATTTATTATTGCTGTGATTGCCTTTGCCCAGTTTATATTCTCTCCAGTCGCCGGGAACTTATCTGATCGCCACGGCCGGAAAAATTTAATCATCATCGGTCTTTTGGTGAATGGGTTATCACAAATCGGCTTTGGACTTTCTACAGAACTATGGATGCTTTTTGTTTGCAGATTCTTCACTGGTGTTGGGTCAGCCTTTATCGTGCCTCCTATTATGGCCTACGCGGCGGATATTACTACCAATGCGGAACGGGGGAAAGCGATGGGCTGGATTGGCGCTGCAATATCATTAGGCTTTATGATTGGACCAGGAATCGGCGGATTCCTATCCAATGTCAGCTTGCACTTTCCTTTCTATTTTGGAGGCTCCGCAACCATCATTGCTGGAATTCTCTCTTTCATCATCCTGCCATCCATCAAACCTGTAATAAATGAGCAGGTTGAAGGTGAGAATCTATTCCAACAAATGGCACGATCCTTCAAAACTAAGTACTTTGTTCTATTAATCGTTGTGTTTGTCTTCTCATTTGGGATTGCTAACTTTCAATCAACATTAACGATGTTTTTAACATATAAATTTAATTACACCCCAAATGACCTTGCCATCGTCATGACAGTTGGCGGCTTTATTGGGGTCGTTGTTCAAGGTTTTGCACTAAATAAACTTTTTAATATGTTTGGTGAAATGAAAATCATTTTATTCGGCTTACTTGTTGCATCGATTAGTTTATATGGAATGCTTTATATCAGCGGCTTTTTCATTATCCTATTGTTTGCTAGCATATTCTCAACTGCCACA
This sequence comes from Bacillus sp. EB106-08-02-XG196, assembly GCF_013396335.1. Taxonomy (GTDB): domain Bacteria; phylum Bacillota; class Bacilli; order Bacillales; family Cytobacillaceae; genus Neobacillus. The sequence goes on from NZ_JABWSY010000029.1 coordinate 1,305, forward strand.
ACTTTAATTCGCCCTGCCGTCAATACATTAATTTCGAAAACAGCAGGCGATGAACAAGGGTATGCTGCTGGTATGAATAATTCCTACATGAGTTTGGGCAACATGATTGGACCTGCATTAGCCGGGACCTTATTCGACTGGCATATGAGTCTTCCTTTTACAATTGGCGCAATTATATTACTTGGATGCTTTGTCCTTACATTTGTTTGGACAAGAAGGAAACATGGAGATCGGTCATTTGCCCGCATGTCTAAGTAGACCCTAAAGACGGCTCCAATATACAGGAATACAAAAACGAGGCATAGCGAACAGTGCCTGTCACTGTTCGCACTTGATCATTTTTACAGCTATGACAATACCACGAATTGACCTGCCCTACCATTAATAAATAAGACTGGCCACCCGCATCACCTTATCCTAGTTCCATACCAATCACCATCCAGCTGTTTCAGGTCATAAATAACATTTTCATCGAAAGACTTCCCTATTTCATCTTGACTTTTGCAGTATACGATATGATAGGTGTCTCCATATGCCCGTTCCCAGTCAAACACGAAGCTGATGAGTCTTCTCCCATCGCTCTCCACATATCTTAGTTGACTCAGTTTGTCCCCCGATAATTCATTAATCTGCTGAATCTTGCCTTGTAAGTTCGTACTCACTTCAGGATGAAACAGGTCGGGAGCAGCGTTACCACCATTCTTGTAAAGGAAGATATCCCCGTTATTACTCTGGTACCCCAGTTTACTTCTTTCAATACCATCTACTTCATCCTTCACAGCGTCAAACAACCCAGGCTGGTCTTCAAAAATATGATAATATTCAACGTTGGAATCCATATAGGTAATGAATAACCATGTCGCCATGAATATCACTACAACTACAATACTTAATTTGATGGTTTTTCTGCGAAACATAGTTTCACCTTCCTACAATAATGGAATCACGAACAGTGCCAGGAACTGTTGGCTATTTTTTTAAAATTGTCATTCTCTTTCACACTCTTTTCTAGATTGTTAATTTAATTATAAGCTGTGTTATGATTCATTGTTGATTTTCGTGTAGGGTTGATCATTCATAGGCGGAGAATTTCCGTTTATCGTAGATAAAGGAACGTTAAGAAGCAGATATAAGCGGAAATATTCCGACTAACTTGATTAAATAAGACAAAATCCAATGATTTGGATACCATAAGCGGAAAAACTCCGCTTATTATAAAGGAAATATGGGGATTTCCCAATTTAAGCGGAAATTCTCCGCTTATTTTCCAAACACAGTAAAATCAACATTCAACTTTAACACAGCCTAATTATAAGAAACTAGAAATACTTTGCACCATAAATAACGCGAACAGTGCCAGGCATTGAATGTAATTGATAAGCTAATTCGTTTTCTATTTAGTATGTAAAATTTGTTAAGAAATTGTAAGGCAATTTAGAATTGTATAATAAACATGCTATGATGAGTATAAGAGTTTGTATAGAAATATTATTAAACTACCGGTGGAGGTGCTTTTTTGGATAAAAATTGTTCTAAATGTAAGTCATTAATCGTTAAGTTTCTATTAGATAGTCATCCAATTAGAGTTTACCCAGCAGATGTCAAACCCAATGCAAATACAATGAGTCACATATACCCTTGTTATGTTTGTCCGAGTTGTGGTTTTATCGAATTTTATGTAGAGGAACCAGTGAAGTTTAAAAAACAACACTCCTAATCTATTATGCTTAAGTTAAAGAAATAGGAAAAACGCTTGGAAAATTCCTAACGAGTTTAATTGTGAGGTGCAAAACGTCAAATCACCGACCTAATCACGCAGCAAATAGCATAACTTTCACAACATAAATCACAGTATTTTTTCACAAACAATAAGGCTTAGAGCTATAATCAACTCTAAGCCTTTTTTTGTATTATCTTATTCACTAAAGCACCCTTTAGTTTAAGTGAACCTGTTCACATTCTAATTCTTTTCACAGGTTCTTTTATTACAGGAATGCTGCCACTTTACCTGAATAAGAGAAAACGACCCTTTATTATTAAATAATCACTACCGTTAATTGAAGAAGAAATAATATTACATCCAACAAGTGACTAATTTTCTAAACTTTTTTTATAATAGTTCCTAATTCCTGGAGTGTGTGTTGAGAAATATTTGATTGTATCTAAAAAATGATTCATATTTCCTTGATTAATTAATTGTACTTTTATAGATTCTTCATTGATAAACGTAAATAATGACTGCGTTACATCTACATTAATTATGTCTCGATAGTGATATATATTCGTCTCCTTCAACCCGAGAGGATACTTTGTATACCTGATTAGCCGTTTATCCGTTGCAGTTAATGTGGCGAATTTATAGGTAACACCTGTAAGTTCTTGGAGTTCAAACGTTGCAGTTATACTTGAATATTTTTGTTCATCAGGCGTTAGTATTGAATTAATAAAGTGATCCATATAGCCCCACTCCTTGACCGAAATGTATTTTAAAACTCTTCAATCAAAGTTTTAATTTATGAAAACATTCTCAGGTCAAGGATTTTTTTAAACCAAAGTGGAAACTGTATTCCTTTCAATTAACTTGAATGGGATTTTAATATTCTTATTTGTACCGTTATAGAACTGCGAAAATGCTTGCTTACCAATTTCTTTTATATTTAAGTCCAGTGTAGTCAGGTCTATAGCTTCTGATATAGGTTGGTTATCAACACCCATAATGGATAAATCATCAGGTATTTTTAGCCCTATCATTTTTGCCTGTTTAATCATCCCCGCAGCTACTTCATCCCCATTTGCTAAAATAGCAGTAGGAATATCATTTAAAGTCTGGAAATCTTTAATGATTCTTTTCCCATCATTCATAGTGTAGCAGTCTGTGAATATCCAGGACTCTTTTATAGGCTTGTTGACTTTAGTGAGAGCTGCTTTAAACGCAGAATAACGCATTTCACTACTGAAGCTATGTTCTCTCCCGGTACAATAGCCAATATGTCTATGTCCTTTTTGTATAAGATAATCTAATCCTGCCAAAAACGATTCATACCAGTCCGTATATACACAAGGTAATGGTTCAAAATGTTCACAAGCTATAATAGGACCATACTTAGTATAAGGAATGATTGTTTCCCCATTATTTGAATGAGAACAGATAATTAGACCGTCTAACTGTTTTCTTTTTAACATATGGAGATATTTTAATTCTTCATCCTGATCATAATTTGTAGCACAGCAAAGAACCGAATAATTATGTTTAAACGCGTTTTCCATAATTCCGCTTACCAACGCTTGGAAGTAAGGATGATCAATGTAAGGAATAATGGCACCAACCGTAAATGTTTTCCCTTTAACTAGATGAATCGCATTAAGATTCTGTTGGAAATTTAATTCTTCTATTACTTTTTCTATCTTTTTCCGTTTATCTTCACTCACATATGGATGGTTATTCAGAACTCTTGAAACTGTTGAGATAGATACCCCTGCTAACTTAGCAATATCCTTTATATTAGCCATTTTAATCTCCTATGAGGTGTATTATTTATGGGAGTATGGAACTTATTAAAAAAAAGTCTTCTTCAATATTATATCTTAGTATTAAACTCTTTCTTCAACTAACCTGCTTCTTTAGTTTAATATTCATTGAGTATATGGGTAATACCCAATTTATGCTAAAATAATTATATAAAACTCTCTAGGGGATGTTTATATGTCATCAATATTTTTTGTCATAATATTAATCTTGGTTGGTATTGTCCTAATTAAACGCTATAACAAGTTACCACACCCAGTAATTACTTTTATTATTGTTTTTGCGATGATGTGTATTATCTACGGCATACCATATATTTTTATGCTGATTTAAAGCGTAAATTTAGCTAAATTAGTGGTGTATTATATCTCTATCTTCTTTATCTAACCTGCTTCGTTAGCTCAATATCAAAAAACCATCGCCGCAGCAATCCTTGTTCCTCCACTATTACACCCTTTACTTCAACAAGAATACTGATATAAAAGAGTTTAAATTCCTATATTAAAAAGACTGCTGTGACAAACAATGAGCCTAAGATGGATATTGTATGGAGTGAGCTGTAAAGCCATCTCTTTTTTATGTTAATTTTCTAATTGCTTTAAGTAATCAGGATGGAGGGATACCTTAAATCTAATAGGACAATCTACATCTCTTTCCTCCACTGGAATTTCATAAATAATTAATGGTATATCATCTTTTGGTAACTTTTCAAGCAAAATAACTAGAATATCCTCACATAATCCTAAAGTATTCTCAATAAAAATTGCCATATCAGGAAGAATAGAGGACTCTGTATGACTGTTTAATTGCCATGTTGGAGCATTAAAATATGGGGGAATATTTTTATTTATAAACATAATGTTATTGATTTTTAGATGACCTGAGTATCCTCCAGGATGTTCTATAGCATTTCTCATAGATACAATTCTTCTAATCCATGTGTCATGGTCATCTTTCAATATTTTTGTTAGGTTATCTTGTTCTCCAAATTTCTCTTTTGCCCATTTATATGCTAAGTCAAATTGAGGTTTAGAAAATTCCTTATTATAAAAGATATTAAAAATCCCTAATAAATCCCTTAATATTGACTTTGCTTGATAAAGGAAGTTTTCACACAAATTCCTCAAGTCCATTACAGCAGGAGTACGGACTACATTTCCTCTAAAGTATGCATCCTTGTTAGTTTGATTGACCTTTATCAATTGCTCCTGTAGCTGTGAGTATATCTTATAACAGGTAACTAACCTCTCATTAACTTCCATCCCCAAAAGACCAAAAATATCTTCCTTTTGCTTATCTGTTAATGGAAAAAGTTTTATAAGCTCACTTGTTTGAATAGATAGTCTTGCTGTAATTGGATTACTTGTACCAACATTGGATAATTGCTTTATCTCAAGGTCCATCTTATCACCTCATCTCATTACAATTATTTTACAACATCAAGAAGCTAAACGAGCAGCTAAAAACTCCAGTTAATTGAAAAAAGGACAAACCTTATAGGCTAGCCTTTTCTGTATTGAACATAATGGGTCAAAAGCGACATAAAGAAGCCAATTCTCTTCTTCAACAAACCTGCACCGATAGTTCAATATCTATCGTTTTCATTTCTATAATCAAGGCAATAATTCCTCTAGGACAATCCAAAAGGAGGAATTTAATTTGTTATTATCAAAAGCCTGGGAATTATATGAATCAGATAAAAGGATTGAAGGATTCTCTCCTCAGACATTAAAAGCATATAAGCTCCAATCTAGGCTACTTATCCAATACTTTAACGATGTGAATATTGCATCAATGACGACTGATCAACTGAAAGAATATTTGGCAAAATCAAGTGAACACCTAAAGCCATCAAGTTTGGCTCATCGAATACGATTTATTAAATCGATACTTCGTTGGTCACACGAGGAAGGGCATATTCATAAAAATCCAGCTGCAAAAATCAAAGAACCTAAACAAGGAAAACGGATTCCGAAATTTTTAACAGAGAGAGAAATTGAACATTTGAGGGAAGCGTGTTTTACTCCAATGGAAAAAGCATTATTTGAATTTATGTTTTCAACAGGTTGTAGAATAGGTGAAATTGTATCTCTTAATAAAAATAGTATTAATTGGTCAAATCGCTCTGCAATTGTGCTTGGTAAGGGTGATAAGGAAAGGGAGGTTTACTTTAATATACGGTGTGAAATCTGGCTCAAGCGATATTTAGACCTTCGCCTAGATAAAGACCCAGCAATTTTTGTTACTGAACGGCACCCGCACCGAATGAGTATAGGACAGATGAGGTACATCATTAAACGAATCTCAAGTCGTGCAGGGATCAACAAAGAAATCCATCCACACCAACTACGCCACAGCTATGCAACACACCTATTGAACAACGGAGCTCCTCTCGATGTCATTCAAAGTTTACTAGGGCACGAAAAAAGCGAAACCACTAGGATTTATGCTCAATTAAGTGGCAGCCTAAGAAGAGAATTTTATAGAAAATATTTTTAGAAATGGATGGCAAAAGGCAACGGAATATTCCGCTGCCTTTTCACTCTTGCACCCGTTAATTGAATAAGAAAAGGTCATTATTAACTTAATTAAAAACGTTCCATAGTTAAATCAGAATTTACGGAAACGGCAGCTTTATTACCATCCGCAGCAGAAATTATTAATGAGGAAGGTCCGGATTTTTCAGTTTCTCCCGCAATATATATATTTTTTTGTGTCGTTCTGCCAACACCATCTGTTATAACTGTTCCATTTTCTTGTACTTCACACCCAAGCTTCTCAACAAATTGATTGGGGCGATAAAAAGATGGAACAACAAACCCACCTGATCTTATGATCGTTTCTCCTGATACAAATTCAATTTTTTGTAGATAACCGTCATGACCTATTAAATTTTTTATCGGCTCCGATTTTATTTTGATACTGCGTTTGTGTAACTCTTGAACTCCTTCTTTAGATAATTCAACTCCATTTGTTATGACAACTAAATCCTTTGACCAGTTATAAATTAATTTAGCCATATGGAGTGCATGCTCTTCTTTTTCTGCCAATACAATTAACGGCTTATCCCTTAGCTCCCAGCCATCACAATACGGGCAGCTAAAAAGGCTTTTTCCATAATAATTTCTTACACTTGGAATAGAAAATACCTCTTGAATACCATTGGCTAATATAATCTTTTCTGTAACAAATTCCTGCCCATCCGTTGTTTTTACAATAAATCTTTCATTACCATTATCTTTAATTATTTCAGTAACTGTTACATTGAAATAAGATACAGATGGATAATTCTCCAATTCTTTTAGCCCTATTTCTTTAAACTCTTGTGGTTTTATCCCATCTCGAGTAATAAATCCATGTGACTCATTTGTTACTCTGTTCCTATTCGTTCCATCGTCAAATACAGCAATCTTTCTTCTAGCCCTTCCTAAAGTTAAACTGGAACTTAATCCAGCTGGACCTGCACCAACAATGATACAATCAAAAATATTCATTTCTCTCCATCCTTTACTTGTTAATGTTTCATTGAATTAAAGACATAAAAACCCTTTAATATCTATAATAGGATTAAAAATAACATGGCTCAAGGAGCCAATGTCATCTGTTTAGCTATATCGACTAACTTTTGTTGTTTTAATTCATTCAACATCTTTTCTTCTGCGTTAATAATGGACTTTTGTATCAAACACTCAGGATTATGATCTAAACAATAGTCAAATAAAGGTGCGGGACCTTCAATGGACTGAATAATATCCAAAATCGATATACTCTCCCAATCTGGTCTTAGTTTATAACCACCATTAGCACCCGAAATGGATACAACCATTCCTTCCTTAACAAGTTTAGTTAGTATTTTAGATAAATACGTAGATGAAACCCCTTGACGTTCAGCAAGCTGGTGAACTCCTACATGTTTCTCCGGCGTAGCAACCGCCAGAAATAACATCGTATGAAGTGCATAATTTGTTGCTTTTGAATATTTCATCCTTATTTTCCCTCTCTCATTAAAGATATTGTGTATCCATAATATCCTTTATAAGTTTTTTAGTCAACCTAGTTGTTTTTTAATTACCACCTATTTGTGTTTTGCTAACCTGCACCGTTAGCGTAAGAACATCTTTTCACAAACTTTCCAACATCTATAACATCATTTTAACGTAATTATCCAATAACCTTCGTAATTACAACACAATTCACTCACTAAATCACAAAGAATTCACACACCCTCCAATAATTATTTCATGTCGTGTGATTTACTATTTGAATTAGGGCGAAACAGACGAATGAAATTCGTCGAAATGTTGATAAATCAATAAAAAACGCACTGTGAATTATATTCTGAATTATATAATTCGCAAGCCAAAACGCTCAGAATATTTCTGAGCGTTTTGTGAGTGTAATTTTCTATAATTCATAATCTTTATTTAATGTTATTCGATAATAGACTCTCAAAATTATAAGAACCAGTCCAACGATAAAAACAATCGCCAATAAGAACATCGCTGCTGGGTAAAGACCAATTGCGTTAATTATGGTTGAGCTGTTATTTTGTAAGGTTGGAACAATAAAAAACAACCATCCGATTAATGAAACTGGAACCAATTGAGGAAACAATCGAAATATAAATCTCCAAGTAGGTTGTTGTCTTCGTGTATCTGACCATTTTTTACTCCGCAGAATTCCTCTGATTCCTAATAGTAAATATATCAATGTGAAAACACCAAGTGATAAATCGATTACTTTAGGCATTGGAGTTTTTAATTCTGGTTCTTGTCCTTCAGTCAATTGGATAATTCCCGAACTAATTTCATATGCGTGTTCTAAAGTAGGGGTAAAACTATTTAGTAAAACTGCAACCGCATAACCACTACTAGGAACAATATCTTGTTGAGTTTGATACGTTGACAGTGCCCCGCTATGTGAAATACGTTCTGGTTTGACGTTTGGCGAGCTTAAAGACCAACCAAGTCCGTATTTTTCGCTACCAGGCTGCGGTGAATAAGATTCTTCCAATAATTCTTTCGATAACAATTGTTGTCCTGATTCGTTTTTTCCTATGTTTGTGTGCATAGAAAGCCATTTCCCCATATCTGATGCTGTCGATATGACACTTCCAGCCCCCATATCCATCGCTTTAAGCTCTGTCCAAGGTATCGCAGTTCCATATGCTGTTACATATCCTTTAGGCAGCCCTTGTACAAAATCAGTAGAGTTCACTGTTGTGAGTGAGTCATCCATTCCTAATGGAGAGAATATCTTTTGCTTTAGATATTGAGAGAATTCTATTTCGCTTACTTCCTCTACCAGAAGTGCTAGGACCCAGTAATTTCCATTGCTATAATAGTATTTCTCTCCTGGGTTCGATTGCAACTTCCAATCATTCAAACGTTCCACACCTGCTCTTAAGTTATTCGCCGGAGGAACAATAATTGGATTTGGAATCCCTGATGTGTGACTCAATAGTTGACGTACTGTAACTTCTTTCCATCTTGGGTCGTCAATTTTAACCTCTGATAAATATTTAATTACTGGGTCATCCAGTCGGAGTTTCCCTTCATCAACGAGTTGTAAAACAGCAAATGCAGTAAATGATTTGGATGTAGAACCAATTCTCATTAATGACGTTTCTGTTATAGGTTTACCTTCAGAATCGTGACCATATCCTTTCTCATATACTAATTTCCCCTTTTTCACAACTACAATGGATGCACCAGGTAGCCCATTACGTTCTATATAGTTAGTGACAAATTTATCAACATCTTCTGTTTTAAACGGTTGAGCAGCTTGTACTGTTAAATGAAGGTTGAACATAGGCATTGCAAAAATTATTAACAGAAGAATAAAAAATAATTTCTTCGAATTTAAAGGTGTTTTCAAATAATTTTCCCCCAATAAATCGGTGTATATTTTTAAAGGCTTGAAGTACAAACATAATCATACAAGATAGTCTTTATTAGGTTAACCTGCTATAGCCTAATTATTTTCTAAGCCCTCAGTCGTATTTTTATAAGTGACTGAAGGAGATGCTGTTAGAAAATTAAGCAATTTTTTGTATTTCCCTTCGAAAAAAAATTCAACAGTTTGGCATAGCATTTAGCTAAACTACTTAGCATTTGCCGAATCTCTTTATTATTCTACTAAGTACACAATTCTGTAACAACTTTCCGCAAACGACCCTGTCCTTTTGCCCCCTATTTCCATATATAGAGGGTAGAAAAGGGTGGTGCATTTAAATGAATTTGAAATCAGGCAGAATTGAAGGGTTTGAAGGGTATTCTCAGTTTAAAAGTGTGAAGGAATTTAATACGCATGTGGAGATGTGGTTAGCTGTGAAGAAGCATGAGTTCTCGAAGGGAGAACTTGTCGGTTTGAAACGGCTGGTTCGTTTTTCTGTAAAGGTACCTGGGGTTTGTAATGCAAAGATTGGAACTGTGCTGAAAGCAATTAATGAAGAGTATCAAGGGAACGGGATCTCACGCTCAACGTTTAAACGAATGACCATCAAAGCCAAAGAATTAGGTATCCTGACCAGTTATGAAACCGAACGGAAAAATGGATCGCAGACTAGCAACTTATATAGCTTTAATCGTTTCCCACAAAGTGAACCACCCAAGGCAAAAAAATTGGACCACCCTAAAGAAACTAATAATCTTTTAAAAACTAATAATCAAAAGATTAATAAACGTAACGAAGCGCGTATTGAACTCGATGACTCTTTTGTTAGTGATAAAGTTCCTCAAGCTTTTGTTCAGTCTGTAAAATACTTCTTTTCTGATGCGAAAACAATTGAAGAATACTTGCATATGGTCCAAATCGCTGCATTTCGATTTGAATGTGACCAAAACACAGAAGACGTTCTCACAATCGCAATTCAGTCCTTTAAGCAGCTGATCCGTAAACTGAAATCTACTAAGCAGGTAGTAAAACCAATTGCCTTTTTTTATGGCATTTTAACCAACAAAATAAAAGAATTCTATCTTGAACAATTGTTTGAAAATCGATGTGAGAGTAAGCCGTTCCGTTATGTGCTCGAGACAGGCGAAGTTATGTACTATGACTGGCTGCACGCTTAATGGGAGTGGAAAATAATAGAAGGCTTTACAATCCGTAATTGCAATGACTCTGTCTTGTTTCTTCTAATCCATCGTGGATATTTTTACAAAAATTTTCATTTACTTGCTTTTTCACTTAATAAAAATAGAGCTTGGAATATCCAAGCTCTATCAAGGGGATCACTCTGTAAATTCCAATGTCTCAATAAAATTCACAAAAGCCTTTACGACATTCCATTCCAAGGATTCCTTATGGTAATACATCCATGTTTTGCGTAATATAGGATTTCCATTGTGGTCTGTTAAATCTTGTTTATATAATTGATCTGTATTCTTGAGCATTCGGCGGGGCAAGATGCCATAGCCTAATCCGTTTATAACCATTTCCATACAAGTATCAACCTGATCCACTACTATACTGTTTAAAGGCGGCTGTGTATAGTTTTCAGCCCACCAATTATCAATTAATGATTTTAATAAGTAATCTCCGCTATAGTTAATCCTAGGAAGATTAGGCAAATCAAGAATGTCAATCGATTCCCTCGACGTAACAGAAACTGTTTCTTGAAATAACAATTGTTTCTCTAGTCCTCTATTGCTATAGTCGCCTCGAACAAAGCCGATATGAACATCCTTTTTGTGTATAAGTTTACTCACATCTTTACTCCAGCCTGTAATAATTTTAAATTCCACAAGTGGATACTGGCTTTTAAATAACTTCAAAATATAAGGCAGTTCATAATTCGCAAAAAAATTAGATACACCCAATTTTAATGTCCCTGCCACTTCATTACCTGCGCTAATACTCATATTCTGGACATGCTCTTTTATTTTGTTATACTGTGCAAGGATAGTATCGGCACATTGAACAAGATATTCTCCCTCTTGGGTAAAATGAATCCCTCTGCTTTCACGCGTTACTATTTTCACACCTAATTCATCCTGCATGTGCTTCAAACGGCTTGTTAAAGCAGGTTGTGTAATAAACAAAAGCCGCGCTGCTTTCGTTAGGTTCTTCTGACTATAGAGGACCTTCAGTATTTCCCAATCACGATAATCCACTTTTTCCTCCTAAATTCTGCCATATTACTTTTTTTTATATCTCGTTATAATTTTTTTAGATTTTATTTATTTTCATTATTGCATTATCATTGGTCCATATCAATTAGTAATTAATTCTTCAAAAACTGAATAGGGACTTCATTCCAGCTAAATCAACCTTAGGTTTACTACAGCATTCGCTTTAGCCATAAGATGTCCAGTCTGCAGGGCAGAAATAACTTAAAAGAGGAGAAATATTCATGTGGATTATAACGTGTTATGTAGATTCAACGATTTCCATGTTTGAATTCGAAACGGAGGAACAAGCAAGAGAGGCTATGAATAACTTGAATGGCACTAACATTCTTTCTCAAGTTGTATACTTCAATGATCCTTGTTTTCAGCAGGAAGCGGCATAAGATTTTTCATACTAATGGCAGAATAAACAGGCATAAACGAATCACACATAAAAGAGGGCAGTTCCTTAGGTTTCCATTGATTCCTAACGAACTGCCCTCTTTACTTATGAGATATTCTCCAAGCGAACAGTGCCTGGAACTGTTCGCTAACGCTGGTGGTCTTCCTTTGTTTTCTTCCATAAAGGATTCCTAAACCTTTTCCCTTCTCTAAACCTCACAGTAAAAAAAGCAAAACTAGAAAATGTTTGATTTTTGTAAATTTAACTTATTGATTTTGTAAATATGTAATTATCATTGAATATTACCTATACAGAACCGAAATAATGTTTCATTATTGTTTTAGGAGGTGGTTGAAATGTTCACTGGACATTTTGGAGTTGCTGCTGCAGTGAAAAGTAAAACCCCGGAATTGCCACTTTGGTCACTAGTCGTCAGTTCACAATTGCTTGATATTGCGTTTATACCTTTTAATCTAGCTGGAGTGGAGTCTATAGTGCCAATTGGAGAAGGGGGCTATGCCCAAGTAATAATCTACGCTTTCTACACTCATTCCTTTTTGGGAGCTCTTTTGCTTGCTATTCTAGCCGCTTGCATTGCTGGGGGATTTTGGGGTAAAAAATCAGGGGTTATTATTGGTGCCGTTGTGTTTAGCCACTGGATTTTAGATTTAATCGTTCATCGCCCTGATATGCCTATCCTCCCAGGAAATGCAGGAGATTTTCCACTTCTTGGTTTCGGACTATGGGAATCTGCTTTCGCTAGCCTTCTAGTTGAATTGTTCATTATTACAGTAGGTTCATTTTTTTATTTTAGGTATGTACTAAAGTCCTCAAGTCCTGAACGTAGAGGAAAAAGCATTGCAGCTGGATGTGCCATGACTGCGTTTCTTTTTCTAACTTTTGCTTTTGACATGATCAGTGTTTTCTCTTAAAAAGTTGATCTTTTATTCTAACTGATGGGAATATCCTTTTTCTTAAAAAGCTCTGCAAGAATTTCCCTTGCAAAGCTCATATTCCTATTTCCCGCATTTTCACCGTTATAACTTCGACTCTGCCATCAATATCCGTCCCTTCAAACTTGGGAAGCTTAAGCTCACTCACAATTTTCCCGTCACGCATAAACATAATACGCTCAGTCCGCGCCGCAATCTTCGCGTCGTGAGTTACAAGCATAACCGCGGTACCGTTCGCGTTGATTTCGGAAAATATGTCCATAATCTCCTGCGCTGATTTTGAGTTGAGAGCGCCTGTAGGCTCGTCGCCAAAGATAATTTTGGGGCTGTTCATAAGCGCTCGGCAGATTCCCGCACGCTGAAGCTGACCTCCCGAAACCTGTGTAATGTCGCGCTTTTCAAGCTCTGCAATGCCTACCCTTTTCATAAGTGCTCTTGCTTTCTGGGTGATTTTTGCGACGTTCTTTCTGTTGCCGCGCATTGACGGAAGAATGATGTTGTCGATAATATTGAGATTTTTCAGCATAGTCGGCTGTTGAAATACAAATCCCATTTTTGTTCTACGTATATCTGAAAGTTCATTCTCTCTGACCGCCGACAAATCCATGCTGTCAAAAGCGACCTTTCCCCTGTCAATTCCGTCCATTCCGCTCAGCGAAAACATCAGCGTCGATTTTCCCGATCCCGAGGGTCCCATAACTGAAACAAACTCTCCCTCGTTGATTTCAACGGACACTCCGTCGAGAACATTGCGCTGTTCATCACCCTCACCGAACGCTTTTACTATTTGATCACCAATAATAATCTTCTTCATTTGGCCGACTCCTCCTACTCCTTTATATTTTCTGAAATTTTTATTTGCCCCGCGCTCGATGTGCCGATCATCGTTGCGATAAGTACCGTGAATATCATCAGCAGCGGACTAAACAGATACGCCGTAAGCGGATTGACCGTAAAATTAAACGTAGACGCTCCGAACGAAGAGATAAGTGCGCCGGCAAGAACCTCTCCGAGAGTATTCGCGAGAAAACTACCGAGAGTAATTCCGACAATTAGAATGAAAACCGAGCGAGAAACATACTGCGCCTTAATATCCGAGTTTGTAAAACCGAGTGCCTTCATTACGGCAATGGAATATCTATCCTTTGCAACAAGCAATTTCATGAACAACAGTGTAACCAGTACCGTAATAACCAGCGCAACAGCAACTGCGGCGTAGGAAGCCCTTTCGACCGAGCTTATGGTCGAGCCGAGGGTTTGAGAAACAAATTCATCAATGTCTGAAGTTTTTGCAAAATCAAATTTGGCCGAATATCCTGAAACCTTACTGCCGACAAGGGATTTGTCCGAAAGTTCAACACAGACGATGGTCCACATGATGTTCGCCGAATGATCGGTGAATACAGCCTTTGCGGTTTTGCCGCCGTTTGTAACATCGGAGTATATTCCGGTTACCGTGAGATTCTTCTCCTTCCCTTCAATCACCAGCGTAATGACATCGCCGACCTTTTTGCTCATCTCACCGGCGTTAATAGCCGAAAGAGCGATTTCGTCATCACGATCGGGCGCTCTGCCCTCAGAATACTCTATAGGGAACGCCAAATGGTCACCGAGTTCAACTTTTATATTTTCCTCTGACCCGTTTTTTGTTTTTACTTTGAAAGTCTCCGTTATCAGAACAGTATACTTTGAAACGGCACTGTCACTGTCTATCGTCTTCACAATTTCATTGGTTTTTTCAGGTATATTGGTCTGAATGCGCAAATCGTAGTTTCCAATACCCATATATTGAATGAAGCTTTTTGAGGAGATCGTGTTGTAGAGGTTCTGGGGAACAATCATGATAAATGCCGAAATCACCAGGACCACAAGCATGGTGGCGTAAAGTCTTTTTCTGACGAGTACATCCTTGATTCCAAGAAAAATATTTGTGCTAACCAGTCTGTTACTAGTTAAGGAAAAACGCTTTGCGCCAGTTTTCTTTTCCTGAGAAGTACCATAGCGAATAGCTTCCGCAGCGGATATTTTCCGAAACCGTTTCAAAACAAAGTTTACATAAGAAACAATTGCAAGAAATACAATCAGTATGCCAATCATTCCTAAACCTAGGGCAACAGAAGAACTTTCGCTTTCGCCCATATAAATCCGTATATTTTCAAGAAGCATGCCTTGGAACATAAGCGAAAGAATAAATCCAAGAATACTACCTGCCACCGCAATAGCTGCATATTTCGCAAGATATATCTTCTTTATGTCGGAAAGACGAAGCCCTATTGCCTTCATAACACCAATTTCACGGTAGTCGTCTTCGATTTTCGCAAGGAGCGTAAAACGTATACACATAAAAGTGATGGCAACGACAAGTATACTTACTAGAAGGATAACCGCAATCATCATCCCGTCTGAAATGGCGTTCATCGTTTTGAAAAGAGTATAGGTAACCGTTGGTCCGTTCGCTTCAAGTCCTGCGGAAGCATAAGCTGTTTCAAATTCGCCTATCGCCGAGAAATCCTTTAATCTAAACTCAATCAGATACTCGATACTTCCAAGGCCTTTTAATTCTGCGAAATCTTTGTTGCTTACAAGAAATCGCTTTGAAGCGGAGAGTGAGGAATTCATGGTCGAATCACGGAGAAATCCCGCAACGGTAAATTCCTTCCCGCTTATTACGGCCTTGTCACCGACCTTTGTCGTGTTGTCCCTCATATAGGTTACTGGAACATAAAGCTCGCTGTCGGATACACTGATGATGTTGCCGTTAAGATCAAGAAGATAATCGAATTTTTCGTTCTGTATGCTGAAGCCATTATCTTGAACACTATCGCTGAGCGAATGATCGCCTAAGAGAATCTCCGCGCCGTCCATGCCTAGAAACTCAACTACCTGATATTCTTCGACGTTGTTATTTTGCTCTGCAAAGGATTTAAGTCGCTCGGCATCAAAATCACCGGAATGCATTTGCATGAAATGCGGAGTTTTCGCCTGCGTCATAAGCGTATCTAGCGCACCAGAAAGATTTACAACAAGTATCGCCGCAAGCGAAACAAGCATAGAGGCCGCAGCTACAAATATCATTGTTGTCAGCGTTATCGCTTTACTCTTTAAAATGTCATTACGGATTATTCTGAAATACATAAGTCACCTCTGTTTTAAAGCTTTTTTAACCGATTTTACATTATGAATCGTTACCAAATTACTAGAGTCACACCTATAAGTACTCCCGTGACAATAGGTTTGAGCACACGCGCATTACCATCAACGAATGCCCCTAATACTATTTTTCATCAATGTTTTCCTCACTTTCATTTATTTAGTCTCTTTCATGTAACTATACAATTGAACTGAATTTAGCTTAACAGTCCTTCGACTGATTTTCTTCTAAGACTTTGTAAATTTATTGTTAATCTTTCTGAACTGTGAAGGAGTTTTCTGTGTAAACAGAAAATTCTATGGATGTAGTTATTTACATTTACAAGGGGGAAAAAATGAATACGAGAGCATCTGCGGGAAAGACATTCATATTAAAAATGTGGGAAAATTATCCGAGGACGTGGAAGTTTTTAATTGATTTAGGGATATTTCTTAAATACAGGACCTTGAATACTAGTAAAATTCCAAAAGAAATTGTGCTGCCTTCCTCCAATATGATCTTTATCAATTCCGAAGAAAATCGTGGCAGAGCATTGTTGATCAGTAATGGGATGACTCAAAAGCGTTTGGCCCATTTTTGGATGAACGCTGTGAATGAGTATTCACCAGATTTGGTTATCGATGTAGGCGTAAACTATGGTGAATGTATTTTCTCGACAAATTATCCTACCCACACACAAATTTATGGAATCGAAGCGAATCGCGATTTGTTAACGTATATTCATCAATCAAGAGAGGTTCATCGAAATAAAGAGCAAATTAAGATCTTTAATGTTTTTGCGGCAGATAAAGAAGAAGAAAAGACGTTCTATGTGGATAAACATTGGTCTGGAACATCTTCTGCAGCCTATCGTCCTGCACATGACATGATTGAACAAACAACGGTTAACTCTGTTAAGATTGATTCAATCGTCGAAGAGGATGTAACGAACAAAACTATTTTATTTAAAGTGGATGTTGAGGGCTATGAAGCATTTGTTTTAAAAGGGATGACAGAACTAATTCAGAAAAGTGCTTCTGCTTTAGGTTTTATTGAGTTTAATAGTGAGTATATGGAAAAATCCGGTGTAAATTTAAATGACTTTTTGCGGTTTTTACAACAACATTTTACCGTATACATCTATATCAAAAATGGACTTGTAAATGGAAGTCAATTAACTCTCTCCGATTTACATAAACTATTCGGGTCAAATTATATTCATACAGATATGATTTTAGTGAAAAATGTAATAAATCAATTAGATTTATTACAGCTTTCTTCAGCTTCATAGGGTTTACAGTGCCTGTAACACTGTTCATAATAAATATCCAAAATTAGCAATACAAGCGAACAGTGCCTGGCACTGTTCGCTTTACCTTTTGTATTCATTACACTTGAAAATAAAAATATAATATCATACAATCCAATTAGCTAAATTAGCTATTTTAGCTAATAATGGAGGTGTCACTAATGATTGTCAGTTCAACTGAGTTACAAAATAATTTTGGAAAGTATTTAATGCTTGTGGCACAAGAGGATATTGTCATTACACGAAACGGTTTAGAAATTGCTAAATTAACAGCAATTAGAGAATCGGCATTGGATGATACAAACTTAACTAATGTGGTCTACGAAAAAGCACCAGAATACAGTCCTCTTGGGAAAAAAGCATCTTATGATGAATTTCTTCACTTACAACAGGAGTCCGATGAACGGTACGAGTATATTGACGGTGAAATCTATTTACTCGCATCGCCAAGAACGGTTCATCAAATAGCTATAACTGAGTTATTTGGTATTTTTTATAACTTTTTCCAAGGTACAAATTGTACACCGATAGTCGCTCCTTACGATATTGAGCTTAGAAGAACACCCGAAAACATTAATATTGTTCAGCCAGACATTATGATTATTTGTGATTTGGAGGATAAATTAAGTGAAGATGACTATTATAAAGGTGTCCCCTCACTTGTCGTTGAAGTACTTTCAAAAAGTACGCGAAGAAAAGATCTTATAAAGAAACTCGATTTGTACATGTCTTGTGGGGTGAGTGAGTACTGGATCGTTAATCCAGACAATAGGGAAGTAACTGTCTATCTTTTTGAAGATTTTAATATTAGCAATAGTGCAACATATAAAAATAGTGAAGCCGCACAATCATTCACTTTTACCGGGTTAAGTGCTGAGATCAAGAGAATTTTTAGAGTCAAAACGTAAACAAGTTTCATGCTAAAAACGGTTTACCTGTTAGGCTTCTCTGTGACGGTTGTAAATGAGGTATACCAAAAAAATCAGCCCTTTTTAAAGAAAGGGCTGAACAACTGATTCAGTTAATATTATACAATCCTATATTTGACGATTCGCCACTATTTCATCTCTATTTCCATAATCAAAGCTTTTCAGTTCTCCACGTGATTTACGGATTTCTTGACGCAATGCTTCAGTCTGCTCATTGTGAATTTCAAAGCTCTCTGGATTCAATACTACCCCATAGGATTCTCTGGCCTTCTCAATACTTGCTAATCGACGGATAACGTCCAATCTTACTTTTTCAGGATCTCTCGATAATGGATCCCCCCAACCGCCGCTTCCACCTGTAACGAATAGAAGCTGGTCTCCTTTTTCGACCTCAATATGGTCTACTTTTGACTCTAGTACTATTTTTTCCTGACCGCCATTTTTGATAAGCAGTTTGTAAGAGGAAGACCCTGGTTCCCCCCCATTAATTCCCCATGGCTGTAAGGCTGCACGATCATCATGAATCGATACGGTTCCTGATGATAAGAACGTATATAGTTTTTCATTGCAGTTTCCACCGCGGTGTAAACCAGCGCCTCCAGAATCTTTACCTGTTCGATAATATTCCACCCGCAGTGGATAGTATGTTTCCAAGTATTCCGTAGGGATATTAACAAATGCCGGCCACCATGAATGCCCGTCCAGACCGTCTCCTATCGGTCTTCCTGGCAATCCTCCGTACATAACCTCCATTAGATGGAAATGTCTATTATTTTCATCTGTGCCGGAATAGATAAAGTAAGGACTTGTACCATATCCCGCAGCCGGGCTGCTTTCAGGTGAATTCAGAGAAAGTGCACCACTTAAAACATCGAATAGACGACTTAGCGCATGTGTACGACACCCTAATGCGGCAGGGTATTTTGGACGTAATAAGCTTCCTTCTGGTGTTTCGATATGAAGATTGTCATAAAAGCCGTCATTAAACATGATTGCTGGGTCAAACACTGAGATGAGGAATGCCCCAATAAACATTTTAAACATATTTTCACTTAGATAATAGTTAATAGGTCCCGGAGCCTGAGGATCTGTACCAGTCCAGTCAAAATAGGCTTGGTCTCCTTCTCTCCAGATCGTTAGCTTCATCTTAAATGGACCATTTCCTAATCCATCACTGTCAATGTAATCCTCAAACGAAACTGGTGTCTCAGGTAAAAAATTGGTGATTAAATGCTTCATCATCATCTTTGTCCTGTCTAATAAATGGTCCAAAGCGTCAAGATACACATCAGAACCAAAACGATCACAAACCTCTTTTACCCGCTTTTCAGCTGTACGGCAAGACGCGACAATTCCCATTAAGTCACTATAATTTTCGATAGGAGTACGGCTGTTTGTTTTAAGAATCTTGATGATGGCATCGTTTAATTTTCCTTGTTCGTATAATTTGACCGGTGGAAAACGAACGCCTTCACCAAAAATAGAGGTTGCCCCTACAGGCATACTTGATGGAACAGGTCCGCCAACATCCATCACATGGCCAAACATCGATGCATAGCCTACGATTTTCTGTTCGTGAAAAATAGGAACAATGACCATCCAATCATTCACGTGTGAAATAGATCCCCCACAGCTATATGGATCACTTAAGAAGATAACATCTCCTTCATGAACACCTTCAGGAAAATGGGCAATAACCTCTGGGACATGAGAACCAAAATTCCCAACAACCATTTTCCCATCAGGATTTGTAATCATTGGAAAACAATCATGCTGCTCGCGAATAACAGGTGACATCGCAGAACGGAAAAGGGTAACATCCATTTCTTCCTTTATATTCTTTAAAGCGTTTTCAATAATATCAACGGTTATAGAATCAACTCTTGTTTGCACCTTCATCATTTATACCTCCTTAGAGATTAATAGATTCATATACTTATCAACGGTTGCTACAAACCCAGGTAAAACTAAGGTGGTACTATCTTTTTGTGTAACGATGGCAGGTCCATACACCTCGTTATTCGGTCGAAGTAAATCTCTATCATATAATGGAGTTTTCACAAACTCCCCATCAAAATATGCTTCATGGTTAGGATCAATTATTGCCTGACTGGCATCTGAATCACTTGGCTCACTAGCAGGGATGGTTGGAGAAGATACTTTCCCTATTGATACCGCTCGTAAATTGACAACCTCAATGTCGATGTCCATCTTAAATCCATAGATGCTTTCATGAATTTCGTCGAATTTGTTTTTGATTCGTACTAAACCTTGTTCTAATAACTCTTGAAGGTCTACTTGTAAAGCAATCTCATGACCTTGACGGTAGTACCTTACATCCACTTCATGATTCACGATTTGTCTGTCGGCATTAACCCCTTCATCTTGCAGCCATTGTCTTGCATCATTGCCAAGAACCTCTAATTCATCCACAAGTGTTTCTTTATCTAGTTCGCTTAATATCCTAATAAATGTCTTGGAGTATTCATTTCTTATATCAGATTGTAAGAATCCTAATGCTGATAATACGCCTGGAGTTGGAGGAACAATGACCGGGAAGGTTCCTGATAAATTTCCTAACGCATTGCCATGAAGAGGTCCAGCTCCCCCTAGCGCTACCAAGGCAAACTGACGAGGGTCATGGCCTTTTTCAACAGAAACAACTCTTATCGCTCCATACATATTCTCGTTAACAATATCGTATATTCCTTTAGCTGCACGGTAGAGATCAATTCCTAATCTTTCAGCAACCTTGTTTACTGCTTGCTTGGATGCTTCTACATCTAAACTCATTTCTCCCCCAACTAAGCTTGGCGGTAAGTAGCCTAGTACAACATTGGCATCTGTAACTGTTGGTTCTGTGCCGCCTCGGCCATAGCATGCAGGACCAGGTTCGGAACCCGCACTTTGCGGTCCGACACGAAGTGCACCAGATGGCGGCACGTGTGCGATTGACCCGCCTCCCGCGCCCACTGTTTCAACCTCAAGTGATGGAGCTTTTACCGGGAAGACGCCTACCTTTGTTTCGCGGGCAACCTTCGGATTCCCATTATACGTTAAGGATACATCTGTTGAAGTTCCACCCATATCAAATGAAATAACATTCTTATGGCCAATTTGATTACCGATCATAGCCGAAGCAGTTACTCCGCCTGATGGACCAGACAACATGGTATGTACTGGGCGGGTGGCAGCAGCAGGTATACTCATCAATCCGCCATCTGAGCGAACGATACTAACCCGGCTATCCATCTTTTCTGCATTTACCTTTTCCTCAATATTAGTTAAATATCTTTGCATGGGAGGACGAACGTAAGAATTCATAACCGTCGTCAGCGTTCTCTCATATTCACGAAACTCTGGTAGAATATCATAAGAAATGGTTACAGGAATGTCAGGGTTAATACTCTGGGCAATCTCCTTAATCCGATTTTCGTGGATCGGATTGGAATAGGAGTTGATTAAACTAATCGTTAAACTCTCGATGCCCTGATTATATAAATCTATTATTTGTTCCCTGATATCTTCTTCATCTAACTCATGATGAACCTCACCGGAAGCTGTCACTCGTTCTCTTACCCCGCGCGTATTTACGAGGTCTGCTAATGGTTCAGGCTTTAGAAAGCCAATCCAAGCACTAATTGGTGCCGGAGTCCAAGAACGTGCCACATGAAGAACCTGCTCAAATCCAGCTGTGGTTAATAACCCTACCTTTGCACCTTTTCCTTCTAGCACAGCATTTGTTGCAACCGTCGTACCATGGATAATCGTCTTGATTTGTGAAAGTTCAATGCCAACTTCCTGACAAACCTTTTTAATTCCATGCATGAGTCCAATCGATTGATCGGAGGTGGTAGATGGTACTTTTGTTACATAAATACTGCCAGTTTCCTCATTTTGTAGAACAATATCCGTGAAAGTTCCCCCAACATCAACAGCTACACGATACATTTGTGTTACCCCCTTAAGTTAACTGATTTAGATAATCTATTACCATTTCTAAGGATGTCACATCACCATATTTAGTCTGTATATCATACAAATTTGCTTTGTGCGCTTCCATCGACCTGTCACCAACGCATTCCTCTGGTACCACTACTCTGTAGCCATACTGCAATGCATCAACTGCAGTTGCCCGCACACAGCCTGAGGTCGTACAGCCTGTGATAATAGCAGTATCTACTCTTTCACTCGTTAAGAAGGAGTGAAGGTGCGTTCCAAAAAACGAGCTGGCGAATTTTTTTACAATAAGAGGCTCTGACGTTTCATCGCGCTCCAGCTTCTCATCGACATTTACCCATTCGCTATCCGCCGTTAGTAGTTTTAAGGCAGGTATTTTTTTTATGAAATAGCCGCCATCCCGATAATGAGGTTCATAGATGACCGTTGTAAACACAATGGGAACAGCCTTACTTCTAGCATGATCAAGTAATGTTTTCGTTGCTTCCAACTGGCTGGTTAAATCCGATCCCAAAGCAGATGCAGGATTTGTGAATCCATTGATAAAGTCGACAACAATAATCGCAGGTCTTGCTCCAAATCCAGAAGAATCACCGAACCCTTCGAAAGATTGAGACATATCTTCACTCCTTCTAAAAAATCAAATTAAATTTGATAAAAAATCGGATGTTTATCTTCAAATGCTTCTATTTTAGCAGCATATTCAATCGTCATGCCTATCTCATCAAGACCCTTTAACAGCATATCTCTACGATAATCGTCTAGTGTAAAGGAAGATCTAAAGCCTTCATGATCATAAACTACCTTTTCTTCCAGATTAATAGAAATCTGGTAATTCGGAGCAACCTTTTCTTTTTCAAAAAGAGTTTGTACCTCTTCTTCCGATAGTTGAATGGGCAGAATCCCATTTTTAAAACAATTATTATAGAAGATATCAGCAAATAAAGGCGCAATAATGATACGGAACCCATAGTCAGCTAGAGCCCATGGTGCATGCTCCCGTGATGATCCACAGCCAAAGTTTTTTCTTGTTAAAAGAATACTGGCACCACGATAGTTGGGTTGGTTTAGGACAAAGTCTGGGTTATCCTTTTCTCCATCCAAATATCGCCAATCGTAAAATAGAAATTTACCAAAACCTGTTTTATTAATAATCTTTAAAAATTGTTTAGGAACAATGGCATCGGTATCAACATTTTCACGATCTAACGGTGCTGCAATCCCAGTGAATTCCTTCAGTGGTTCCATATTCACACCTCCTCCGCTACTTTAATGTTCCAATTCCTCACATCGGTGAAATAGCCCTTTATTGCGGCTGCTGCAGCCATTGCAGGACTAACAAGATGCGTTCTAGCACCTTTGCCTTGCCGGCCTTCAAAATTACGGTTAGATGTCGATGCAATCCGGTCGCCAGGATTCGCAGTGTCTGTATTCATCCCTAAGCACATGCTGCACCCAGGCTCTCTCCATTCAAAACCAGCTTCTAGAAAAATCTTATCAAGACCTTCTGCCTCAGCTTGCGCTTTAACCACTTGTGAACCTGGAACAACCAATGCTCGAACTCTATTCTTCACCTTGTATCCGTTTGCAACTTTTGCCGCCTCGCGCAGGTCTTCAATCCGGCTGTTTGTACAGGAACCAATAAAAACCGTATTAATCGGTATATCTGTTATTCGTGTCCCCGGCTCGAGCGCCATGTATTCTAACGACATCTCAGCCATGTTTTGTTTTCCTTCTGGCATATCTTTAGGTAAAGGCACCAGATCGGTTACAGCGGCAACAAGCCCTGGATTCGTCCCCCAAGTGACTTGTGGTACGACCTCACTTGCATTAAACTCTACTGTTAAATCAAAGATGGCATCATCATCAGAATAAAAGGTTTGCCAGTAAGATAATGCCTCATTCCAAAGCTCGCCTTTTGGACTTTTCGGCTTATCCTTTAAATAGGAAAACGTAATTTCATCTGGTGCAATCAGACCCGCACGTGCTCCAATTTCAATGGACATATTACAGATGGTCATACGCTCTTCCATCGACAGTTTCTTAATACCGTCACCACGATATTCAATGACATAACCCGTGGCAAAATCATGTCCATATTTGCCAATTAATGCTAGAATTAAATCCTTTGCAGCAGCGCCTATTGGTAATTCCCCGTTAAAATTAATTGCAAGCGTTTTAGATTTATATTGTTTTAGAGTTTGGGTAGCTAGAACATGCTCTACCTCACTTGTACCAATTCCAAAAGCTAGTGCCCCAAATGCCCCATGTGTCGCTGTATGGCTATCCCCGCAAACGATGGTTTGTCCCGGCTGAGTGACTCCTTGTTCAGGGGCAATTACGTGTACAATTCCTTGATTCCTGCTATTTAAATCATACAAAGTAATCCCAAACTCTTTACAATTTGCTTCAAGTGTATCTACCTGCTTTTTAGCTACAGGATCTTCAAATGGCAGGAACTTAGAGGTGGTTGGAATGCTGTGATCTAAAGTCCCTAACGTTCTGTCTGGCCGCTTTACCTTTCTGCCTTTTGCACGAAGTCCATCAAATGCCTGTGGTGTTGTTACTTCATGAATCAAATGCAGGTCTATGTAAAGAATGGCAGGTTGACCTTCCTCTTCATGAACAACATGACAATCCCATAACTTTTCGTACAATGTTTTCCCCACATTACTCCCCCATTAGATAATATTATTTCTTGTCAATTCCTCTATTTTTGAAGTATCAAATCCTAATAGATTGCTATATACTTCTGAATTATGCTGTCCCATAGTAGTTGCACCAACATGCTTGACTTTACCTGGTGTCCGGCTTAATTTCGGAACAACTCCAGGCATCGGGAAGTCGCCTAACTCCTCGTGTTCCACATGAATAATCATTTCTCTCTCTTTATATTGAGGGTCTTCAAGAATTTCCTTCGCTGAATAAATAAGGCCACTTGGAACCCCGTTTGCTTCAAGGATCTCTAAACATACCTTCGCTGGTAAAGTCTTCGTCCAAGTTTCAATGATTTGGTCGAGTTCAGCCATATTGTCACTTCTGCCATGATGAGTGGAATACTTTGGATTTTCAAATAACTCAGGCTGCTGCATCGCTTGGCAAAGACGCTTATATACCCCATCCGCATTGGCTCCAATGACAATGTAGGTTTCATCCTGCGTTTTGTATATGTTAGACGGTGCAACACCTGGCAGGATATTCCCCATTCTTTCACGTACATAATCAGCAAGCAGATAATCGGGAATGATACTTTCCATGACCGAAAAGACCGACTCGTAAAGAGCGGTATCTACCACTTGGCCCCTGCCGGATGTATGTCTTTCATTTAAAGCTGTTAAACATCCTATCGTAGCGAATAAAGCAGCTAATGTGTCTCCTATTGAAATCCCAATCCTTGCTGGTGCCCGGTCAGGGAATCCCGTTACATAACGCAGACCGCCCATTGCTTCACCAACACTGCCGAAACCAGCGCGGCTTTTGTATGGTCCGGTTTGTCCAAACCCCGAAGTTCTAACCATAATGATCCCTGGATTGATTTCAGATAACTCCTCGTAGGATAATCCCCATTTTTCCATCGTACCTGGACGGAAATTCTCAATCACAACATCTGCTTCTTTAACCAGTTCCTTAAATATCTCCTGTCCCTCTTTCACACGAAGGTTTAAGGTAACTGACTTTTTATTTCGAGATTGAATCGGCCACCATAGACCATGCCCATCCTTTTGTTTTCCCCATTGTCTCATGGGATCCGCTTTATCAGGCGGCTCGATTTTAATAACCTCTGCTCCAAAGTCTCCCAAAAGACGTCCAGAGAATGGACCTGCTAAAAGTGTACCTAGTTCCAATACACGTATTCCCTGCAAAGGCAACCTTTCGTTCATTTCACTCATATAAGCCACCTCACTCATTTTGTATACAATTCAAGTTAAACTTTATGTAAAACAAATTCTATTTAATTGATATATTACAATCTAACATTACACTCGTCAATAATAATTCATAAAATTCTAATAAATCTGTTACCTGGTATTCCCTCAAATTGTATACAAAAGATGATTATTTGCTATAATGGTGGTAAATCTTTTAATAAGTATGGTAGTTTTTAAAGTAGTTAAAAAGTTTTACCTAAAAGGGGAAATACAATTTATGGACGTGTATGCAGAGATCCGAGGGGATATCCTTAATGGGGTATTAGCACCTGGAGAGAAACTTCGAGAAGAAAAACTGGCAAGTATACTAAATGTAAGCCGTACACCACTCAGAGAGGCAATTCGCAGATTAACAGTAGAAGGACTTTTAATTTACACCCCAAATCGTGGTGTGACAGTCAGGAATTATACACTAGATGATGTCATTGATGCCTATAATTTACGCGCAGTTGTCGAAGGGTATACTGCCTCGTTAGCCGCGTTAAATCGAGACAACCTGCAAATCATTGAATTGGAAGAAGCGAATGCAAATTATAAATCTGTCATCGAAAATGGTTTTAGAGCTGGAGAAAAAGACACAGATGCTATATTAAAATCGAATAGCCAATTCCACGAAATCATTGTATCCATGTCAAAAAGCAGTTATGTAAAGAATGTTTTAAGTTCTTTAGTAGCCATTCCTGTGTTATATCGAGGGTTTTATTGGTTTGACGAAGAAGATTTAAAGACATCGATTCAGCACCATAACAGCCTGATTACAGCTATTAAAAATGGTGATGCAGAGCAAGCCAAAGTGATAATGGCCAGCCATTTATACCATGGCCGGGATCGTGTGGTTCATTACAGTAAATTAAATCAATCCTAGTTTTCAAAGGGTAAGGTGTGTACGTGCGCCTCACCCTTCTTTGTATACATTTTTTTATTTTTATAGAATATTTCGGAGAAAACATTTACTTTTATTTAAATATTGTATACAATTTTAATAAATTATTTTCAGAAGAATGGAAAATCAAGGAGGCGTATGAATGATATATATCAGTGAAGTTGGTCCAAGAGATGGTTTACAGAATGAAAAAAAAATCCTGCCTACTGCCCAGAAGGTAGAATTAATTAACCAGCTTGCCACAGCAGGTATAAAGAAAATTGAATGTGTTTCCTTCGTGAATCCTAAAATTATTAAGCAAATGGCTGATGCAGAAGAGGTTATGAAGGAAATTACAAGGGTTGAGGGAGTATCGTATGGAGGATTGGTTCTTAGCCAATCAGGATTAGACCGAGCCCTAAAGTCAAATGTAAATTTTTTAAATGTGGCAATGGCGGCTAGTAATACATTTAATCAAAAAAATGCAAAAAGAACAGTGGAGGAATCCGTAATTGAACTATCAAGGGTGATCCGTACGGGGGTAGAATCCGGCATCGAAATGATTGGCGTCATCGGAACTGCTTTTGGCTGTCCTTATGATGGGAATGTTCCAAAAGAGAGAGTCATTCGTATAGCTGAAAATTTTCTAGAAGCAGGCTGTAAAGAAATTACGTTAGCAGATACAACCGGAATGGCAAACCCCAAACAAGTTGATGAACTAATTGAATACTTCTATAATCACTTCGGAGATTCTGCTCGACTCGCTCTTCATTTTCATAATACCAGGGGGCTGGGACTTGCCAATACGCTGGCTGGCTACCAAGCTGGAGTCCGTCATTTTGACTCTTCTATTGGTGGATTAGGCGGTTGTCCTTTTGCCCCAAAAGCCGTAGGTAATGTTTGTACAGAAGATATGGTGAATATGTTTCATGAAATGGGAATTAACACTAACATCGAGCTGGATAAACTTATTGAGTCAGCCCTTTGGATAGAAACAGTAATCGAACACACTCTTGATGGAATGGTCATGAAAGCTGGAGTCCCTTGTGCTTTATAACTTTTACCTTTCAATACTACAGGAAAAGTTCAAAAAGCGAACAGTGCCAGGCACTGTTCGCTAAGCTTCTGTTATTTTTACATCATTAATTTTCACGTATCCATTTAATTCTTTTAATCGATTGAGAATTCTTAAAAACATACCTTCCTTTGCGGCATCCTTATCTATTATTTTTTAATTTCTAACTGTATCCATGGGGCCACAAGCTTCTAATTTAATAGGAAACAGGCTTCTGACTAATGTCTCTAACATAACAGGAAGCTGCACAAACGCGCTTTCTATATGAAGCCGCTCTGTACGTTTGTGTGCATCTTTTCCGAAGGGGCCAACGTTTAATACAGGTCCTTGCAGCTCCTGCATTTCTGCAAAAGGAATGCTGTATGTATCTCCCCATACCGGTGTATTACGTTCAAATATTGTCCATCCCTCGCCCTTGTCATCATAAGAAACATAGCTAAGGTCACAGATTCCATTAAAGTAATGAATTTGATTTACTTTTAAATTAAACTGTTCCATTCCAACTTTTTTGATTAAATCGATCGAATCGATGACGAGTGGATCCTTTGAAGTATTGACAGCTGGGTAGTATGGCGGTGCAAACAATAGAACCATAACAGGCCCAAGTTCTTGACACTGGATCATAAGGGAGTCAACGATACGGATAGATTTTTCACGATCATCCCATTTTGGGTTGTTTAAAGCGCTGTTCTTTATCCTTTTAATGGTTTCGGCACCTAATTTTTTTTCAGCATGCACAAGCAGCTCTTCATAGCTTAGAACGGTAACTTTTCCTACGGGATTAACCCCTTCACGTTTACAAATCTCCGAATAAGCCGTATTACAAGCTTTCGCGGCATCCTCTGCCACTTTAGTAAAAATATCCATTACCTCTTCTGCACCGCGTTTCATAAGAAAGACGTTGTAAAGAGCTGCGGCACGATATGGGGTTTGGGTCGAATATTCCATTTTCAAATCTTTTTGCTGGAGTGAAACAGGCAACGGTGTCTTTTCACCGAGGTCTGACTCTCGGAATAATGGATTCCATTCCATCTGTTGTGTCATAAAGGATGCCATAAAATTTGCTGTCATGCCGCTCATAGGTTCTCCAACATGCGTTTCCTTTCCGTAGAATAAAACAGCTGGCATGATTTTCCCGATGGATCCAGAATAAATATAATAGTTTGGGTCACCTGGCTCCTGTGAAAAAGACGGTTCACTATTTAGGAATAATTTGTATGTCAATTGGTGTTGGTCTCGTAACCGAACTAATTCTGGGACCGCAGCACGCATGCCAGCTGAATTTACTTCTTCATCTGGTACTGTGACGAGCAATAAATTGATTGGCCACTTTTCGATACTGGCTTTTTCAATTAAAGCCATATGAAGGGCAAGGCCCATTTTCATGTCCATCGTCCCGCGGCCAAATAAATAGCTGCCAGATTCAAGATCGATACGTGCATCCTCTGGAAGCTCATCTAAACGCTGCCTCAATTTTTGAGTCAATTCCTTTGGCTGGAATGCGAATGGTTCGAGATCACCGTATTCTTCCGTATGAACAGTATCGAAATAACTGATGAGGACAATTGTTTCCGTCACTTCTGGATTTTTATATAAAGCAGTGACGACATTACGCCCTAATCCAGCATCATTAAGCTCTAAGTAAGATGGATTCTCCCTGAAGTAGTCTAATTCCATAAACTTTGCTTTTACCTTATGAGCGAATTCACTCTCGCCTTCAGTAAGAGTTCTGCTCTGCCAGCTTACAAGCTCGCAAAGTAATGCGCACAATGATTCTGGTGTGCCCCATTTTACATTACTCATTTCAAAAACTCCTTTAGATTAAAAAATTTTTGGATGTGCAAGCATTTCTTACTACAAACAACCCTCAGAGCTGGAACCCGATACTACTGACTGCTTGTCTAATGTCTCAATAAATCGCTGGATCCGTTTCATTCCCTCTTCCAGCATTGGCATAGCATAAGCGTAGGAGATGCGTATGTAGCCTTCCCCATGTTTGGTGAACGTACTGCCTGGAACAACGGCAACTCCACCTTCGTGCAATAGCCTTGTCGCGAATTCATAAGACGGCATTCCAAACTGTTGAATAGACGGAAAGATATAGAACGCACCATTTGGTTTTACCACATCAAGTCCCATACTTGTGAGACGTTCGTAGACAAAATCTCGTCGTTTGATATATTCAACATTCATTTCTGAAGGAACATTCCGGCAGGAAGTCAGTGCTTCAATCCCAGCATACTGACTTGGCAAAGTCGCACAAATCGAGTTATACAAGTGTACCTTCACAACATGCTGCATAAGCCTTTCTGGTCCTAAGGTAAATCCAATTCTCCATCCCGTCATGGAATGCGATTTTGATAATCCATGGATGAGAAAAAGTCGATCACGCAGCTGTGGGTAGGATGCAAAGGAGCGGTGTTCACCTGTGAAAGTGTTTTCACTGTAAATTTCATCAGAGACGATATATATATCCAGATTTTCTAGTACAGAAACAAGTTGGTCCATCAATTCAGGATCAATTGTAACACCCGTTGGATTTGATGGGTAATTCAGCAGGATTGCTTTTGTTTTTGGTGTCACCATCGCTAACAGCCGTTCCGGCGATGGAAGGAAGCCTGTATCCGCTGTATCAAAGTAAACGACCTTTGCCCCGCACAGTTCAATGATTGGTTCGTATCCGGAATAGATTGGAGCTGGAATAATCACTTCGTCGTCCTCTTCAAGAATGGTTCGAAATACAGAATCTATTCCTTCACTTGCTCCATTGGTAATGATTACCTCGGTTTCAGGATTATATGAAAAACCGTACGTATCCTCGAAAAACGAAGCTGCTGCCTTTCTTAACTCAAGTAGGCCAGCATTATGAGAATAGCCTGTTTGGTTATTTTCAATGGCACGAATCCCTGCGTTTTTCACAGCATCAGGCGTTGGAAAATCAGGCTGTCCAATGGTCAAATTAATTGCATTCGGGAAATGAATCAATTGATTGGAAAATTGCCGGATTCCAGGGACTTCCAATCGCTTTGCTTTTTGATTAATAGATAATGGCATATTTTTCACCTTTCCTGATGAATTCACTTTTAGATATTGTTAAGGGCGTCCAAAAATTATCTAAAACATTTTAGGCACCCTATTTGATTACAGCTTTTTAAAGGTAAGTTTTATTCAAATAAGCCTGGCAGCCATAGTGATAGTTCAGGAACATACGTAATGACAAGCAAACAGATTATCATAGAAATCATGAATGGTATAATCGCTCGGACAATACGTTCGAACTTTACCTTTCCGACGCTTGAAGCAACGAAAAGATTGACACCAAGCGGCGGAGTAATGAAGCCAATAGCAAGGTTTGCAACGAGTATTACTCCGAAATGAATAGGATCAACACCAACTGCAGTCACAATTGGCAGCAAAATAGGCGTTAATACAACTAGGGCCGAGATTGTGTCAATAAACATTCCAACTATTAATAGTAAAATATTAATGGCGAGTAAAATAACCACTGGGCTCGATGAAAGATCAGTAAGGAAACCAGAAATGTCGTTTGGAATTTGTTCGAGCGTCATAAAATAGGCGAATGATACGGATAACCCGATGATGATCATCGTTGTCGCATTAATGATGACCGCTTCACGAAAGCTCTCAAAGATGCTCTGCCAAGTTAATTCTTTGTAGACAAACTTCCCAATTGCTAAGGCGTATACAACAGCAACAACGGCGGCTTCTGTCGGCGAGAAAATCCCACCGTAAATACCTCCTAAGATAATGACAGGGATTAACAGCGCCCATTTTGCGTCACTTGTTGCTTTCCAAACACTTTTAAAATCCATTCTCTTTACATGTTCGGGTTTGTATCCATTTTTTTTCGAAATGATATAGGATGTAATCATTAATCCAATTCCTATGAGTAGTCCTGGAATAACTCCAGCTAAAAATAAACTTCCAACTGATACGCTTCCGATCACTCCATATAATACAAACGGGATACTTGGTGGAATAATGACACCAATGGATCCGGCAGAGGCTGAAACAGCAGCAGCAAATCCGCCATCATACCTTTTGGCAACCATCGCAGGGATCATGAATCCGCCAATTGCAGCAACGGTTGCTGGCCCCGACCCAGAGATCGCCGCAAAGAACATACAAGCAACGATTGTGACCATCGATAATCCGCCAGTCATCCAGCCAACCATCGCAGTTGCTAAATCAAGCAGGCGTTTTGACACCCCGCCTTTTCCCATTAGGATCCCTGCGAGCATGAAAAAGGGAATAGCCAAAAGCGGGAAGGAGTCGAGGGAAGTGAACGCTTTTTGTGTAATGATATCAAGTGGTAATGTTGAACCAAAGTAAATAGCAACGAGGGCGGATACTCCTAATGAAATGGCTATCGGTACCCCAATCAATAAACAAATGAATAATGTTCCGAATAATAATCCGACCGTCATCCGATAATCTCCTCACTTTCCGGCTTCTCATAGTCCCCTCTCCAAATATCCACTAATTGCTGGATCAACCGGACTGCCATTCCGGCACCTCCAATTGGAACGGCCAAGTAAGCAATCCAAATGGGAATCTGCAGGGCAGGAGTAAGCTGTCCATGTTCGAAGCTTGCAATAACTAAATTTGTCCCAAATACAGCCAAAAATAAAGAAATAAAAAACCAAATAAGAACACCTAAACCTTCAAGTATTTTGCGGGGAGTACCATGAAAACGAGTGATAAACGCCTCAACGCGTATATGTTGACGGAGCTTAACTGCATAACTTGCTCCAATCCACACTTGGAAAATATGTATATAACGGGCGAGTTCTTCTGTCCAGCTAGGTGCTGTTTGAAACACATAACGCCCAATTACCTGACCAAAAATGAGCAAAACCATAAGTGCCAGGGTTAAAACTAATATGATTTCTTCGAAACGGGCGAATTTTTTCACCATTTATTCTCACATCCTTTAATTAATAAGGAATCAAGACAGTGAATCTTGATTCCTCCTTTGTCTACTTATTTGCAGCCAATGCTTTATTAACTAATTCTTCGCCAATTTCAGGAACATATTGGTCATAAACTGATTTTGCAGCTTCACGGAATAGTTCACGCTGCTCAGCTGTCAGTTCATTTACCTTCATGCCGTTTTCTTTTAATTTTTCTAAAAATTCAACATCCTGCTTTTGTGCAATTTCACGCTGCTCTGTACGGTATTCTTCAGATGCTTTAACGACTAATTCCTGCAAATTTTTAGGAAGACCATTATAAAAATCATTATTCATAAGAAGAATCGTTGCCGCGTAAACGTGACCAGTCATAGTTAGGTAATCTTGTACTTCGTAAAATTTATTCGTGTAGTAAAGAGAGATTGGTGATTCCATTGCATCATATGTTTTTTGCTGTAAAGCAGTATATAGTTCACCAAAGGCAAATGGTGAAGCATTCGCACCAAAAGATTTGAAGGTATCAGTATGAACTGGATTTTCTAATGTACGGAATTTTAGACCTTTTAAATCTTCTGGTTTTTCAATCGCTCCTGTATTATTTGACATGTTTCGGAAACCATTTTCAGCAAATACAAGTCCTTTTAAATCATTCGTCTCTAACTCTTTTAATAATTCTTGTCCAAGTTCACCATCGAGTGCTTTGTATGCAGCTTTGTTGTCATTGAAAAGGAATGGCAAGTCGAACACTAAGAATTTCTTGTTGAATGAAGCAAGCGGAGCTAAAGCTGGAATCGTCATTTCAATATTACCAAGCTGTACAGCTTCAATGGCTTCACGGTCTGAGGCATAAAGCTGTCCATTTGGATACAGTTCAACTTTCAAACGGCCGTCTGATTCTTTTTCCAGTTTTTCTTTATACGTTACTGCTGCAAGATGTGAAGATTGTTCTTCTGATACTAAGTAAGCAATACGGATGGTATGTACTTCCTTCTCTCCGCCTTTACCTGATGTCTGAGCGCTTTCCTTTGGTCTGCCGCAGCCTGCAATAACTAGAATACTGACGATTAAAAATAAGAGTAACTTTTTCATTTACTTTCCTCCTTATGGAAATAACTTAAAAATCGATTTTCTACGTTTTGCATATGTTCAAGCATGTTAACTTTTGCTAGCGAAACATCTTTAGCTTCTAGTGCTTCGGTAATCTTTACATGTTCTTCGTAGGCTTCGTATGCACTCATCTGTAATGTGTTCGATAAAACAAGGAATGCGCGGTTGATTCCCGTATTCATTTGATGAATCAATTCGGTGAATTTTGAGTTTCGGTTTCTCGATGCAAGGATCAAATGGAATTCTCGGTCCAATTCAATGAAATCATGGAATTGGTTGTTGGTAACCGCTTCCAATTGAACTTCTAAATTCCCACGTAACTCATTAATGATGTCCTCATCCAACGTTGCGGTAACTTTTTCAATATTGTAAATTTCTAACACGCGTCGAAGTTCCATATACTCGAGTGAATCTTCTATTGTGAATGTTGCAACGGTCGCCGGGCGTCCTTTATGCAGCACAATAAGGCCCTCCACTGCTAACCTTCTAAGTGCTTCCCGAAGTGGAGTACGGCTAATGCCCAGGTCACTGGCTAATCTTTCTTCAGGTAATTCTTCCTCTGGTGCAAGTTCAGCTGAGATAATCGCTTTTTTTAATAAGTTATAAGCTTGGTCAGCCAATGAAACATTCTGATTAATTTTCCTCACAGGTTCAACCCTCACTTCCCTCTGTATACTGTATACAGCTATGATAAATTATGCTAATCTATTTGTAAATATAAATTTTTTGACTATTTTAAAGATTAGGGGGATTTTTATGTTTATCCAACAACTAATTGAGCGCCTAGGGAGTGATAAAGTCAGCCAAAACGAAACTGAATTGTTCCGCCACAGCAAAGATGAATCCTTTCATGAAGCAGTAGAGCCGGACGTGGTCTGCTTTCCAGTAAGTCGAGAAGATGTGGAAGTAATTATGAAAGTGGCAAGGGAATACAAGGTTCCAGTCACAGCGTTTGGAGCTGGTTCAGGATTAGAAGGTCAAGTTGTCCCTATAAAAAAGGGGATTTCCGTAAATTTTGAAAAAATGAATACGGTAGTAAAATTTTCACCTGAAGATTTAACGATTACAGTGCAGCCTGGAATGACAAGGTTACAATTAAATAAGCTAGTCAATCGGCACGGGTTGATGTTTCCAATAGACCCCGGAGCGGACGCAACGATTGGCGGGATGGTTGCAACGAATGCGAGTGGAACGACAGCGGTACGATACGGATCAACGCGGGATCAGCTGCTCGATTTAGAAGTTGTATTAGCGAATGGAACCGTGATTCATACAGGTTCACATGCCAAAAAGTCATCTTCTGGCTATCATTTGACAGGTCTGTTTGCTGGGTCGGAAGGTACCTTAGGCATCATCACAGAAATTACCTTACGTCTTCATGGGATTCCAGAACATACGGTGGCGGCAAAATGCACTTTTGATACACCAAAAGCATGTGCTGAAGCAGCTAAGGCGATTTTACAAAGTGGGATTTCAGTTATGCGAATAGAGCTAGTCGATGCAGAGAGTATCTCACAAGTAAATGCGTATGGAGGCTACACCCTCCCTATTAAACACTCACTATTTTTTGAATTTGCTGGAACGATGAGTGCAGTTGAAGAAGAAGTGAGTCTTGCAGAACAGTTAATGCGTGAGCTCGGTTGTGAGAATTGGGATGTCGCTCGTGATTCTAAGGAACGGATGGAACTATGGAAAGCACGCCACGAAATGGCATATGCATACCGGCATATAAAAGGAATGGCGATTACAGGAGCGGATGTATGTGTGCCAATTTCACGTCTGCCAGAACTAATCGACTATGCGAGGGAATTAATTCATGAAAGTGGATTGATTGGTGGAATATTAGGTCATGTCGGTGATGGGAACTTCCATACCTTGATCGTTTTTGACCCAAAAATACCTGGTGAACAGGAAAAGGCTGAGTATACAAATGAAGCACTTGCAATTAGAGCGATTGAAGTAGGCGGCACGTGTACGGGCGAACATGGGGTTGGTCTCGGTAAAATGAAATTCCAAGAAATTGAGCACGGAGAAGCAGTTGTTATTATGAAGCAAATAAAGCAATTACTAGATCCTGAAGGATTGTTAAATCCCGGGAAAATATTTACTACAGATTGAACCAGGAGAATTATAAGGCAATTTAAATTATATTAATAGCGAACAGTGTCTGGCACCATAGCCATCAAGCTAAGCGAATAACTTTCAATTTTACCAAAATGGACCTATTCTTTCTTTGAAACCTAAAG
>NZ_JABWSY010000002.1:0-196 GCF_013396335.1 Bacillus sp. EB106-08-02-XG196
TTAGTATGAATTGACCAATCAATTTTGTACATCTTTATTCAAGCATGATTGTACATATTTAAATTAGCATTTCTACCCAATTGTCTTTTCCCCATCCACTTCGGTAACTCCAGTCCCCCTGGAGTTACCCAATTGCCTTTTCACCATGCTCTTCGGTCACTCCAGACCACCTGGAGTTACCCAATTGCCTTTTCCT
>NZ_JABWSY010000002.1:295-391515 GCF_013396335.1 Bacillus sp. EB106-08-02-XG196
TCGGTCACTCCAGACAACCTGGAGTAACCCAATTGCCTTTTCCCCATGCTCTTCGGTCACTCCAGACAATCTGGAGTTACCCAATTGCCTTTTCACCATGCTCTTCGGTCACTCCAGACCACCTGGAGTTACCCAATTGCCTTTTCCACATGCTCTTCGGTCACTCCAGTCCCCCCGGAGTTACCCAATTGCCTTTTCCACATGCTCTTCGGTCACTCCAGACAACTTGGAGTGACCCAGTTGTTATTTCCTTATGCTCTTCGGTCACTCCAGACAACCTGGAGTAACCCAATTGCCTTTTCCCCATGCTCTTCGGTCACTCCAGACAATCTGGAGTGACCCAATTGCCTTTTCCCCATGCTCTTCGGTCACTCCAGACAACATGAAGTGACCCAGTTGCTTTTTCCCCATGCTCTTCAGTCACTCCAGACAACCTGGAGTTACCCAATTGCCTTTTCCACATGCTCTTCGGTCACTCCAGACAACCTGGAGTTACCCAATTGCCTTTTCCACATGCTCTTCGGTCACTCCAATTTCCGAACAAAAAAAAAGACTAGGATTGCTCCCAGACTTAATGTAACAAATATCTCTTAATGAGTTACGTTTTTCAAGACGTGCTTCATGACAAATGCGTATATGATTACCGTTCCACCTACAAATGCAAAAGCCATAAGATACACCTTCCTATCCGCTCAAATGAAGTGAGAATGATTTTCATTCTTCTTTAAAAATAGAATATCATAGTTGATAATCATTTTCAACATAGAAAAGTCAATTGTCATATTTATTTAACAATTTCGGCAAAAAGCGATTACAGCTTTGAAAGCTTCCTTCATATTCAGTTAGCTCCTGAAGCGCTTTTTCCTCAGCCGGTATGCGGATTGACAGCATGAGCACATTTAATAGCGTAAACATGCAAGCTGTTATGTATGCACCAAACATTAAAGGTACAACCAGGAGTTCAATCGAGACAACTAAATAATTTGGATGTTTGATAAACCTGTATGGTCCTTTTTTGACAACCTCAACATTTGGTAAAACGATGATTTTTGTATTCCAATAACGGCCAAGTACCGAAATCGCCCACACTCTGATTAGCTGCGCACTTACAAATACTGCTGCTAATAACGGCCAAAAAGAAGATAACTCACGAGAAAAGGTAACTTTTTCAAAAAGGAAGACAACAAAAAATAAAGAATGCATCAGGACGATATATTGATAATGCTTCATACCAAATTCAATCGCCCCCCGCTCCTTCATCCACTTTTCATTTCTGCGGGCAATTGCTAACTCAAGTAAACGTTGAATAATTAAAACTGAAATAAATAGAAAAAAAGGAATCATCCTTTACCCCCATTTCAATAAGAGCAATTCAGAACTAAATCCCG
The DNA here is from genome assembly GCF_013396335.1 of Bacillus sp. EB106-08-02-XG196. Lineage (GTDB taxonomy): Bacteria > Bacillota > Bacilli > Bacillales > Cytobacillaceae > Neobacillus. The sequence continues at coordinate 1,684 of NZ_JABWSY010000002.1, forward strand.
GTCCCAGCGCCGTACAAAGTCCAAATGTCCCTGCTTCACCACCTAATTCCATAAATCTACTAAGAACATAAAGGATTGTTGCCGACGACATGTTTCCATATTGCTTTAATACATCAAGTGAAATGTCGGTCATTGAAGGTGGTATACCTAACGATTTGATATAAGCATCTATAACTTTTTTACCGCCAGGATGGGCAATAAAATGGGCAACTTCAGCCAGTTCCAGCCTATTCTGAGTTAAAAATTTACTTACATTAGGTTTTAGCCACTCCTCTACAATACTGGGGATATCTCGGGAGAATACCACGAATAATCCTTGATCCCTTATATCCCATCCCATTACATCTAAAGAGTCAGGCATTAACGTAGATTGAGTATCAATGATGGCTGGTGCAGTCCTTTTAGCACTTAATTCATCAATCCTTACTTCATTACCACAAATCAATGCACAAGCAACCCCATCAGCAAATAGTGACGTTCCAATTAGGTTACTTTTTGAATAGTCATTACGCTGGAAGGTTAAACTGCAGAGTTCAACTGAAAGCACCACAACCAAGGCATCCGGAAATGCAGTGCAATATTCAAATGCCCTCGATAAACCAGCCGCTCCCCCAGCACAGCCAAGACCCCAAATGGGGATTCTTTTGGTGTGTTCCCGAAATGGCAAATGATTCATTATTCTAGCTTCGATACTCGGAGTTGCCATACCTGTTGTTGAGATATAGAAAATCGCATCGATTTCTTCGCAGTTAATCTTTCTGGTCAAAAATGTCTCATTTTCAAGGCAGTTCACAATCGCCTGCATTCCCAGGGTTACAGCAGATTCTATATAGGCATTGTTTTTTTCCGCAAAGGAACGGTCTTCTTTATACCAATCAATCTCTTTAACGATGTGCCTTTTTTCTATTTGTCCATTTTGAAAAGCTTTAAGCAATCTTTCGATATCCTTAAAACGATCTGAAAAAAGTTCTCTGGCAAAGTCTATTGCCTGCTCTTGTTTTATCTTAAATTCCGGGACTGCTTCTGCTACTGAAAGAATTGTTGGCATCGTTTATTCCCCTTCAATGTAGGTAATGGTATTTTTACCAAAAAAAAGGAGATGTATGTACAAAAAAAAAGCTTCCCTGCTAGAGGGAAGCCAACGTTTTGAAGGTTGTTGTTGTGCTCCTTGATTATAACTGAGATGCAGCAACTAATCATTACGAAAACTTTTCCAATTTTAACTTTTATGTCGTGGAGCTTTATTATCTTTCACTATTTTTTAGATTGGTTCTGAACTTCAATCTTTATCTTTTTATCTGCCAAGGATCCACAGACTTTACAAAATTCTATTTGGTTATAGAGGAGACGGCATGGTTCACAATAATATTTTTCCATCAATAACACGCTCGCTTCTCGAAATTCTGTTGCATCTATTCCATTCTATTTAAAAGTTTCAGAATTGTGACAATCATTGAAAAAACAAGCTATTCTCTTCAAGACAGTCATAATCAATTACTTTTATCACAGGTAATAAGTGATAGTTCACATTTTAGTCACAACTGACCTACCACTATTGTGATATAAATCACTGTTATATCAGTTTATTACTATTAACATAGTAATTACCTAAGGAATGAACATTTTGTGAACTCTGAAATTTGTTATTTTTTCCTCACAATTGTTTTGTATTATGAAAGAGAACTTATTATTTAATTAATTTTTATGAAGGGAGTCTTGGGGGATGGCGAAAGCGGAACTGAAAACAAATAAAAAAACAGAAATTGAAGACAGCTCTTCTCTTAAAGGGACACTGGCATCCGTTTTCTTTTTGGGAATCTTTTTAGTTGTCACATGGGTAAGTGTCTATTTCTTGTTCTTAGACCGTTTTTAAATAAAGAAAGGGGAAAAAACCATGCATATGCATAAGTTTGAAAAAATTTGGCTTATCTTCGGAATAGGCGCTCTTGTTGTTTTCTTATCAGTTGTAGGTGTAAGCGCTTTTTACTTAGGTAACAAGCCGCCAAGCTGCTTAACGACTATAGATCCAAAAAAGGTTGATACTCAGGCACCATTTGATAAACCTGGATTAAACAAGGTTGAAGGAAAAGAATGGGATTATGAATTAGTGTATGTTGCTTCAGCTTTCTCCTATAATCCAGTTGAGGTCGAGGTTCCATTTGGAGCGAAAGTAAAAGTAATGGCAACTACGAAGGATGTTATTCATGGATTCCAAGTTGCTGGAACAAATATCAATATGATGCTTGAACCAGGCTACATAAATGAGATTGTTACAACGTTTGATAAAGAAGGCGAATATTTAGTGGTTTGTAACGAGTACTGCGGTACCGGTCACCATTTAATGAGCTCTAAGATAAAGGTGGTTAAATAATGTCTAGCCAAACAACAAAATTAAAAGTTGATCCACGTGATGGCAAGCTTGCGATGGCACACTTTTATGTTGCCTTTATTGCTCTTACACTAGGAGGGTTGATGGGATTACTCCAAACCCTGGTCCGTTCGGGCAAATTTGAGCTTCCGTGGGGTATTGATTATTATCAAATTTTAACCGTACATGGCGTTTTAATGGGACTTGTTTTAACAACGTTCTTTATTATGGGATTTCAATATGCTGCTGTCAGCCGTACAGCAGGTACTCATTCTCCAGCAGCACGCCGGATTGGCTGGATTGGCTTCTGGGTAATGACGGTAGGAACAATTATGGCTGCTACAATGGTTTTACTTAAAGAAGCATCTGTTCTTTATACTTTCTATGCACCATTAAAAGCACATTGGATTTTTTACTTAGGCATGACATTTGTTGTTGTCGGCAGCTGGCTTGACGGTGCTGCTCAAATTATGACTTATGCTAGATGGCGCAGGGAAAACCCTGGAAAACCAAGCCCGTTATTAAGCTTTATGGCTGTTATTAATACGGTACTTTGGATTGTTGCTACACTTGGTGTCGCTTCTACTGTATTATTCCAGTTACTGCCATGGTCACTTGGCTTAGTAGATACTGTTGATGTATTAGTCAGCCGTACACTATTCTGGTATTTCGGACATCCGCTCGTGTATTTCTGGTTACTCCCAGCTTATATGTGCTGGTATGCAATCATACCAAAAATTATTGGCGGAAAAATTTTCTCAGATTCTTTAGCACGTTTATCATTTATACTGTTTTTACTATTTTCCATTCCGGTTGGATTCCACCATCAACTAACTGAACCGGGTATTGATCCAGCTTGGAAGTTTTTACAGGTAGTTCTAACGTTTATGGTAATCATTCCATCATTGATGACTGCATTTTCATTGTTTGCATCGTTTGAAAGATATGGCCGCTCTAAAGGAGCAACTGGACTTTTTGGCTGGTTCAAGGTTTTACCTTGGAAGGACGCTCGTTTTACCGTTCCATTTATCGGTATGGCAAGCTTTATACCAGCGGGTGCTGGCGGTATTATCAACGCTTCAAACCAAATGAACCAAGTCATTCATAATACCATTTGGGTAACAGGCCACTTCCATTTAACTGCTGCAACCTCTGTTGTTTTGACGTTCTTTGGCATTACCTTTTGGCTTGTTCCACATTTAACCGGACGTATATTAACAAAAGCAATGAACAAATTAGCTATTATTCAAGGCTGGGTTTGGTTTATCGGAATGGCCTTTATGTCAGGTGCTATGCACTTCCAAGGACTTCTTGGCGGTCCACGACGCTCTGCCTACTCAACTTATGGAGATTCAGCGCAAGCAATGGAATGGATTCCTTACCAAATTGCACAAGCCGTAGGCGGATCGATTCTCTTCCTTGGAATCATTTTAATGATTATCATCTTTGTTAATCTAGCGTTCTTTGCACCTAAAGGAGAAGAAGAATTCCCTGTAGGTGAAGCAGAAAATCTTGAAGAAAAGGCTCCAATGATCTTTGAAAACTGGAAATTATGGCTTGGTATCACAGCAGCCCTAATTCTATTCGCATACACCATACCGTTTATCGATATGATTCAAAATGCACCACCAGGCTCACCAGGATTTAAAACATGGGGTTCTTGGTAAAAATATAGAAAGGCTTCATTTACAGTGAAGCCTTTTTTTGTTGAATTTTTAAAGTTGTTTTAGGCAAATTAATCAGAATCACTGATAACAGAATTATAGCCGTTCCAACAAATTGTAGAACTCCAAAGTTTTCTTTATATAGGAATACACTTAGTAACGTAGCTGCTACAGGTTCTACAGTTGCGATAATCGATGCCTTGCTGCTCTCCATGTTCTCTAGTCCTTTTGTATATAGTAAGTATGCAATTACTGTTGGAAACAAACCCAAACCTAATCCGTAAATAATAACTTCACCACTTACTAAAATACTTCCTTTTTCAAAAAGGTCTGTAAATAGAAGTAACGTTATTGCCGCAACTAAGAACGTGTAAAAAGTAACAGTGAATGGGCGATATTTTTCTAATGCAAATTTGCCAAATATAGTATATAAAGAGTATCCGAAGCCTGCACCTAATCCTGTTAGAATCCCAATAAAATTCAATGATGATGTGTCCCTAAAACTAAATCCAACTATTAAAACGCAGCCTATCAATGTCCCTATTACTGCAATAATCTTCCTGTTATCCATACTTTCTTTTAAAAATAAATAAGAAAGGACAGCAACAAATGCAGGAGCAGTGTAAAGTAATATAACTGCAAATGAAAGACTCAATTGATTTATCGAAGTAAAATAACACCAATTAAAGAGTACAATGCTGAAAATCCCCGTTCCGATAAAATATTTACTATCTGCCAAATGGATTTTCATGTGTCTCGGATATTTTGTTAAGCCGATAATTGCTAGCAATAAAGCTGCTGTAACCACCCTCAAAGTAACTATTTCCATTGAAGTAAAACCTAAAGATGCTAGCTTTCTAACAAAAATGGCAATGATTCCCCACAAAGCCGCACTTATTGCAATAAATATAATTGGACCTATTTTTCCCATTGGGCACACACACCTTATTGTAATAACGAAGAAGGGAAATCTTATTTCCTTTCCATAGCTTCTATTAATTTAGTTGATAGACCTTACCATATTTTTCGTACAAATAATCAATTAGATATTGAGCATTCAAACCTTCCCCCGTTACATCATGAAGGATTTCTAACGGTTTCTTTTGTTTCCCATATTGGTGAATATTCTTCGTCAGCCATTCTTTGATTGGCAGCAAATTCCCTTCTTCTAATAGTTGATCAAAGTTTGGCAGATTTTCAAGCATTTTATGCTTAAATTGAGCAGCGTACATGTATCCTAGTGCATACGACGGGAAATATCCAAAGCTTCCCCCTGCCCAGTGAACATCCTGCAATACTCCATTAGCATCATTCTCTGGGGCAATCCCTAAATATTCTTTATATAACTGATTCCAAACCTGTGGAAGATCCTTTACCTCAATCTCACCATTAAAAAGACCCTTTTCAATTTCATAGCGAATAATAATATGGAGAGGATACGTTAATTCATCTGCTTCGATTCTAATAAGCGAAGGCTTCGATTCATTTATTCCCCTGTAGAATTCTTCAATTGAAACGTCGTCAAACTGACCAGTTGCATATGTCTTTAATAGCTCATAATTATTCTTCCAAAAAGAAAAACTACGACCGACAATATTTTCGTAGAAGAGAGATTGAGATTCGTGAATCCCCATTGAAGTACCTGTACATAATGGTGTTCCAATCAATTCCTTTGAAATACTTTGTTCATATAAGGCATGCCCGCCTTCGTGAATAGTACCGAAAACAGCTGTACGAAAATCCTGTTCATCATAGTTTGTCGTTACCCGGACATCACCTGGATTTAAACCAGTAGCGAAGGGATGAACCGTTTCATCAAGCCTGCCAGCCTCAAAGTTATAACCCATTTTCCCAAGTATTTCTATACTTAATGCGCGCTGGTTTTCCTTCTTAAAGGTTTTAAAAAGATATTCTGTCCTTGGTTTGTTTGGTGAGTCAGCAATCTGTTTAACCAATGGGACAATTTTCTCCCGCAGGTTACCAAACACCTGATCAAGGACTTCAACCTTCATACCAGGTTCGTATAAATCTAGTAAAACATCGTATGTGTTTCCTTTATGACCCCAATAATTAATGAAACGTTTCGTCATTTCTACCAATTTCTCAAGATAAGGTCTGAACAGATTAAAATCTGACTTTTCTTTTGCCTGCTCCCAGACAGATTCTGCCTTGGACTGTAGAATGACATATTCCTTGTATTCATCCGCTGGAATTTTTTTGTTGCGCTCGTATTCTTTTTTACACTCCTCAAGAACCCTACGTGTTTTTTCAGATAGTTCATTTTTAGATAATGTTGCTATGTATGCTGCCATATCTTCCGATGTGGACATTTTAAAAACCTCTGACGAAAGCATGCCAATTACTTCAGACCTTTGATCGACTCCCTGCTTCGGAGCTCCAGTCCTTAGGTCCCAATAAATCAATCCAAGTGCCTCATTATAGGCACTCATCTTCTTTACATATTCTAAAAACTTCTTTTCAACTTGCTCTGGCGTAAGGCTCATACTAAATCCCCCTTTTTTATAACCATTTGTATTTTATCATATTTTTCTGAAAATATAAGGATAAAAAAAACAACAGAATTAAATTCTGTTGTAAAATGAAATTTAGGGAAAGAGGATGTTCCTGAAAAATAAAAAAGTTAAGTAAAAATGTTTTAGAGAAGTTAAATATGTTCGTACCCGAGGTTCAGGAAACCCTATTATTTTTTACCGATAGAAACTTTCCAAACCTCTGGACCTTCTTCAAGGTATTCCCAAGTAAATTGTTCAGGTCTTTCCATCATAAACTGATACTGAAGAGGTCTTGGGTCATGGTCATTTACAATTTGCATAAATTCTCCAGAATTCAAGCCATCAAAGCCTTTAAATATAGTTGAATGTTTTTCACGTGGCGGATAATCTGGTACATGAATAATCGTTGCGAATGTTTGCATCAATTTTCACTCCTTTTAATTTGCTAACTTCTTTTTTATTATAGAAAATTTGTATACTCACTATAGTGCTAACTATCACACCTATAGAATGATTTTGCTAATAGTTACTGAAAGGAGAGATAGAATGAAAGAATTGGTTGGCTATTGCAGTACATGCTCAAAAGAGATTTATTGTTTAGATGGCTTCTTTAACGGTGTACAATCTGATGACCGAAAGATGTATTGCTTTGAATGCTTCGAAGAATCTACCCATGAAGAAGATCCGCAAGATTAAATCTTGCGGATTTTTTTATTGAGAATAATTTTCAAAGAAATTTGCTATCTATGATGGAGGTCACATAATTGTTTTGCAATCACTGCTAGAATAAAGGTAATTAAGAATTACTAATACGAAGGTGATGTTAATGAAGCAAGAGGACATAAACAAACGACTATCAGATGTCCCCCTATTCAAAGAATTATCTGATGTAGAGCTGGAGCCTTTCATAAAAATCGCATTGACTCGCTTTTATAAGCAGAAGATGTATGTATTTATGCAGGATGATCCACTTGACCGGGTATTTTTTATCCACTCAGGAAAAATCAAAATCTATAAAACGGATTTTTCTGGGAAGGAACAAATTGTTTCTATACTCGAACCTGGTGAGATGTTTCCACATGCTGGATTTTTCCGGGAAGGAAACTTTCCTGCACATGCGGAGGTCTTAGAAGAGGCAAATCTTATTGTCATTCCGATTGACAAATTTCAAGAAACGCTTATTGCTAATCCTGAACTCTGCATAAAGCTTTTTAAAGTGTTAGGAGAGAAAATTGTCGACCTCCAAGGCAGATTAGAGGCGCAAGTCCTCCATAATACCTTTGAACAAATCGTATTACTTCTTATTAGACTCTGCCAGTCAAACGGTGAACAGGTTGGCAGCAGATATCAGCTAACAACACAATTTACAAATCGTGAGCTGGCAAACATGATTGGCACCTCAAGAGAAACAGTCAGCAGAACAATTAACCATTTAAAAAAGAAAAACTATATTAACCAGCGCGAAGATGGACTCTATTTAATCGACCGTGAAGCACTTGAACAGGAATTATTCTATTAAAAAATCAATCATATTGGGAGTTGTTACTATGGAACAGAAGATTATTGAGCTAGATGTTAGGGAAGATTTAAAGAATAAGATTGAACCTTTCCAAAAAATTATGGAAGCCATTAAAGAAGTGAAAGATAATGATATCTTTATCCTCCATGCCCCATTCAAGCCTGTACCATTGTTCGCTGTATTAAAAGCAAAAGGCTTTACCCATGAGGCTGAGGAAATCGATGCGAAGCATTGGAAAGTTACTTTCACTAAGAATGCCTAATTTCATAAAGAAAGGTGATTCAATATGATACTTGATAATCGAGGCTTAGAACCGCCACAGCCAATGATGAGAACACTAGCAGCATTGGAAAATTTAGGTGAAGGTGAAGTCTTAACGATCATTAATGATAGAAGACCCATGTTCCTATATGAGCAGCTAGAGGAACTCGGCTACAAGCAGCGTACAGAACCACAAAACGACGGAAGTTTCAAAATTGAAATCTTCCGATAAGAAGGTGAAAGAGTATGCTTCCTAACACGATGGGAAGTGAAACAAATATTAAGCTTCCTTTCTCATTTATTATTTTCAGTTTACTTGCACTTGTGATATCTCAAATCCTTGTACTTATCAATGGACAAATGGTTGTTAATGGCAGCTTCCGTATTCCAGCAATCTGGTCTGCTGCCCATTTACTGATCTTGGGCTGGGCGCTAATGGTAGCGATGGGTGCGATGTATCAGCTAGTTCCCGTTGCTTTCCTAACAAAAATATGGAATGAGAAATTTGGATTTATCCAATTCTTTGTTACTGCAATAGGAATCGCTTCTTTTTCTTGGATGTTATATATATCGCCACAGAACGCATTACTACCAGGTATTCTCATGTTACTTGGTATCTTAATGTTTCTATTTCAAATGTTTATGACATTGAGAAAGCAGGCAAAACCGAATATCCTGACTGCTTTTGTCGGCAGTGCACTTGTTTGTTTATTCTTGACGATATTCTTAGGAATAACATTAATTTATTCTCTCCAAACAGGTTTTGGTGCTGAATACTATCAAGCAATATTTAAAAGTCATCTTTTAATGGGTGTAACAGGCTGGTTTACACTATTAATTTTCGGTTTTTCTTATAAAATGGCTCCTATGTTTTCTTTATCACATGGGTTTCCAATGGTTCATGCACGATATGTATATGGCTTATATATGTCTGGTCTTGTCATCACTCTGCTTTCCTTTTTTAGTGATAAAAGTTATCTGTTAAAAGCAGGATTTTTCTTACTGTTTGTTGGTTTTTCAGTTTTTAGCTGGCATGTCTCGATTATCATTAAAAAAAGGCTGAAGAAGACGCTTGATCATTCGTTTTCCTTTGCTTTAGCAGCCATAGGTTTAGGAAACCTCGTCCACTTAGCAGTATTTATTGCATTGTGGACTGAACAGTTTTCAAACCTAATAGGACCATTGGTATACCTCTATTTATTGCTCTGGATTGTCCTTAGTATAATGGGATACTTATTTAAAATTGTTCCGTTTTTATGGTGGACTTATAAATACAGTAAGGAAATGGGGAAACAAGCGGTTCCCTCTTTAAAAGATGTAATGAACGAAAAAGTGGTTGTTCCCTTCTTTTCGATTTTTGTAATTGCGGTACTTACTGTCTTTCTTTCCATTATCTTTAAGAGCATTCTCCTGTTTAATATTGGACAATTTGTATTATCGATTGTTTTTATCGCTATTGCATTAACGATTCTGGGCGTACTAAAAAAATAACGAGGTGTTTAGGATGAACTTAAAAGAAAAAGTAATAGAAGCATTAAAAAGTGTATATGACCCTGAGTTAAATATTAATGTTGTTGACCTAGGTTTAATTTATAATGTGGAAGTTAAAGAAGAAAACGATGTAGATGTTACGATGACGTTAACAACACCTGGTTGTCCACTTCACGATAGCATTACTACTGGCGTTCGCTACGCTGTTCAAGGGATAGAAGAAACTAGAAATGTGGATGTAAATCTTGTCTGGGAACCTGCGTGGTCACCTGAGAAAATGACTCCAGAAGGACTTCGGTTATTAGGAAGATAAGCAAAAGGTCAGCCACCGGTGCTGACCCTTTTTATTATACTTCAACTGCCTCTGTAGGGAGAACATCTTTAATTTTCTGCAACAATGCTGCATTTATATCTTCATCCAGCATGATATGAACACTGCCCCGATCGTTTTCACTTCTAATTAATCGACCAATGCCCTGGCGTAATCGAAGCAGCATATATGGTAAATCCACTTCTTCAAATGAGTTAGCAACACCATTCCTTTTTGCCGTAAACACTGGATCATTTGGAGGGAATGGCAAGGAAAATATCAACACATTTTCTAATGATCTGCCTGGAATATCTAAACCTTCCCATAAATGGATGGTGCAAAGAATAGCATGCTCTTCATTTTGAAACTTTGAAACGAGCGTGCTTATTTCTTCATCCCCCTCAAAGTACACTGGGTATGGAACTGTTCCCGAAAGCCTTTGTTTAAGACTCTTTAATTCATTTTGATTGTTTAACAGAATAAGTGCCCTGCCCTCAGTTTGAACAATCTTATTTATACAATAGTCAATCTTAGCTTCCATCGAATTTTGATTAAATTTCGGTATAAATACTTCCATTTTTTCCTGGTAATCAAAAGGCGAATCCACAGAAAAAGATAAAAACTCTTTAATCCCCAAGCTATTGGCAATATAGTCAAATTTCTTTTGGTTCGACAGTGTTGCAGATGAAAAGATAAACGGTTTTTTCTGTATGAAGACTTCGTCCCTCATGACTTCTTCAACCATTTTAGGCATGATGACAAGTGTCCGTTCATATCCCTTTTCCTCAAACCAAGTAATCCCGTTCATTTCTTTAAGGAATAACGATAACGAGTAAGTAATTTGCTCTAAATATTCCTCAACAATTTTCAAGTCATATTCATTAATTACATACAATTCACTTTCAAAGACAAGCTCTTCCTCAATTGCTTGAAGTCGATTTAACAGAGTTGTACCATATTTGATTAGAGATGGATTCATAGTAATCATTTGTTTTTCTGATCCTTCTGATGGGACAGAATACTGTGATATTGCACTAAAGAACTTATCATTGTCTAAAAGAGCTTCCTCAATGGTATAGAGTGTTTTTTCACGCACTTCATTTTCCATTAGCCTAGTAAGTAAGGTCTCTAGTGTTGAATCGGTGAAACGATAGCTTAAGGCTTTCTGTGCCGCGTACTCAAGTAAATGTCCTTCGTCAAATACCACAGAAGAGTGGTCAGGCAATAACGGGAGCTGCCCTTCCCTCTTACGCGACTCCTTTGTCCAAATATGCTCCATATAAAAGTCATGAGAACAAATGATTAAGTCCTTTGAATGTCGGTAAAAATCACGATTTAATGTAAGACCGCAACGGTGTCTTTTTTCGCAAGAAAAACAATCCTGAACCATATCCCAGTTAATCTTTCCCCAAGTATCATCGGACAATGTAGGATAATCCCGGCGGTCGCCATATCTTTCAAACCTTTGCATCGAGCCATCACTATGAACAAAATCTGGTAATTCCTCATATATTCCAGCTATATCATCATTAAAGTCCTCATGCCTAACATAATCGAGCTTTTTTAAGCAAAGGTATTGGTCCCTCGACTTTGCCAAACGAACATCAATATTGAGCCCGAGCACTTTCTCAAGCTTGGCAATGTCACCTTCTTTTTTCACTAGCTGTTCAATTAATGTTTCATCTGCACAGGCAATGATTGCTGGTCTATTTGTGTATCTGGCATACATAATAGCGTAGAGAAGGTAAACAATTGTTTTACCTGTACCAACTCCTGCTTCAGCAAACATAATTTTTTTATCCTTGAATGCTTTCTCCAGCTGAAAGGCCATAAAGATTTGTTCATCACGCAATTCAAACCCAGCTTCGGGTAAAATATCATAAAATAAGTCACCAATCCATTCACTTAGCTTGTCATAAAAGGATTCAGTTTTAGAAACTACAAATGGAATACGGTCTTGCATATAATCCCCTCCTATAAACGAATGAAATGGAGCCTTTTTGAATAGGCTCCAATTGTTCTTTTTGCGTACTATTCAATTGAACGGGGTGGTCTTTTTCCCCAAAATTGATAAAGGTCAGTACGGATAAAGCCATTAAATAGCTTGCGCTTTTTTGTAGCTGGCCTTCCATAAAATTGCTCGAACTCTTCATTAGAGGTCAAGATATAAATGGACCAGGTGTCAAGCTTGCTAAAGGCCTGTCCCATTTCCTTGTACATGTGCTCAACAGCATTTTTCTCACCGAGTCTTTCTCCATATGGAGGATTTCCAATAATCACGCCATATTCCTTGGTGGTTGTAATATCTCTTACTTGCATTTGTTTGTATTGAATGAGATCTCCAAGACCTGCCTCAAAGGAATTTTCCTGAGCGATTTTGATCATACGATGGTCAATATCAGTCCCCATAATATCCAATGGCTGGTCATAATTTGCCAGATCCTCCGCTTCAGTACGAGCTTCATCCCATACTTTTCCCGGAATCCAATTCCATTTTTCCGAAACAAATTCACGATTAAAGCCTGGAGCAATATTTTGACCAATCATGGCGGCTTCAATTGGAATGGTACCAGAGCCACAGAAAGGGTCAATAAACGGTTTATCAGGTTTCCAATTCGTTAATTGTACCAGTGCCGCTGCTAGGGTTTCCTTTAATGGTGCTTCCCCTTGATCCACACGGTATCCTCGTTTATGTAGTCCTTGACCGCTTGTATCAAGCGTTATAGTAGCAACGTCCTTTAACAGTGCCACTTCTATTCGAAAATAGGCACCCGTCTCCTCAAACCAAGAATCTCGCTTATAGTAGCTTTTCATTCGATCCACAACCGCTTTTTTCACAATGGCCTGACAATCTGAAACACTAAACAACTTTGATTTTACAGACTTTCCGGTTACAGGAAACTCGGCATCTTCTGGAAGATACTTTTCCCAGGGTAAGCCTTTAGTTTTCTCAAATAATTCATCAAAGGTATAGGCTTTAAATTCACCGACTTTAATTTTTACTCTGTCCGCTGTGCGCAGCCACATATTGCTGCGGGCAATCGCGGTTTCATCACCTGTATAAATCACCTTGCCATTTTCTACCTCACACTCATAACCGAGAGCGCGTACTTCTTTTGCTACTAATGCTTCCAGCCCCATTGCAGCGGTTGCAATTAATTGATATTTTCCCATTTTCGTCCACCCTTAACTTTTAACCTTATTATGTATGATTATTTGCTGGTCTATCATACCATTATAGACCAAAATCAGTAAGCCCATGCAAAAAGCATGTTGATTAGAAACCATTCTAAAAGTAAAAAGACTCTCCTCATAAGGAGAGTCGATACCATTAACTTTTATTTACATTAATAACGTTCTGTAAGCCATGTTCTGTACCAGAGTACTACAAACGGCGTAAACGCCTCGTACTTAGGTGGTAATCATCTATCTACAGATTCCAAGGAATCTGTCCTTCTCCTCGTTCAATTCCTTAGAGAAAGTGCCCCTACCATTATTTGGGTTTCTCGCTCGTGGGGTTTACCTCGTTCCACCCTTTTCATTTCTGAAAAGGCTCCGTCACTGTGGCACTTTTATAGGTATTCATACCATATCCGTAAGGACTTAGGTATTTTCCCGGCCGTCAGCCTTATTCAGGCTGCCCTAGCTTATGAATTCACTAGGCACGAACACTACGAGCATCTCAGCTCGTGCGAGCATGGACTTTCCTCTACAAGAGAGCAAATGCTTCTTGCAGCGATTACCCGAACGTAATTAATGAGTACTTTTTTATTATATGCATTTGTATCCTATTAATCAATGGTACTAATTTGGAAATCAAGGTACGATCTGTTAATCGTATAGCTTATTACCAAAAACATGCTTTTCAAGATTCGATAAACGTTTCAAGATATCAAAGTTCGTCGTTCCTGCTGGCTGTGTTACTGGCTGTCTTCTAGATGTTTCTTCTAGCTGCTTTCGTAAACGAAGATTTTCTTGCTGCAAATCTTCTATTTCCTGTTGAAATGTTTCATAATCCTTGATAATTAAATCCAAATACTTATCAACATCTTCTTGCTTATACCCTCTTACACCGGTCTTGAATTCTTTTTCTAATATATCCTTAGCGGTAAGTTTCACTTTATCGGTCACCATAAATTCACCTCAAGTCATTCGCCAATCATTACCTATTATTTTTTCAAAAATAAGTGATTTTGTCAATTTTTCTTTCTTATAACTATGTAAAACTGTAGTTATATGAATTTCCTTTAAAAATCTGTACGGTGGAGCTCTTGTTCTTCTTCAACGATTACTTGTAAATCATAAAATGTAATCAGCTGGATTGGATAAGAATGATTATTTTGAAATTGAACAGCCATTTCGTATATGTATCTTGGGCTGCCTTCTTTTTCTTGATCATAAAAAAGAAGCAAGGCGTCACTTTTTTCAATAAAAAATTTATTTTTTAAAACAAACTGCCACGGTTTTTCATACTTTTTCTTTGTGACTGAATCAATGAAATCCGCTTGTGCAAGAATCGATTTATAATATTCCGTGTTGTTTTCACTCCAAGTAGCCTCTTGCTCTAAAAATGGCGTTATAACAGCTAGCTTTACATCAGGATATTCAGATTTCAGTTCAAAGATTACTTCTGCAGCCCAAAGCTCCAAGCCCAGCTGTCCGCTGATCATGATCCATTCTAAACCCTCTTCAATCATTGGTATTAATGTTTTCTTTATGGCTGCTTTAATATAGAAAACTGAAGGATGGTCGTTTTTAAATATTCCTAATTCAAATGGTTTGTAACCTGATATGGCTAAAACTTTAATCAAGGTTCTTCTCCTTATCGGCAGATGATTACCGTCTTTTTTATTAACATATCAAAATATATTAAAAAAACAAGGGCAAATTTGCCCTTGTTAATTGATTATCCAAAGAAACGTCGCGGACGTGGGAATTGACCTGGTGCCATCCCTGGAGCCATGCCCGGTCCCATCATGCCTGGTCCCATTCCTGGTGCCATACCCGGTCCCATCATGCCTGGTCCCATGTTAGGCGGCATGTTGTTCCCTGGAGGTAATGCATTGCTCTGAGCTCCAGCAACAGCCGTTGGCGCAGGTGCCGGCATACCACCTTTACAGCAGTTAATGTGTTGATGACAACAATCCTGTGCACAAGAAGCTGTTTGAGGACAATAGTGTTTATGCTGGTACATATGATGATTAACAGTTGTTGTATGTGTTGGATGAATATGCGGAACCACGGTCGTTGAGAAAGTGTGGTTTACTACTTGTTTAGTCGGATGAATGACTGGCGGCGCAAAATTAGTTCCAAGATACAATATAAGCTCTCCCTTCAAATATATATTCTGTTTACATTAACAGCCTATGATAGGAGAGTATTTCTTGTACTAATGAAAATACCTATTTTTCATATATCTAATAAAGATTAACTTCGCTTAGACAAATGTCTAGCTCAAAACCATAGTGATAAGCGCCTATATCTAGAAGCGCTTTTACTTTTTTATAGCATTGAATATAAGTTATCTTTTAAGCTTGAAAAAAGTACAGCAGTCAAACAAACGACAACAAAAAATAAATACAAGATTGCTTTATACATAGTATCTACCCCATTATTGTTTTATAGTCGTTTTTTACTCACAGTTTTATATTTTACAACGTTCAACTATAAGAAACAATATGAGATTACTATTATTTTGGTATTTAAATATGAATTTTTTGTTACAAATAATCGAGGTTTAGCGAATACTGCGCTTACCTGGGAAATTTAGCGAATTTCCCCTCCAAACGTTTCCGCCTGAGATCAAGCTGTTGCTGTGTTTTTTGGATTGGAGCCTTTGTGTTTTCCATAATTTCCAATGCCTTTAGACAATAATCCAAGGCATACTTGTAATCTTTTAATTTATGTTCATATATCTTCGAAGCTTCCACACATGCTTCAATGCTCAACTGTTGATTTTCTGCGTCAGCCACTTCTGAAAATAATGGTAAACTACTTTCCCAGTCTTGCTCTTTTTTAAACTGGTAGGCTAATGTTAGCTTTGCCTGTAAAGAAGTGAAATCAGTGCCTTCTACAAGCTTCGCCAATACTTTTCTTGCTTCAGCCTTTTCCCCAAGTGAAGCATACCACCTGCCTACTTCAAATGATTCTTTTCGTGTTTGGCTGGTGTCCATGCCACAAAGTTGAAAGGTTAGATGGGTATATAATGTGACAAGTGACAAGATATCAATTTCATTATGTTTAATGATTCCAAGCATCCCATCCGGCTGTTTACTTTCAATGAATTCAAAATAAATCATTGGAGCCAAATAACCTGGGATATCATCCTCCCTTTCGATTCCTAATACATCCTTTTCTACCACCGCTAGCTTAAGACGGTCCAACTTATGCTTCCAAAGTCTTCTTGCAGCATGAAATAAATCAAAATGACCAAAGGCTGGAAGCTTTGGTACATGATCCCTAACAAGTGTATGCCTGGTTTTTACTTGCGGCCAATCAAAGGATTTCCCATTATAAGTGACTAATGTTTTATAGTTTACTTTCTCCAAAAAGCTTTTGTATAAAGGGACTTCAGCACCTGGATGAGGAAGAATATGCTGCCTTAGAACAAGATTTTCACCGATTACACTTGCGTAACCAAGTAAAAAAATCGTATTCCCTACTCCACCGCCAAGGCCAGTTGTTTCCGTATCAAAAAAAAATAATTCTTCGGCACGATGCCCTTCGGCTGATAATGGATGGCTTATAGGCTGTTTATTCCAGATATCAACAGCTGTAAGAAAATCTTGAAAATGATAATGACCATGTTTTTGTGCTAATGGATATTTTACTTCACGAATCAGACAGTAATCCTGGTCCAATAAATAAGGGGTCACATTTTCACTTTCCCATTTAGGCAGGAAAGGTATCTCAATTCGTGTTGACTCTGGTGGAGGATTATTTATTGCATGTGCTCCTCCTGAAATATGTGGTTTTAAACGATTTAATTTATTTTTCAATGACATTTCAACACTTCCTCGTTTTATATGGAGGTGGTTTTCGTAATGCTTGCAACAAATTTAAAGAAAAGAGCTTAATTGGAAGGATTTTCAAAGGCTTGAATTATTTTTAATGTATCACTTTTTGCGGTCTCACCCACAGTATCGGTCCCAATACATGATGGACACCCAGTTTGACATATACAATTTTCAATCATTTTCTTCGTTTCTGCAAAGACTACTGACATTCCAGAATGAATTTTCTCGCTTAAACCGATCCCCCCGGGATATCGATCATAAAAGAAGATCGTTGGTTTTTCATTATGATCTGCTTTTACCTGTGGGATCACATGAATGTCTTGTGGATCTGCCATTACAAATAATGGTGCAATATGATTTAAAGCATGAGCAGTACCAACAAGTCCCTGCTCTAATCGCTCTTGTCCCAATTCCGCGAAAGACTTATTTAATGAAATCCATGCCGCACTCGTGTGAAGCTCTTCTTCAGGGAGATGTATTGGACCAGAACCGATGTTTTCATGGGTCTCGAATTTGATTTTCTTAAAAATGGTTGCCATTGCCCGGACGCTTACATCCCCATAGCCAATTTCTGCATACTCCAGCCTATTAAGCTTGTCCTCTTCTAAAACTTTAAGTTGTACGGCTAAATTGGCATCCGTAAAATAATCGACATCCACTTCAGTGACAAATGCCTTTTTTTCTTCCCAATCAAGCTTCTCCACTTGAAATTGAGTTCCTTGATGAAGATATATGGCTTCATCATGGAGAAGAGTCATAGCAGAGAACCGGTCCATTTCCCCAATTACCCTCGAATTTGCGATATCTGATTGGTCAACAATGATAACATTTTCCTGTGAAGCGGAGCGCAAGCTAATATTATGAGCAGGAAACGAATCATTCATCCAATACCATTTATCACCATTCTGGTAAAGAATACGTTCCTGTGTCAGATATTCAAGCAATTCCTCTGTTCCAACTTCCCCAAACTGCTCACCCGCTTTAAAAGGAAGCTCGAAGGCCGCACACTTCATATGATCAATTAAAATAATTAAGTTATCAGGATTAATTCTTGCCGTCTCAGGGCTTTTATTAAAAAAGTACTCAGGGTTCTGGATGATATATTGATCTAAAGGACTTGAACTCGCAACCATAATGACAAGGGCTTCCCCATGCCTTCTTCCAGCTCTCCCTGCCTGCTGCCATGCACTAGAAATGGTTCCAGGATAACCTGTCATTATACATACCTGCAGCTGACCTATGTCTACTCCAAGCTCGAGTGCATTCGTACTGACTACTCCGTATATATC
This sequence comes from Bacillus sp. EB106-08-02-XG196, assembly GCF_013396335.1. Lineage (GTDB taxonomy): Bacteria > Bacillota > Bacilli > Bacillales > Cytobacillaceae > Neobacillus. The sequence continues at coordinate 20,115 of NZ_JABWSY010000002.1, forward strand.
CCCAGAGCGAAGGCCCTTTTCAATTTTTCTGCGCTCGGTAGGTAAATAGCCCCCGCGATATCCCATAATAGATTTGGGGCCTAATTGATTTTTCACTAATTCCTGCAAGTAGGTTAAGATTATTTCAACCCGAACCCTGCTTCTAGCAAAGACAATCGTTTGAATTTTATTTTTTAACAATTCTCCAGCGATTTTACGAACCTCAAGCGTTGCACTTCTTCTAATATTCAGGGGCTTATTTACAATAGGCGGATTATAAAAAAGAAAGTGTTTGGTTCCACTTGGTGCACCATTATTATCAATTAGGACCATTTTTTCTTCTGTTAACTTTTCAGCTAGTTCAAGCGGATTGGCAATGGTGGCTGATGTGCAGATAAAAACTGGATTACTGCCATAATAACGACAAATTCGCTTTAGCCTGCGGATCACGTTGGCAACATGACTGCCAAATACACCTCGATAGGTATGAAGCTCATCGATCACAACAAATTTGAGATTTTCAAAGAGTGAAACCCATTTCGTATGATGTGGAAGGATGGCTGAGTGGAGCATATCAGGATTGGTGATAACAACATGTCCTGCTTTACGGACCTTTTGGCGGATATTAGCCGGTGTATCACCATCATAGGTGTAACTATTGATATCAATACCACCTGCCTGGATTAATTCATTGATTTCACTCTTTTGATCCTGAGCTAGAGCCTTGGTGGGAAACATATAAAGTGCCCTTACATTAGGGTTGGATAAAATACTTTGTAAAACCGGAAGATTATAGCATAGTGTTTTTCCCGAAGCGGTTGGTGTAACGGCTACAACACTATTTCCGGCCATGATATTCTCATAAGCAGTTCTTTGATGCGTATACAGCTTATCTATTCCCTTACTATTAAGTGAATCTCTTAATGCCGGATGAAGGTTTTCTGGAAGTGAGATAGTTTGGGCATCCTTTGATTCGAGTGTCTTCCATGTAACGATATTTTCTTTAAAACTGTCATTTATTTTTAAATCAACAAGAATTTCCTGCAAATTTTTCTTTAGTTTCATGGGATCACCTCATTGCTATCATTATAGCGAATAAACGTTCGTAAAAAAAGTATATTAATTATTATTTGTTTGTCTGTTACAATAGTATAAGGTATTTTATTACGGCTGTGGAGGTGGAATATGAGAATTGAAGATATTAAGAAGGTTCTTTCTGAATTCACGCTTTTTAGGGAATTAGATGACTACGAATTATCGAAGATTGCCAATATTTCCATTGCAAGAGAATGGAAAAAGCAAAGTCATGTTTTTCTTCAAGGTGATCCCTTAGAAAATGTTTATTTTATTTATGACGGAAAAATAAAGATATATAAAAGTGATATTCATGGGAAAGAACAAATAGTTGCCATTATGAAAAAAGGGGAAATGTTTCCTCATGTAGGTTTCTTCAGAAAAGGCAGTTACCCTGCTTATGCCGAAGTTCTTGAACCGTCAACGTTAATTGCAGTGCCTATCTCAAAATTTGAAGGTGTTCTTATTGAGTACCCTGAATTAAGCATTAAAGTTTTTAAAGTACTTGGTGAAAAAATTGTTGATTTGCAGAACCGGTTAGAAGAACAAATCCTTAACAATACATATGAGCAGATAATCAAACTCCTCATTCGCCTTGGGCAAAAGCATGGAAAGGAATTAGAGGACGGGACGATCCTGCTCAAGTCTGAGTTTACTAACCGTGATTTGGCCAGTATGATTGGAACGACTCGTGAAACGATTAGTAGAACGCTGACAAAAATGAAAAAAGATGAACTAATCGAAGTCGATGATCATGGAAATATGATCCTTGATATCGATGTCCTGCTTTCAGAAATAAATTTAATATAAAGTAATAAAAGAACCGCAGCATTTCAATTGCTGCGGTTCTTTTATGACAGAGCACAAACATTAGGCATAAGCATATAATATGGTGAGAAAATTTGGAAAGAGAGGGAAAGTATGATGTCATCCATACCTCCAAGTGACCAAAATAATAACAAAAAATTCAAGCCTGAGCAGTTTCGAGATTTTTTTAGAAACATGAATGACTTAATTCATGAAAAACCAGTAAAGGGATTTCTACAATCCATTGATGAATTTTTTAGCAGTCCGTTTCCTGGTGGTGCTTTTCCTATTCAGGTACGGGAATCAGAGGATAAATATATGATTACAGCCGAGCTTCCAGGGGTTAAAAAAGATCAAATAGAACTAAATATCTTACCCAATCAATTAACAATCTCCATTGTAAATAATGAAAGTGAAACATCAGAAAATCTTAACAATCACCTTTTCCAAAAAAGGATCTCACACGAAAGGCTATCCCGAACCATTTCATTACCTGTAGTCATTAACGAAAAAATGGTTAAAGCTTCCTATCGTGATGGATTACTTACCATTACCATTCCAATTGTTAGAGGAAAAACTATAAATATTGAGGATTAATAACCTAAAAGCATCATCAACCCAAATATTTTTCGACAAAACCCCAATTAGAAAGACGGCTTTTGGCCGTCTTTCTACGTTTTCTATGCTTTAAATATTCCTCCAATACCCTTTACCAATGAAGAGACCTGAGTTACTGCATTTACCATTTGTCCTGCAGTATTCACCATCTTATTAACGTCCACTGTTCCATCTTGAGATTTAAAAGAATTCATAAGTGACTGAATCCCCCCTGGTTGTTTCAGCATTCCATTTGGTTTTGGATAAGGGTTCATGACTGGATAACCATTCATTTGCGGCGAATACTGATTCGGTGTCATTTCCTCTTTAGGCTGCAGCGGATTTTGAAATAAAAATTGTGCATCTTTAGGAGGATACTGTCCAGCTGGATTGTGCGTTTGCTGAGGCATTCCACCAGGTTGAAAGGTTACATCAAATGGTGGATATGGTTGTGGATAGGATTGTTGATATGGCTGTTGATAGTATGGATTTTGCTGCTGATATGGGTACCATTCCATGCTTTGTACAGGTTGGTTTTGGTATGGTTGATTACGAGGAACACCCTGAAACTGTGCTGGATAATGGATTGGTCTCCTGTAATTCATTTGCCCCGAGTATCCCAGATTTAGATAATAATTTGATCTATTTTTACCAAACATGGGCAAACATCTCCTCCGCGTTTTCATTACTACAAACTATGTTGGAAGGAGATGATGGGTGCATATTTGCATATAGATTTCAATGTCAAAATGAGGGGAATTTTGTCTAAAGTTTAAATATTTTAAAAACTAGGAATCCTTTTTTTTCATGTTACTATTAAAAAAATGATGAAGGAGGAATTACATATGGACATTCGCTCACTTAAAAGCAAATTTAATCAAAGTCGGGATTACAACACTGATGACGTAAATGCATTAATGGATTTTGCTAAGAAAGCTTATATTCACAACGAGATTAACATTAAAGAATACCGTCTTCTTGTCCGTGAGCTCGAATCACAGGGCGCAGTAATTCCAGACGACTTTAAGGAAGACTCCCTCATCGAAAATTCATAAAAATAACAGCTAGACAAGCCTTAGAGATGCAAAAGTTGCATCTCTGTTTTATTTTTCTAGTTCCTTTACTATTTCTAATAGAAAAAATTCAACCGTACGATTGGCATTTAAAAATCTTGACCGGCTTGTTTTCGGAAAAAATGCCTGAATGGATAATTGTTCCATATGTTCAAAGGTGGTATTGATTTGTTTTGGATGTATATGTTTTTGCGGGCTATTCGTTAACCAAGTCTTCATTAAAGTACTCCATTCAATTGAAGTACTTTTTACTTCATTGGCAAACGGCTTTATTACCTCATGAAAATCATGGGAAGTCCCTTTCTCTCGAGCTTCCTCGAAATATTCAATAAATAATGTGTTATAGTGTAGCAGCTTTTTGGTTAATTGGAGAATTTCTTCAGACATCGCCCATAATTCCTCTCTTTTTTGCAAAATAAAAAGCAGCTTTTAATAAAGCTACTCAATGGATTCTATCTTTATTCTATAGGTAATTAAAAGCCCATTTCAAGTTTTAGTGCTCTGGTTACGGAACTACTATGATCTGCTGTAGATTCGTGGGATGGTGGATTTATCTTATCTAATTGCATTTCAAGCATTGAGAGTCTATGAACCGGTTCCAATAATTTTTTTTGCTCTTCATGATTCATTTGAATGCGAAGGTCGGAGAAAGATGCTTCTAGAACAATCTCCAATTCTTCTAATTGATCATATATCTCTGTCAGCATAGAAAGCAGCTTTTCCTTTTCTGGCAATGACGAATTCATCAAATTTAGAACCTCCTCGCGTTTATATACTGTACTATTCTCTTTCTTTTTACCGCTTCCTTCCCCACTGACAAAACTAGAAGCGTTTCGCCAAAGAAAGTGCCGATTTGGCATTTATTACCTTCCCATTCGACACTGTCTCATTTTCGCATGAAAAATGGAAAATCGAACAAGCTAAAATTGGAGGTGTTGATAATGTCAAAAAAGAAACAAAACAAAAAATCTGGCGCAGCACAAGTGGATAATAAAGTTGGCTATGGTGATAAAAAACTCGAAGGACCAAATCGTCCAGCGGAGTAATAACAAAGCAAGGCATAGCGCCTTGCTTTTATATTTTCTTTATATGTGATGTTTTGTGTAGGGCAAGCATTAAGTCAAGCTGGTTTGATTTTTCATAATACCAATCTGTTAGGTGAATAGGGTTGCGGTGTCTTGATTGAAAATATAGCCAAGCTGGGGATATCACTCGATTCTTGCTCCAATCCTCGTATTCATAATGATTATGTTCAATAATGGGAAAGGTTGCTCTTAATATCGGTGTATTACGGTTCGTCTTTGTTTTAAAATATTGTTCATAATCATTTCGGGACCCAGTATGCGGTGTTTTATCAGCAAATTCGAAAAAAAAGGGGAAAAGCCGAGGATGGGTCAAGATTCTTGCTAATCTTTTTCCAAGATTAATTCGTTTTGATAGTGACTTAAAGCCATTTACACTTGCACCATATAATTCTCCCCCGCACGTAGGAAATAGGACACAGCTGAAATGTAGCCAATCCTGTACATTAAAAATCCACGATTGAAAAACACGCTTTTTATAAATTGGATGGCCAATAACAGGTGTATGAATAACATTTTGTTCATTTATTATTAACGAAGTGGTAAGGCGTTCACGATTACCTTCCTTCCAGTACCTCTCCCACTCTTTTTGAATAAATTCAGAACATTTAAAGTACGGAAGAAGATGAAACATTGGCCGCTTTATTTTCGTCGAATATTGATAGACCAGTAATTGAGGGTAAACATCGTGGAAAATTAGCCAATTGGCCCGTTCAAAAGTTAGAAAAAGTTCTTTCTTTGTTTTAGGCTCTAATATTTCACGAAAAACATGCCCTTCCAAATCACACATATTCCACCCGCCATTCCTTGATACCATACTGGCAAGGAATGACCAAATAATATCTGGGTTCTTTTTAAAATAGGAAAAATAAGCATCTGTCCTCGAAATATTATCTAGATTCTTTTTGGCCGTTTCAGCTTTCATTTGACTGATAGTCTCTATCTCATGTATGGTAAGATGATTCATATTCACCTTCTACTTTCATAATAGGTAGTTTTTGAGACTTGATTATTTATGAAAAAAGAATCATGCTTTTTTTATAAAGGCACGGTACATTATTTTTATTAGCGTGCGTTTACCTAATAATTTTATACACCCCTTAGCGATTAGATTTGATATGATAAGTAATAGCTTGAGAGGTGCTTATCATGAAATTTAATTATCCAAACGGAAAAAGATACGTTCCAAAAGAAATTGAAACGGAATCCAAAGTAAAGAAACCCAGTAATCACTCTTTTAGTAATAGAGGGATGACACTCGAGGATGATTTGAACGATACGAATGAATATTACCGTGTGAGAAATATTGCTGTCATTCATAAAAAGCCTACACCCGTTCAAATAGTTCAGGTGGATTACCCTAAAAGAAGTGCAGCCGTCATCAAAGAAGCCTATTTTAAACAAGCTTCCACCACTGACTATAACGGGGTATATAAAGGTAAATACATCGATTTTGAGGCAAAGGAAACAGCAAATCCAACCTCGTTTCCTTTGAAAAATTTCCATCAGCATCAAATCGATCATATGCAGGAAGTTGTTTCACAGGGTGGAATTTGTTTTGTTATTCTCAGGTTTTCCAAATTTGAACAAGTATATTTACTAGAAGCTAAACACTTGTTATCCTTTTGGGAAAGAATGAAAAATGGGGGTAGAAAATCAATTACAAAGGAAGAAATCGAGCAAAGAGGAGTTTATATTCCGCTTGGATTTCAACCCAGAATTGACTATATTAAAATAATCGATACTCTTTTTCATTTTTAGATAATAGAAAATGTTTGAAGTATGAAAGGAAGGAAATTGATCATGGCAGAATCGAGAGAGGAGCGCCGTAAAAAACTCCAACAATCTAAAGGAAAACAAAAAGCGAAGAAAAAACCTAGCGGTATTGTTAAGAAAATTTTTCTGATACTTGTTGCCCTTGGCATTATTGGTATTTTGGCTGGCGTTGGAACTTTTGCTTATTTAGTAAAGGATACTCCTAAACTTGATCCGAAATTATTAAAAGACCCCATCTCCTCTAAAGTATTAGATAAAGATGGCGGGCTAATTGCAGAAGTTGGTTCAGTAAACCGTGAATACGTAAACTATAAGGATATACCAAAACTTGTTGAAGATGCCGTTTTAGCAGTGGAGGATGTTCGTTTTTATAAGCACCATGGTTTGGACCCTATCCGCTTGGCTGGGGCCGTTGTAGCCAATTTCAGGGAAGGTTTTGGTTCTGAAGGAGCAAGTACGATTACACAGCAGGTCATCAAGAATTCATTTTTAACTCCTGAAAAAACCTTGAAGCGAAAGGTTCAGGAAGCATGGATGGCCTATCAGCTTGAACAAAAATATACAAAGCATCAAATTTTTGAAATGTATGTAAACAAAGTCTTTGTTTCTGAAAACAGCCATGGACTTGCGACGGCTGCAAAAATTTATTATAACAAAGAATTAAGTGAGCTCACTCTGCCAGAAGCTGCGCAGCTGGCAGGAATGCCGCAAAGTCCAAATAATTACAACCCATTTGACCATCCTGATTTAGCAGAAAAAAGACGTAATATTGTACTAATGTTAATGGAGCAGCATGGTTATATCACAAAAGAACAAATGGAAGAAGCAAAAAGTGTTCCAGTGACAGCCTCATTGGTTAAAGAAGAGGAAAGAGTTAGAGACGAAAAGCCTTTTGATTCTTTTGTCGATGCTGTTATCGATGAAGTAGAGGCTCAAGGAGACTTTGATATCTTTTCTGATGGCTTAACAATTCATACAACACTTGATAAAAATGCACAATTACATGTGAATACCATTTTAAATACAGATGAAGTCATTAACTATCCAGATGCAGAATTCCAAGCAGGTATCGCTCTCATTGATACCAAGACAGGTGAAATTCGTGCGATTGGCGGCGGACGAAACCAAGAGGTTAGCCGAGGCTTTAACTATGCGATTGATACACAGCGACAGCCTGGATCAACAATTAAACCTGTACTGGACTATGGGCCAGCTATTGAATATCTCAATTGGGGTACCTATCAAACGATCGATGATAAACCAATAAAGTATTCAACTGGGCAAGAGTTTGGCAACTGGGATGACAAATACATGGGTCCAATCTCAATGCGTACGGCATTACAGTTATCAAGAAATACTCCTGCGGTTCAGGCGCTTCAACAGGTTGGTTTAGAAAAAGCGAAAGAATTTGCTATCAACTTAGGTATACCGCTGAAAGAAATTTTTGAATCCTATGCCATTGGCGGTTTTGGAGGAAAAACAGTAGGGGTATCGCCTCTCCAAATGGCAGGAGCCTACAGTGCATTTGGAAATAACGGAATGTATACAAAGCCTTATGCCGTGAAGAAAATTGAGCTTAGAGATGGTACAGTCCTTGACACTGCACCTGAATCAAAGCTTGTCATGAAGGATTCTACTGCTTTCATGATTACTGATATGTTAAAGAGCGTTATGGTTTCACCAGGTACTGGGACAACGGCAAGAGTTCCAGGACTTCCAATCGCAGGGAAAACTGGTACAACTAACTATACAGAAGATGAAATGAAAAAGTGGAATATTACAAGCAGCAGGGTTGTGCCTGATGCCTGGTTTGCGGGTTATACAACCAACTATACTGCGTCCGTTTGGACGGGTTATTCGAGTCGTAAAACGCCAATACAATCAGGTGCAGACCAAAGAATCGCCCAACTAATCTTTAAGAATTTAATGGAATATGTGTCAAAGGATATCCAGACACCTGACTTCACTGTTCCAGATAGCGTGCAAAAGGTTAGAGTTGAAAAAGGTTCTAAACCGCCTGCATTAGCAAGTGAGTTTACACCTGATAGTGAGGTTATTGTGGAGTATGCCGTGAAAGGTCATGCACCAAAAAAGGTATCAGAAAAATACAACAAGATTGACGCTCCTAGTAACCCTAGAGCACTCTATAATGCTGAAAAGAACGAAGTCACACTAACCTGGGATTACAACCATCCTGAGAATACCGGTGTCGAATTCGAGGTTACCATTTCTGGTGGTGCTGCACCACAGACATCGAAAATATCAGAAAAAGTAGTTACTCTTCAGAATCCAGTACCAGGTACAAAGTATAGCATCAGTATCATTGCTATTATTGGTGACAAGAGAAGCGATCCGGCCGCCACTACAGTTGATATACCATTACCGCAGCAAGAAGAAGAGGATGAAGGTAATGGAAATGGAAACGGCAATGGTGAGGGTGATGGAAATCCTGAAGGGGATGGCGATGGAAATGGAGATGAACCCGGAACCACAGAGCCCGGAGCCGGAAATGAAAATGGAAACGGCAATGGTAATGGTAATGGCACCAGTGGAGGATAAATCTCGGATACAAAAAAGCGTCTAGCCCTTTTGGCTTAGACGCTTTTTTACAATATTTTTCTTTGCCAATAGTTTTTCTTGCTCTGTCATCAACTCGGATAGTTGACGGTAGGAATGAAATAGGTTTGGTCTTCTTATGATAAAACCTAATCTTTCATCAAGGTTAACTGGTTTCATTTCTATGCTTCCCAATGGCTCAAGTTCATTAAGCTTGACTTGTCTATCATTGGACCAATATAAAAAATGTATAAACAAGCCGACCCCTTTTTTCATCCCTTTAAGTGTAGTTTGTTGGTCCCGATTACGATAAAGGGTTTCTAGTTCAGTTTTTAGTAGATTCCATTCAGCTAAAAGGAATGAAATGACTTCATTTTCAGTTTCAGCCGGAACCTCTAAGTCTAGTTCCTCTAAAAAAGGGATTAATTGTTGATTATCCATTCACTGCTTCCCTGCCCTTCATTCTCTTCTTCCCTTCCCTGCACAGCTCTAATAAAGGGCAGCTTGGGCATTGTGGATTTTGAGCTTTACAATGGTAGCGGCCAAAGAAAATCAATCTGTGATGGGTATCAGACCACTCGTCTTTTGGTACCTTTTTCATTAATGTTTTTTCTACTTCGAGCACAGAATCCTTCCAGCGGCATATACCGAGCCGCTTACTTACTCTTTCAACATGAGTATCTACTGCGATAGCAGGAATATTAAAAGCCACTGATACGACCACATTTGCCGTTTTTCTTCCTACACCCGGAAGTTTCGTTAATTCATCACGGTCCTTCGGCACTTCACCGTCATATTCATCCAATAATAGACGTGCTAGACTCTGAATATTCTTAGCCTTATTTCTATAGAGTCCAATGGAGCGAATATCATTTTGCAGTTCTTCTAGAGGAACCGCTAAATAATCCTCTGGTGTTTTGTATTTCTTAAATAATTCCTTGGTAACCTTATTGACGAGAACATCCGTACATTGTGCAGACAATGCCACCGCAATGACCAGCTCAAAAGGATTTGAATGTACTAATTCACAATGAGCATCAGGAAACATCTCGCCCATTTGATCGAGACAAAAACGAATTTGTGTATTGTTTAACAAAATAACTTCACCTGCCAGTTAGTGATATAAATGGAAACAAACGAGAGAATTTCTCCTCTCGTTTAGTAAATTTTATTGCTCCAGCCAGTTGTAAAAAGGCACAGAATTAGTTGTTGAGGCTTGAGAATCTTGCGCCGGCCGATTTGGCGTCTGCTTTTGGCGAAACTTTCGCCCATGATTTTTCGCCTGTTCAATTGTCTTTATGCCATTCTTTTTCCATTCAAAAAGAATCCTGTCAATATAACGGAAATTTAACTTTCCAGACATGACCGATTCTCGTAATGCTGCCTTAATGATTACAGGATCGTGGTGGTCGTCATCCATCCACATTGCCAGTGATTCACACTCAAACGGGGATAATGGACGTCCAAATTCCTTCTCGAAACATGTGTATAGATCACTTTCATCTGCTTTCTTAGTGACCTCTTGAGTTTGTTTATTTTTCATTAAAAACTGGTCTACAAGTTTTTCCCATAAAGATCCTACAGAGTATTTCTCAAACCTGATTCCTTCTGAAGAGTATTGATCTATTATTTGTATAAATCCTTTTTGAATTAATCTTCTCAGCATTTCATTGCATTCTGAAACAGTAATCGTCATCCGAGATGATAGTTCTTCTGGAGTGGGAAAGTCGTTTCCCTTTTCTATAAAAGTCATAATATTTAATAAAAGAACAAGTTCGTATTCATTTAGATTCATATTTCGGTACTCAGAAAATAATAAAGCAGGAACCGTTATATTACCTTCTTGAAGCCATGATAATATATTTGTTTTCATGTTTTGCGACACCTCTTGCTTAGTATACCATGAACAACCTCTCACAGTAAGAGAATTGAAATATCCAGATATTATAAAAAAAGCAAAAAGCCTGCAATCGCAGACTTTTTATTAAAAATCCAATATTTTACCGTTGACGCTTAGATTCAACAAAATCCTTTATTCTTGCCACAGCCTTTTCTAAGAGGTCAAGTGAGGTTGCATAGGAAAGACGGATATTATCTGGTGTACCAAATCCGGAGCCAGGGATAACCGCTACCTTTGCTTCTACAAGCAAAGCTTCAACAAATGCATCTACATCTTGATATCCTGTTAATTCAGCTGCAGCCTTTACATTTGGATATAAATAAAATGCACCTTGAGGCTTCACACAAGCAAATCCTGGAATCGCAACAAGTTGATCATAAACAACTTCTAAACGATGTTCAAATGCCTGACGCATTTCTTCTACAGGCTCTTGTGGACCGTTATAGGCAGCTATAGAGGCATACTGAGCAGTTGTGGTCGGATTAGATGTGCTATGACTTGCTAGGTTTGTCATGGCCTCTATAACCTCTTTATTTCCTGCAGCATAACCAATACGCCAGCCTGTCATGGAGTGTGATTTTGAAACACCATTTATGACAATAGTCTGCTCCTTTAAATTTGGAGATAACTGTGCAATGGATACATGCTTATGTTCACCATAAATGAGCTTTTCATAAATCTCATCAGATACGATTAAAATATTTCTTTCAAGGCATAATTTGCCTAATTCCTGAAGTTCTTCTGCGGAATAAATAACACCTGTAGGATTACTGGGAGAATTGATTATAATTGCCTTAGTTCTCTCTGTAATCACCGATTCTAATTGGTGAGGAGTAATCTTAAATTGTTGTGACTCAAATCCCTCTACGTAAATCGGAACGCCACCGGCTAATTTAACTTGTTCAGGATAGCTTACCCAGTAAGGGGTTGGGATGATGACTTCGTCACCCTCATTTAAGAGAACTTGAAAAAGCGTATATAAAACATGTTTTGCTCCGTTCCCTACAATGATTTCATTTGGTTTATAAGTAAGCCCTTGGTCTCTTTCTAACTTTTCAATGATTGCCTTCTTTAAGGCCGGCAAGCCTGCAGAAGGGGTGTACTTCGTATGTCCTTCATTCATAGACCGGACTGCTGCGTCTAATATATGTTGTGGAGTGTTATAATCAGGTTCACCCGCACCTAAACCAATTACATCCTCCCCTTGTTCCTTTAATTCTTTAGCCTTTGCTGTAATTGCTAATGTTGTTGACGGTGTAAGCGCCATTACTCTGTTTGCTAATTTCACTGCCATTTCTATTCCTCCTGCTCCTATACAAGCTATAAATTTTCGATATTTTTTAGCCACTCACCTGTTTTAAAGTGTACATAATAATAATTTATTAAATTATTTTCAGAACGGTAATAAATTTCCCATAAAGGGATATTATTTTCCATTCCTAATTTAACGGAAATAATCTTTTTGGGATTTTTTTCTTCCAACATTCTTTGAACAGCATCTTCTTTAGAAATGCCGTTTTTACGTTTATCCCACATCACTTTCTTGCTTTTCTCAGGGATCCAAACGATAATATTTTCACCTTTTTTATTTTTCCCCTCTAGGATATTAACAGTCTCTGTTCCATGATAAATATGAAAATCCTCGACATCGTTTAGCTCGACCTTTTCCTTTGCCAATGAAACAGCCTTTTCTTCTGCAGAATTTAGAGGTTCCTGGGCAGTTGCATATACTTTAATAAAAACACCAACACAAATTACTATAAATAAAACTAGAAATAAAATAATTTTTTTCATTGTACTCCACTTCTTCCAGCTGCGGCTCCTAACTTTTCGGTCGTTTCAATCCGTCCCTACAAATCCAAAGTGCAGGATTTGCAGTGCCGGCTTGTAATCGTCTGTCAAAGTTGGACAGTCGCCTCCGCTTTACATCTTTTATGTACGATAAATGGTAAAAATAGCTTTACTTTGATCTTCTTGATCGAGTGCCAGTCCAAACATTAAGTCCTTTTGTTTTAATGTTCGATTAAGGGCGTCAACAATTTTGTATAAGTCCGGACTATGCTGAAGTTTAACACTTGAGAGGACTTCTATTTTTGATTCCATTGTATTCCTCCTTTATCTCTTTAAAGCAATAATATCAGCTAAAGTCTTCCTTTTCTACTGGAAAAGTGAATACTTCATAGTTATTTTCAGTAAATTTTAACGTAATGGTACCATGCTTTTTTGTGAAAAACACTTCAGACCATGTATCCTGCAGGTCATAGATAATATCGGGGTCAGGTTGATGCTGCTCTGATTCAAATAGAATTGAAATTTGCGGATTAACATGTTGAATTAATTTCTCCGATAATGAATCTTCCTTAGCCCAGTTTGGCACTTTAAAAATAGTAACATCATCTAAATTTTTCTTTAATAAATTTTCTTCTACTTGTTGACTTGACGAGGTCATCAGAAATAAACGATGCTTAAAAAATTGCAGGGTAAAGTCTATCCCTTCATTTTCTCCTATACCTGCATAAAGAACTTCTGCAGACAAATCGGGGAAAAGGACTTGTGTTGTTCCCTCTGTCCAAGGAACCACTTTAACCCCCGAAAAAGAAAGTGACATATTCGTTAATTCCTTTACAATTTCAGCTGTTGCAATCAATTGCTTTACATTATATTTTGAAATGATTTGCGTAAGTTGGTCAAGAAATAGATTTTGAGTGTTTGTGATGATAAGGGTTGAAATTTCTTTAACACCGTAAGTTTTGAGCACATCCCGCAATTCATCACTTGTTTCTTCTCCACCCGTGTTAACCAAAATATTCTCGCCATTGGAGCCTTGAATCAGGGTCGCTTCTCCGTCACCTAAGCCCAAAAAAGTGACAGCAATTTCATGGTCCTTCAAATTCAAATCGATACTTTCTACATTACCATAATTATAAGAAGAGGCACTTCCAATCGAAGTTAATTGGAAAAAAATTGCTGCCACAATTAATAATTTTCTCATACACATACCTCCAATACTAATAGGATGTGTAATTTTTCCCAATTTCATTATAGCCATTTGTAAATTATTTCGACTAATTCGTCAATATTTCCTTTTTTCATCGGTACGGAAGGTATTGACTTCAAGAAATCCTTGCCATATTTTGCAGTAATGATCCTTTTATCAAAAACCATCATAATTCCCCGGTCTTTATCACTGCGGATTAGACGCCCAAAGCCCTGCTTAAATCTTAGTATTGCTTCAGGCAGAGAATACTCCGTAAAGGCATTCCCACCCTGTTGTTTAATTATTTGACATTTAGCTTCTGTCAGCGGTTCGTCAGGCGGGCTAAATGGCAATCTGACAATGACTAAGCATGATAGGTCCTCACCCGGGATATCTATCCCCTCCCAGAAACTGCTTGTCCCTAGTAAAATGGCTTTCTCATAACGTTTAAAATTCCTCGTTAATCTTGAGCGGCTTCCGCTTGTAATCCCTTGCGCAATCATCGCAAAATCATTTAGAAATCCACTTTCTTTTATAAGCTCATATGTTTTCTTTAACATGTCATGAGCCGTAAAGAGAATCAGCATTCTACCCTTTGTTGCCTCTGCGACCGTGATAATATGCTCCGTAATCGCAATGACATAATCCTCTAGACCGGTTGCATTCACCTCTGGTAAATCTTCAGGTATTAACAGTTTCACCTGATTTTTATAATCAAAGGGAGAAGGTATGTTCATTGTCACAGTAGTGTCTTTGTCGAGTCCAATTTCATTTATCATGTAGTCAAACGAGTTGTTAATTGTAAGGGTAGCTGAAGTTAACACAACTCCTTTTTTAACACTAAAAAACCTTTCATTTAACGAAGCCGCTACGAATGCAGGCTGGGCATAGAAGGTGGTTACATTCTGTTGAGAACGGAAATCAATCTCAATCCATTTTACATCATTAGATTCTTTAATAAAGCAATCTTGAACGGTGATTCTTAGTTCTTCTAGATCGGTACTAAAGGAAATGATTTCTTCCATTTTTCCTTTTTGCTTACTTGTTAGATGTTCTTTATGATTCTTAATTATATCTAAACGCTCCGTGATGGCACTCTGTAAATCTTTCAGAAGAAAGGCAAACCTCTCTGCGCTATGGATAAGAGCCGTTTTTTCTTTGCCTCCTTTTTCACGCAAAAACCGTACCTTTGCTCGATTTATGCCCCGTCTTTCAGTAGTGCTTGATTTGGCATAAAGGGCAGTCAGCTTAAAAAATTCGTCCATTTCATAGGAAAGGTCGGCTGCAAGTTGATTTATTTTTATTGTTGAAGTTAAATTTCCCTTGTTTGCTATTAAGACATCAAGGATCGATTCTAGTTCATGAAATAAAAGCCGCTGTTCATATTGTCCAAATTGACTTAACAGTAAACGGGTTGTGAGGTAATCTAATGTGCGGCCAAAATATTGGCTTGCAACCTTTTCAAAATGATGTGCTTCATCGATAATGGCATAATCAAACTCTGGCAAAAATGTTTTTTCAGCAGATAGATTACTTAATAACAGCGAATGATTGGTAATAATAATATCCGCATCCTGAGCCTCGTTCTTTGCACGTAAATAGAAATCCTTCTCCTGCCAAAGTTTATTCATCGCAAAAATTGTTTGTTCATTCTTAATTTTATTCCAAAAAATATTGCCGCCGCTAGAGAGATTAAGCTCATCACGGTCACCCGTATTGGTTTCTGTCAGCCATACCAGGATTTGCATTTTCGTTAAAGTGGTATCGTAATTATCATTTTCCTCCAATAAGGACAGGGCGAATTTCTCTAAACTAATATAATGGTTTCTTCCTTTTAACAAAACTGACTTTACTTCAAAAGGAAGAATCTTTGTTAACAAAGGCATTTCATTTTGAATAATTTGCTCTTGAAGCTGAATGGTATGCGTACTTACCACGACAGGGAGCCTGCTCTCTTTTGCATAATACGCAACGGGCAGCAGATAGCCTAGAGACTTCCCTACACCCGTACCTGCCTCAATGAGTGTATGCATTCCAGATTGAAAAGTCTGGTAAACCCCATCCATCATTTGAAATTGTCCTATTCTCTTTTCATAAGAGGTAAAACCCTTATTAACCATCTTCACCTTATCTTCTTCACTGAGTGGAAATTGATAATCATCCTTATAATGCCTGCTAGATGATGATGAATGACTTTGAAGCTTTTTCAGCGCAAGTGTATTACATATTTCAAGGTATTCATGCCATTTTTGGCTGCTTGAGTCTGTCTCTAAAATGATTTCATCAATTAATAGTTGTAAATCGCTTTTAAGTCCTCCTGAAAGCTGTGAAAGCTGATTAAGAGTCATTACTGGTAATTGAGATAACCGATTAACAAGAATTAGAAACAGTTCTGCCGTAACCTGCGCATCACTATCAGCCTGATGCGGGCGATCATGCTGCAGGTCCTCTCTTACAGCTAAGTCAGAAAGCTTATAGCCGTCAGCTGTAGGAAAGATGATCCTCGCCATTTCTACTGTATCAAGGACTGAGCCGTAGAAGCCCTCAAATCCTGCTTGGATTAATTCTTCCTGTAAAAATGACAAATCAAATAATACATTATGAGCAACGAAATAGGCACCTTCTAATAATGAATTAACCTTGGGGGCTATTTCTGCAAATAATGGCGAGTCCTTTACCATCTCATCGTCTATGTGTGTCAATTCTTCAATAAAAGCAGGGATTGACCTTTTGGGATTGATAAGCGATGAGAAGTTTTCTGTGATTTTCCCGTCTTCAATGACCACAGCAGCAAATTGGATTATTTTATCCCCCTTTTTGGGGTTATTTCCTGTAGTTTCCAAGTCTACTACAACAAATTTATTTAACATTTACATAACACCTCAAACCTTCATTAAAACGGTATCACAAAAAAGGTAAAAGAAAAAGAAAACCATACTTACAGTATATAAAATAAACATAAAAAAAGAAAAAATCCCCGGGTAAAGGGGATTAATTACATAATGGTTAATGCAGGTTCAGCATGGATCATTTCTTTTATCTTGTTACATTCATCCATAATAGCTACTTTAGGCTGATGGCTTTGAACTTTTTCTTCAGGAACTAAGCAATAAGAGATGATTATAACAATATCACCTTTTTGAACTAGTCTGGCAGCTGCACCATTTAAACAAACTACACCGCTGCCTCTCTCTCCAGGAATGATATAGGTTTCAAGTCTAGCACCATTATTGTTATTAACAATCTGAACCTTTTCATTAGCCGCCATACCCACGGCATCTAGCAAATCTTTATCTATGGTAATACTTCCAACATAATTTAGATTAGCTTCAGTTACCGTAGCACGGTGGATTTTCCCATTCATCATGTTCCGAAACATTATTTTTCTCCTCCAATTTCCTGCCTAACATTTAAGATGATATTATCTATTAATCGAACCTTTGAAAATTTAACAGCCAGCGCAATGATACATTTGCCTTCTAAATTCTCTATTTCTTTTAATTGAGGATAGGAGTAGATCTCTGCATAATCAATTTGTCCATGTGTCTCTGAACGAATCATATCTGAGACTTGGTCCTTAATTGTTTGGGGGTTCCGTTCTCCTCCCTCTATGGCCTTCTTAGCGGTTGTTAAGCTTTTATATAGAACTACAGCCTGTGACCTTTCTTCAGGCAGGAGATTAACATTACGAGAGCTTTTTGCAAGGCCATCTTCTTCACGGACAATGTCTACAGGAATTAATTCAATCGGAAAATTAAAATCGGAAATTAATCCCTCAACTACGGCAACTTGCTGTGCATCCTTTATCCCGAAATAAGCTCTTGTTGGCATCACAATATTAAAAAGCTTTGTTAAGACAGTCGCCACACCATCAAAATGGCCCGGTCTAGATTTCCCGCACAAAACATCGGTACGTTCCTGAACTACCACTTTAACAGATGAAGAATGGTGATACATTTCATCTACCGATGGATAAAAAATGATGTCTACCCCTTCACATTCAGCCAATGATTGATCTCTGGCAAAATCTCTGGGGTAGGTTGAAAAATCCTCTGTTGGTCCAAATTGCAGTGGATTTACAAAAATACTTAAAACAACACTATCATTTTCTAACCTTGCTTTATTTAATAGTGTTAGATGACCTTCATGTAAAAATCCCATGGTTGGCACAAACCCGATTGATTTTGAATTAGACTTCAGTTTTTTTATTTCTGCCTGCATTTCCTTTATCGTGGTAATGACTCTCATTTAATACCTCCGTAAAGTCCGCTAAGTTCACGTTCTTTCATTGTAAAGGAGTGTTTATCTTCGGGAAACTGTTCTGATTTTACTTCCTTTACATACGCTTGTATGGATTCAATAATGAACGGGTTTAAGTTGTAATATTGTTTTACGAACTTAGGCACTCTTTCCACACCGTAACCTAAAATATCATGATAAACGAGTACTTGACCATCCACATCTGCCCCTGCTCCTATGCCAATAATTGGAATAGAAACATGTTTTGATACTTCCTCCGCAAGCTGCTTTGGTACACATTCAAGCACAATCGCGAATACCCCTGCTTCCTCACACTTTTTCGCATCTTCCAACAGTTTCATTGCTGCTTTTGCGTCTTTGCCTTGAACTTTATAACCGCCTAATACGCCAACGGATTGTGGGGTTAATCCAAGATGACTACAAACTGGAATTCCTGCCTTAGTAAGAGCTGAAATCTTTTCTATTACATCATCTGCTCCCTCAAGCTTTACAGCGTGAGCACCTGTTTCCTGAATCAATCTGCCTGCATTTAGCATGGTATCCTTAATGGACAAATGATAGGTTAAGAATGGCATATCTACGACAATAAACGTCTCTTTCGCTCCTCGTTTTACTGCTTTTGCGTGGTGAATCATATCTTCCATCGTCACGGGTACAGTGGAATCGTATCCCAGCACGACCATCCCAAGAGAGTCTCCAACTAAAATTAAATCGACTCCTCCCTGTTCTGCTTGTTTCGCAGATGGATAATCATACGCTGTAAGCATGACGATTTTTTCCTTATTTTCTTTCATTTTTAAGAAATCTGTACTTTGCTTCATCAACATTCCCTCCTTTTTAGTAGGAAGAGGGGAATAAAAAAGAGCGCAAAAAAGATCCTTCTGAAGGCAGAGGATCTTGGTACTCTTTTACATGTTCTATCCCTCTGTCCCGGTCCGTACTACGGATCTAGGCAGAAACCTTTTTAAATTGTGAAAAAATAGTTTCAGGTGCAGCTCTCAAGGATACCGCCCATTATTTGAATTATAAGAAATAATTCAGAAAACCGCAAGCTATTCTTTTCGTTAATAACTGAACTCCTATATTTCTATATCCGCAGAGTACACTTGGTGTATTTTTCCTTGTTCATCTTCAATGATTAATACTCCGTCGTCTGTAATACCTTGGGCATTTCCAACAATGGAATGAGTAAGTGTGCGGGCAGTTATCTTCCTGCCAATACTTATGGCATAACTTTCCCATAGGAGCTTAATAGGAAGGAAACCCTCTTCTAGGTATAGTAAATATAATTTTTCAAGATTCATAAAGATGCCCTTTATTATGTCAGCACGGGATATCTTTTCACCTTTTTCAATAAGAAGCGAGGTTGCTATCTTTTGTAACTCAGGTGGAAAGTCTTCTATCGTTTGATTAACATTTATTCCAATTCCGATGATAATTGAATTAATTCGATCTGCCTCTGCTTCAAGTTCAGTTAGAATTCCCGTTACCTTTTTCCCGTTGATCAGGATGTCATTTGGCCATTTTATTTGTGGAAGCACCCCTGTAAGGTCCTCAATCGCCTGAACAATTGCCACCGCTGCTAATAGCGTTAATTGAGGAGCTTTTGGCAGCGGTATGTTTGGTCTTAGAATAATACTCATCCAAATGCCTGTATACTTGGGTGAATGCCATTTGCGGTTCATTCTTCCGCGGCCTGACAGCTGTTCTTCTGCAATAACTACTGTCCCTTCAGGTGCATCTTCATAAGTTAAACGGTGTGCAATCTTTTGCGTGGATTCTACACTTTCCTCATAGTGGACGTTTTTACCAATAAATTTAGTTTTTAAACCCAGTCTTAGTTCATCAGCTGTTATTTTTTCAGGTGTTTTTACAATTCGGTACCCTTTGCGGCGCACTGCTTCTAATTCAAAACCTTCTTTTCGGAGCTCTTCAATATGTTTCCATACAGCTGTTCTGGAGCAGCCGAGTAACTCTGCTATATGCTGGCCAGACAAATAGGAACCGCCAGCAGTTGTAAAGGCGTCAAGCAGTTCTTTCCTTAGTTGTGATTGCACTCCATCAGCCACTCCTTTATGATCTTTTTATTATTCGTAATCCTGCCATCTAAAATCGCTTGCTCAGCCTTAAGCAATAATTCTTTCACCCATGGTCCACCGCTTTTGTTAAACCATGCCATTAAGTCAGTTCCTGTTAGGTCCATTTCTGTTCGATCTTTTATTGGAAGACCTTCATACAGTCGTATATAGTGCTGAATGGTATCATTACCTTTGATGTTGTTAATAGTGAGATATAGAATTTCAGATGATACGAAAATGTCCTTCGTTGCTGTATACAAATCATATGTAGACCAACTCGTTATGAATCTCTTATTTAAGTAATGTAAAATAAGCTGTATCTCCCTAATTTCCTTCAATCGGATTCGCCAGTCTCTGAGAAATTCCTCTACGTCTTTTTTTTCTACTTTTAGGCAGAATATGAGTAATACCCACATCTCACGTGGGTTTAAACGTTCATGCTCATACTCTAACACTAACTTAATAGCACCCTCTTGGCTTGATAACCCAGGTAAGTAAGAATACATATTGGTTTGAAGAATTAACTCCAAGGCTTGTTTTCGATTAACACCACATAGTAATTTATCGAACTCCGTTTGTTTTCGTTCGACAGCAATATGTTCAAGTAAGTGTACCAATTCTTTCAGTGCATTTAGTGTTTCTTCTTCAATTTTGAACGACAACTGACTTACAAAACGAACAGCACGCATCATCCTTAGTGCATCCTCTTGAAATCGATCCTCTGCTCTTCCGACAGTCTGAATAACTTTGTTCATTATTGATTTTTGTCCTTGAAAAGGATCAATAAGATTTCCATCCTTATCCATCGCAATAGCATTCATGGTGAAATCTCTCCGCTGCAAATCTTCCGTAAGGCTCCTAATAAATGCAACTTCCTTCGGTCTGCGAAAATCCTCGTATGCTGCTTCACTTCGAAACGTAGTAATTTCATATCCTTCATTTTGATACAAAACTAGAACCGTACCATGCTCGATTCCAATATCGACAGTTTTCGAAAATATCTGTTTTACTTCTTCGGGGGTTGCCGAGGTGGCAATATCTACGTCATTAATTTCTTTATTTAAAAGGAAGTCCCTGACAGACCCCCCCACAAAATATGCTTCAAAACCAGCAGTCTCTAGCCTTTCTAATACTGGTACAGCTGCTAAAAAAGGCCTCTTCATCCAAATCACCCTTAGTTTAAGAGCTTATAATATAATTGCTCATATTTCCCGACAATTTGTTCGGCTCTAAATTTTGTTTTCACAACAGATAATCCATTACTGGCAAATTGTTCATGAATTTGTTGATTACTTAATAGCATGATAGCTTTCTTAGAAATATCGTCAATATCCCCTAATTCACAAATGTATCCAGTCTTTCCATGCTGAATGACTTCAGGCAGCCCGCCAACATTCGTTCCGATACAAGGTACACCGCAGGCCATTGCCTCGAGAGCCACCAGCCCAAAGCTTTCTTTTTCAGATAATAACAGCTTTATATCACTGATGGAGTATAATTCATCTAGGTTTTCCTGTTTACCTAAGAGGTGAACTTTTTCTGTTAATCCTAGTTTCTTTACAAGTCTGCACACAGGCGTCATTTCAGGCCCATCACCAACAAGCAAAAGCTTTGCCGGCATAGCAGCAGAAATCTTTGCAAAGGTTTTTACAACATCCTGAACACGTTTAACTGGTCGAAAATTTGAAACATGGATGACGACTTTTTCTTTATCTTTAATTCCGAATTCTTTTCTTAAATGATTTGCTTCTCTTTTTTGATAAATTCTTTCATCAATAAAGTTATAGACCGTTTCTATTTGTTTGTCTGGCTGAATAAGTTCTTGGGTTTGCTCAATTAAAGACCTTGAAACAGCGGTTACTACATCCGATTTTTCAATTCCAAATTTAATGGCTTCTGTCAGGGATGGATCGTACCCAAGAACGGTTATGTCTGTACCGTGCAGAGTGGTGACAATCTTTACATCCACTTTTGACATCTGTTTTGCCAAGATCGCGCAAACGGCATGTGGAATTGCATAATGAACATGAAGAATGTCTAGATTTTCTCTATTAGCAACCTCGGCCATCTTACTTGCTAAAGCAATATCATAGGGCGGATATTGAAAAACAGAGTATTGATTCACTTCAACCTGATGATAAAAAATATTATGATACATTCTATTAAGCCTAAACGGCATGCTAGACGAGATGAAATGAATTTCATGCCCTTTCTCAGCTAACATTTTCCCTAATTCTGTCGCCACCACTCCCGAGCCGCCAACAGTAGGATAACAGGTAATCCCAATTTTAAGTTTCCTCATTTACAATCTCCCATCAAGTCACAATTCAAGAGGATTGGCACCTTTGATTTAAACCCCTCTGCAAAATTAACTCCAACTTGTTGACCAAATAGCCTTTCCCTTGCCTCAACGGTTTCGATATAACCATTTACCAGTGGCGTTTTAACACTATTTTCTGTTTGCTCAAATTGGCTTTTATAAGCCCTTAAGGCTGCAATTTTATACTCCATCGTATCTGATATATCAATAGTGAAATCTGGCTTATGGAAGCCGTTTATCATATAAAAATACACTTTTGAAACCTTGTGGGGTGCTTGGCTATCCTCGGTACGGTATTTCCTTATACCCGCAGAAAAGACTGCCTCTTCCACAAGGCGGGCGCAGTTTCCATGATCAGGATGGCGGTCTTCAAAGTAAGGAGCAAAGACAATTTGTGGTTGATACCTTCTAATGACGAAAGCAATCTTCCTAATGAATTCCTCCTGCAGAAGCAGGCCTCTATCTGGAAATGCAAGTGACAGTCTCGTAGATACTCCTAATATTTCAGCTGCTTGATTTGCTTCCGCTTTCCTTATCTCAATCGTCCCATTAGAAGAAAGATCAGCCTCCGTTAAATCACAAATACCAATTCTTTTCCCTCTTGCTGTCAGTTTTGCGATACTTCCTCCCATGCCAATTTCGACGTCATCAGCATGGGCACCGAATGCTAATATATGTAAGGGCTTATCGCTCATCTCTTTCACCGGTCTCATGAACAATGTTTCTCCATTCTAAGAAACCTTTATCTAATCCTCTAATCAATAGTTCCGCAGTCCCCATATTTGTAGCCAGGGGTATGGAATACACGTCACATAGGCGAACGAGTGCGGTCACATCAGGTTCATGCGGCTGAGCTGTAAGTGGGTCTCTGAAAAAGAAAATCGCGTCCATTTTATTTTTTGCAATCATCGCACCGATTTCCTGATCTCCGCCTAGAGGGCCAGATTGAAATCTAGTAATAGGTAATCCTGTTGCTTCTTGTATTCTAAGACCAGTAGTCCCCGTTGCAAAAAGGGTGTGCTCTGAAAAGATAGTTTGGTAAGCTGTCACAAATTGTACTAGATCATTCTTTTTATTATCATGTGCAATTAAGGCTATATTCATATTAGTGCTCCTATTCTAGAATATTTTCAAGTCCATATACAAAAAGGTCTTGCTTCATTACCGTCTCTACGGCTATTTTCACACCAGACATAAATGAGGCGCGATTATAGGAATCATGACGAATGGATAGCGTTTGACCACCTGAACCAAATAAAACCTGTTGATGGGCAACTAAGCCTGGCAATCTCACTGAGTGAATGTGCATTCCGTTGAACTCTGCACCCCTTGCACCACTTATTGTTTCTTTCTCATCAGGATGGCCCTGTTGTTTGAATTCTCTTACTGACGCAATCATTTCAGCAGTTTTAACAGCAGTCCCGGATGGAGCGTCAAGCTTTTGATCGTGGTGTAGTTCAATTATTTCAATATCATTAAAATATTTTGCAGCCATTTGTGAAAACTTCATCATTAAAACAGCGCCAAGTGCAAAATTTGGTGCTATTATACAGCCTAGTCCCTTTTCCTTACATATACCCTCCAACTCTTCTAAGTCAGCTTTTGTAAAACCAGTAGTACCCACCACAGGTCTCACATTATGATGAAGTGCTGTTCTGGCATGATGCATGCCAACTTCAGGTGTAGTTAGGTCAATTAATACATCACACTCAACATTTTGCAGGCACTGTTCAATGGTTGAATAAATAGGGACATTTTTCATTGAATGAAAACCCTCTAAGTCACTTAACATATGGCCATCGTGTTTATGGTCTACTGCTCCCACTAACTCAAAATGTTCCGTATTGGTTACCATTTTGACAGCTTCGCTCCCCATCCGTCCGCGTGGTCCCGCTATAATAATTTTCACCGTTTCCATACCTCTTCACTCCTCATCCTTCGTTTCTATCCTCGTCCAGCGGTCCTTGTCTCTGGTATTAAATTTATTCATGACATATTCGTGTGCTTCTTCCAAGTCAATATTTAATGAGTTGGCCAAACAAATAATAACAAAAAGAAGATCACCCAGCTCCTCCTCAATAGCCTTTTCCGTTTCGCTGGATTTCTTAGGCTTCTCACCATATTGATGATTGACTTCTCTAGCAAGCTCACCTAGCTCTTCCGTTAGCCGGGCTACCATTGCAAGCGGACTAAAATACCCTTCCTTGAATTGACTTATGTATGTATCTACATCCTTCTGCAGGTCTTTGATAGATTTGCCATTGACCACACATACTCACCTCTTTTAATAATTGTAAAACAACTATACTAAATACATTAGCTAAAAAAAGTTAGTTTTACAAATATTTTCGCATTAAGTATCACTTTCCAGCCTAAAATTGCTCTTCTACTATTAATTCGCTATAATAAAAGCCGCTGGCTAAGGAAAATTGTGGTAGAGGAGAAAAGAATATGATATTTGGACTTAAATTGAAAAACGTTTTATTTATTTTAATTGGAACAGCGATTATGTCTTTTGGACTGGTCAATTTTAATATGCAAAATAAACTTGCCGAAGGCGGCTTTACAGGTATAACTCTTCTTCTATACTTCATGTTCAAATGGGATCCATCTTATACAAACTTAATTTTAAATATCCCTCTCTTTTTTGTCGGCTGGAAATTACTCGGTAGAAATGCTTTTATTTACACACTTCTTGGCACGGTTGGTCTATCCGTTTTTTTATGGATATTCCAGCGTTATTCGATTGACATGCCGCTAAAAGATGACTTATTACTAGCTGCACTGTTTGCGGGTGTTTTTCTTGGAATTGGATTAGGAATTATCTTTCGCTATGGTGGTACGACAGGTGGAGTCGATATCATTGCACGACTGGTCCAGAAATATGCAGGTTGGAGCATGGGAAGGACTATGTTTATCTTTGATATTGGTGTGATCGCGGCCTCTGTTCTTACCTATCTCAATTATAAAGAGGCAATGTATACACTAGTAGCAGTATTTATTGGAGCTAGGGTTATTGATTTTATTCAAGAAGGTGCCTATACAGCAAGAGGTGCGATGATTGTTTCTGATAGAAATGATGATATCGCAAAAAAAATTATGGATGAAATGGAAAGAGGCGTTACTGTTCTAAAGGGATATGGTTCTTTTACTAAACTAGAGAGAGAAGTTTTGTACTGTGTTGTAGCTAAAAACGAAATCGTTCGTTTAAAAAATTTAATTACCTCAGTAGACCCACACGCGTTTGTTTCTGTCACTGTTGTCCATGATGTCCACGGAGAAGGATTTACACTAGATGAAAATAAAAAGCCTATTGAAATATAGAAAAGCGGAAGCGCCTTGCCCAGGGGCGACAGGCATAAGACGAGCCGGCGAGAAGGTTGCCTTTTAACCTTCTTGACGGATTGGCTTATGACCCCGAGCCCCTAGGCCGCTTGCGCTAGACAGCTAAAAAGCAATGTCCTGTTGGACATTGCTTTTATTAATCCTTATGAACGCTGGAACGGTTTTTTCTCATGTTCTTTTCACCCAGATATTTTCTCCAGCCAACATAAGATAAAGTTAGGATGATAATGCTGCCTGTAGAAATGATAACCCACCATAGTGATGGATCTGCCTCATCCTCATCCATATTATCAAATAGATTCTTTAAATCCATTTCAAGGCCTTCTAATTCCTCTTGGCTTTTTACATTACTAACAACCTCTGAACGGTATTCATCAATGAAATTGATACGAGCATCTATTTTTTGAATATTTTCTGCAGAGACATCAATTTTCATACTTGGATAAATAACATTATATAAGGACATAAAAGTATTAAAATTAGAGTGAAAATGTTCAGAATCACCTGTGCTGGCAGCAATTCTAGCTTCCTGGAAGGCAGTCATAATCTGATACTTCATCTCTGTCCAAAGTGGCTGATGGCTAGTAGCAATTGCGTCCACTACAAGACGGAACTTCGTAAGCTTTTGGACTCTTTCCTCATAATCCATATTTGAGCTGGCTGCTGCTTCCATTGCCTCATCATGGGATACGTTAATAATTCTTAATTCATCCATCGTAAAAGGATGTTCTTTGCTTTTGATATCCGTGAATTGCGCTGAAAAATAACTAAGCAGCTTTTTGCCATCTTCATATCTCTGAAATTTAATCATTTGCAGCGCTTCATCTGAGATATTATCTAGCTTCTCTATCGGTGTGTGCTGGTGAGCACTTACCGTCATGGGAGTGAGCATAATGACAATAACAAATATTAGCAACCATTTATACTTCAAACCTTGTCCCCCCTATCATTACTAATAAAATGTATGAAAGGGTGGACAAGGTTAGACCATCTTTTATCCTATCAATAAACTATTTTAGTTCTAGTTTAAATCGATTAGGGCGTATAACAAAATAATAGCCAATACCTACTGATACCATCGAAAGCCAAAAAGTAAAATAACCAATTTCTGGTGTAACCTCATTTAACATGTGGTATCGTGGCAGCATAAAAAATACGTAGTCAATAACATCATTATGTAATGTCCAAATCGCTGTGACTATTAGGTGCCACCATTTAAAACGATAAAAGGGAGAATACAATATGGCTTGAACTGCCATAGCAAAATGAGAGAAAATTAACATTACGCCAATCCAATCTAGCTCTCCCTGTGCGAAAAAGACTAGCAGATTCATTACGACAGCCCATATTCCATACTTAAATAAAGTAACAATTGCAAGTGCTTCCACAAGGGGCCAATTCTTTTTTAACAGGAAAGCGGCGACTACAAAGACAAAAAACAAGCTAGCAGTCGGGCTGTCTGGAACAAATATTAGAAAAATAGCTGGAGTCTCTTTTAATTGCCAGCCATACCACACATACCCGTAAATCGTTCCAGCAATATTGATAATCAACAACAGTAGTAAAAATGATTTATTTGCTAAGAGGGGATAAATCCATTTCACTTCTCTTCCTCTTTTCATTGATTTTATTAATAATAAAAGCTGACGTGATTCCGTCAGCTTTAAATTAATCATTTATTATTTCCCTAAGTTTGCGATGTATTCAGAAAGCTTTTTAAGCTGTTCGTCGTCACCTTTGAAAACTCCAGGAGGCATAGTACCTACACCTTCTTTTGCAATTTTTGCAATTTCATCAGCAGATAATCCAGTGCCAACTAAAGTTGGTGCACCTGCTCCACCCTGGAAGGCATCACCGTGACAAGATAAACAGGTATTATCTGAAGCAATTTTGTATTCTTCAGTTGTCTTGTCAATGTCAGCGGTTGCTACGATTTTACCATATTCTTTTGCTGCTTCCCAGTCATGGTTACTCGCGCCCTCCCATGTTAGGTAGGTGATACCAGCAATTGCCAGCAACATAAATCCAGTTGCCAACGGTCGCTTCGATGGACGACGTTCTGGTCCGCGATCTAAGAATGGAGCTAATAATAATGCTCCAAAAGCTAGTCCAGGGATAACCATAGCACCAACTACTGTATATGGTCCAGCAGCAAATTCATACTTCAGTAATTGATATAAGAACAAGAAATACCAGTCAGGCATTGGAACATATCCTGTATCTGATGGATCCGCAATCCTTTCAAGTGGACTAGGATGTGCAACTGTTAAACATAGTATCCCAACAAGAAATACTGCACCTACCAACCATTCTTTCAAAAGGAAGTTAGGCCAAAATGCCTCTGTTTTACCAGGGTATTCTGAGTAATCCTTTGGAATATTCTTTTTCGTACGGGCCTCAGGTGCCAATACACGTGAGTCACCGACGAACTTCATTCCTTTACCGCGATGCATCGAACAATCCCCCTCCTTTATTCGTAAATTAAGATTATTAATAGATCAGAATCAATTTAAGAGTATTATAGTGGTCCAGAAATACCCTGTTTACGAATCATCATGAAATGAGCTGCCATTAATCCAAATAAAGCAGCAGGTAAGAAGAACACGTGAATCGCAAAGAAACGAGTTAAGGTTTGAGCACCAACAATCGTCTCATGACCCGATAGTAACGTTTTCAGGTGTACACCAATAAACGGCACTGCTTCAATAATTTGCAATGTAACTTTTGTAGCGAACAACGCTTTCATATCCCAAGGTAATAAATAACCTGTTAAACCTAAAGCTAGCATGATGAAGAAAATAAGAACCCCAACAATCCAGTTTAGTTCACGAGGTTTTTTGTAAGCGCCTTGGAAGAAAACGCGTAATGTATGTAAGAACATCATTACAATAACTAAACTAGCACCCCAGTGGTGCATACCGCGTACGATTTGTCCGAAGGCTACCTGATTTTGAAGGTAGAATACAGACTCCCATGCGTTTTTAATATCCGGTACATAATACATCGTTAAGAACATACCAGATAGAATTTGAATTACAGTAACAAAGAATGTCATACCGCCAAAGCAGTAAACAAACGCAGAAAAGTGATGCGCAGGATTGACATGCTCAGGTACTTCATGATCTGCGATATCGCGCCACAAAGGCGTAATATCTAAACGTTCATCTACCCAATCGTAAATTTTGTTTAACAATGATTACGCCTCCTTTTTCTTAGGCTCAGCTTTACCTAAATAAAGTAAACCGTCTTTTTCTTGGAATGGGTACACATCCAGCGGTGCAATTGGCGGAGTTCCCTTAACGTTTGTTCCATCCTTTGTATACCTTCCAAAGTGACATGGACAGAAGAATTCATCAGAATGATCCCCAGTACCCCAGCCAACCGTACAACCTAAGTGTTTACATACAGGAGATAGGGCAACTATGTTATCCTGTTCATCCTTATAAACCCAGGCAGTATTTGAAACGTCTGAAGTATACCAAGCATCCTTTTGCTCAAACGTGAAATCAACTCGTTGTGGTTCATTTGTAATGTCGGAAATTTTCAATGGAGTTGCAATAAAATCTCCACCTGCTTCCGCCGTTAATACTGGATCAACTGCAAAACGAACCATTGGCATTAACATTCCTGCCGCCATAAACCCTCCTACACCTGTAAGTGTGTAGGTTAAAAATTGTCTTCTTGATACGCGATGCTTACTCATGCTTATCCCCCCTCTATTCACAAGTTAAGTCCATCGGACATAAATTAAACACATATAAAACTAGGACATAACAATGATATATCAAACTTTTTCCTAGGTCAATATCATACTATTTTAAAAACATGTTATTCAGAAAAGAATTATTCCTTTTCACTCCATTTTTGCGTAAAAAGACTTAACAACTGCTTCACTTGGCTCTCAATCATTGAAATCTTTTGTTGATCATTCAGATGCTCAAGCGGCAGAGACGGAAGCCAAATTAATGAGCCGGCAAGCTCCTTCTCATATATTTTCCAATCACTCTCTGAAGTTATGTAAAAAATATGCTTAAATTCGTTCCTCTTAATATTTTCTTCCCATTTCTTCATCTGCTTTATTATGTCTTCTGGTTTATCACTCTTTAGGTATGTAAAAGGTGGAAGTAACAATAGTCTTCCAGTAAATTGTCTTTCTAAGTAACTGGTAAGTAACGTAATAAATTCAGCACTTGAGGCTGATTGCTTCATTTCATTCCCAAATGAAACCGAGTATAAGGGAATGACTGCTGTATCAACGTATTCCTTTGCAGTTAAATATGTTTCTATATCCTTTGAAACCCACTTCATTTATGACACCAGCCCTTTTCACATCATTACTTCTATCATATCACTTTTTCAAAAAAACATAAAAGGAAATAGGGAAAAGAATTCTATATATAAAAAATGGAAGCCTGCTTATCGCAGGCTTCCGTTTTTCTCTGTTTCTTTTAGTTGATTTAGCTTTTCAGTTAATGCGCGAAAAGCTGTTTTATCCTGCTTATCAAGTGCTTCATCAATTAGTTGAAGCAACTTCTCCCGTTGAAACCGCTCAATGCTGTTTTGTAAAAATTGTTCTGCTACAATACCGTCTTTTTCATTTACTTGCAGGTGCTTTGGTACAAATGGGTTTTCCTCTAATACGGCTGCATATTGATGCGCTTGATTAGAAGCATGAAAGTTTAATTGAATAAAAATATCTTCGTCACGATTTAACCGAATATCATGGAAGGATTTTTCAGCATCAGTGGTCATTACATTCTCTTTATAAAAGCGAAATGGTACTTTATCTACGCAGTGAGTTGACATGATCAGACCACGTGGACAATACTGTGCTTGCTCTACAAAATGAACCTTCTCCATTAATTGGTCGTGACTCATTAAATAATTAAGAATCCAAACACACTCTCTTCTTTTTAATTGATAATGATTTAAAAACCAACGAATAAAGTCCTTTTTCTCGTTGACAGAAACAGGGGTTGCCATATATAGTTTCCCTCCTCTGTATATTCAGCTTTTTATTAATTCTCTCTACTTAATAGACGGTCAAGCAAATCAGCATACTCTCCATTTGTTGGATCACCTTTTTGTAACTGTTTAAAAATTTCGGCAGCAAGGTCGGTTTTTCCTTCCTCAATTAGAAAATAACCGTAATCGTTCAAAAAAGCTTCATTATTCTTAAAAAAAGTATATGCACTTTCATATTTGTCTAATGCATTGGAATATTCCTCTAACCTTTCATATGCTAGGGCAGAGTCCCAAAGGAGCTGGGGTTCCTCATCATCTACAAAGTCTAGCTGGGAGATTAAATCAATTACTGCTTCATACCTTTCTTGGTGAAAAAAGAGCTTATTTAGTGTTAGCGCTGCTTCAGTGAAACCTGGATCTAATGCAAGTGCCTCACGGAAGTACTGTTCAGCTAACTCAGGTTTTGCAAGCTTAATGGCAATTTTACCACCAAAGAAATATAAATCTTTATTAAATTCATCCTGCTTAATGCCTTCTTGAATCGCCGTTAGACTATTTTCAAGTTCTTCTTCCCGTTCATACGCCTTTGCTAGATGTAAGTAAAGGGAATGGTATTCTGGGTCAAGCCCTTTTAATTCCTCGAATTTCTCAATTGAAGTCCGATTATATCCTGCTTGAAGTGCTGTAAAGGCATATCCAAACAGCGTATTAATTTCTAATTTCTCATCAATTGCTTTGTCATAATAGGCTAATGCTTCTTCAAATTCCCCCGAGGCACTCAAAAGCTCTGCCATTCGTTGAAAAATGCTTACACCAGCAATTTCGTGATACTCCTTTAGAACTGCTTCATATGAAATCAATGCCTTTGTAACTTCTCCTATTTCACTGTAGAGTTCACCTAAGGCGAAATCAATGATAACCTCATCTGGCAGGATATCTTTAGCTTTCTGCAACTTTCTTTCACATACCTCATATAATCCTTGAACTTGATATAAGTCTGCTAAAAGCAAGAGAGATTGTCCAAAGCTGGGGTCGTGTTCGGAGATTTTTTCTAATTCTAGAATTGCTTGTTCCTCATTCCCAGACTCCACTAATATTTCAGCTAGTAAGACGAGGAGTTCTCCCTCTTCAGGATAGATAGCCAAAAGATTTTCGACTAGCGCCTTTGATTCATCTAAGAATCCAAACTGAAACATTTCTTCTGCAAGGATGAATTTTTCATCGGGCTGACCTTTGGTTAATACAACATTATATTCATTTATGGCTTCAATATGTTGACCGCTTTCCAACATTGAGATAATTTTATTTATTCTGTCCATGTTCTCTATCCTCTCGGTTCCCTTGATTGACTATAATGCAAAATAAGATGGGGTACGCACCCTAACATATTCTCCATATCCTGGTTTAAATAAAACCTCTTCCCCTGCTCGTATTACTTTTCCCTTGTTTACTGTTACTACAAGTCTATTACTATGATAAAGAAATAAAGCCGCTGTATCAACATTCATGATTTCTCTAGCCTTAATATATAAATTATAGCTTACTTCTGCTCCATGCAGTAAGCTTGCCTTTTGTGGATATAAGCCCATTTTGTTTAACACTTGAAGTGACAACGGTTGATTCTCTCTTAGTTCCTCATATATTGCGGGTATTTTTTCACTTTCCATTATTCCTTTCCATTTCGACACAGCACCCCTTGCTTCCTTCTTTCCTTCATTAGAAAATATTGGAACAAGTGGACAATTATACGGAAAAAGAGCTTCCCTAATCCAACCCCAAGGAATTTTAGTTAGTTCACTGAAATGATCAACATCTATAAAAATTGCAGGAACTCTTTCTTTCTTACACTTCCTAATGAATGAAGGAGTTAAAAGGCGCAGAGGAATTTTAACACTAATAAGAAAGTCAATTGGACTACTCATAAGTGTCGTTTTTGTTTCATTTATCTTTTTTGTTAATTCACTTTCGTAAGAAATCGAAATATAGGTAAGTAAGGTGGTACACCCTTTCAAAAGGAAATTCTCAATCATATATTTCCGAAATTCCTTAAAGGAAGCATTTAGAGGGATACTTGAATCTAAAAGCACATAAGATGGGGTCATAATAAAAGATTCTGCATTCATTTTCATTAATTTCTTATGATGAATTTGAGCATATTTTGCAGCTATGTGGTTTCCTTTAATCAACAACGATGATTTTGTAAGTTCAGTTTCCTTAAGAATGTTGGCATTTTCAATAATATACTCCATCCTACCACCCCTTCCTAGCTTTAAAGTTCTTAAGACAAGCTATGAGCCAATCTTAAAAACTATGACAGGAAAATACAGACTCAAAAAAAGCTGCCAAGTGGCAGCTTTATTTTTTCAAGCTATTAAGATGGCTGAAAAAGTTAGGGTAAGAAACCGAAATGGCCTCTGGGTTTTCAAGTTGAACTTCGTCCTTACATAGCAGTGAAGCAATCGCTAGCATCATTCCGATTCTATGGTCACCATGACTGGACACGGTTCCGCCTCTAAGAGTAGTTCCGCCATGAATAATCATTCCATCCTCAGTAGCTTCTATTGAAGCTCCAAGTTTCGATAATTCCTGCACAACCGTATCAATTCGATTTGTTTCTTTGACTTTAAGCTCAGATGCATCTTTTATAATTGTGGTTCCTTCTGCTTGTGTAGCTAATAAGGCAATGATTGGGATTTCATCAATTAGTCTTGGGATCACATCACCTTCAATGACTGTTCCTTTAAGACTTGATGTTTTAATCGTAATATTTCCAGCTGGTTCAAAAGCATCTTCATCATGGTTATGAATTTCTAAATTGGCACCCATTTGATTCATGACCTCGATGATGCCCGTTCTAGTCGGATTTAGTCCTACATTCATAAGGACAATTTCACTATCAGGAACAATTGCACCGGCAACTAGGAAAAAAGCTGCTGAAGAAATATCTCCAGGAACTAGAATATCAGAGGCTTTCAGCTTTTGACCGCCTTTTACCGTAATTGTAAGATTATCCTTCCCGACTTCACCACCAAATTTCCGAATCATTCTTTCGGTATGATCTCGCGATTCTGCTTTTTCGATTATGATTGTTTCTCCCTCGGCTTGAAGACCTGCAAGAATTAGCGCAGATTTCACCTGAGCACTAGCAACAGGCATGTTATAGTGAATGTGATTTAAATGTCCACCGCGAATACTAAGGGGAGTAAATTCTCCATTCTTACGACCATCAATTTGCGCACCCATTGTTCTAAGTGGCTCCGTCACTCTTGTCATAGGTCTTTTGCCAATCGAGTGATCACCTATGAGTGAAGAGAAGAATGGTCTTCCCGCTAAAATCCCTAATAATAATCGAATGGTTGTTCCAGAATTCCCAACATCCAATATCTCATTAGGTTCCTTTAATCCATCAAATCCGTTTCCATGGATAGTTAATTCATTCTCATTTTCTTCAATTACGACTCCTAACTTTCGAAAACAAGAAATTGTACTTAAACAATCATCGCCTGGCAGAAAATTTGTCACCCTTGTTACACCTTGGGCTATAGAACCAAACATAACTGAACGATGTGAAATTGATTTATCACCGGGTATTTCAATCATACCCCTTAAACCATTCATAGTTGGCTGCAATTCTATTAATTCCATTTCATCACCTATATTCCAAATCAAATTATGTTCCAATTGAGGTCGCGTAGCTTGAGCAGTTATGAATACACTTTTCTGCCCGCTGGCGGTCCTCTTCTGTTTGAAAACTAATTACAAGGACTCCGTAGATTTCGTCCTCTCGAGTTTCTAATATCCGAATATTTGTTATACTTATATTTTCTTTTGCCAGGTATCCTGTAACCTCAGAAACCACACCAGGGTAGTCCGGAACATCAACAAATAGATCGTAAAATGAAGGAATTGCTCCTTTTTCTCTTACAGGCAAGCCATCCCGGTATTGCTTAGCCTGCTGAAAATAATGGAAAATTCCACCACTATCTTCCTGCTCGAGTAACACCTTAACCCAATCCATTTCTTCCTTCCATTTATCAATTAACTCTATCAAAACCTCACGATTATGCAGTAAAATATCCTTCCACATTGCTGGGCTGCTAGAAGCAATCCTAGTAATATCTCTAAACCCTCCTGCTGCTAATCGCGGAATAAGACTCTCTTCTCCAGCTAACCTCTCTGTTTGACGCACTATAGAGGCTGCAATGATATGAGGGAAATGGCTGACGATACCTGTTAAATAATCATGGGTTTCCGGTGTCACACTTAAGAATTTCGCATTTGTGCCATTGAGCCATGTCTTCAACATTTCCACTTTGGAGTTTTCAACATGTTCCTCTGGTGTTAGGAGATAAAAGGCATTTTCAAAAAGGATTTCTTTTGCAGCTGACACACCACTTTTATGTGACCCAGCCATCGGATGACCTCCGATAAAGGTGTATCCTTTTTTCATAAGGCTTGCAGCATTAGCAACTATTTTACTTTTTGTACTTCCGGTGTCAGTAATGATTACATCTGGATTTAACGATTGATCTGACAATAAGTGAATAATCGCTTCCGTTTCGATTACTGGTGCGGAAATAATAATTAAATCTGCGGCTTTAGCACCTTCTGCTATATGATCAGCCACTTCATCAATAACTCCTAGCATTTTAGCAAGCCTAGCCTGTTCTTGATGAATATCATAGCCTATTATGATAGCGTCTTTATGCTCTTTCTTAATACATAAAGCTAAAGAACCGCCAATTAACCCAAGCCCAATAACAAAAACTCGGCCTTTCATTGGTAGTCCGCCTACTTTCCACTGAGCTTAGCTGTATTTTGTTGTGTTAAAAATTCACCTAGTGCTTTTAACACACCTTCATTTTGTTCATCTGAACCAACAGTAATTCTTAATGAAGAAGGGAATCCTAATGCTTTTCCAGATCTAACGATGTAACCTTTTTCTAATAGAAATTGAAATCCTTGATCAGCATCGGCATTAATATCTATTAAAACAAAATTTGTTTGAGAAGGATAAAACTCTAGTTCGTGTTGTTCGCAGAATTCATAAAATTTAGTCAAACCTTGTCTGTTTTTCTCTTTGCAATTTTCGACAAACTCTTGATCTCCAAGAGCAGCTATAGCTGCAATCTGTCCAAATGAATTAACATTGAACGGTTCTCTTGCAGGTTCAAGTGCTTGAATTATTGAACGGTTGGCAACACCATAGCCAACTCTTAATGAAGCAAGTCCGTATATTTTAGAAAATGTTCGTAACACAATTAAATTTGGATATTTGCCTGTTAATTCAATTGAATCATAGTAATCATCAGCAACTACGTATTCATAATAGGCCTCATCCAACACAACTAAAACATGGGATGGAACTTGATCTAAAAAGGCAATCAATTTATTTTCTGCTACATATGTACCTGTAGGATTATTAGGGCTGCAAACCCAGACAACATTGGTATTTTCATCAATAGCAGCAAACATTTGTTCTAAATCATGTTCACCATTAAGTAATGGAATTTCCCTAATCTCTGCTCCTTCAATTACAGCATTATGCTTGTATTGGGAAAAAGAAGGTGTCGCCATTACCGTATTAGCCCCTGGATGTAATAATGACCTTGAAATAATTTGGATAATGTTATCCGAACCATTCCCAAATATTAATTCATCTTGACTTACATTTAAGAAAGTAGCTACAGATTCCCTTAAAGTGGTCATGTAGCCATCAGGGTAAATAGCAAAGCCTGGTTGATTGTTTTTTAGTGCAGAAAGTACTTTATTTGAACACCCAAACGGATTTTCGTTTGAGGCTAGCTTAACAATCTGTTCTAAATTATATTGTTTTTTAACTGACTCAATTGATTTACCTGGCTGATATGGAGTCAGTGTTAATAACTGCTTTTTCCATCTCATTTATCTCCACTCCATCCTAAAGATGATATATTATAATGCTGTCTATTTAGCCAAGGTATTACCTAAATCAGGTCTTAATACCTTTGCCCCCCCTAAATAAACATGCACAATTTCTTCCTGTGTTACAGCCGTATTTACATGCATCATAACTCTAACGCACATTTCCAAAGAATTTGGCACTGGCAATTCTCTCATACACATAACAGGGACGTAGGTCCAGCCGGCAAATTTACGCAGTGCTTTTGCTGGAAAAACAGCGTTTAAGTCTTCTGTTGTTGAAATAAAAACAGATGCTACCTGCTCAGGTAGAATATTGTTTTCATCAATCAATTTTTTTACAAGCCCTTCTGTTGCAGATACGATTGCTTCCTCGGTATTGCAATCAACGGTGATTGCTCCCCTCACCCCTCTAATCATATGAAAAGCACCCCTTGTTTTTAGTAGCTCTTTTCTTAAACTTTGTTGCTTTTGGAGACGAAAAGCGCTTGAATGAACTATGATATGTTGCAAAAAGGCCTTTCATTTTAAGAAAAGAGCTTTCAAACTTTATTTCAAACATAAATATAGGTTGTTTCTCGTTAAAATCGGCTTTTGGATTTTAACAACAATGTTTACGAAAATAGCCTTATTAAAAATTCTTGAGCTGATCTACTAGAAAATCATCCGAAAGCTCGTGAAGTTTCGGTTTCCCTATTTGCTCTAACAATACAAACTTTACTGAACCACCTGCAGACTTTTTATCCTGCTTCATTTTTGAAAGTAAATGCTCAACCGATAAATGTGCTGGTATTTCTGTTTGGTACCCAAGCCCTCGAACCCAGGTAATAAATTCTTCTGTATTAAAGGATAGTCCTGAAACCTCTTTACTGACCTTTAACGCAAAAATCATACCAATCATTATAGCTTCACCATGAGTAAAATTACCATAGCCCATTTCTGCTTCAATTGCATGTCCTAATGTATGTCCAAAATTCAAATAAGCTCGAATTCCTGTCTCTTTTTCATCCTTTGAGACAAATTCGTTTTTTATTTGAATTCCCTTTGTAAGGGATTCAAATAATTGTTCAGTAGTTAAAGAGTTAAGATTATTGATATCTGATTTTAACCTTTTATAAAAGCTAACATCGTAAATAAGTGCATGTTTAATAACCTCTGCAAAACCAGAACGAATTTCCTGCTCAGGCAGTGTATGGAGTAATTCTAAATCATAAAAAACAGCCTCAGGCTGATGAAAAGCCCCAATCATATTTTTTCCTAAAGGATGATTAATAGCAACTTTTCCCCCAACTGCACTATCATGAGCAAGGATGGTAGTTGGAACTTGGATAAATGGTATTCCCCTCATAAACGCTGAAGCAACAAAACCAGATAAGTCACCTACTGCACCACCGCCAAAAGCGAGTATGGCAGATTTTCGATCTAGACGGTTTTCTAATGCCACGGATAAGGCGTCATAGAAGACTTCGAACGTTTTTGCTTTTTCACCACTAGGAGCAGTAAACACAACTGGATTCCATTCAGTTAAAAAGGGTAATACTTTATCAAGATGAATCCTGCCAACTGTTTTATCTGTAATAATTAATATTCTAGTCAGATTTGTAAAATGATTCTTTAAAAAAGTACTTATTTCACTTCTTACGCCTTCACCTACAAACACATTATAGCTTTTGGAACTTGTTTGAATTTCAATGGCTTTCATTAAAATTCCCTCGCATATTCACGCTGACGGTTAATTTCAGCAGCAAATGTCTCGAACCGATCACTATAAAATTGATCAATAAGAGAATTAGCAAGCTCCCATGCGACCACATTTTCTGCCACTACCGCTGCTGCAGGAACAGCACAGCTGTCAGAACGCTCTACACTTGCAGAAAATGGCTCCTTACTATCGATGTCAACGCTCATGAGTGGCTTATATAGCGTTGGAATTGGCTTCATTACTCCTCGAACGACAATTGGCATACCTGTTGTCATACCGCCTTCAAAACCGCCTAGACGGTTCGTCTTTCGCGTATAACCATTATCTTCGTCCCAAACAATCTCATCATGCACTTCACTTCCAGGCTTTCTTGCAGCTTCAAAGCCTATTCCAAACTCTACACCTTTAAAGGCATTAATACTTATTATCGCTGCTGCGAGCTTTGCATCCAATTTTCTATCATATTGCACATAGCTTCCTATTCCTGAAGGCATACCTGAAGCAATGACTTCAACAACTCCACCAATTGAATCACCATTTTTCTTAGCATTATCAATCGCATCCATCATTTCCTGTTCTACACTAGGGTCTGCACAGCGTACAGATGAAAGCTCCGTTCTTTCCTTTATCTCTTCAATTGATAAATTTGTATTTGGCTTGGCTTTAATGCCGCCAATTTCAACAACATGGGAAACAAGTGTAACACCGACTAGCGATAATAGTTTCTTAGCAACTGCACCGGCTGCTACTCTTACAGTAGTTTCTCGTGCAGATGAACGCTCAAGAACATTTCTCATATCTCGATGACCATACTTTATAGCTCCGTTTAAATCTGCATGTCCTGGTCTTGGACGAGTTATTTTTCGTTTTACTTCATCCTCTTGTCCCTCTAATAATGGGTCTGCTCCCATAATTTTCGTCCAATGCTTCCAGTCATTATTCTTTACTACTAGAGCAACTGGAGATCCAAGTGTTTCCCCATGTCGTACTCCAGATGTGATTTCAACTGTATCCTTTTCAATTTGCATTCGCCTGCCGCGGCCGTATCCCTGCTGCCTTCTTGCAAGCTCTGTATTAATATCCTCAGCTAATAATGGCATTCCTGCTGGCAGTCCCTCTAGTATTGTTGTTAATTGCGGACCGTGTGATTCTCCAGCTGTTAAATATCTCATTCCCATTACACTTTCCCCCTTCAACTCATTAAAGGATTTTTATCAATATACCATAATTAGACTAATAAACCTAGTATAATTATCTGAAAATAGCATAAATTGATAGATGATTATTTATTTAATGATAATAACAGTTACCCCATTTGTACACTATTGTTTTTGAAATATTTTAATCATTTTTATGTATGCGCATACAAAAAAGGCACCTGTATATGCATACAAGTGCCTTTTATCTCTAAATTAGTAAATCCATTCGTTAACTAGTTTAGAGTACTCAACAACGCCGCCATCTTTAAAAAATAATCCAATTTCACGCTCTGCACTTGCAGGTGAATCTGAACCGTGAATAACATTCTTGCCAACTGTTAAGCCAAAGTCGCCACGGATTGTACCTTGTGCAGCATCTTTAGGATTTGTTGACCCCATCATTTGACGCGCAGTAGCAATCACATTTTCACCTTGCCAAACCATAGCAAAAACAGGACCAGATGTGATGAAATCTACTAATTCACCAAAGAATGGACGTTCTTTGTGCTCACCATAGTGCTCCTCAGCAAGTTCAGTCGGAATGCTCATTAATTTAGCGCCAACTAATTGGAAGCCCTTTTTTTCAAAACGAGCAACGATTTCTCCGATTAAATTACGTTGTACACCATCAGGCTTCACCATTAAAAATGTTTTTTCCATGAATTCCACTCCTAGTTATGTATGTATATGGATGTTAATAAGAACAACCCACCGAAAATATTAACATTGTTTCGAATATTTCGCAAGTCAGAAAAGCGGAAGCGCCTTGACGAGAGCCCGTAATCTAATAAAAAGGGTAGACGTTTGGGGTTCAAAAGTAAAGAGCTAATCACAGATTAGCTCCTTTCTTTTTAATATTTTCTTCGACCGATGAATTTTGCGATATCGCGCAGTGTTTTTTTGGCACGATTAGCTGGCAGCTCTTCTAGTACAGCTAGTGCTTTATCTAAGTACAAATCGCTTAATGCGATCGACTTTTCAATTGCACCGGATCCTTTAATAAGGGTGATAATTTTTTGAATATGAGCAGGCTCCATGTCCTCGTGAACCTTTTCAATCTCCCTGCGAATGTTTTCATTCTCCATTGCATATAGAGCGGGAGCTGTAATATTCCCTTGAAGCAGGTCACTGCCTGCAGGCTTTCCCAGCTCCTCTTCTGAGGAAGTAAAATCCAAGATATCGTCTGTAATTTGAAATGCCATTCCAACGTAATAACCAAATAAGTACAGTTTTTTATGAGTGGACTCTTCAACATCTGCAGCAATAGCACCAAGCTGACAACTTGCAGAAATGAGCAGTGCTGTCTTCCTTTTGATTCGGCGCAAATAATCCCTAAGATTCTGATCAAAACGGTACTTATCCTTTATTTGTTGAATTTCACCAACTGTTACCTCAACAATGGTATTGGCTAATATTTTATGAGCTAAGGGCTTATTTAGTTCACTCATCAATTCAAGTGAGAGCGCAAAGATAAAATCCCCCGTATACATGGCAGTCTTGTTGTCCCATTTTGCCTTAACTGTTGGCTGACCTCTTCGCAAGTCCGCGTCGTCAATGACGTCATCATGTACTAATGAAGCCATGTGAATAAGCTCCAAAGCAACAGCAACGTATTTCATTATATTAATATCATAGTGACCAAACTTACCAGCCAATAAAACAAAAACAGGCCGAATTCTTTTACCTCCTGCCTGAAGGGTATGCAAAGAAGCCCGTTTCAAAAGAAGAGAATCCGCCTGAATGGTCTCTTCTAATTTTCTTTCGATTGTATTTATATCTGAATTCAAAAATGAATACATCATCTTTAATTTCATTTGTATTCACCAGCTTTTCATCCTGTTTGCATGTCTATTTTTATTTACTTTTTATATCCGAAATGTACGGCTGCAGCACCACCACTATATGGCTTATAATAAACATCTTTAAAGCCGGCAGTCTCAAACATTCTAGCTAATTCTTTCATTCCCGGAAAATTGCGGGCCGATTCATGGAGCCAGGAGTATTCTTTATAGCTCTTTGCAAATAGCTTGCCAAACATAGGCATGATAAATTTAAAATAAAAATAATATAGCTGTTTATACCCTGCTAAAGTAGGCTGGGAGGTTTCAAGGCAAACCGCAATGCCTCCTGGTTTTAAAACACGATTCATTTCTTTTAATACTTGAAGGTAATCAGGAACATTTCGTAACCCAAATCCTATCGTTACATAATCAAAGCTATTATCAGGGAAAGGCAGTTCCATCGCATTCCCATGAATTAAGTTAACCTGCTTTAAGCCTAGGCTTTTTACCTTATCAATCCCGACATTTAGCATATTTTGACTAAAGTCCAATCCAGTCACTTCACCGGAAGGACCAACAGCTTCAGCTAAAGCAATCGTCCAGTCCCCTGTTCCACAACATACATCCAGCGCTTTCGAACCTGGTTTGACATTCATCCTTTTCATGGTGTCCTTACGCCATTTGATGTGCTGCTGAAAACTAATAACCGAGTTCATTTTATC
Source organism: Bacillus sp. EB106-08-02-XG196 (assembly GCF_013396335.1). Taxonomy (GTDB): domain Bacteria; phylum Bacillota; class Bacilli; order Bacillales; family Cytobacillaceae; genus Neobacillus. The sequence continues at coordinate 62,209 of NZ_JABWSY010000002.1, forward strand.
ATAGTTATCAGATATTTTCTCAAAGACCTTATGAACTCGTTGTTCCTTAGATTGCTGCATTTGCTTACCCTTCTTCCACTAAAGTTTTCGCAATTGGTTGATGTTCATTAATGATCGAAGTAATTCTAGCTTCAAGCATATCATTTAAATATGGCAGCTGACTTATTCCTTTTAATAGGAATTGTTTTGAAGAATCAAGATAACGATCACAAATCACAAGCAAATCTCTTTGCTGTTTATCTGATAGATTTTTTATTGTAAGGTTTTTATTTGGACTAGTAATATCTTTCATGTATTCAAACAAATAGCTGCTTCTAGCTTCCAAAAACAGGTTCTTCTCGTTAAGCAAGCGCTTGAAAAAAAATAAGTTGGCTATAAATTCATTCCATAAGTCCACTTTAAAACATTCAGAGAATTTCACAAGTAAAGAGCTTTCAATTCTCTTTATACTTGTCATTAGGTTTTCAATATCGTAAAGTTCCTTTTGATAGACAGAAACTTTATGTTCATTAACCTCTTTTATCCCTTTTGAGAGTTCTTTTATCATGATGATATTTTCAGAATCTGCCAATAGTTTATAATATAAACCACTATAATAATCCCCAGCCAGGACCGTTAATTGTCTATTTTTTTCATCCACATTTGCATTAGATATATGCTCATGGGTATCAAGGGCAATCTGGATGAGCATAGTTGTCATCGTATAATTTTTTAACTCATTGTAAGACAATTCGAGTCGATCCATAATGGACACAAGAATAAGCAGTTTATCTTCATCAATAACAGGCTTCTCAATATATTTTAGCAAGTAAGGATGAAATACTTTTTGCTCAACTTGCTCCTTAATGTCTGTAAACTTTTGTCGAATGTCTGGCAAATTAATCACCCTTGCTTCCCCGAATTAATATATTTATTACGATCCTTTTGTGTAAACAAGGCAGTGACAATTATATCATAAAAGCTTATGTATGGGCAGAATTTCACAAAATAAATACATTTCCACCGATATGAAATAAAAATGTAAAACGAATGACTGGCTACTTTTTCATTTCGCTTTCAATTTCGCCAAATTGAGTCATTATTTTTGCATTTCCCCTAATCTTTATTGCTGATGTATGTTCGGTGAATTGAGCTATAAGCACTTCGCCTTTATCCAGCTTTTCAGAATGATGAAATTTTGTGTCAGTGCCTCGCGTCAATCCAATAACATTAACTCCATCATCAACAGCTTTAATCACAACAAAATCGTTGCTTTGAGATTGTCGTTTTTCCATAGTATCACCCCACTAACTCTTAATTAAAGATAATATTTCAGAACGAGCAATGGTATCATTTGCAAGATTGCCCCGTACTGCAGTTGTTACTGTCTTTGACCCCGGTTTTTTCACCCCGCGCATTGTCATACACATATGTTCTGCCTCAACAACAACCATTACTCCATGTGGAGCTAATTTTTCCATCAAACTATTAGCAATAGTAGAGGTGATTCTCTCTTGCAGCTGAGGTCTTTTAGCGACTGCCTCTACTGCCCTTGCTAATTTGCTTAACCCTGTCACTCGTCCATCTTTTGGGATATAGGCCACATGTGCTTTTCCAAAGAAAGGTACTAGATGGTGTTCACACATGGAATAGAACGGGATGTCCTTCACTAGAACTAATTCTTCATGGTCTTCACTGAATACGGTCTCGAAATGTTTTTTCGGATCTTCATTAAGACCGCTAAAAACCTCTTCATACATTTTTGCTACTCGTTTCGGAGTATCAAGCAAGCCTTCCCTGCTCGGATCTTCACCAATCGCTGTTAATATTAAACGTACTGCTTCTTCAATTTGGGTACGATTCACTTCAGACATGCATATTCCCCCTACTATATATCAACCAAGTATATATGACAAATACATATTAGCACAACAAAATTGATGTTCAAAGTAAGAAACCCAAAGAAAAAAGGCCATGGTGGTTTACCATGACCTTTTTGCCGAGGCAATAAATTTATGTAATTATTTTACTGCATCTTTAAGTGCTTTACCTGGTTTGAAAGCAGGAACTTTGCTTGCACCAATTTCGATTTCCTCACCAGTTTGAGGATTACGTCCTTTACGTGCTGCGCGTTCGCGTACTTCAAAGTTTCCAAAACCGATTAGTTGGACTTTATCACCATTTTTCAAAGCATCTAGAATTGCATCAAATACAGCATCAACTGCTTTTGTAGCGTCTTTTTTAGAAAGCTCGCTTGCTTCTGCAACTGCGTTAATTAGTTCTGTCTTGTTCATGCTATTCACCTCCTCCCAATGATTATAAGTTAAGAATCATAAATAAGATTACTTATCTACATTTCTAAACAATTTTTCTAATTTCTATACGTCATAGTGCGGTTTTATTGGAAAAGTAATCAAAAAATGCAGTTTTTGATATTTTAATCTACTTTTTTAATAAAAACCTTATTATATAAAGGTTTTAAGCACCAAACGTAAGTCTGATAAAAGATTATCACAATCATTTACGCTTATCAAGAATAATTCATGAAATAATGGTAATCTTTTCTTCATTTCTACAAATTTCTACTAAATTTCGTAATTATGGGTGTAGATATTTGTAATAAAAAGAAAAAAGACTCCAAATGGAGTCTTTAAGCCTAAAGGATTATTGCAATCAAACCGCCTGATCCTTCGTTAATAATTCTCTCTAACGTCTCTTTTAGTTTATATCTTGCATTCTCTGGCATTAAGGAAAGCTTGGCTTGGATACCCTCCCTAACGATAGAGCTTAACGAACGTCCAAATATATCAGAATTCCAAATGGATAATGGATCATCCTCGAAGTCCTGCATTAGATAACGCACTAACTCTTCACTTTGCTTTTCTGTACCGATAATCGGAGCGAACTCAGATTCAACATCAACCTTTATCATATGAATTGATGGGGCAACCGCTCGCAGCCTAACTCCAAACCTTGCACCTTGTCGGATAATTTCAGGTTCTTCCAGGCTCATATCTGAAAGTGACGGCGACGCAATTCCGTAGCCCGTTTGTTTGACCATTCTTAATGCATCAGAAATATGGTCATATTCTGCTTTTGCATGTGCAAAATCCTGCATAAGCTCAAGGAGATGATCTTTCCCCCTGATTTCCACCCCGACAATTTCTTTTAAAATATCATCGTAAAGTTCGTCTGGAGCAAATAAATCAATTTCTGCAACACCTTGACCCATTTCAATTCCAGCTAACCCAGCTCTCTCAATATAGTCAAAGTCGCTAAATTGCTGTACGACCCGATCAACATCTCTTAATCTCTTGATATCTTTAACTGTTTCTTTAACAGCTTCTTGATAACTTTCACGCAGCCAGTGATTTTCTCTCAACACCATTACCCAGCTAGGCAGGTTAACATTAACTTCAAGGACTGGAAACTCATATAGAGCCTCTCTAAGAACATTAAGTACATCACTGTCACGCATGCTTTCAACACTCATTGCGAGGACAGGAATGTCATACTTTTCCGCTAAGCTAGACCTAAGTGTTTCAGTGCTAGGGTGATATGGCTGGGCGCTATTGACAACCATAATAAACGGTTTGCCAACTTCCTTCAGCTCGTTAATGACTCGTTCCTCAGCTTCAATGTAATTGCTTCTTGGAATTTCACCAATTGTCCCATCCGTAGTAACCACTACCCCAATTGTAGAATGCTCCTGAATCACTTTTCGCGTTCCAATTTCAGCGGCTTCATGGAACGGGATAGGTTCCTCGTACCAAGGGGTAGTAATCATCCTAGGGCCATTTTCATCCTCATAGCCTTTTGCACCTGGGACAGTGTAACCAACACAATCAACCAGTCTAATATTTACATTAAGACCCTCATCAACATGCACAGTTGCCGCTTGGTTCGGAACGAACTTTGGCTCTGTGGTCATGATTGTTTTCCCGGCTGCACTCTGAGGAAGTTCATCGACTGTTCTTGATCTCTCTGCCTCATTGTCTATATTCGGTAAAACCACAAGCTCCATAAATTTTTTAATAAATGTGGATTTTCCTGTTCGAACAGCACCTACTACTCCTAAATAAATATCACCGCCAGTTCTTTCGGCAATATCTTTGAAAATATCAACCTTTTCCAAGTGATCCCCTCCCGATCATAGAGTAAAGTGGGATAATATTATCCATCAAGATATTTTTGGACAATATATATTTATGACGTTGTCCTATATTGTTATGACACTTTTTTATAAATTTTTTACCCCCTTAAATAAATATTCCATGAATATGCAGGTATCTGTTGTGTCTGAACAGTTGAACGGATGAGGGTTCCCGAGGCAAAGTACAAGTGATCCATTTTTGCCCAAAAAAAAACCCTACTCCTACAATATATTTCGCAGGTGAAGGGTTATGACTATTTGACATTCTTATTGCTTTAAAAAAACTGGCTCATTATTCTCATCATCAATTGTGTATGGCAAAGAATAGGCAGGAACAAACATAGAATCTTCCACAAGTATATTCCGTATATCCTCACCCGGTTTTACCGGCTTTTCTGCTTTTTTTAGCTGCTGGTATAAATCCTGCCGATAATCGACATAGACTTCAGCATCTGTTGTGACCACAAATGGGAGATTTTGATTAGAATATGGACTAACGACGTATGGCTCCTGTTTATATCCTAATTCATTAAAATCAATCGTATATACATTATCAGCAAGTTTGTCTTTATATGGCGGATAGCCATTGGATTTAATCCTCAGTTTGATATCACGAATCGTATCAACCATCCTCAAGTCTAACAGTTTTACAGTTGGATTGGTTTCAACATCTACAAGAACATATTGGAATATCCCGCCACTTTCAAAGGCATTCCCCGGGGGCTCCGCAATGTACTTGGGAGCGATTTTTTTAAAATCTATCGGATATTTTTGATAGATTGGAGTCACTGCATCTCTTGTTTTTATCGGCAGAATTCCCCCATTATCCTCCTTAAAGGTGTTCACCGCTTGTTGAACTGCTTGGATTTGGTCGGTATATGGGATTTGATTCTCTGCTAACTTCTCTGAGGGATACATGCATCCTGATAACATCAAAGTTGTAAAGATTAGTAACGTGCAAATGACTTTCCAATTCATACAATCACCTGTTTTTTTGTATTATGTAAAAAGGACAACAAATAATGTAATACCTGAAATAAATAAAAAAATGTAAGCTAAAACAGCAGTTAAAACCTTTAGAATGCCTTTTAACTTATAACGACTTAGATATATTGTAAAAATCGCCAGGAACATAAGACCCATCCCCGCAATTGATATCCACATTTTCAGCATACCTGGTGACATTAGGACACCCCCCTTATTCCGAAAGCTATTATACCATAAGGAAGATGTTTTCATGAAAATTTTTGTTTTTTTACTAAGGCTGTTTTCGCAAAGATTGTTGTTTTTATTATTGGTTAATAACGTTTTTTGCTTAAGTTGCCTCTGGTTCGGACACCATGACTCTTAGATTCATCGATCTTGACTGAAGTTGCCTCTTGTTCAGACACCATGACTCTTAGATTCATCGATCTTGTCTGAAGTTGCCTCTGGTTCGGACACCATGACTCTAAAGTTCATCAAAATTGTCCGAAGTAGCGATTAATTTAGAATAATTTGTATAGAAAGCAACAAAGTTTACGAAAAGAGCCTTTACTAAACAAAAAAACTGAAGTAAAGAGGGGCGAATTCCTTACTTCAGTCTTAGTGACTAAACAACCCATTCATTTGGTTCATACTACACGTGTGCTTCGCTTGCATTGTATGCAACCATGCGGGGAAACGCACTCAATGAATGCCTATTTTTCAGAGAAAAATGCACAATTTTTAATCTTCAAGGTTTCTTTCCTCAAGAATATTCACCAAATCTTCCATTTCATGAGTTTTACCACGGGCCATTAATACATCAACCGCATCTTTTGCGTTTTTCCCATTAAATAATACATCGTAAAGGGCAGATGTAATCGGCATACTCACGTTATACTTTTGGGCAAGCTGATAGGCTGCTTTCGTTGTTCTTACACCCTCTACAACCATTCCCATGTTATCAAGAACCTCTTCTAGGTTATTCCCTTTACCAAGCAGGTTTCCAGCTCTCCAGTTCCTTGAATGAACGCTTGTACAGGTTACAATCAAATCTCCTATACCTGCTAAACCAGAAAACGTTAATGGGTTAGCCCCCATTTTGGTTCCTAGTCTGGCTATTTCCGCTAAACCTCTTGTTATTAATGCAGCTTTCGCATTATCACCATACCCCAGCCCGTCCGTTATTCCGGCAGCCAAGGCAATGATATTCTTCAATGCGCCGCCGATTTCAACTCCAATAACATCTGGATTCGTATAAACTCGAAAATTATGGTTAATAAACAAATCTTGAATCTCTTCTGCGGCACTCATATCTTCAGAAGAAACCGTAACAGTTGTTGGGTGCCTCCTGCTGACTTCCTCAGCATGGCTTGGGCCTGAAAGGACAACAACAGCTTTTAAAAGCTCCGTTGGCATTTCTTCTTTGATCAGTTCTGATATTCTCAAAAGGGAATCAGGTTCAATCCCTTTACTAACATGTGCAATGGTCAAAGGTGAGTTTTGAACAGTGCGTACCTTCCCAAGTACTTCGCGGATAGCTTTTGTTGGTACCGCTAAAATAACTGTTTTAATTTCTGCCAAAGCGTCCCTTAATGACGCATAACCGACTATCAATTCTGGCAGCTGTATTTCTGGCAAGTATTTTTTATTCGTATGGTATTGATTAATTTCTTGAACTTGGGATTCATTATGGCTCCACAATCGGACTTCATGTCCATTGTCTGCAAGGACCATCGCAAGGGCTGTTCCCCAGCTTCCAGCACCAATAACGGCTACAGCTTCTTTCTTTTCCCGCATTTAGATCACTCCCACCGTAAAATTATTTTCTTTCTCTGGCATAAATTTTTATCGGGGTTCCCTCGAATCCAAAAGCTTCACGGATTCGATTTTCTAAGAAGCGCTCATAAGAGAAATGCATTAATTCTGGTTCGTTAACAAAAACAACAAAGGTTGGCGGTTTAACAGCTACTTGAGTGGTGTAATAAATCTTTAATCGGCGACCTTTATCCGTTGGTGTTGGATTCATGGCTACCGCATCCATAATTATATCATTTAACACGCTCGTTTCGACACGCATTGAATGGTTTTCGCTAGCTGTATTAATCATTGGTAATAGTGTATGAATACGTTTTTTCGTCTTTGCTGACAAGAAAACAATCGGAGCATAACTTAAGTAGAGAAAATGCTCTCTAATTTTCTGTTCAAGTTCCTTCATTGTTTTTTCATCTTTTTCAACAGCATCCCATTTGTTGACTACAATAACAATTGCCCTGCCAGCTTCATGTGCATATCCGGCAATTTTCTTATCCTGTTCGATGATTCCTTCTTCCGCATTAATAACAACTAAAACAACATCAGACCGTTCTATTGCCCTTAATGCACGGAGTACACTATATTTTTCGGTACTCTCATAGACTTTTCCTTTTTTCCGCATTCCAGCTGTATCAATAATGACATACCTATCGCCATTATACGTATAAGGTGAATCCACAGCATCTCTTGTTGTTCCAGCAATATCACTTACAATAACACGTTCTTCTCCCAAAATTGCATTGACTAACGATGACTTCCCAACATTTGGCCGGCCAATTAAAGAAAATTTAATGACATCTGCATCATAATCCTGACCCTTATCCTTTGGAAAATGTTTAGCTGCCTCATCCAGAAGGTCTCCCAATCCGAGTCCATGAGAGCCTGATACTGGTATAGGTTCTCCAAATCCTAAAGAATAAAAATCATAGATTTGTTCACGCATTTCAGGATTATCAATTTTGTTAACCGCTAATACAATAGGTTTTTTGGATTTATATAATATCTTTGCAACCTCTTCGTCTGCAGCAGTAACTCCTTCTCTGCCATTTGTTAAAAAAATGATAACATCTGCTTCGTCAATGGCTACTTCAGCCTGCTGGCGAATTTGCTCGAGAAAAGGTTCATCCCCGATATCAATACCACCCGTATCAATTACATTAAAATCATGTGTCAACCATTCCCCGGAGCTATAAATTCGATCACGCGTTACTCCAGGGATATCCTCAACGATAGATATCCTCTCTCCAACAATTCTGTTGAAAATGGTCGATTTCCCAACATTCGGTCGCCCTACAATGGCTATAACAGGTTTTACCATAATAATCGCCATCCTTTCTATCCATATATTTATCAATATTTTGTTATTTTATCGTTAAAGCAGAGAAACTCAATTATATAATTAAGCAATTGCGTACTAATGATAAAGAAACCCTTCTATCCAAAAGAAGGGTCTAACCATATTATTTTAGCAATGTGAATCCTTTCCTGCAATGGTAAAGTTTAAAAGCGCAAGGCGCCTGAAGCTGGACTGCTATGAAAGACAAAAATATATTAAGATGACTTTTGCTTGCCCTTTTCCAAAAAATGATAATGGTTTTGAAAGTATGTACCGGCATTTTCTAGGGCGCTCCAGCTTACTAGCAGCAAAATTGTTAGAGCCGAGACATCTAGGTAAGCGATTGCCCCTATTGGGTAGGAAAATTCAAATTTACTTAGGTAAAAAGCATAGAGTATCTCTCCCTGCATAGTGCCGCTAACAATAATCAACAATCTATCTTTTAATGACTTCTGCAAAATAATGGCCAGACAGCTTAAACAAAATCCCATCATCCATTCCTTTTGAAACACAACCCAGACTGGGTCAAAAATGACAAATAAGTTAAAGGTAACGTATGAAGTGGTTACAATAAATGAACAAATAAAGGCGTATAGCAACGAACCCAGCTTTTTCTTACTTAAAATAATATAAGATAATAGCAGCAAAAATAATCCACTAGCAAAAAACTGAAAACTATCCACCGTAAAATGTACATCTGAAAGAATAATGACCACTAAAATACAAGCAGCTAATTTTGCACGATACGGATTTTGCTTGTTCATAAAAAAAGTTATGGAAACCCAAAACAACCAAAGTATCCAATAAAACAATGAACCTTCCATTATCATACACCTCCTATTATTTCCATTATCGGTTTTCTTTATGTAGTTTCATACTTCCCTGAATAATCTTTAAGCAAGAAAATCATGTTAATAGTAGGAGGTGTGGAGAAATGGGAAAGGATCGACAAGAAAAAAAGTTAAAAGCAAGTGGAAAAGTTGAATCAGACCGTGACCAGGCGTTACATTATCCTGGAGCAACTAAGCTTCAAAGCCCTGAAGAAGCAAGAGGATTAAACGATAATAAGTATAGTTAAAAAAAATAAGCTCCCGCAAGGCTGCGGGAGCTTATTTTATAGTACGCTGGCTGTATGTTTTGGTATCGATTCCTCTCTGAGTTAACCAATGATGCATTTGACCAGATATCATTAATGGAGCACTTTGTAAATCTAAAATAGATTTGGCTCCTAATGCAGTCATAATTATTTTTAATCCATGATGAAGTGATGAAATTTCTTCATTTAAAGAATCAATTCCCTCTTCAACAAGAATCTTCAAGAAATAACCCGCAAAGCCAACAGCACTCGCACCTAATGCTATTCCTTTTGCAATATCAATGCTTGAGGAAAATCCACCGGAACCAATGATTGTTAGGGGGATGGATGCATGTGCAGCTTCAGAAATAGAGATTGCTGTAGGAATTCCCCATTGATTAAAAAAGGATTTAGATTTATCACTACGCTTGTTTTCTATTTCGGCAAAGTTGGTTCCTCCGAATCCCCCGACATCTACAACAGAAACTCCCACAGATGAAAGAGATTCAACAGTTTCTTTGCACATACCAAATCCAACCTCTTTAACAATAACGGGAACGTTAACCTCTTTTACAATTTTTTCAATTCTCCTTAAAGCTCCAGAGAATTCCCGGTCTCCTTCAGGCATAGCAAGCTCCTGGATTACATTTAAATGTATCTGTAAGGCATTTGCCTCAATCATTTCAATAGCTGCATTTGCTAAATCAGGAGTTGCCTCACTTCCTAAGTTAGCAATTATAACTCCAAAAGGGTTTTCTTTTCGAACAACCTCATATGTATATCTCTCAGATTTATCCTTCAATGCTGACATTTGTGACCCCACTGCGATTGCAAGACCTGCTTCCCTCGCTACCATTGCTAGCTGCTTGTTCAGAGAATAGGTTTTATCGCCTCCGCCGCCTGTCATTGCATTGATAAAAATTGGCGAACTTAAAGAAAGTCCGCCAACTTTTTGGTGAATAGAAACATCCGAAACATTAATGTTTGGTAAACTTTGATGAATAAATTGAATATCATCAAATGCTGTTAATCGTTTTTGCCCTGTTTCTAGGGCATAGCGAATATGGTCCCATTTCCGTTCAGATCTTGACACTGATTATCACCATTATTTTCCTAGATTCTTTAATTTATCGCCAATCATTTCACCCAGCTGGAAACCTTTAGATTCTTCAGGAAGTTCGTAATCGAAGTTCTCATCAGCATCTTTTTCGAGGAGGTCCTTGATGCTAAGAGAGAGTCTCTGCTCTTGCTCGTTCGCATCTAGCACTTTTACTTGTACTTCTTGTCCTTCCTTCAATACCTCATGTGGTGTACCAATATGCTTATGAGCAATTTGTGAGATATGAACAAGACCTTCAACCCCTGGGAAAACTTCAACAAAGGCACCATATGATACTAATCGTTTAACGGTCCCAGTTAATGTGCTGCCCTTTGGTGCTTTTTCAGCTACATCAGACCATGGTCCTGGCTGTGTTTCTTTGATAGATAAAGAAATTCTTTCATTATCACGATCCACATTCAAAACCTTAACTTTTACTTTTTGACCTTCTTGGACTACATCTGATGGTTTATCAATATGTTGATATGACAATTGGGATATATGAACAAGTCCATCAATACCGCCAATATCAACGAATGCACCAAAGTCTGTAATTCTTTGTACCGTACCATCAATAACTTGTCCAGGAGTAATACTATTTAAGATATTTTTCTTGTGTTTTCCCTTCTCTTCTTCCACTACTGCACGGTGAGAAAGGATTAAACGATTTTTTTCCTTATCAAGTTCAACAATTTTAAAAGTAAGATTCTTACCTTTATAATCTGTGAAATCTTCAACAAAATGTGCTTCTACTAAAGACGCAGGAACAAATCCTCGTACGCCAAGATCAACGACAAGACCACCTTTTACTACATCTTTCACTTCAGTTTCAAATACTTCACCGCTATTGAAAAGTCTCTCAAGATTTACCCAAGCTTTCCCCGCATCGATTTTTCTTTTTGATAAGATAATAGCATCCTCTTCGACTTTTAGTACTTCAAGATCTAATTCATCACCTTCAGACACTACATCAGAGGCTTTTTCAACATGAAGGCTGGAAAGCTCACTTATAGGGATAATACCGTCATGTTTACTATCCTGAATATTTACTATTACCTGTTTTTCTTCTACCTTGGTGACTTGTCCAGAGACTTTATCTCCAATGGTATAGTTTTTCACTTCTACTTGATTCATATCTTCCGACATATGTATTCCTCCTTAATCCATTTACTGCATGTTAAATATATATTTTCTAATTACATGAAAAACGAGTGAATATTCTAATAAAATCTCTTTTTATTAACTTCTTACAAATAGCTTATTTTGTCAAGCAGAACCTATCGGTACTCTTTTATAAGTTTATGGATTTCTGACATAATTAATTCAGTTACCTCATCTGCAGAGGCTTTCCTGCTTCTCATATCTTCCATTGCAATCGGCTTTCCGTAAACCACTTTTAATTTACCGAAACTTTTGTATGGTCCAATAATGGCGCAAGGCACCACATCAGCATCTGTTCTTAGTGCAAAAAAGCCCGCTCCCGATAACCCTTTTCCGATCTCACCTGTTTTGCTTCTGGTCCCTTCAGGAAAGAGCCCGAAAACATTTCCGTCTTTTAATACCTTTAATCCCGCTCTTAATGCCTCTCGGTCCCCCATCCCTCTCTTTACTGGGAATGCATTACACTTTCTAACGACATTACCCAAAACAGGAACTTTAAAAATTTCTTCCTTTGCCATAAAATGGACTGGTCTAGGCGTTGAAATGCCAACGACTAAAGGATCAAAATTATGAATATGATTGGTGCATAAGAGCACTCCTCTATCTTTAGGAAAATGCTCTAGTCCAATAACCTCAATTCTGTACCACGGTTTAATAAAACCAGCGACAACCGATCTAGCAAACGTATAAAACGTCACACTTATCCAACCCTTTCATGCACGAGGGCCATTATTTTTTCTACTACTTCAGGAATAACCAAGGATGTTGTGTCAATTTCAATTGCATCGTCTGCTTTTTTTAATGGTGCAAACTCTCGTTCAGAATCTATTTTATCACGACGGGCAATTTCTTCCTTTAACTGTTCCAGATTAGAAGGATAGCCTTTTTGGAGATTTTCCGTATGGCGTCTAGCTGCTCTTTCTTCAACACTCGCAAGCAAGAAAATCTTAATCTCCGCATTTGGAAGCACATGGGTCCCTATATCTCTACCATCCATCACAACCCCACCATTTACTGCAAAGGATTGTTGCATTCTCACCATTTCTTCACGAACCCTTTGGTGCGTAGCTACCAGAGAAACAGAATTTGTTACTTCTGATGTTCGAATAGCTTCTGTTACTTCTTGCCCATCAAGAAACACCATTTGTCCATTTGGGGATGGATAAAGTTCTAGCTTTGTTGCTAGGAAAGTGTTTAATAAACTGTTTTCATCTTCTAAATTAATGTTATTAGCCAATGCTTTGTAAGTCAAAGCGCGATACATAGCACCTGTATCTATATATATGTAGGATAAATTTTCTGCAACAACTTTTGCTACTGTACTCTTGCCGGCTGCAGCAGGGCCGTCAATGGCAATTGATATTTTGTTTTCCATAAATCCTCCTAAGTCATTCATTCATGATCGTCTCGTAGACCTATATTTTTATTTTACCATAAGAAAGGTGGAAGCCTCTTTTTTTAAACATTTTTATATTTAAATTTCTTATTACTTTTCCCATTTTAAGAATAAAAAAAAAAGCAGGAATTCTGCTTTGTTAATTACCGTTAAAGGTTTGTAATATCTCAGTAAATGTATTTTCATTTACTCCCTCATATTTTGTTAACTGTTCTAACTGTGGAAAAATATCTAACTGATGTAAGAATAGCTGCGCTAGAAAAAGAAAGATAAATTGGATAATAACTACCTTTATTAATATTCTTTCTACTATTTTCATACCATCACTCCAATTACCAATTACTACTATTATTGGAGTGATAGTATGGTTTTATTCTAAAAACTTAAATTACTTCGTCGTAGACTTCCTCAGCGTTCTTTAATTTTTCTACTTCTTCTTCGGTACCATCTTTGGCATTAATGAAAATTCGATAGGTATCATCATCAATCGTTCCTAAGAATTCATAACACAGTACTTCCTTGTTTAGATCATTCACGATAATCGCTTGTCTCTCTTCCATCACTTTAAAGTTAGGATTTACTTTCGCGCGAGCTTGCTCACTGGTTAGCACTGGTTTTTCTACTTCCCTAGTTTGGAAGGATTTTAAATATTCCTCTGCTGTGAAGCCAATGATATTTCCATTATCAAGTGCTACCTCAACCTTAATGGCCTCAGGGTAAATTCTAATATTGTTCTCACTCGTAACAAAATTAAAGACGCCTGTGTTATCATATTGCATACTCTCAAACAACTCTAGATTTTTATAACCATTATCTTTTAGAAAGGCTGCTGCCTTAAGATTTGCATCATTTAAGCTAATCTTCTGTGTTTCTACTTCTCGGTGATTAATAAACCAGATTGGATATCCTGCTTTTTTCGTGATATCCATACTGCCCTCTTGACCAGTTTTCTTATTTTTTATTGATACACTATAAAAACCATAATCTGAGCCCTTACCACTCTCTGTGACTTTTACTTCTGAATTCCCATCAAATTTCATATATTTTTTTGCAATACTGATCGCTTCTTTTTCAGAAATGGTTTTTCCTTTAATTTTCTTAAAATTATCATCTTTCTGCTGCATGTTTGTAAAGCTAGGGCCAAAATCGCTCTCATCATAGCCGGAAACCGTTTTTTCGACTGTTTTAAACCCATCAATAATCGTATTGTCGGTTTTTTCTTTTCCTGAAGCTAACGCCAGTTCAACATCCATCCAGCGTAGATTGTTTTCCAATACCATATGCTGTACTTTACGAAGCTCATTTTGAATTTCACCAGATTGCTTGTATAAAACCTTTAATGTTTCATACTCCTCTTCTGATAATGGTTCTTTATCTAAATCTCTTACTGCTGTTTGATAACTAAACTTTCCAATTTGAGCCAAGAATTCCTCCGTTTTATTGAACGGGAGCAATGTTAACGGAAGTTGACCGACATCACTATGGGCTTCCGAAGTTAATCGCCAAACCTCTACTAATGAAGGTGACAAGGAATATCTTGAGTTCATTGCAAGAGTTGTTCCAATCTTATCGTGAAGTAAATCCATCTCAAAGGTAAGATCGTGAAAGGCACGTTGATAATTATTTTCAGCATTGATTAAAATTGCGTTTTTCTCGCGATGTTCTTGATAACCCCAGTAGGCAGTACCTGCAACACCTACCGCTAGAACACCTATAATTATTCCTCTTATCATCCTTTTCACCCCTCTATTCGCAAAATATATGTTTCCCAATTCGTTTAATTTGTGGTCTTGACCAAATCCACTTACTTGTAGCTGTGACCGGATTAAAATAATATAGGGCTTCCCCAGTTGGATCAATGCCATTTATTGCATCTAGTACTGCTTTTTTAGCTTGTTCGTTTGGTGTCAGCCAAATTTGTCCATCCGCAACGGCGGTAAATGCACCCGGTTCAAAAATAACTCCTGAAACAGTGTTTGGAAAGGATGCGCTATTAACACGATTTAGGATAACGGCAGCTACTGCAACTTGTCCTGTATATGGTTCACCTCTGGCTTCCCCATACACAGCATTCGCCATTAATTGGATATCGTTACTTGAGAAACCACCTGGCGTATTCGCTGCCGTTGGTTTTTTGGGTGGAGCTTTTGGTTCAGCAGGCTTTGGTGCAGCCTGTTTAGGATTAGCCGTATTAGCTGGTGCTTTCGGTTGAGCATTTGGTTGTTCTTTTGGTTGAGCGTTTGGTTGTGTTTTCGGTTGTGCTTTAGGGTTTGGTGCACTCTGCTTTTTTTGGTCCACTCCACCATAATGAGTAAATTTATTACCTTTGTTGATTTGTTCCTTTACAAACTGCTTATTATATTTGCTTGCTTTAGCTAATTTTGCCTTTGTCTCTGTACCTGCAAGGCCATCAATTGGCAATCCAAACTCATATTGGAAATTTCTTAGTGCCCAATAGGTGCTCCACCCGAACACACCATCAATTTTCCTATTGTAAAAGCCCAAATACTGAAGTCTAGATTGAAGCTCGATGACATCATCTCCAACAGCACCTTGTTGAATAACCTGGTTAGAGAATGCATATGCCCTGTCGTCCTCTAGAAACGTAAATGGCACCATACAAAGGGAGATTAAGAGTGGAAAAATAAATTTAACAATTTTCTTCTTCATGGTAAAGTAACCCCCAGTTGTAAATCTTTTTAGATGTAAGCCTATTTTTTGTTTTAATGGCAAATTTATTCAAAAAAAAACCCCTTCATTTAGAATGAAGGGAATTTCTCTTTAAGAATGAAAGGAATTTTGTGCTGAATATTGTTTTTTCTTATGGTTTGTCGTTAATATTTTCGCCATTTTAACCTTTCTTAAGCCAAACCACCAAAGGAAGATCATGAAAGGTAAAATAATATATAGCCAGTTTTCTTGTGAAATTAAAATATAATCATAAGAACCATGCAGGATGAACGGTAAAAGTAATGATATTAATACCCACTTTGTTTTTTTGCCTTCAGTAAATTTTGCTTTTCCAATGTAAAATCCCATAATGACTCCGAATAAGGCATGACTTGAGACAGGGAGCAAGGCTCTTGCCATTGCATGTTCAATTCCATTAGCAACTAAATAAAATATATTTTCAACAGTGGCAAAACCAAGAGAAACAGCCACGCCATATACAATCCCATCAAACGGTTCATCAAATTCAACATGCTGGTAAATCGCATAGAACAGGATAAACCATTTAAAAAACTCTTCTAGCAGACTCGAGGAAAGGAATGCATCAATAAATCCAGATTTAATAATATTCTCCGTATGAAGCACATGCTGAATAAACATGATTGGAAACACCAGAAGAGCACCATACATGAAGGTCCTAAAAACGACGGAAATTGGCTCTGACTCATATTCATCTTTTAAATAAAAATAACTCAGCAAGGCCAGACCAGGGGCGATGCCGGCTGATAATATTCCCAGCATGGATAGTCCTCATTTCAAATAATTCGTTAACTTAATCCTAACATGATATTGTCATTAATTGAATCAAAGATTATATCCATTTTCGATTTGTCTATTAAAAGTTTATTTTCTCTATTCCGCTTGCAAGTGCAACCGCTAATTTAATTCTTGCTTTTTTGGAGTCATTATCACTTCCAAGGATTACACCCTTATTGTATAAATCATACGCACTGCCTTTATAATCATAAGTGGTATACACAGAACCTTCTTCAGCACTCGTTGTAATCACCATGACAATTCCTTCTGAAAGAGATTTTTCTATTTCCACCATCATTTGAGGAGCTACTTGACCTCGTCCCACACCTTCAAGGATAATCCCTCTGACTCCGGATTCTCTGGCAGCCTTAATAAATTTCCCATCAGCTCCAATATAACATTTTATAATTTCGACTTGTGGAATAGGTGACTGAATAGCAAAATATTCACGCTTAATTGGCTTTTGGAAAATATGGACTACATCATTATCAATAATACCCAGGTACCCGAATCCAAAGACGTTAAATCCCTGGATATTGGAGGCATGCTCTTTTTTCACATATCGGGCAGCGAATATTCGTTCATTGAACACGACAACAGCACCAGCATTCCGTAAATCCTCTGAACAGGCTGAATATATAGCATGTCTTAGGTTTATAAAGACATCACTTCCTAAGTCTTCAGGAGACCGCTGCGACCCTGTAATGACAACTGGACGCGGATCCAATATGGTTAAATCAAGAAAGTAAGCTGTTTCTTCAAGTGTGTCTGTTCCATGCGTTACCACTACACCGGAAACCTTATCGTCCTCATAATATTGTTTGATTTTATTCTTTAAAACCACTAAATCATCAAACGTAATATGTATGCTTGCCTTTTGAAATACGGATTCGACAACCACCTCAATATCCTTCGGCAGATTACACATCGCTGCCAGCTCTTCACCCGTTAGCTCCCCAGAAGCTAATTTACCTGAATCTTTGTTGGGTTTACTGGCAATTGTTCCGCCAGTTGTTAACAAAACAACCTTTTTCATATATTATTTTCACCCTTTATTCAATTTTTTAGGTTTTTCTTTGATTGATTGAGCAATAAGATCTCCATGAAACCTGCCATTTTCAATAAATATTTCGTTAGCATTATTACCTGCTGCAATTACTCCTGCGATATATATACCCTCCATATTCGTTTCCATGGTGTCAGGATTATAAAGCGGCCTTCCCGTTTCCTCGTCAATATTAATCCCCATATTTTTTAAGAATTGATGATCTGGTCGATAACCCGTCATCGCAAAAACGAATTCATTGTATATGGTCTTATCTTCTCCATCCTTATTATATCTTACCTGTTCATTTGTTATCTCAATAATATCAGAATTAAACTCCATGGTTATGGTACCGTTCCGAACTAATGCCTCAAATTCCGGGAGAATCCATGGCTTTATGCTCGAGGAATATTCTTTCCCTCGGTATAAAACAGTAACTCTAGCACCAGCTTTAACTAGTTCAAGAGCTGCATCTACACTGGAGTTCTTGCCTCCGATAACACAAACATCCTTATCAAAATACGGGTGTGCTTCTTTAAAGTAATGAGATACTTTAGGCAAATCTTCCCCTGGCACATTCATATAGTTCGGGTGATCATAGTATCCTGTAGCAATCACCACAAACTTTGTTTGATAAATCTGTTTATTGGTAACTATTTGAAAACCATTTCCTACTTTCAACACCTTTGATACCTTTTCAAAAGAGTTAATACGCAGTTGTTTACGCTTCACAACATCCCGATAATATACTAGTGCTTGATTTCGTTTCGGTTTATAGCTTTCTGTGATAAATGGAACATCCCCGATTTCTAGCTTTTCACTAGTACTAAAAAATGTTTGATGTGTTGGGTAATGATAGATGGCATTTACCACATTTCCTTTTTCAATAATAAGCGGGTTAAGCCCAATTTCTTGGAAGGCAATAGCAGCAGCTAATCCACAAGGTCCCCCTCCGACAATAATAATATCTTCTAATTGCAAATTGATCACCTCAATATATTATTCTACAAAAAAACTCCTACCCGCAATGATAGGAGTTTTTCCAATATGTTTCAATCATAAAGCTTTTATATCCAGCCTCTAAATCGGCTTGCTTCTGCCATTTTTCTTACCCCAACCATATAAGCGGATAAGCGCATATCTACACGGCGTGTTTGTGCTGTATCATAAATATTATTAAATGATTTTACCATTACTTTTTCGAGTTTTTCTTCTACTTCTTCCTCAGACCAGTAATAGCCTTGGTTATTTTGAACCCATTCAAAGTAGGAAACCGTTACTCCGCCAGCAGATGCAAGTACATCTGGTACAAGTAAAATACCACGCTCTGTTAGTATTTCAGTTGCCTCAAGTGTTGTAGGACCGTTTGCAGCCTCTACCACTATGCTTGCACGAATATTATGTGCATTTTCAGCTGTAATTTGATTTTCAATTGCAGCCGGTACAAGAATGTCACACTCAAGTTCTAATAATTCTTTATTCGTAATCGTATTATTGAATAATTTCGTTACCGTACCAAAGCTATCTCGACGGTCTAGCAGGTAATCAATGTCAAGTCCATTCGGATCATATAATGCGCCATAAGCATCAGAAATACCAACAACCAAAGCTCCTGCATCATGCATAAATTTAGATAAGAAGCTTCCTGCATTACCAAAGCCTTGAACAACGACCCTAGCACCCTCAATTTGTATCCCTTTTTTCTGTGCTGCTTCACGGATACATATTGTTACACCCTTAGCAGTGGCAGATTCACGACCATGTGAGCCCCCTAGAACAAGAGGCTTACCAGTAATAAATCCTGGAGAGTTAAACTCATCTATACGACTATATTCATCCATCATCCAAGCCATAATTTGAGAATTTGTAAAAACATCCGGTGCCGGAATATCCTTTGTTGGCCCAACAATTTGACTGATTGCCCGTACATATCCACGGCTTAGCCTTTCTAGCTCTCTAAATGACATATCTCGCGGATCACAAATGATTCCACCTTTTCCACCGCCATATGGAAGATCAACAATTCCACACTTCAAGCTCATCCAAATAGAAAGAGCCTTAACTTCAGTTTCTGATACATTGGGATGAAACCTAATTCCGCCCTTAGTTGGACCGACAGCGTCGTTATGCTGTGCACGATAACCGGTAAAAATTTTTATTGAACCGTCATCCATTCTTACTGGTATTTTTACTGTCATCATACGTAATGGCTCTTTTAAGAGCTCATATACTTCTTCAGGATAACCTAACTTTTCAAGAGCTTTATGTATAACTGTCTGTGTTGAAGTTAAAACATTATTCTCTTCCTCTTGATTAGTTTTTTCATTACTTTTTTCGGCTACCATCTGTAAACCTCCTAGAAAATCACTTTAACTAATGTTGTCGCTTTCAGAGACAAGTATACACGACAAATGGATTTATGCAAGATGAAAAATACACTTTTCACTACTTTTTGAGTATTTTTTGTAAACGTTGCCATTTTAATAAAAAGGGGTTGTTTTTCTAATCAAACAAAAAAGGAGCGGCGGACTCCTTACATTGTCTTGAGGATACAAAAAGCTATTTGAAATATTTTAGTATCGTTTCCACCGCATTGTCCTTAATAATTTGATTGCCATACTCGGCAAGTACATGCGTACTAAGAATGGAAGGATTTCCGTATTCAGATAAATAAGCTGCAATTTTTTCGACTAATGAAGAGTCTAGATTATTCATAAGTAAGTAATATCGATTATTATAGGAAAATAAACTGCCGCCGCTAACTTGCAGTGGTGTCAGCCTGTGAGAAAGATCGATAATATCTTCTATACTATCGAATTGATATAGCAGGTTTTCACACCCTTCAACTCTAACCTGCATTTCTACAAAGCCATCAAATAATACTTCTTCTTCAATATTTTCATCAACCGTAATGATCATTATCATTCCTTGAGCCTGTAAGGAAAAAATTTCTACTGCTACAGACCCTTGAATCTCAACATCAAATTCCTCGCTTGCCTCTTCCAGCATGTCGTGGAAGAGTTGATGCCATTTTATTGAATCCTTCCAAATATCGTCTTTGGAAAGTCCCCTTTCCATTAAATCATCAGAGGTTAAAAAAATTTTTATCTTATTGACTGTTAAGCGTTCTAAGCGCATGATCTTTTGCCCCCTGCCGTGACATAACTCTTATCCTAGTGTATGTCAATGGCGTTGGTTGGTGCTTTGTCTAAAATACCATCCGTTCCATTAGCCACATTTCCCATTCATTTACGGTTTGTCCAAGAAGAAAGGTTGAAAACTGTTCCTTATCAGAGGGTTTCATTGATGTAATTGCTTCACCACAAATACCAACGGAAAAGTCTTGATGATTTTTGGATAGCAGCTCAACAAGTGAAAGTGTGCCATCTAAGTCTTTTTGATTTTCACATGAGACGATAAATAAATCAGGATGGATAATCTCTAATGTTTCCCAAATATCCTCTTCAGAATGAAATGCACCTATATTTATTACTTCTACTCCGCGTTTTCTTAAATAAAAGCTAAACATTAGCTGTCCTATTCCTATAACATCATCCCCTATTTGTGAGAATGTAAGACATACAGCTTTGGTAAGATGAGCATTATATGGAAAACTATTAATGATGGTTGAAATTCGTGCTTGTAAGAATGATGCTGAATAATTCCTTTGAGCTTTGGTTATTTTTCCTCCATTAAAAGATTCCTCAATTTTATTAAAGATTTGACTGAAAATATCTATGATTACTTTTTCCATTGTGAAAATACTAAACATTGAATTAATTACTTCGTTTATCTTTTCCTGTTCAAAGTGGATTAAGGCGTCATACAGACCATCACTTAAACTGATTAATGGATTACCTAGATTTAGGTTTAATGCTTCGGAATCGATATGTATCTGATTATGTCCCATTAAAGAAATCGCCTGACTGATAGTAAATCCCTGATTCACCTTCTTTATTAACCACTTTAGAATTTTTATATGTTCCTCTGTATATAATCGATGTCCTGCTTCATTTCTAACTGGTGCTATCATTTGATAACGTCTTTCCCATGCTCTTAGCGTTCCAGGTTGAATTCCCAGCATTAATGCAGCAGCTTTAATATTATATTTACCTTCTTGGTCACCCATCTTAATTCCCCCGATATTACCAAACCATTCATAAAATGAGTATTACTGCTCGTTCTTAATCGTAATCAAATGACATTGTGCAGGTGCTCCTAATCTTAGTGGTACGCCTGTCGTGCCATAACCATTACTAATTAACAACGTAGTGTTTTCTAATTTTTCTACTTTACCTTTTTTATATGGACTATAACCTAGAATATGTATTTGTCCTCCATGGGTGTGACCACTTAACACGAGGCTGATTTTATGTTCTGGCATTATTTTGTCCGTAATGTCAGGGTAATGACTTGCCAATATCTTAAAGCTATTATCCTCAGCATCTATTAATGCCAAGTCAAGTCTGTCTCTTTCTTGATTTAAGGCATCTACACCCAGTAATGATAATTTATCACCTTTTGCCGATTCAAAAATAGCTGCAGTATTATCCAATACTTTTACTCCATAATCCAAAAGAATGGCATCTAATTTACGAAAATCCGTTTCATAATCATTATTGCCCCAAACAAAATACACGGGTCCTAATTGTTTTAATTTCTCAAGGTTCATTCTTACTTTTTCAAAGGGAACCTTCTTCTCCATCAAATCGCCGCCAATTACCACGATATCTGTTTTCCCCATCGCAGCTGTGATAATATCATCGGAAATAAGACGCTTGTGAATATCTGAGATAAAGAAAATCGATACAGATCCAAAGGAACTTGGAAAATCTTCGAAAGTCATCTCATGATGTACCACATGATTAAGGAAAGCTTCTTTTACCATATACAAGATTAGACCTGCTCCCATGATCAGAAGCAAAACGATAATATAACCCATATTTTCCCCTTTTCCAATTTTAATGTTCTAGCTAAAATCATACCATAAAGGAAACTAAAACCAAACAGGACTAACGTTTGCTCCGTTTTTGCTTCACTTTTTTAAAAGTAAGTTGAAGAAGCTCTCGAAATAGTTGCAGACTGATGACTAATCCTAAGAAAAAAGCTAATGAGGCAGCAAAAAATTCCAATGGATAAATAATCGGTCCGACCAAAATATCAGCAAGATGAAATGGATAAGTAATTGGAAACCATTCAATAAACAAATATCCACACACAAAAATAAATAATAGCCGCCAAATGATCCTCAACACAAAAATCCCCCCCATTCATTGTATGAGAAGGATTTGGATTCTTTCCATTCAGATTTACTAATCTTCTTGAATGCTCAAAATACGGAAACCTTGTTCTTCAAGTTTCTTTGTAAACCTATCAATATTATCTTTCTTTTCTACCTTCATGACAATTCTTCGAACTAATTTATCAGTCTCGTCAAACGTGACGAGCGAAATAATATGTTCATGGAAGTGATGAGCAATTTCAGAAAGTCGAGCAATTCGCCCTTCTGTTTCTACTGATGTAAAAGCAATCCTTACCCCTGGGCGATTTACTCCGAAAGCACTCTGAAAAGTTGAAAGGACATCAGATCGTGTTACAACCCCTAGAAATTTACGATTTGAGTCAACTACAGCTAACAGCGGGAAGTCTTTTAAGTCAAGCAGGGTCTTTTCAAATACTTCTTCACCTAGTAGGTACTTCTCTTGATATGTAGCAATATCTTTAACTGCGACGCTGCTTAAATATTCATCCTTCTGTTTTCCGGACAGAAAGTAGTTCTCATAAATTTTGTAGCGTGTAACAACACCTAGATACTTTTCACCTAGTAAAACTGGCACTCCATCAATCTGGTGGGTTTCCAATTGTTCTAAAGCTTCTGCCAATGATGTGTTTTCCTGCACAGTAACACAAGCATGATTTGGAATCATCATATTTTTCACAAACACTTTTAATCACCTCAAAGTTATTAATAACCTTATTATACTTCAACATTTTGATGAAATACCCTGCTGCATAGCAAAGATTTATGTCATGAAAGAGAAATATTTTCATATTTATTAATGATGTTAATTAAGGGAGGGCTACTATGTTTACTCTATATAAAACCTGGCATCCTATTGCTAGTCCATTTGACCCCTGCAAGCCGATTCTAGAAAAAACTTATTCAACTCCCCCAAATATATATATGGGATTTCAACCACCTAATCTTCCACAATTCTCACCACAGGAAGCACTGAGAGCAGGAACACTTTGGAAACCATTTTACGACCCCTATTTCAACCCATTTGAGAAGGCAAAGGGGGGAATTCCAAGATGAAACAAATCCCGCCAGAATATTATCAAATAATGGAACAGCTCCAAGCAGTTGATTTTGTCTTAGTCGAATTAACACTTTATTTAGACACACACCCCGACGACCTTGAAGCCATAAAACAATTCAACCATTATGCAAAAGAAAGAAAAACGATAAAAAAGGCATTTGAAAGTCAATTTGGTCCTCTTCAACAGTATGGCAACAGCTATTCCGGACACCCATGGAACTGGAACTCACCTCCATGGCCTTGGCAAGTTTAAATCTAATTTTATAATCAGAGGGAGGGATTTGTATGTGGATTTATGAGAAAAAGCTTCAATATCCGGTCCGTGTAAGTACTTGTAATCCAACATTAGCAAAATATTTAGTTGAGCAATATGGCGGTGCAGATGGCGAACTTTCTGCGGCTTTAAGATATTTAAACCAGCGATATTCCATACCTGATAAAGTAATTGGTTTATTAACAGATATTGGCACAGAGGAATTTGCGCATTTGGAAATGATTGCCACTATGATTTATAAACTTACGAAAGATGCCACACCAGAAATGATGAAGGCAGCCGGATTAGGTGATCACTATGCCATACATGATAATGCTCTCTATTACGAAAATTCATCTGGGGTGCCATGGACTGCTTCTTATATACAAGCTAAAGGTGACCCAATTGCTGACCTATATGAAGATATTGCAGCAGAAGAAAAAGCAAGGGCTACTTACCAATGGATCATTAATCTAAGCGATGACCCAGATTTAAATGATGGTTTAAGGTTCCTCCGCGAAAGAGAAATCATTCATTCACAACGTTTCCTTGAAGCAGTCGAAATATTAAAGGATGAACAAGGGAAGAAGATATTTTTTTAATGTCTAGAAGAAGCAGACTCAAGCTGCTTCTTATTTTTTTTCGTGATAAAGGTTAATATCATAGGTTTTCTTTATTACATCAAAATCTACATGGCGATTTTTCCAATGCTCTTCCTTTTTCCATAAATCCTTACTGCGATTGACAATTTCACACCTTAATTCCTGGTATTCTTTCTCCTTTTTATCCTTCTGCTGCCTTAATACATTCATCGCACCATACAATATGACTGTACCAGCCAGCAAACTGATATTAATGGCATCACTAACAGAAGCAGAAAACATCGCAAAAAAAGAATAAGAGTATTGTTTAGCAATCATAAAATAGAAATAACTAAAAAATAGGAAAGCAAACAGCAGCATAGAATAAATAGATAAATAGTGCCATCTTTTAGCGGTATCAAACTTAACCTTTCTTTTTCGGACGTTTTCTAGCATTTGTTTCGTTGCTTCATCCGTATGCGCAAGTGAACAAATTGTTTTATCCATACTATCAACACCTCATTAACATAAATATGAACTTGTCCGATAAATTATGAAAAATTCATTTAAAAAAACCGATCAAAAATTGATCGGTTACTTTTTCACGGGGATTTTTAAGACTTGTCCGACTATGATTTCATTTCCCTTTAAATTATTCGCTTTTCGGATGATTTCCTCTCCAGCTTTTGAATGATAATACTTCAAAGAAATACGATAGAGATTTTCTCCCGTTTTGACGGTATGGGTAATGATTGTTTCTGTAGAAGCACTGCTATTTTTATCAGTGTTCGGTACACTACTATTTCCTTGTTCTGAAACGGGATCCAGTATCGGAGTTTCTGAGCTGACTGGCTGTTGGACTTCTATTACATCTTCCTCATTCTCCACAGTCGAATTATCTTCTTTTTCCTCAGCAACTTTGTTCATACTGTTGCTTTCTGTTTCAGACTTTTCAAAATTAATAACTTCATATCCAGAAGATTCACCTGTGACTTTTTCTGTCTTTTTGCTTTTTCCCTCCTCAAGATAGGAGTAAGCACTAAAAATAACGATAGGAAGAAGGATAAAAAATAATACCAATATTCGAATAATCGGATACTTTACCTTCAATTTTGTTTTCGTTCTCTTCGCCCTATGAATCTGTTCTCTTGGGGGTAATTTTTCACGACCTTCGGTTGTTTCTTCGTTTATTTTTTCAATACGCCGTTTAAGCCTTTCCGCCTCGGTTCTGAAAGGTTCTTCTTTATTCATGAAACAGTCCCTCCTGTTCAACTATCTCTTTGGAGTGTCTATATTTAATATAAAGTCCTAATAAAAAATCTATGGTAAAGTGCATAACTATTGTTAGAGCTAAATTTTCACTCCATTCATACATGTAACCTATGAAAAAACTAAGAACTACAATATTAGTAAATAAAAACCAATTAAAAATGTATCGATAATGGATGACAGCAAATATAAGACTTGCTAGAATTAGTCCAACCTTTGTTTGGATAACTCCTCGAAATAGTAATTCTTCACTGATTGCTACAAATGCAGCAATCCAGGCTATGTGGAGGATACTTCTATTTTTAAAAATTCTTTTGTTCAAACCGCCATCATCATAATAAGATGACGGAAGCCATTTCATTAATAGAATATCTAACATGACAACTGCAACCCCTGCAGGAACGCCGATCAATAAAATTCTTATATCAGAAAAATCAATTGCCTTCATAAATGAAAATTGATCAAACAAAAGAAAACCTAAAACAATAGTAATAACTAGGAGTATGATTTGGGTCATGTATAAATGAAAGAGTATTTCTCTATCGGTTAATCCTTTGATTAATTCATTATATTTATTTTTCATTTACTCAACTCACTATTTAGTAGAATATTGGCTAGATAATCTTTCCACATTCCTTCATACATAGGATTCGTTTGTTCTCTCTCAGGTGCATGATATTGATCAAAGTGGATTCCGCAAATATCGCAGCAATTCCTGACACTCCCTTTAACAGCAACTTCTTCAAAATAATTCAGAATTAAATCTCTTCTACATGATTTTGACTTAATCCATTTTTTTAGAAAATTAATACTATCTTTCTTTACTTTTAATCTTTCATTTACGAATTCTTTTATTGTACGCTTTAACTGTTCTAAATCGGAAGAGCCTTGAGGGTTTTTGATTAAGTCCTGAATAATACGCCATTGGACCTCAGAAAAGCCTCCTTGCTCCCTTAAATACTGGTTACCTTCTAAGAAATATTCATTCGATATTTCACTGTGAACTAAATGTGCGAACAGCCAATCAATTTGCAGATCAGAGGGTAGTTCTCCTTCCGCGAGCTGAATAGGAAGCTGTTCATCACCAGGTGAATATAATAATATTGCAATACTAGCTTCGTCATCACGCCCAGCTCGGCCAATTTCTTGCAGATATGATTCGATTTGCATTGGCATATGGTAATGGATGATAAATCGAATGTTTTCTTTATTAACCCCCATACCAAAAGCACTTGTTGCACAAATCACATCAAGTTGTCCGTGAATAAATTGCTGCTGTATTAAGATTCTTTGTTCCTGGTCTAGGCCTCCATGGTAAGCCATTGCTCTCTTAATCCCCTTCTCTACTAATAGAGAAGCCATTTGTTCCGCAACCTTTTTACTTGAAAAATATATAATTCCCGGCTTTTGTAACTGAAGAACTAATTCTATCAAACGGGATTGCTTATCCTTATAATTAGGTACTTCTTCAACATAAAAGGCAATATTCGGACGGTCAATCGTCGAATCAATCTTACTAAATTCCTCTAAATCAAGAGATTGGATAATATCCTCTCTTACCTCTTTGGTGGCGGTTGCTGTTAATGCAAGGGTTAGCGGACTCCCGAGTTTCTTTCGAAAATCTCCCAGCTTAGAATAATCTGGACGGAAATCGTAGCCCCATTGTGAAATGCAATGTGCCTCATCCACTACAAATAACGAGATGTTAAGGGCTTGCAGCTTTTTCATAATAGCAGGCAGGCTTAACATTTCTGGCGAAACAAAAATATATTTAAATTTTGTTAAATTCCGTAATACATAGCCTCGCTTATCAGAAGCAAGAAAAGAGTTTAAAGCAATAACCCGTTTTTCACCAAATTTCATTAATTGCTCCACCTGATCCTGCATTAGAGATAACAGAGGAGAAATGATTAATATCTGCCCATCAAGACAATACCCTGGAAGCTGGTAACATAAAGATTTACCTGTGCCTGTAGGAAGCATCGCAATCGTATGGTTCCCCCCGAGCAAAGACGAGATCACTTCCTTTTGCCCCGTTTTAAATGTTTGATAACCAAAATGCGTAAATAAAAGTTTTTCTAATTCCATTGTCTATCACCATACTTTGCCAGAACGAGTCTAATTTGAAAGTAGGAAGTCTCTTTAAAAATGTTCCTAATTACTTTAAGCTGCCTAGTAGATTCTTGCCGTGAAATTTCTAAGATCTTCTGTTGGGTTTCTTCCACCACATAGGAATTAATGGAAAATCCTTTAATATTTAAAGCAAATTCTACAATATGATCTTCTATTGTACTTATTTTTAAATGACGAATACCTGCGATCTCCTCCAGGGAAAAACCTTGATTTAAAAGTTCCCAGGTTTTACGTGAAGAAAGAGTTAAGGAATCTTTTTGTTCAAAATTTGCTAACAGCGATGATAACACCTGATAACGAGCAGGATTTTTTTCAATGCATTGGATTAAGCAATGGAGGCAATTGATAAAGGCGAGATGATATTGAAGTAAATCAAAATTCAGCATTTTCGCCGTTTGCATAGAGGTCAATCCAATTTGTTGATATCCCGTTAATCTAAAAACCAATACGGAAGGGTTGATATCTTTTTTCTGTTCAAAAATACCCACTAATTCTGAATAGAGAATCTCCCCTAGCTTTTGCTTTGGTATCGAGGTAGATTTTAAAAAGTCCTTCAACCAGTTATGAACCTCAGAATTTTTTTGAATGGGGATGTATTTCGTTTCTTTAAATATAATATTAGAAGCTACTTGAACCAGCAGGGACAGTCTTTCCCAAAATAGCAATGTATTAAGTTGATACTTCCAACCATTTATATACGATGGCTGTGGATGTTGCAATAAGTATGCTTGTCCTCTAGAGGTAAGTTTAAATCTTTGATCCCCAGAGGCTTCCACCATTTTTCCCTCAAGTAAGTGGTTGAAAATTTTATCAAAAGATTCGCGCGTTAATGGTTCAAGAATTCGAAAGTACCTTTTAAGTGAAAATAAATGTGCATCCTGAAGTGTTTGTGATGATTTTTTCCCATTTAAAAGGTGATAGATGGAATAAATTGTTCTTTCACCGTTTAATTGTTTCAAACAATATAATAAAATATTTTCTATTTCACACATTCCATTCCACCACTTTTTGCTTATAATCGACAAAATCACCTATTTTTCTATCCCTATTCTATCATGAAAGTGGTAGTCGTGTTGCTAAAAAATGTGGAAGATTAGGTAATCCAAATCCTATAGAGTATTTTACTATTGAAAAGTTACTCATTCAGTTTTACAATAGGAATGAGTAATGCGTTTCCATTTAATATGGAATGAGTAAGTTATTTTATTGGGAGGTTTTTTTTTCATGGCAAAGTACACGATTGTTGACAAAGAAACTTGCATTGCATGCGGAGCATGTGGAGCAGCAGCACCAGACATTTACGATTATGATGATGAGGGTATTGCATTTGTAACTCTTGATGATAACGAGGGTATTGTAGAAATCCCTGATGTATTAATTGATGACATGATGGATGCTTTCGAAGGCTGTCCAACTGATTCAATTAAAGTTGCTGACGAAGCATTTGACGGCAATCCAACTAAATTCGAATAATATTTTGTCATTAAAATATTGTTAAGCTGCTACCCTCGTCATCCTTTGGCGGGGGTTATTTATTCTCAATCAAATAAAAGAAACCAGGCAGCAAGCCTGATTTCTTTGCTTTTAAGCACTTTTTACAATTGTTAATTTATTAATCCATGACTGCATTCTGATGAATAGCAGCATAAATATAGAAGACATGATTATGCCTTTAATGATATTAAATGGTAAAATCCACGGCACCACTAAATTTCGCATGTCAGGAAACTTCAACAGCGAGGTATATGCCGGTAAAATAAATAAGTAATTTAAAATGCTCATCATTACCGCCATAATAAGGGTTCCTGCAATCAGTGCGAATGTCATTCCTTTTCGGGTTCTCATTTTGTTGTATACATAGTAGGTTGGCAATACAAACAGAATACCTGCAAGGAAATTCGCAATATGTCCAACCGGAATTCCAGTTGCACTTCCAGTAGCAATATAATTGAGTGCGTTCTTGAAAAACTCAACTAATATTCCTGCAACAGGTCCAAAAATTAATGCAGCGATTAATGCTGGGATATCGCTGAAATCAATAAATAAGAAATTTGGAAATGGTGGAAGCGGGAAGTTTATCAGCATTAAAAGATATGCGATACTGCTCAGCATTCCAATTGATACAATTGCTTTGACACTCATTTTTTTCTTCATTCTTTTTCCTCTCTCCTTTTTGATCCATCAAGTTAGGAAGAGAGGTTCAGCAGCTTTTAAGGTGTCCTAGTAAAAATAAAAAACCTCAAGAAAGTAATCTTGAGGGAGTTTTACAAAGGCGCTCTTAATAAACGTTCAGTATACCAGCATTTTTTGAACGTCGCGAACCTCCATCTTCTCCCATCCAGACTATACTGTCGGCTTTGGAATCACACCAAATCCTGCCATAAAGGCTCGCGGGCTCAAGAGTTTAACTCTAATACCGCCGATCGGGAATTTCACCCTGCCCCGAAGATAGATCGTTATTTAATTACTCCCTCATTATACTAGTAAGTATTCGTATTGAAAAGAAAAAAACACTAACCAATTGTGAAGGTTAGTGTAATATTAATTATTTTTGAATGACTAAAACTTGTGCAGGCAGGATAAGATCTGACTTTAGTTGGTTGACTTCTTTTAGCTCCGCAACTGATAAATTGCTTTTCTTTGCAATGGAGGTTAGTGTATCTCCCGCTTGTACAATATAATGTACCTTTTCGCTATTTACATACGTACTTGCTGCAAGAATATTGGTGCTACTTGCCATTCCACCTTTTACTGCCACACCTACCTCAGTATGACCAAGCAGCGTTTCTGGATCAATTGCATTTTTCTTATCAAATGTCCATTCTACCTGATGACTCTCAAAGTGAAGATGAACACCTGTTGATTCACCCGTTCTTCCCATCATCCCAATTCTATCACCTTGTTTAATCTCTTGACCTGTATTTACAAGCCGCTTATTTAAGTGGGCATAAACGGTAACATAGTTATTTGGGTGCTTAAGAAATATGACATTCCCATAAGTCTTTGAATAATAGGATTTGCCCACAACCCCATCCTCTACAGCGATAACAGGAGCGTTTAACTTGCCCGCTATATCGATTCCCTTATGTGTTCCACGCCTTGTTCCATATGTATCAGATATGACACCATCAGCGGGCCATATCCATCCAGCTTTTATTTCCTTTGATTCCTGCATACTCGCTTCAGTCTGCTTTCCACCTAAGAATAATAAGCTGACACAAAGCGCCATAATTGCGGCAATTAAAAGCCGCCTTATGTAGTCTCGCATTTGATTGTTTTCCTCCTTAATCTTGTCCTCTCCTCCACAAACCATATGTCTACCGAATGTTATTTAGAACATATTGTTGGTCAGAGCGGTTAAGCATACTTGTTATAATTTGGAGAGATATGGTTTTTTATTCATTAAAAAAGGCTGTTTTCGCAAAGATTGTTGTTTTTATTATTGGTTAATAACGTTTTTTGCTTAAGTCACCTCTGGTTCGGACACCATGACTCTTAGATTCATCGAACTTGTCTGAAGTCGCCACTGGTTCGGACACCATGACTCTTAGATTCATCAAACTTGTCTGAAGTTGCCTCTGGTTCAGACACCATGACTCTTAGATTCATCAAACTTGTCTGAAGTTGCCACAAGTTCGGACACCATGACTCTTAGATTCATCAAGCTTGTCTGAAGTCACCTCTGGTTCGGACACTATGACTCTAAAGTTCATCGAACTTGTCCGAAGTTGCCACAGGTTCGGGCATGATGCCTCTAAAGTTCAACAAACTTGTCCGAAGTTGCCATAATTTAGAGTAATTAGTACAGAAAGTACCAAAGTTTACGAAAAGAGCCTAAAAAAAAGATTAACCTTTTACAGGTCAATCTTTTTAATCTTATATTATTCGATTGGGCGGTGATTAGGTGCCAACGGAACCTTCATTTCCTGTGACAAATCAAATGGTCCTAAAAGCTTAATAGGAGCGTTCACTACCATAATCGTCTCTATCCCAAATTCTTTTGCAGTTAATAAAATGGCTTCAAAGGCATAAACCGTAGCAAGGTTATCCTCCATTGGTGTGTTTTCATCCATATGAATGATTAATTTGTTATCCTGAATTGAAACTTCCTTCATCTGAAAGGATGAACCTATTGAGGCTGCTAGGCCGCCTTCCTCTTGGTCAGTCTTCATTGCTTCGAAAGCTGAATTTATATCTTGAAACATTTCAGTCGAAGGTACGAGATAGGTGGTTTCTAATCCATCAGGTGTATATAAGAAATATCCATGTTTACCTTCTGGATTAACTTCCAATTCATCCATTACACCATAATTACCAAATTCTATTCCAGGCTGTCCATTTGTTTTGAGTTTAATCTTATTTACCTGACTATTCGAAGCTATTGTTTTCTCCAATATATCTAAAAAAATCTGTTCACCTGCAGAACCTTGCCCATATTTATGGTCACTAGGCACATTGACAATCACGGTATTATTCGTGTTATCCAATTCCAACGTGGCGTTTAGTGGATAATAATCTGTCAATCCCCATTCCTCTTCCTTTAACAGTCCCATTGAATCAGTAAAAAGAGACAGCCAATTCTTGTTATCATCTTGAGGGACAATAATTGATACAGGGACTAGTATTTGTGCCTGCGAATCAGGTACCCAATAAGTGATTACCTTTCCGTTCTCTATCTCATCATCGTATATTGCACTTTTATTCATTTCAGTCATCAGCATTTTAGGTTCTGCACCTGATAACCCATCTTCTTCTTTATTATCCAGTATTGATGCTTTATCGTCAGCAAGGCTAATCTTTTCCTCACTTGAAGATTCCTGTTTTGCGCTATCAAAAGAATGTGTTCCTTCTAAAAACCTAGGAATTAATATGAAAAAAAGGAGTAATGCAGCTGCTGCTGCAAACCCTGGAATTAGCCATGCTGTTCTTTTTCTCTTTTTTATAGAAAGATTTTGATATATGTCACGAGGATTGCGATTGTCTTCTATTTTGGGCATTTGCCTAAGTAATTCTTCGAGCTGCTTATCGCTCCACTCCGACTTCTTCACTCTCTAATCCCTCCTTATCATGAAATATTTCCATGTGCCTTTTCAATACTTTCAATGCACGATGTTGTGTTGTTTTCACTTTACTTTCCGTCCAATCGAGAGCCTCTGCTGTTTCATTAATTGATAAATCGTTAAAAAAACGCAATATGACAACAGAACGTTGATCCACAGTGCAATGGTCCAAACATTGATAAATCCATTTGATTTCTTCCCTTTGAATTGTAATTTCTTCGGGTATCGGATAATCATCTTTTATCTGACTTTGTGACCAATCAAATTTTTCAAGGAGTCTTCCCTTCCATCCCTTTTGCTTACGAAATGAATCAATGGCAACATTTCGCGCGATAGAAAATAGCCATGTTTTTTCACTGCTTTTCCCTTCAAAGCGATGATAAGATTTAAATACCCTTATATATACTTCTTGGACTAGATCCTCTGCCTGTTCTTTGTTTCTTACCATATAAAATAGAAATTGAAAAACGTCATGATGATATTTTTGATATAGCTCTTCGAAAACGGAGTCCATCCATTCCCCTCCCCGTTCATAGAATTAGTCGATACTTATGTACAAAAAGTTTCACATATTAAATATAGACTTTTTATAAAAAAAAGTGAAGGCAAAACAAAAAACTCACCACTATAGATGAGTTTAAAGTTTTATTATTTTTATCTAGCTTCATCGCCTATGGGCTTCCGCTTTTAATTGTTTCCCGTGAATCAAGAGAAATCGCCATATTTTTCTCATTTTCGTGGAAGTAAAAAGGCAAATGTCGTTCCTTGTCCTATTTTACTTTGTACTGAAATATGACCATGATGCGCGTCAATAATATTTTTCGCGATAGCTAGTCCTAATCCAGTACCAGCTCTGCCTCTAGTTCTTGCTTTATCTGCTTTATAGAAACGTTCAAATACGAAAGGCAAATCTTCTTCAGGAATCCCAGAACCTGAATCAGATACTTCCACTTTTATACCGAAGTCATCATTCCTTACATGTAACCTAACTGAGCCGCCTTGTGGTGTATGTCTGATAGCATTATCAATCAAGTTCGTTAATACTTGTTCAATCCGATCTGGATCAAATAAGATGTTTGGAATATCATTCTCCAACTCAGCACTTAAATGTATCTCATTGTCTCTAGCCAGCCCTTGAAACTTATGAACAATTCTATTCATAAACGCAGTAAGATTCACATCATCCAGCGTTAATTGAATATGCCCGGCTTCCATTCTCGCAAGATCAAGCAACTCATTAACGAGTCTTCCCATCCTCAATGATTCATCGTAGATTACTTTTGCCATTTCCTTTTTCTCTTCTTGAGATTCAGCAATATCATCTACAATGGCTTCACTGTAGCCTTGTAACATGGAAATTGGTGTTCTTAGCTCATGAGAAACGTTTGCAATAAAATCTTTTCTCATTTTTTCTAACACCCGTTCTTCTGTCATATCTCTTAGTACCGCAACAGCTCCACGAATAAATCTGTTACTGTATAGCGGACTAACCAGGATGACCCAATGACGGCCTTGAAGAGAAATTTCCCCCGCTTGCTCTGTCTCTGTATCAACAGACTGTTGAAAAAGCTCCATTACTTGTGTTGGAATTTCTTCTGAAGGAGATCCAGGTCCTCCTTTTTCATAGTACCAATATTGTAAAAAACGGTCAGCTGGCGGATTGGAAATTAGGATTGTTCCGTCCCGATTAAAAGTAATAACTCCATCCGCCATACTGCTCAAGATGCTTGCAAGCTGTTCCTTTTCCTGACTCAGGGCATTCATATTAAACTTAAGCTGCCTGCCCATCTGGTTAAATGCTGTGGCAAGTTCCCCAATTTCATCATGAGTCAGGATTGGAACTTTCGTATCAAATTTCCCCCTAGCCACTTCGAAGGCAGCTTCCCTCATTTTTATTAAAGGAGCCGTAATCCTGCTAGATAAAAAGAAGGCAAAAATAGTTGTCAGAATAATTGCTACACCCGCAACAAGTAAGATAAAATTAGTGGTTGAGTGTGTAGTTTCTTGAATGATTTCCAAGGATTGATAAATAAATACCGCGCCAATTTCCTCATCATCCATGTGCAGCGGTACACCAATAATCGAATATTTAGCAATATCCTTCCCTGAATCATTCGATGAAAGCTTTGCCACTTTTTCAACCGTTACGTCCTCTTCAAAGACTTTGGACATCTCAACATCATTGCGTATATCTTGTAATGATAATTTCACTGACTTTTCAGAGTTAGGAGAGAAGTAGACTTCACGGTTATTTTTAATGATAACTACCTTTGTGAATTCATCAATAATTTCCCATGAGATTTCTAAACCTAACGGAAATTGCTCATCCGGATGATTCTCCAATACTTTAGCTATTTTCTCAGCCTGATGAGTTAAATCATTTTTGGTTTCCGTAATATTGTTATTCTCAAAGAATTCTAGGAGCATTACAGTTAAGATGAAAAGGATAAAGGCAACCAAAAATATGATGGTTAGCCAAAGCTTTCCAACTACACTTCGTAAAAAGGTCATTCATTAACTACCTCAAATTTGTAGCCTACTCCCCAAACAGTTACAATCATTCTTGCTGCCTGCTCAGAGACTTTATTTAACTTTTCACGAAGACGCTTAACATGTGTGTCAACCGTACGCAAATCTCCAAAAAATTCGTAATGCCATACTTCTTTCAGTAATTGCTCCCGGTCAAAAACCTTGTCTGGCGCTTTCGCAAGAAAATATAGTAATTCATATTCTTTTGGAGTTAAACTTACTTCCTTACCATCAGCCAAAACTCTATGTGCGTCATTGTCAATTGTTAAATGCGGGAACACAATAACATCCTTTGTAGTTGTATCTGTTTGGAGATAACTAGTTTGTGATGACCTTCTTAATAGAGCCTTTACCCGTAGTACTACTTCTCTTGGGCTGAATGGTTTTACAATATAGTCGTCTGTACCCACTTCAAAGCCCTGTACACGGTTAACCTCTTCACCTTTAGCTGTTAGCATGATAACAGGCGTAGCCTTCTTTTCTCTTAATTCACGGCAAACCTCTAACCCATCCTTGCCAGGCATCATTAAGTCTAAAAGAATGACATCATAATCATTTGCAATTGCCTTGGTTAACGCTTCATTACCATCCTCTGCTTCATCAATTGTATATTCTTCACGCTCTAAATACATCTTTAATAAACGGCGAATTCTTTCTTCATCATCTACCACTAAAATCTTTACGTCTTTATCCATTAATAATCCCCCCATGCTGTTATTTTACAAAATGTGATAATTATTATCTATAATTTAAGGTAATTGTCTTTACAAAAAGTGTCAGATTTATGACAAACGACCTTTTTTCTATATAAATATTTGCAAAATAGCCTTTACTTGGAAAAAGTAAAGACTATTGGCTAAAAATTATTATCCAGCGTAGGAATGAAGTCCTGCAATAACCAGATTTACCGCGACTAAATTAAACATAATTATCACAAAACCAATAACGGCAAGCCAGGCTGATTTCTCACCATGCCATCCCTTGGAAAGGCGAAGATGTAAAAATGCTGCGTAGAATAACCATGTTATTAGTGCCCAAACCTCTTTAGGATCCCAGCCCCAGAATCTTGTCCAGGCAATTTGCGCCCAAATCATCGCAAAAATCAAAGCACCTAAGGTAAATACGGGGAATCCAATTAATACAGACCGGTAGCTTATTTCATCTACAAAATCCAAATTTATATTTTTAACTAAAGGCTTCAATGCTGCCGAAATACGTTTTCTTATAATTAATCTAATTAATCCATAAAGGATAAACCCGCCAATAAACGACCAAATAACTGAATTCATTTTCTTCGCATTTATAAAGGCAGGCATTTCTACAAGCGGTTCAAATTTCCCACTGGTTAAGAGTTCACCCTCATGAGGACCAGTAATCGCTGGCATGGTATATTCAATTTTTGCCTCAAAGTCATTCTTATCAATCCAATTAAATTCTGCTTTATAATCCATAGCAGAGAATAAACTGGATACAAGAACAAATCCTAAGGTTGTTACCAGCCCGAACATCACCGCTTCAAGCCAAAAGGTTCTCTTCGTAGCTTTAGATTGATCAATTACCTTTACAAGATAAATCAATCCAGCAGCAAAGCTTATTGCTAAAATGGCTTCACCTAAAGCGGCTGTCGTGACATGTATATGAAGCCAGTCACTTTGCAATGCAGGTATTAATGGTGAGATATCCCTGGGAAACATGCTCGCATAAGCAATTACAAGAATTGCAACAGGCATGGTAAACAATCCGAGAAGAGGTGTCCGATATATATAATAAATAACGATGAATGCCCCTACAAGACACATTCCAAAAAAGGTTGTAAATTCAAATAAATTACTAACAGGTGCATGTCCTGCTGCAATCCATCTTGTAATAAAGTATCCAACCTGAGAGACAAAGCCAACAATTGTTACTACGACTGCAATTTTCCCCCATCGATTCGTACTTTTCTTTTCTTCGATATTCTTCTTGGCCTTAATGGCCCCGCCAAAGAAGAGGGTCGCTACTAAATAAAGGATAAATGCAATATAAAGTAAATTACTGCTTAATGATACCAACTAGACACCCTCCTTATCATTTCTTTCCATTTGAACTTGATCATCAGGAATAATTAGCTTCGTTTCCAAAAGTGTCGATTCAATTTCTCTTTTTAATCCGTACCAATTCTTATTAGTATGAGCAGCGATCCAAATTTCGCCATTTTTGTTTTGTATCCATATTCTACGATGATTCCAATAAGCACCTTGGATTACACCAATCATAAACAGAATTCCACCCAGAATAATAATCCATATCGTTAAATCTTTACGAACCGTTAAGGCAGTAACATTTTTTGTTTCAATTCCTTTGAAAGCCATTTTATATTGGTTATCCCCTAATGGCTCAATGGTTTGCTGTATCGCAACAAAACTTGTTTCCCCTTTGGGGACTTCTGGTGATATCATTTTGAATACAAAAGCAGGATTATTGGGTATCCTGGACTTTGTTGTTGGCTCCCCGCTTTCAGCAAATTCAAAATCTGGGAAGAAACTCAAAACTTCAACTGCATATCCATTTCCAAGGTCATATTTCGGCTTTGGGTCATAAAGATTGACTTTTATGTCACCAAACGTTTTGCCGGTGTCTTTGTTTGTTAAAGCGAAGGACATTGTATTTAATTCATCAAGCTTGTAGTCTACTTGATATAAAGCAAAGCTTTCAAATTTCAAAGGCTGATTCACTCGAATTTTGTGTTCTTTAACTTCCTCTAATTCAGGCTGTTCCCCTGGAATTGCTGGTCCGACTCTTTTATACAATACAGCATTTGTTTGATAATTTTTAACAACCATCCCAGCGCGGTCAATCGCTGCTTCAAAGGTTTTATCCTTTTCTTTATCGTAATTTTCGAGAATAAACTTCTTGTTTTCAACATAATATTGTCCATCCGTTTCAGGGACAATCTTTGTTTCACCTTCACGCAGCCATAAGACACTATCAATATACATTCCGGGAACAAACCGCAGCATGCCGCCAATTAAGAAGATAATTAATCCCACATGGTTTACATATGGACCCCAGCGAGAAAAACGATTTTTTTCAGCTAGCAAATCTCCGTTTTCTTCCCGTACATGATAGCGTTTATCCTTTAAACGCTGCTTTACGCTTGCTAAGTCTTTTTGATCCCCATTCTCGCTTATGCCAAACAGACGCTGACGTTTTAAAAATCCTTCATGTCTTGTTACTCGTTGAGCCTTTAATGCCTTATACAGCGGGACAACCCTGTCAAGACTGCAAATAACAAGGGAAATTCCTATCATCGCGATTAAAATTAAATACCACCATGAACTATACAAATTATTAAAGTCTAGTTGATAGTATAATTTTCCAAACCAGCCATACTGGTCCTCGTAATATTCTTCAGCCGGCATTGTAGGAGGTATGTACATTTCCTGTGGAAGAATCGTCCCAGCTGCAGAAGCAACTAGCGTGATGACAATAAGCCATACACCTACCTTGACGGAAGAGAAGAAGTTCCATATTTTATCAACTATGGTCTTATTATATGTTTGTGAGCGGCGGGCACTGCCTTCATAGCGCATATCCAGCAGTGATTTATCTTTTGATTGTTCATCTAATACTTTTCCGCATGCTTCACATAATACGGTACCGTGTGGATTCACATGTCCGCATTCACATTTAACATCTTTCATTGCAAAAAACTCCCTACAACCCCTTAAGGTTTAATTTTCTCCATATACTCCGCGACAGTGGCTTCTGTTAACTGTCCTGTATGGTATTTAACTACTTTCCCGTCTTTATCGATTAAAAATGTTGCCGGAAGCGGGTTAATTCCATATGCAGCTTGAACCTGTCCGTCAGTATCTATCACATTAGGAAAATCGAGTTGCTTACGTTCAATGAATTTATTAACGGCCAATTCAGATTCACTGACATTAACCGCCAACACTTGCACACCTTTATCTTTAAAATGATTATATTGATTATTTATATAAGGCATTTCTGCTTCACAAGGCTTACACCAGGTTCCCCAAAAATTTAAAAATACTCCCTGACCTTTATAATCAGAAAGCTTATGCTTTTCACCTTCCATATCTACCAACACAAAATCCGGAGCTTGTTTACCAACTTCAACCTTCATTCTACTGTCTTTTGTTAGATTGGCATATAGCGTGTAGGCTACGGCAGCCGCTAAAATGGACAAAATCATTGTCCTCATTATCAATCGCCGTTTTTTCATAATTTCTCCCTCCCTAAAAGTCACAATTACGACACAGTTAGTCTAAATTATAACATTTTCCACTGTGCTCATAGTAAATTCTCCCCACCGCAATTGTGACATCTTTATGAATTTTTTTTCGTAGACTCTAAAGATAATCCTCTTAATAACTTCACTTCATGGTGTGTCAATTCTCTAGCATCCCCAGCGGATAATCCATGTAAAGTTAAAAAGCCATAGCGTTCTCGTTTTAGTTTTAAAACGTCATGTCCAATTGCTTCAAACATTCTCCGAACCTGGCGATTACGGCCTTCATGGATGATTATTTCAATGATAGAAGTTTGCTTTTGCTTATCTGCTGAAAGTATTTTGACTTTAGCCGGAGCCGTTTTTCCATCTTCAAGATGAATTCCTCTTTCTAACTTTCTAAGATTCTCCTTTGATGGAATACCCTTCGTTTTCACGACATACGCTTTTTCAATTTCATTACGAGGGTGCATAAGTAAATTTGCAAACTCCCCATCATTTGTTAGCAGCAATAATCCGGAAGTATCATAATCTAAACGTCCCACTGGGAAAATTCTCTCTCGCTGGTACGGAAAGAAATCCGTTACCACCTTTCTTCCTTTATCATCACTTACACTTGAAATGACGCCGCGCGGTTTATATAAAAGAAAATAAACGGGTTCCTCCTTTTCAATCTGTACACCATTGACTTCAACTCTGTCAGATTGTGTAACTTTCACACCTAGCTCTGTCACTACTTTCCCATTAACCTTTACTTTTCCTTCTTTAATTAATTCTTCAGATTTTCTTCTTGAAGCTATCCCTGCTCGAGCAATTACCTTTTGCAATCTTTCCAATATGATCCACCTCAGCTGTTTACCATTATTTTGAATACTGGGTGCGGGGCACCACAGTTTATTTGGAAACAAATTTGTTATTCTTCCCTAATGAATTATGACACAAAATTGTCCTTTTTCAAAGTAACGGCTTTTTAAACGGATGAAATACAAAAAAGCATGCTCCTAATAATGTTTCACACACTTAGGAACCTGCTTATTTTTTAATCCATACTCTTTCCCATCATTTTATTGTGCACCGAATACAAGTACTACGACCACAATTGCTGCAATAATTCCGACTACATCTGCCAGAAGCCCTACCTTAAGGGCATCGCCCATTTTTTTGATTCCGACAGCTCCGAAATATACGGTTAACACATAAAAAGTCGTATCTGTACTTCCTTGCAAAACAGATGCTAGTCTGCCAATAAAAGAATCTGGACCGTAAACAGCAATTAGGTCACTTGTCATACCAAGTGCTGCCGTTC
This sequence comes from Bacillus sp. EB106-08-02-XG196, assembly GCF_013396335.1. GTDB lineage: Bacteria > Bacillota > Bacilli > Bacillales > Cytobacillaceae > Neobacillus. Next base: position 103,405 of record NZ_JABWSY010000002.1, read on the forward strand.
CAGAAATTGGCCTTATGAGGATGAGGGGAATAATTTCTGCCGGGACTCCGATTGCCTCCATTGCTGGTCTAATCCAATTCATTAATGCTTCTAGAGCACCTGAGGCCCGAAAGACAGTAATCGCTACAAGCATGCCTACAAGGAACGGAATAATGGAGACGGCAATTTTGATTCCTTCTTTTCCTCCTTCAACAAAGCTTTCATAAGTCGGAACTTGTTTTATGGTTCCATAAAGGAGGATAAAACCTATTAAGACAGGAATAAAACCTAGGGAAATAAGTGATAGAAATTCCATGCGGCATTCATCCTTTACGACTTCGTCGATTATAAAAATAACGATCTATCATAACTGCTCCAAGCATTGAGATAATGGTGGCAATTAAGGTTGGTACCACAATTTCAGTCGGGGAGGCAGAATTGTAGTTCATCCTGATTGCAATAACGGTTGTAGGAATAATGGTAATGCTTGCAGTATTTATTGCTAAAAAGGTGACCATGGACCTGCTGGCTGAATTCTTGCCGCCATTTAATTGTTTTAATTCCTCCATCGCTTTGATTCCAAGCGGTGTAGCAGCATTTCCTAACCCAAACATATTCGCAATCATATTAGACAATATATACCCCATGGCAGGATGATTGGTTGGCACATCAGGAAATATTCTTTTAACGAATGGACGAAATAACTTAGACAACAAATCTAGTAATCCCGATTCTTGTGCAATCCGCATCATCCCTAACCAGAACACAAGAATGCTGATTAACCCAATACAAAGTGTCACAGCTTCCTTTGCGCCATCAAATATTGCCTTATTTACTTCTTCCATTGTTCCGTTTATCATAGCAAACACGAATCCAACAATTGTCATAAATACCCAAATGTAATTAACCATTTAATTTCACGCCAATTACGGATAGAAATAAATCTTTTAAGGAATCAAATAGACCCTTTTTCTTCTCAGGACCACCTTGATAATAAATAGGTGTTTCTTTTACCACTTTACCATCAAGGAAAATTTGTGCTTTACCAACTGCTTCTCCATTATGATTCGATTCGTCCCAGTCTTCTCCCGGCTTATTTAATTTATACTTTATGGAGAACATGTCCATTTCCTTATCTGTCGCTGGATAAACAATCGATTTATTTACATAAAGGTGTTTTTGATAATATTTATTCGTTTTAATATCTATTTTTCCTTTTGATATCACTTCTGCCATATCATAGGTTTTAAAGCTATTTTCATACATGGCTATGTGGTCATTCCAATCATCTGAAGCGTTCAAGGTAACTGCTATTAAACTCATATCCCCTTTAGTTGCCGTTGTAACTAATGTCCTTTTTGCACGTTTTGTATAACCTGTTTTCCCACCCGTCGTATACTTGTACCTTGTAAGTAAGCGGTTTTTATTTTTCCACTCACGATCCCAATTTTCTGTAGGATTCGGTGCTTTATAATTCTTTGTTCCAGCTATTTTTTGGTATGTTTTGTTATTCATTGCATAGCGCGTCAGTAGTGCCATGTCATAAGCAGTTGAAAAGTGGTCCTCATGATCATCTAAACCATGTGGATTAGAAAAGTGCGTATTCAACATGCCAATTTCTTTGGCTTTTTGATTCATCAAATAAATAAACCCATCTAAGCTTCCTCCGACATGTTCAGCAATGGCAACCGCAGTGTCATTGCCAGACCTAAGCATCAGACCATATACCAAATGCTCAAGCTTAATCTTTTCTCCAGGCTTTAAGTACACAGACGAACCCTCGGCTCGGGTAGCTTGTTCACTTACTTTCACTATTTCATTCATTTTTCCCGATTCGATAGCAAGAATCGCAGTCATTATTTTCGTAATACTGGCGATTCTTCTTTTTGTGTGGGCATCTTTCTCAAATAGGACACGCCCAGATTCTTGCTCCATTAGTACTGCACCTCGTGCACTTACGGAAACCGAAGCATCCACCTTTTGAGGAATGTTTGCAATGAATAGTGAGACCATGAGGGCAAAAATGACTAGCTTCCAAATCATTCTCATAAGTTTACCTCGTCCCCTTCGTTAACATTTCTAGCATCAATACTAGCTTTCTAAAATTTTATGCAGGACAAGGTCTGATATGACAATTTGTCCTAAAAGAAAATGAAAAGGCAATCGACTTCATGCCGATTGCCTTCGTTCAAAATGCTGGCCATTTTATTTCAGATGCTTTATCAAACCTCATTTCAACATCATTCCAGTTAACTAGATTCCACCAATTGTCAACGTATTCAGCGCGTTTGTTCTTATATTGTAGATAATAAGCATGCTCCCAAACATCCAGAACCAGGAGTGGAATGGTGTCCCATTGCGTTAGCAGCATATGCCGTTCTGATTGTAAAATCTCAAGATGCCTTGCCCATGGCGACCATACAAGAATAGCCCACCCCACACCTTCAACCTGTTTTGCTGCTTCAGAGAACTGCTTTTTAAATTTATCGAAACTGCCAAAATAATTTTCAATTTCTCTCTTGAGGAGTCCTTGAGGGCTTCCCCCTCCTTTAGGTATCATGTTCTTCCAGAAAATCGTATGCAGATAATGCCCAGAGCCATGAAAAGCTAATTCTCTAGACCAATGTTTGATTAGCGAAAAATCATTGTTGTCTCTAGCTTTTTTTAAATTCATCTCCGCTTTGTTTAATCCCTCTACATAAGATCGATGGTGCTTATCATGGTGCAATCTCATGATTTCTTCCGAGATATAAGGTTCGAGGGCATTGTAGGCGTAAGGTAGATCCGGAAGTGTATGGCCTCCTGGCGGGACAGTTTTTTTCTCAACCCAGATACTCCCCACTCCTTCTTTACGAGAAAAATAACCTTCCATTTGTTCATGAATTTCCTCTGCTTTTGTTTGTAAACTGAGCATTTCATTATCTGATAATGATTGTCCTGTGTTTTCAATTAACTCTGTGAAATGCTCCAACTGCTCCCATAACTCTAAATTATCTTTCACATCTTCTGTTTCTAAGAAACTCTTCATTTCTTCATTCCATTCAAATAGTTCACGAACATACTGACTAAATCGATTCATTGTATCCCACCCTTTTTCGAATCTACCTAAAAGGTATGAAATTTATTTGCGATTATGAACAATTATGCATATGAGACGAACCTATATAACAGAAAAAACTGCCCTTACAAAAGGACAGTTTCAGAAAACATTTATTTCGATTGAATCATTTTCGTACGGTAATCTGTTTCATAGTATTCAAGTTCTTCTCTGACTCTTTGAAATTCTCCCTCGAGTCCTTTCACTAATTCTTGTACACTTTCAGGTACGCTTTTATAAAATTTGATTGAATTTCTTCCTGTATATGCGGAACGACTATCCTCAAACCAAGCATCATTTTTAGGAGAGAAGAACTCTTCAATACATTGATGAAAAATTCGATAAAGAGTTTTTTCTGCTGTTGCTTTCTGGAACGGTTCACTTAGCAAAATAACTGAGCACGCATCCAACCCTTCTTCACAATAAACAAGCAATTTTCTCAAGTTTGACAGTACTATTTTATAATAATTCGAATCTCCAGATAACTGTTGCTCCATCTGCGAAATGGTTGTTTCATTTAAATAACTTTCTAGAGTACTAATAGTAGTAGTTAAAAACCCTCCTACATCTTTAAGCTGCGATTTAACCAATGAATTTCCCATCCAAACACCCCTTTGAATTGTTTATTAACCACTATCTCGGCTGTTTAATGTAATCGAGCGGAGAACGCAGCTCGAATTTATTCTTTTGCTTAACAGCAAGTACTATTTCAGGTAATTTTTCAAAGTCAACATCTTGAAAATAAGAAGCGAATTCCTGTTTCGAATTAATGTATAAGCGTTTGCGATTGCGCAATCCAGGATTTTTGATTAAACACACCAAGGCAACAATGTCCTTGAAGGTTACTTGGATATTGTCTTTCGTGAAAATTGGGTTTTGCTGATAAGGAGTGAACTCCGAGAAGAATTCCTCAAAGTATCTAACATATAAAACATGCAGGGTCTTTTCCTCAGAATCTTCGAAAAATGTAACTTCACTTCTATTAAAGAAGTCTTCTGAAGTATTTGATTTTTCCTTTTCCAATTCGTATCCGATGCATTCTTTAATTAACAATTAAATCAATCCCCTTTGGTCATTAACTATCAGTTGAATCTTCGGAACTTCTTTGAATATTATTTCTATTTTATCACATCTAAAATAAATTGTTTATTTTTAAGAATTAATACTCTCCTGAAACTTATCAAAGAATAGGTCTGCTTCTTCTTGGACAAATTCTTCTTCGACTCTATCAGGCAGCTTGGGTAATTCCTCAATGTTTTTTAAACCGAAATAATCAAGAAATTCTTTAGTGGTCCCATATAGGTAGGCTCTCCCCGTTCCCTCCGCTCTTCCAACTTCCTTAATGAGGGCTTTTGTCATTAGGGTATGAAGTGGTCTCTCCGTTTTTACTCCGCGTATTTCTTCAATTTCAGCTCGAGTGATCGGCTGCTTATAGGCAATGATCGCCAATGTTTCCAAAGCTGCTTGTGAGAGGGCAGCAGTATTAGGTGAGTCCACAAGCCTTTTTAAGTACGTTGCGTTTTCTTTTTTTGTGGCAAGCTGATACGTACCTGCAAGCTGAACAATCATGATTCCACGTTTGCTATCCTTTTCATACACCTGTATTAATTCTTTTACTATTTCTTTAGCCTTTAGTTCCTCTACCTCCAGGACCTCTGCAACATGCTTTAAAGTAAGTCCTTCATCACCAGCCGCAAATAAAAGACTCTCTAAAATGCTATGCCAATTTATTATCTCCAAGCCCCTTACACTCCTTCTTGAATTGCATGAACAAAGATGTCCCCAAAGTTTTCATTTTGCTCTACATCAATTTCTTTTCTTTTGATTAGCTCCAAAACTGCCAAAAACGTCACAACAATATGTTCCTTTGCAGGAATTGGGAATAAATCATTGAAGTTTTTCCGGCCTTTTAAATGTTTTAACTCACTCATTATTTCAGTCATTCTTGTTTCAATGGATATTTCTTGCCTGGCAATTTTTGTGGCCAATGGCCGTTGCAGCTTTTTTCTTCTTAAAAGTTTCTGAAAAGCAGCCAACATATCATATAGGGTGATGTTTATTTCTGTTTTTTGTGGTTGTTTTTCCTTGGCAAAATCCGAAAGGTCGCTTGGAGGTTTCGTATACATAAGTCCGCGTTCTTCCTCCAGCGTCTTCAAATCATGCGCGGCTTCTTTATATTTTCGATATTCAATTAATCTTTCAACTAGCTCATCTCGAGGGTCTTCTTCATAAGTAATTTCTGAATTGAAGTCATCCAACTCCTCTTCATGCTTCGGTAACAGCATTTTACTTTTTATCGCTAAAAGGCTAGCTGCCATTACTAAAAACTCACTGGCAATATCCAATTTAAGTTCAGTCATTGTTTTAATATAGATTAAGTATTGCTCTGTTATTTGGGCAACAGGAATATCATATATATCTATTTCAAGTTGATTAATTAAATGGAGGAGTAAATCCAATGGTCCTTCAAATGCGTCAATTTTTACATTATAGTGTATCATCTTTCACCAGAATCCTTGAAGTAATTTTCATAAAAATCATGACTATTATTAGTATAGAGGATTCAAATACGTTATCCAATAGAAAAATCATTACCATCCTAAAATTTGAAAATGGGATGTTGACCTATAACACTGGACAAACACCCTACATATGATGAGAATGAAAAGAAAACAAAACATTATAGGAGGTATTTGAAAATGGCTGAAGGTTACGGTTTTGGAGGCGGATTCGCTTTAATCGTGGTTCTATTCATTCTGTTAATTATTGTAGGTGCTTCCTGGTTTTAATTAGAAACGCCAAAGTAAGCTAGCAACAAAGCCTGCCTTTTGGGGTGGGCTCTTTCTTTTGGAATTTTTCTGAAGAAATAATAATTATATGCTACACTGTACATAACTTAACTATATAGGGGTGATTTTTTGTACCCGGAGCATTATGTTCAATTTTTAGTTCATTTTAATGGTGATCGAGACTATTTTGAATGCCACGAAATTCTAGAGGAGTATTGGAAGGAATCTAGCGATAAGCAAAAGGATTCCATCTGGGTCGGCTTCATCCTATTAGCGGTGTCAAGGTACCATCATCGCCGGGGAAATTTTAAAGGTGCTGAAAGAACTCTGAAAAAAGCTATTAAAATCTTGTCCTTTAAGGCAAATGGTTTAACCATACAGGGCTTAGATGTGAATGTTTTATTCCCTTCACTCACAAAACTTCTTGAGGAAATCGGAAAAGAGGTAAGCTATCAAAGCATTAATCTACCTGTAATTGATCCTATTCTTTTAAAAGCATGTATTAAGGAATGTGAAGAATTAGGTTTTATCTGGGGAGAGAGAAGTAACTTAGAGAATGAATCAATCGTGCATAGACATAAATTACGAGATAGGACAATAGTCATTGAAGAACGTATGGAAGCACTAAGGAATAGAAAAGGCAACGAATAAAGTCTCGTCGCCTTTCAATGCTTTAGTTAGCAAAAGTCACATTTCTCAATAAATGGTGCTGTGTTGTCATTTGCGGTTATTTGCCTGTCGGGATACATATCCTTCAGAGCTTTAACCATTCTTTTTCCAACCCCTTGATAACGATGTGAGGGATTGACAGAAATATGTTGAATCATTAACTCAGAATTATCATCGTTTATTTGAACCCCAATAAGACCGATAATATCTTCTTCCTTCCAAAGAAAGAGCTGTAAGTTCTCTTCCGTTTCATACTCCTTAATGGTGAATTGGAGTTTCTTTAAGTCCTTTTCAGTCGGCATAAAGGACAACAAGCCCATGGCGATCTTTTCAAATGTTTTCTTATAACGAATTAACATAATAGCTCCCTCATTATATTAAGTAAACCCAGTTAGGGATAATATATTTTTTCCAACAAAATCATAAATAAACAGTTTTCTTTATAATATGTAGTCAAATTCGTAAAGTGTTTCATTATTGTCAATCATACATAATAAATGTTTATCTATCAATCCCAAGTATCATTATTTCGGTACAATAAAAACCCAATAGATAATCCCCCAAATAAGTGCTAGTCCTAAAAGAATACCAAAGACTTTCCAATTACTATTCTTCATAAGTTAACCTCCAAATATAATTTGAAGATAGCGTACATGTTGTCATTCTACACTATATATCAAAAATAATCCATTGGCCCAAATAAATAAACTGCCGCTTTGGCGGCAGCTCATTTATTTTAATGGCAGGTCTAATCGAAGTAAATCTTCGTATGTTTCTCTTTTTACAACAAGTGCTGCTTTCCCATTTTCAACAAAGACTACTGCTGGACGTGGAATACGATTATAATTATTTGCCATCGAATATCCATAGGCACCCGTACAAAAAACAGCAAGAAGATCATCATCTTCTGTTTCCGGAAGTGGTAAATCCCAAATCAGCATATCACCAGATTCACAGCATTTACCAGCAATAGAAACCTTACTCGATGCTTCTGCTAATGGCCTATTAGCAAGTACCGCTTCGTACTTCGCCTGATAAAGGGCTGGCCTAATATTGTCACTCATCCCGCCATCTACCGCTAAATATTTTCTCACACCAGGAACTTCTTTAGAAGAACCAATTTGATATAGTGTTGTACCCGCGTCACCAACAAGTGACCTACCAGGTTCTATCCAAATTTCTGGCATTGTCATCGAGTATTCCTGAATTAATCTCTTAACGTCTTTAATAATTTCACTAACATATTGTGAAGGTAGCAACGGTTCATCTTCACTAGTATAGCGAATCCCAAAACCTCCGCCTAGATTAAGTACTTTTGCTTCAAAGTTAAGTGTATTTCTCCATTGATTCATTTTACCAACAATTTTTTCAGCAGCGAGCAAGAAGCCGGTTGTCTCAAAAATTTGGGATCCAATATGACAATGCAATCCTAACACATCAAAGTGATTACAACGAAGCGCAGTCACTAAAGCTTCCTCCGCTTGTCCATTTTGTAAATCAAAACCAAATTTCGAATCTTCCTGACCAGTTAAAATATAATCATGAGTATGTGCTTCAATTCCAGGAGTAACCCTGAGTAATATGCTTACTGTTGCATCTTGTTCCATACAGATTGTTTTTAAAAGTTCCAATTCATAAAAATTATCAACTACGATACAGCCAATTTTGTTGTCTAACGCCATTTTTAATTCTTCTCTGCTTTTATTGTTTCCATGAAAGTGAATTCTTTCAGCCGGAAATCCAGCAGCAATAGCAGTATATAACTCTCCGCCTGAGACTACATCAAGAGATAACCCTTCCTCCTCAGCAAGCTGAAGCATAGCGATTGTAGAAAAGGCCTTACTGGCATATGCAACCTGTGCCTTTACATTTTGCTCTTCAAAGGTCTTTTTAAATCCTCTAGCTCTTTCCCTCATTAATGAAACGTCATAAACATAGAGAGGAGTTCCAAATTGCTCGGCCAATTCTACTGCATCTACTCCGCCTATTTCCAAATTACCCTTGCCGTTTACGCCCGTTGTCCCGTAAAAATACATTCCCTTCCCTCTCTCCGTAAAGACTCTTTATTAGTCTATGGTACGTGCTTAAAAAAGTAATAACTAAATAGACAGAATCCACAAAGGATACTGCCTATTTTTATCCTTTTAGATAATTAAAAATACTTTAGCATAACCGAATCTTTTCCGCAATAAATTATTCTCCATCCGGCGGCTGACGATAGCGATTCCTAGGATGTACAATGCTTGGACGAAGGATTGATCCTGGAATGGCCCGTCGGAAAATAATTTGTAAGAATCCCTTTGGTTCAAATGGGAGAAATGGCCAAAAATACGGTGTATTTAAAGTGCGTGTAGTAACTAGGTGAATAAACAACAAGGTAGAACCAATTACAAAACCTGGTGTATGGAAAATCGATACGAGAATGACTAAAATTATTCTGCCTATTTTATTTGCAACACTTAGTTCATAGCTCGGTGTAGTAAATGATCCTATACCTGCCACCGCAACATAGAGGATTACTTCATGAACAAACAAACCAACTTCAATAGCAATCTGACCAATCAATACAGCAGCGATTAAACCCATCGCTGTGGATAGCGGAGTAGGTGTATGTATTGCTGCAATTTTTAAAAATTCAAGTCCAAAATCAGCTAATATTATCTGGAAGACTATTGGTATATTCGTTTGTTCATTTGGGCCTATAAAAGAGAGCCTATCCGGTAATAAGGAAGGTTCTAATACAAACAACAGCCACAAAGGAAGTAAAAATATCGATGTTAGAATACCTAGAAACCGAGACCAGCGCATAAAGGTCCCCATAACCGGAGCCTCACGGAATTCCTCAGCATGCTGGACATGATGGAAATAAGTAGTTGGTGCGATAATTACACTTGGCGAAGTATCAACATATATAATTACATGTCCTTCTAATATATGAGCAGCAGCTACATCTGCTCTTTCCGTATACCTTACTAACGGATAAGGATTAAATCCTTGTTTTAATATGAACTCTTCAATTGTTTTATCTGCCATCGGTATCCCATCAATTTTAATGGCATTGAGCTCTTTCCGAATGATATTCACTAAATCAGGATCTGCTACGTCTTCTAAGTATCCAATTGCAACATCTGTTTTTGATCGTTCCCCTACCTTTAATATTTCCATACGAAGTCGTTCATCGCGTATTCTTCTTCTTGTTAACGCAGTATTAATAACAATATTTTCAACAAACCCGTCACGCGAGCCTCTTACTACTTTTTCTGTGTCTGGTTCCTGTGGTGACCGGCCTGGGTAGCTTCTGACGTCAACAGCGAAGGCAGTATCTGCACCTTCTACAACAACTACTATTAAACCAGATAGAACCTGGGTGACCATTTCATCAAGTGTTTTAATCGGACTGACCGATTGATTGACGAGCCGGTTTTCAACAATTTTAACAAGGTCTGCAGACAATTTCTCATGGTCATTTATGCGCACTAATTCTTCTACAGTTTCAATTATGAATTGAGTATCACATAAACCAGTTATCCAGTAAAAATGCACATCTTTTTTGAGAATTTTTAGTTTTCGGACACCAAAGTCAAAACTTATGCCCAAACCGACTCGCTGTTTCATGTAATGTTCAATTTCTTGCAGTGACTCAGGTATCGGCCAAGCCGTTTGATTCTCTCTCGTCACGAAACCCACTCCTTTCGAGTATTAACTCTACTGCTTTTTTTGTAATGGGTGCCCCGCGTTCATAGTGGTCACGCCGCGCCATTTTACCTACATCTCCGATTCCAACGATAATCGGAACATCTAGTTCATCAAGACAGTAAACGGTATCTCCATTTAATCTTCCAATCTCAAGCTCTGGTATTCCATGTTTATCTACACCATAAGGAGTTAATTCACCATCTCGATCGAAACTTACATCTATTCTTGTCCACTCTGCCTGATGGGTTTTTGCAGCAACAGCAATAATACCCAAAACTTCAATATCCTTATGGGCGGCGACATATTTCAACGCTCGTTCACCTGCACCTTCCCCAACAAGTCCGCTGTCATCAAACATTACTAATACTGGGTCATTTGCTGCCTTTTTAATTAATTTTACAAGTTCCTCCCCTGTCAGAGCAGAAGGATTCCCATGGGACTGTGTAATACAACGCCCGCCTACTTCATGGGCGACACACTCTACTGCCCTCTTTGCATACTCATCACCATCAGTAATTAATATAACCCGCCTGCGAATACTCATTCTTGGATGTCCTTTCAAATTGAAATGCAGAAGGCGCCTAGAGCTAGACACTGCCCGACGTTAATGATGAACAAAATAGACCCATTGAAAAATTGACCCCGCTATTTTTCCTAATACAATCGCCATTATTAGGATGATAATTTTCCCATCAATCCCTAACCTCTTTGCAAGAACAGGAAATACATTTAAAGCCTCTGTGAGCCCTGCGGCTAACATTCCAACAAAGACACCTCCGACTAACCCAAGAGGCAGCATAAAGTATGGAGATAAGCCTAAAATTGGATCTCTCAAGCTCCCAGCTACACCCGTTAAAGCCCCCAAAAAAACAGCCCATTCATAGTGTCGGATCATTTTCATGGTTTTAGATAACTGTGTCAGCCTCGGGATGATTCCGAGTACTGTTAAGAAAGCTACAAAACCTGAACCAACTGCTAATCCACCTGCAAATCCAATAAACATAACTGCTATCACTTTAATTGTCATTAGTCTCTTTCATACTTTCCTTGTTTTCATGAATGATCACATAGTTATCTAAATCCATTTGATAGTTAAACATCTCTACTTCCAGGGGACTGGGTTCTTCGTTAATCCTTTTTTGAAATACGTGATTAAAGAATAAAATCATTCCAAGACCTAACCCAATGGAGTAAGGAATTTGAAATATCCATGGCTTAGAATCTTCCACTCCAGTAATAATTCTGTATAACTTTTCTTGAACACTTCGCATACTGACATCGTCATGAAAATTCATAATGGCCATAGCTGAACCAAAAAATAATAAAAACCAGATTAAGATAAAAAAAGGAAACGACATTTGTCTTTTCTTTATTATCACTTCTATAATCGTTTGTGCTGGTCCAATGGTTTGAACTTCTACATCCTCGATTAAACTTGAAATCAATCTAATTACTTTCATCACATCAATGATAATAATGTTTTTGTCCTTTTCGGATATTTGATGGACTTTTAGTTTTTTTAATTCAGCGATTACTGTTTCTGGAGCAATAATCTGAGCTATATCCATTAAATAGATACTTTCCTCCGGTTTTGCCATAACACGATTCCGCATGCGGATGTAGACTGTTTTTTCCAAAACATTCACTCCCCACACAATGATTTCCTTGTATATCTAGTATGAGCAAAAATTATATTTTTACTAAAAAAAGACCGAATGGATCATCAGAGATCCATTCGGTCTTTCATTTGCTGCAATATTTTTTTTTCGAGTCTTGACACTTGCACCTGAGAAATTCCCAGTCTCACCGCTACTTCCGATTGCGTTTGATCCTTATAATAACGTAAATAGACAATGAGCCGCTCACGTTCGTCCAATTCTCGAATCGCTTCTTTTAAGGCAATTTTATCGAACCATTTGCCTTCATTTCCGTCATCAATCTGATCTAATAATGTAATAGGGTCTCCATCATTTTCATATACTGTCTCGTGAATCGAAGATGGCGTCCTACTTGCCTCTTGGGCTAGAATAACATCCTCTGGTGAAAGCTGAAGATGCGCTGAAATCTCGTTAACCGTTGGAATTCTTCCATATGTTTTCGATAATTCATCCTTCGCTTTTCTAATTCGGTTGCCCATTTCCTTTAATGAACGGCTAACCTTTACCGTCCCATCATCACGTATGAATCTTTGTATTTCACCAATAATCATTGGAACCGCATAGGTAGAAAATTTCACATCATAGGAAAGATCAAACTTATCTACAGATTTCAGCAGTCCGATACATCCAATTTGAAAAAGATCATCTGGATCATATCCCCTATTTAGAAACCGCTGGACAACGGACCAAACAAGACGCATATTTTTTTCAGCAATAAGGTCTCTTGCCGCTTGGTCTCCGTCTTGGCTTTTCTTAATAAGTTCCTTAACTTCATGGTCCTTTAAATACGTTTGCGCTTTATCTTTTTTGACCTCCACATCCATTGGCAAGTCTCCTTAATTGCATAGCATTTTGCTTGTGTGTAAATGCTTTTTTAGTCTTACTTCGGTTCCTTTACCTGGCTGTGTGAGAACCTCAACCTCATCCATGAAATTTTCCATGATAGTGAATCCCATACCAGATCTTTCTAAATCTGGTTTCGTTGTAAATAATGGCTGTCGAGCTTCCTCCACATCTACAATACCTTGTCCGACATCTTTAATCGAAATATCCACTACATTATCTTCAATGGTTACCTGGATATAAACAATTCCGTCAGGGTCATTTTCATAACCATGTATAATAGAGTTAGTTACTGCTTCAGAAACAACAGTTTTGATTTCAGTCAGTTCATCCATTGTAGGGTCAAGCTGTGCAATAAATGCAGCAACCGTGACACGGGCAAATGATTCATTTTGACTTAAAGCACTGAATTGAAGATTCATTGAATTCTTCACTCAGGCCACCCCCAATCTTTGCAATGCAAACTCTTCAGTCGGTTCCAGCTTGATAATTTTAAACATCCCCGACATATCGAATAATCGTTGTATTGCTGGGGAAATCGCACAAACGACCATTTCACCATGCACCTGCTTGATTTGCTTATACCGCCCTAAAATGACACCTAACCCAGAGCTGTCCATAAATGAAAGCTGTTCTAGATTCAAAACTATATGACGAATATCATTTTTTTCAATTGCACTAGCAGCTTGTTCTCGTAATTCGTCCGCTGTATGATGATCGAGCTCGCCGCTTAATCGCAGCAATAAAACATCATGTTTTATTTCCATTTCAATGTTAAGACTCACTATCCCTAGCCTCCTTCATCTGGTATAGTGAGTCAATTCGTTACCGTTAGAGCAATCTCCTTCTATCAAGACAAAACTAGTTGAAATTTGCTAAAAAAAGTTAGGTTTCGACAATTAGTTATACTACTTTCCTGCTTTTGTGAACATACCGAATGAACGTTTATAAAGCGTCCACCAGGTTGCTTCTTTTACGTTGTTTTTCGCAACTAACTCACTTTCAAGCACTACTTTTCCATCTTTCACAAGTTGAATACTTCCAACCTTATCTCCTTTTTGAATGGGAGCGTTAAGGTTTTTATCAAGTGTAACTTTTTGTTTAACATCCTCTGTTTTTTCACCTTTTTTAGTAAGTAAAGATAGAGGTTCACTTGTTACGGCCTCAACTTTCTTGTCTTTCCCTTTGTTAACATGAGCGTTGCCAATTACTTCATTTCGCTTGAACATTGGGTGCGTTTGGTATTGGGCAAACGCATAATTTAGCATCTTTGTCACTTGGGCATTTCTTTCTTTTGAAGTCGGTGCTCCAAATACAACAGCAATGACTCGCATACCATCCTTTTGTGCGGTTGCTGTCAGACAATACTTCGCTTCAGCAGTGAATCCTGTCTTTAATCCATCTACTCCTGGGTAAAAGCGAACTAATTTATTGGTATTAACAAGCCAGAATTTTTTATCCGTATTCTCACGAAGATACGCTTCATACATTCCAGTAAACTTTGTTATGTCTTCATATTTTAATAGCTCCTTGGCCATTACCGCCATATCGTGTGCGGAACTATAATGACCGCTTCCAGGAAGACCAGTAGTATTTTTAAAAATCGAATTCTTTAAACCAAGTTCTTTTACTTTGTTATTCATCATGTCAACAAAGGCTTCTTCTGATCCAGCAATTTTCTCGGCCATAGCTACCGATGCGTCATTTCCAGAGCCAATCGCAATACCTTGGAGCATTTGCTTTACCGTCATTTCTTCTCCAGGTTCAAGGAAGATTTGCGACCCCCCCATTGAGGCAGCATATTCACTAGTTCGGACACTTTCATCCCATTTGAGTTTTCCTTGATCAATTGCTTCCATAATTAGAAGCATGGTCATAATTTTTGTCATGCTTGCAGGCGGGAGCTCCTCATTACTATTTTTCTGATAAAGAATTTGACCCGTGTCACGCTCAATTAAAATAGCGGATCTTACATTATCTGTTATATCGGTACTCGTTTTTTCTTCTGCTGATACAGATGGAATCCATAAACTTGTAAGTAACAAGGCTATTACTAGTAAAGAAATATATCGTTTCATTCGCATAACCCTCCATTCTTTATATAGATTCCATTTTTTCCAAATCCACCAACTTTATACAATATTTTCCTTACAATAAAATAAAAAGGTCCAGGATTTTTTCCTGGACCTCTACTCATAGGCTCTATTCTGTTATTTCTTCATGAATTAAGATTGGCGCCTCAACTTTTTGAGAAGAAATGATAATATTTTCATAAAGCATTGCTTTTACTTCACTTACATCTTCAAAATTACTGTAAATTGTTACTAACGATTCACCTTTTTTCACCTGATCGCCGATTTTCTTTCTTAAAACAAGACCTACAGCTAAATCAATTATGGACTCTTTTGTCGCTCTTCCTGCTCCTAATTTCATTGCAGCTGTTCCTACTTCATCCGCAACAATTTCAGAAACATAACCATCTTCTTTCGCCTCCAGCTCGAATGTAAATTGAGCTTGCGGCATTTTTGAAGGATCATCAACAATTGATGCATCTCCACCTTGTGAGCTCAGGAAGACTTTAAACTTTTCAAGTGCAGAGCCATCTTTAATGACATGTTCAAGCATCGTGCGTGCTTCTGCTAAAGAACTTGCCTTTTCTGCTAAGTAAACCATGTGACTCCCCAGAGTTAAACAAAGCTCTGTTAAGTCCTCCGGACCTTCACCCTTTAAGGTATCAATCGCTTCCTTCACTTCAAGTGCATTTCCAATCGCAAATCCGAGCGGCTGACTCATATCAGAAATAACTGCCATCGTTCGTCTTCCAACATTGTTTCCTATACCTACCATTGCTTTCGCCAGTTCTCTTGAGTCATCAATTGTCTTCATGAAGGCACCAGCACCCGTTTTTACATCTAGAACAATGGCATCAGCACCTGCTGCGATTTTTTTGCTCATGATTGAGCCTGCAATTAATGGAATACTATTTACGGTTGCTGTTACGTCTCTTAACGCATATAACTTTTTATCAGCAGGTGTTAAGTTACCACTTTGCCCAATTACGGCAATTTTGTTTTTGTTAACTAAATTAATGAATTCCTCGTTCTCGATTTCAACATGAAAGCCTTTTACTGCTTCTAATTTATCAATCGTTCCGCCGGTGTGTCCTAAACCGCGCCCTGACATTTTTGCAACCGGTACATCAAGCGCTGCAACAAGCGGTCCCAGTACAAGTGTTGTTGTATCCCCTACTCCGCCAGTTGAATGCTTATCTACTTTAATTCCTTCGATTTGTGATAAATCAATTTGATCACCAGATTCAACCATTGCCATCGTTAAATCCGCTCTTTCTTTTTCTGTCATCCCTTGAAAAAAGATTGCCATCGTTAGAGCGCTAACCTGATAATCTGGTATAGAACCATCTGTGTAACCATTGATAATATATTTTATTTCTTCTGTAGTTAGTTCAAGTCCATCTCTTTTTTTCTCAATTAAGTCAACCATTCTCATACAAATCACCACTTTTACAAGATTATTTAGCTATGCTTTTAACAATTTCTTTTATATATAATAGAAAATTAGCTTTTACTCTTTCTGTTGTTTCAATAACTTCTTCATGTGATAAAGGCTGGTCTAGAATTCCTGCAGCCATATTCGTAATACAAGAAATTCCAAGGACCTTCATCCCGCCATGGCGGGCAACAATCACTTCAGGTACTGTTGACATACCAACAGCGTCTCCTCCTAGTGTTCTAACCATTCTAATTTCTGCTGGAGTTTCATAGACTGGTCCCGAAAATCCGAAATATACTCCTTCTTTTATATTAATATTTAAGCGGGCAGCAATCTCTTTCGCTGCATTCCGCAATTCTTTTGTATAGGCTTCTGACATATCAGGGAATCGGGGACCAAATTTTGAATCATTTGGACCTATTAAAGGATTAGCACCTGTAAAATTAATATGATCACTAATAATCATAAGATCTCCCGCTTCGAAGCTTTCATTAACACCACCCGCAGCATTCGTTACGATTAACATGTCCACACCTAATTCTTTCATCACTCGTACAGGGAAGGTTACTTTGTCCATACCGTACCCTTCATAAAAATGGAAACGACCTTGCATCGCAACCACTTCTACACCCTCTAAAATTCCAAAAACAAGCTGTCCGGCATGACCTTCAACAGTTGAAATTGGAAAATCAGGTATCTCATTGTATGGTATCTTAACAGGATTCTCAATTTCATCAGCTAGAACACCAAGACCAGAGCCTAAGATAAGTCCGATTTTTGGTGTATTTGAATATTTCTCTTTTAAAAAGTCTGCTGCATTTTGAATTTTTTCGATATTCATATTCATACCCCTTTTATTTTAGTTCATTTAAAAAGCTTTTTCCGAAGTTAGGCATTTTCACTTTAAAGTTATCTGCAACTGTTGCCCCAATATCAGCGAAGGTTTCGCGAATAGGAAGTTCTTTACCTTCTGCCATTTTCTTTGAATAAACAATTAATGGTACATATTCACGTGTGTGATCCGTTCCTGGTGCTATTGGATCATTTCCGTGGTCCGCTGTAATGATTAATAGATCATCATCTTTTAACTTAGCAAACACTTCTGGTAATCGGACATCATATTCTTCAAGTGCTTTTCCATAGCCTTCTGGATCGCGGCGATGTCCATAAAGTGCATCAAAATCAACTAAATTTAAGAAGCTCATACCCGTAAAATCCATATCCAGTGTTTGTACTAGCTTATCCATACCATCCATATTAGAAATTGTTCTTAGAGACTGGGTAACTCCTTCTCCATCATAAATATCTGAGATTTTCCCGATCGCAATTACATCTAAACCTGCATCTTTCATCTCACTCATAACCGTTCTATCAAATGGTTTTAATGCATAGTCATGACGATTAGCTGTTCTCTTAAATTTGCCTGGTTCACCCAAGAATGGACGAGCAATAACACGGCCGACCATGTATTTTTCATCAAGGGTTAACTCGCGCGCGATTTTACATATTTTATATTGCTCCTCAATTGGAACAATTTCTTCATGTGCTGCAATTTGGAGTACAGAATCTGCAGAAGTATAGACAATCAATGCTCCCGTTTTCATATGCTCTTCCCCAAGCTCATCGAGAATTTCTGTTCCACTAGCAGGTTTATTGCCAATTATCTTTCTTCCCGTACGTTCTTCCAAATCGGAAAGAAGTTCATCTGGGAAACCATCAGGGAATACTCGGAAAGGTGTTTGGATATTCAACCCCATAATCTCCCAGTGGCCTGTCATGGTGTCCTTTCCGTTCGAGGCCTCCATCATTTTAGTATAGTAGGCCAAGGGCTTTTCAGTTTTTTCAATCCCCTTGATTTCTCGAATATTGCTTAAACCTAATTTTCCCATGTTGGGCATAATTAGACCGTTCATTCTTTCAGCAATATGCCCAAGGGTATCTGCACCTTGATCACCGAACTTTTCTGCATCAGGTGATTCACCAATCCCAACAGAGTCCATCACAATTAAAAATATTCGTTTATATGTATTTAATGCCATTCTAGTCTTCCTCCTTTTTCTAAAATAACCTTGCTCATTAATAAAAATAGATTACCCTTATTAAAATAGGATTATTTACACTCTTAAAAAATTAACGTCAGAAGTCTGACCTCTATATTTTACTAAACTCTAGTAAAATTACAAGAAAAAGCTGCACATAAATATGGCAGCTTTCCGACATTTTTAAATTCTTATGAAACTAGAATCCTATTAAGCCCTTGGGTGGAATTTACTATATACATCCTTTAACCTCGTCTTCGAGAACTGCGTGTAAATTTGCGTAGTAGAAATATCAGCATGTCCCAGCATTTCTTGGACTGCTTTTATATCTGCTCCATTTTGTAAAAGATGTGTCGCAAATGAATGACGGAGTGTATGCGGTGTTAACTCATTCTTAATGCCAGCATCATTTGCAAGTTTTTTTAAAATTTTCCAAAATCCTTGACGCGATAGCCGCTTTCCATGGTGGTTTAGGAATAATGAATCTTCCGTACGATTCTCCAGTAGAAAATTTGGTCTTCCATACTCAAGGTACCTTTTTAATGCTACTGCTGCTGGTCCTCCTACAGGAATAATTCGCTCTTTATTGCTTTTTCCGATGACAGAGACGAAACCCATTGTTAAATTAACATGTTCTACATCAATATGAATAAGTTCACTGACACGAATACCTGTAGCATAAAGGATTTCTAGCATTGCCTTATCCCTTAATGCAAAATGCCCTTGTCCATTAGATATATCTAAAAGTTTTTCTACTTCCTCTAAACTTAAAACTTTCGGTATTGACCTTTCTGACTTAGGAATCTCAATAAAGATTGATGGATCCTGATTCGCAGCATGTGTACGTAATAAAAATTGATGGAAAGCACGTATGGAAGCCACATGCCTAGCCAAGGTTTTCGGAGATTTCCCTTGCTCCTTTAAAAAATTTAAGAATTGAACTATATGAACCCTCTGTACATGATTTAAAGTTTCAATTGCTTCAACGTTTATTAAGTAGCGAAGATAGTTTTTCAAATCTCGTTCATATGATAGCAGCGTATTCTTTGCCACCCTCTTATCTACCAGTAAAAACTGCATAAAATTTTTCAAATATTCACCCATTGAATACTACTCCCCATTTAAGTAAAACAAAATCAGCCGATCCAGCCAGAAAGGATTCTCATCCTTATTTAGTGTGGAAACCTTTAATGCAGAGCCTTCTGGTGAATCATAACGATGGTAATTTTGGTACTCCTCATTTACCCACATAATACCATAATAAAAGAGTATCGTGCACCCGGTGAATATGATAAAAACCTTTAAGGTTTGTAGTACTACTTTAATAAAAGAGAACATTTACCTTCCCCCAAACAATCATCCTAGTAAAAGATATGCCAATTTGTCCACCTTTTATACCTAAAGGTAGTGTTTTGGCGAATATATTTTATGAGAATTGGGAAAGAGAAATGAAAAAAGCCCCTTTTAATTAAAAAGGACCTTTGATTATTATTCTGCTTTTTCTTCTGCTTTTTCTTCTGCTTTTCCTTTATCTAGGCACCGATAGCAAATACCATGAAATGTGAGACGGTGGTCTTTAATCTTAAAATTCCATCTGCGTTCCACCACTGCCTCCACATCTTCAAGCAGGTCTTCTTGAATTTCATCAACTGCTCCACATTCAATACAAACAAGATGATGATGAAAATGTGCTGCCCCTTCTTGGCGAAGATCATAACGGGAAACTCCATCACCAAAGTTAATTTTATCTACAATTTTCAATTCAGTTAATAGCTCAAGTGTACGATAAACAGTTGCCAATCCAATTTCAGGCGACTTTTCTTTAACGAGGAGGTATACATCTTCTGCACTTAAATGATCCTCTTCATGCTCTAACAAAACCCGAACGGTTGCTTCACGTTGAGGTGTTAGCTTATAACTTGACGAATGCAAATGCTTTTTAATTCTCTCAATCCTAGTTTCCATACCGAAGTCCCTCCCTCGCCGCTGCTATTCTCATTATAACAGATGAGAAAGAGGTGTCAAAATAAAATTATTATAAACAACAGATTATATTTATTATTAGCTGATAATTTTTATAAATCGAGCGACCCCATCATTGTTTTCATCAGCCATGGTGATACATAAGCCTCTACTCCTGAGGCAGCAGAAATAAGAATTACAGCAACTATGAAGGTGAGAATATAGTTTTTAAAAAATGGCAAGATTGGTTGTCCAGATGTCTTAAAGAATTGTTTTTTAATCATTCTCAATGAGAATATTACCGATAAAGCAGCCATCAAAATGAAAACGGGAATGATAATCAAATTTTGTGGGAGAATGGATACAAACGCAAGTAAAAATCCCTTCAATCCCAATTGACTAACGAGGAAACCAACAGTAAAACCTACCACTAGACCTTTAATAAATAATAGAATGAGAATCACCGGCAGTCCAATAATCGAAATTCCCAGTATCCAAATGAGCCCAATGAACTTGCTGTTATGGAGAAAACTTTGGGCAAATAAATCATTATTTTCTGCAACTTTCCCATTAAGAATTTGACCAAAAAATTGTGATAAGTAATAAAATAAATCTTCCTTTTGCGTAATGCTCATGCTATTCACAACAATTGCTCCGAAGATTACACCCATTAAAAATAATATGACAATAAATAAAAAAATTGAGGAATGCTCACGGAAATAACTAGCGGCATCGTTCTGGTAAAATCGTTTCTTCATATGCAGTCCCTCCTATTTCTCCTAATCAGTTATTACATTTTATGCCTTTCTAGTATTTCTATGACGATAAATTAATAGATTTTCATTTTTAAAAGAGGGCGTAAAAATCAAAAACCTGGCAGATTTAGTATCTCTGCCAGGTTTTTTAATAGAAATATTAAATTAGTCTGCAATTTTGCCGTATTTTCCTCCGCCGCCTGCCGCTAAAGTAACTTTACCTTCTCTTGCTTTCATGATTAATTCAGCAATTTTTGGTGGAACCACCTCATTTAATGCTTGTGACGGTACTTCATGCAAAATTGCCATTTCAGAACCAAAATGATTCAGGAGTTTTTCGAGTAATTTTGGTCCTAGTCCCGGAATAAAATCTAGCGGGACTTGATGGACATAGGGAGGACGCCCTTCTGGACTCTTTTCAGCAGTCTTTAACTCCAGAATTCGGTCGGCTACACCTTTAATGATTTTTTTGTTACCGCATTGAGTACAAATTTGGTCGTCCTCACTAGCTGGATGTAAACATTCTGCACAGACAGTTTTGTGATATTTACCAAGGAGCGGATCTAATCCGTAATTCGCTAGAATATGTCGTCCGTCCTCTTTCCTTAATGCCATTCCTAATTCTTTAAATGATGGTTCCTTCATCGATATCACCTGATATTCGCGGGCAATTTTCGCTAAGGAGTGCGCGTCGGAATTAGTCACAAAAGTATAGTTGTGTAATTCTTTTATCTGATCTGCCATCATGGTATTAGAACTCAAACCAAGCTCAATCCCATCAATCAGGTCTGGGTCGAATACTTCTGTTAACGATGTATTGACACCTTTACCATATAGACTTTTAAAAGGAGTAAACACATGTGCAGGAATAAAGATTCCGCCTAATTCTTTAACCTTTTTTTGCAAATCGAGACCTGATGCGTAAATCCGCTGCGAACTCAACTGGACATTTTTCAAGTGCCCAGACAGCCAATTAGAGAACTCCCTCATAATAGAAATTGTAGGAAAAAACACAAGAACATGTATCGGACCATTGCATTGTTCGTCATAGATTTCTAACTCGGAACCGGGGATTATCGTTAAATCACCGAATGCTAAGCCTCCATCTGGATGTTCAAATATGTCTCCACTCGAAACAAGGCTTTCCATTTCAAGGATTACTTCTGGTGAGTGGCTGTCAATAATTCCAATCATATTCAGACCTTTTTCATGCCTTGCATGCTTGATGATATTAGTAAACGTTAATGATTTCGCACCTGTTATTTTTACAGGCTTACCAGTCCAGGTTCTTCCAATATGAATATGTAAATCTACATAATAGCGGTTCATTTTTTTACTAATGCCTCTTGCAGCTGTAAATATTGAACGGCATAGGCGGTTTTAGCATCATAAATTTTTTGTTCTTTTATATACTTAATGGCTTCATCCAGTGTTAATTCCTCAATGTTCACAAATTCATCTTCATCAAGTGCTGCTGCATTTTCTTTCTTCGTTAATCCTTCGGCAACATATAAATGAACAATCTCATCTGCAAATCCAGGTGATGTATAGAATGAGACGAGCAGCTCTAGACTTTCACATTCATACCCTGTCTCTTCCTCTAACTCCCGACGGGCACAAAGAGCAGGTTCTTCGCCTTGTTCTAACTTTCCTGCTGGTATTTCAACAATCGTCCGCTCAAGTGCTTTACGAAATTGCTCTACCATAACAATTTTTTTATCGTCGGTGATAGCCAAAATAGCGACAGCACCTGGGTGTTTAATTATCTCTCTTTTTGACTGCTTTCCATTTGGAAGCTCAACATCCTGAAGGTGAAGACTTATGACTTTACCTGAAAAAATTTCTTCGCTATGTATTGTCTTTTCAATAAGATTACTCATCTATATCAGCTCCTGTTCTATTTCGTTACTTGCTGCTCATACATTTTACCATACATTATTTGGAGGGGTATGGGATGAAGGTATACGTGCATGAAAAGGGAATTATTCTTGTTGGTAAGGGATGGGAAATTGTCCAAAAGCTAAAGGAATACAATAAGGATTATTCCACAGTTACTGAATGGATTGATAAAGTCGCTCCAAAATAGCCTTTCCATTTGTAGTCTTCCCCGGACTTTATTAAAATTATAGAAAGGACGGGGTGATACTTTTGAAAAAGAGAAAACTGGGAAACTCAGATTTATGGGTTACGGAATTAGGCTTAGGCTGTATGTCGATTGGCATAGAGGAGAAAGCAGCTAGAGAGATTATCGAGGCTGCATTGGAAGAAGGAATAAATTATTTTGACACTGCAGATTTATATGATTTTGGTGAAAATGAAAAAATCATTGGGACAGCTTTAAAGGAAGTTCGTGATAATGTAATTATTGCAACAAAGGTTGGAAACCGTTGGAAATCCGACAAATCAGGCTGGTCTTGGGATCCGTCCAAATCGTACATTAAGGAAGCAGTCAAACAAAGCTTGAAACGACTTGGCACCGATTATATTGACCTATACCAGCTACACGGCGGGACAATTGAGGATCGGATTGATGATGTGATAGAGGCTTTTGAAGAATTAAAGGCGGAGGGACTTATTCGCTATTATGGAATCTCCTCCATACGCCCAAATGTCATTCGTGAGTATGTAAAAAAGTCTTATCTTGTTTCTGTGATGATGCAATATAGTATTTTGGACCGCCGTGCAGAGGAGGAAGCTTTGCCATTTCTGGATGAGCATGGAGTTAGTGCAGTAACCCGTGGTCCTCTCGCAAAAGGACTTCTAACCGATAAAATGCTCAAAAAGGTGTCACAGAAAGGATATCAAGACTATAGTCAGGAAGAGCTTCTTCATGTCTTACCAGCCCTAAAGGACAAGCTAGCAGGTGACCGCTCATTTACTGAAATAGCGTTTCAATACAATTTGGCACATCCTGCTGTTGCCTCGGTCATTGCCGGAGCCAGTAGTCCAGAACAAGTAAGAGCCAATTCCCACGCTATTAATAGCCAGTCTTTAACCGAAGATGAAATAGCTCTGATAAAAACATTTTCTAAGGCAGCATTTTATAAAGAACATCGTTAAACAGGAGACCGATTTGGTCTCCTATTTAAATTCCTTCCAGTTCATGCCGCTCTCGTTGAGCAGCTCTTCGAAAGATTTATTTTTCTCTTTTAAACGGCGTTCTTCTCGTTTCCGTTGCTCTTCTGCTTCTTTCTTACGCTCTTCTGCTGCCTTGAGCTGGTCCTGCTGTTCTTTTAACTGTTTGATTAATTCTGGATTGATCATATCTTTAAGCGTTACCGCTGTTTCTTCTTTTTTTGGTTTAGATTGATTTTTTTGTTTCGATTTCTTTTTCATCCTAAACTCCCCCATGTTTCATGATTTCATATGTATTATAGCATTATAATAGAAAGGCTGTGTTAAATTGGGCTGTTGATTTGTGTTACACAGCCAATAGAAAAAACAGGCTGTTATGATAAACAGCCTGCTGGACTTTCTTAATAAGCTTCGAGAACTACGTTTTCATCCACTGCCAAGGAAGCTTCTGTTGAGTTCACAACATCGTCAACTGTATACCCTGAGGCAACTTCAACAAGCCTTAATCCTGATTGAGTTACATCCATTACCGCCCGTTCGGTGATAATTCGATGAACGACACCTTTTCCGGTTAACGGCAGTGTGCATTCTTTTAATATTTTTGATTCGCCGCGCTTGTTTACATGCTCCATAATGACAATGATTTTCTGAGCTCCATGGACAAGATCCATCGCACCGCCCATTCCCTTAATCATTTTACCAGGTATCATCCAGTTTGCGAGGTCTCCATTCTCAGAAACCTCCATGCCTCCTAGGATAGCCAAATTGATATGTCCGCCGCGAATCATCGCAAATGATTCAGCACTATCGAAATAGGATGCACCACTAATGGCAGTTACCGTCTCTTTTCCAGCGTTTATTAAATCAGGATCGACTTCTTCCTCCGTTGGATAAGGACCAATTCCAAGTAATCCATTCTCCGATTGCAGAACAACCTGCTTATTTTCGGATATAAAATTAGCTACCAGCGTTGGCATCCCAATTCCTAAGTTCACATAAAAACCGTCTTCGATTTCTTTCTCTGCCCTTATTGCAATTCTCTCTCTAACTGAGACCATTGGTACTTTCTCCTTCCAGCAATCTATTTTGTAACTGTCATTCGCTCAATCCTTTTTTCCTGCTTGCCTTCTATTATCATCTGAACGTAAACACTCGGTGTGTGAATAAAGTTCGGATCAAGTTCCCCGATTTCACAGAGTGTTTCCACTTCAGCAATCGTTACCTTTCCGGCTGCAGCAATCATCGGATTAAAGTTTCTTGCTGTTTTGTGATAAACGAGATTTCCCATCTTGTCGCCCTTCCACGCCCGAACAAGGCTGAAATCAGCAGTCAACGCCTCCTCTAGCAGATACTCTCTACCATTAAAGACCTTTGTTTCCTTACCATCGGCAATCGGTGTTCCTACCCCTGCAGGAGTATAGAATGCCGGAATTCCCGCACCGCCTGCTCTTATTTTTTCCGCTAACGTGCCTTGTGGTGTCAGTTCTACTTCAAGCTCGCCTGCTAAAACCTGTCTCTCAAACTCTTTATTCTCTCCTACGTAGGAGCCTATCATTTTCTTAATCTGTTTATTTTTCAAAAGCGGCCCAAGGCCCCAATCATCAATTCCGCAGTTATTCGAAATGACAGTTAAATCCTTTACTCCTTTATCTACCAACGCTAAGATTAGATTTTCAGGAATTCCGCACAAACCAAAACCGCCGACCATCAACGTGGCTCCATCTTGTATATCCGCGACCGCTTCCTGGAAGGATGTACTAATTTTCTTCATCGTGCTTGTTCTCCCCTCATTTTTAAGCTTTACGCTAGCTCAACGATCGTTGCTACCCCTTGACCGCCGCCAATACAAAGTGTTGCCAATCCCTTTTGTGCGTTTCTCCGTTTCATTTCATGAATCAGCGTTACAAGAATTCTTGCACCGCTTGCGCCAATTGGGTGACCAAGTGCAATCGCACCGCCATTAACATTTAATATTTCTTTATTAAAATGAAGTTCACGGTCAACAGCCAGTGATTGGGCAGCAAATGCCTCATTCGCTTCAATTAACTCGAGTTCTTCCATAGAAATAGACGTTTTTTCCAAAACCTTTTTTACCGCTGGAACTGGACCGATTCCCATAATGCTTGGATCAACACCAGCACTTGCATTTCCTTTAATCACTACTAATGGCTTTATCCCTAGTTCGTCCGCTTTTTTCCTGCTCATCACAACTAAAATTGCTGCTCCATCATTGATTCCGGATGCATTTCCAGCTGTTACACTGCCATCTTTTTTGAAGGCTGGACGTAATCCGGCAAGTTTTTCGGCTGTGCTGCCCTTTTTCGGATACTCATCCGTATCAAAAACAATTGGATCTCCTTTGCGCTGAGGAATGACAACAGGGACAATCTCATCTTTAAACTTACCTTCCTCAATTGCCTTAACAGCCTTCTCTTGACTCCATGCAGAGAATTGATCCTGCTCTTCCCTCGTAATGGAATATTTTTCTGCCAAGTTTTCAGCTGTAATTCCCATATGATATTGATTAAAAACACAAGTCAATCCGTCGCTAGTCATAGTATCTATTAATTTTTGATCACCCATTTTAAAGCCTTCACGGGCATTTTTTAATATGTAAGGAGCTTGGTTCATGTTCTCCATTCCACCAGCAACAATAATTTCAGCATCCCCTGCTAGAATTGCCTGAGTCGCCAGGTGAACAGCCTTTAATCCTGATCCGCAGACTTTATTGATTGTCATTGAGGAAACACTTTCAGGTATTCCTGCTCTGATAGCAGCCTGTCTTGCAGGGTTTTGACCAAGACCAGCCTGCAGCACATTTCCTAAAATAACTTCGTCCACTTGTTCTGGTTTTATGCCTGCTTGTTCGAGTGCTCCCTTGATAACAGTTGCCCCTAATTCAGGTGCTGATACATTTTTTAAGCTTCCGTTAAAACTTCCTAATGCTGTACGTACTGCACTAACAATTACTACTTCTGTTTGGCTCATTTTTTATCTCTCCTTTTATGTATTATTACCTTATACTATTTCGAGCCCGGACACAGAAAATCCTCTTATTTTGTCAAAATTTCATTTATTTTTGACTTTTTAGAATTTAATACCTCTAGAAATGAAATCTTCCTTCCTTCCTCCCTCCTCTATAGAGTCAGATTGAAAGCGGCTATTTCAAGCCTCTTGCCCAACCGTTATAGTTTTTTAACATGAATAATCAAGCTCCCATATAAGCACCTTATTAAATGAAACCACTTCGAAGGGAGTCTGACGATTATGAGCCAAAAACGAGATAAAGGATTCAGCCAAAAAGGTAAGGATTACGCCGAATCTGCAGGTACAGGAAAGCGAATGATTTCTGCCGAGGAAATAGAAAAAGCAATTCATCCTACTAAGAGACAAAATGCTGAGCAATAAGAAAAGCGGAAGCGCCTTGCTCAGAGGCGACAGGCATAAGACGAGCCGGCGAGAAGGTTGCTTTTTAACCTTCTTGACGGATTGTTAGAAAAGTGGAGACGACTGCTCTGGGACGAAGCAATAAGACGAACCCTGCATGAAGGCGTTTTTTGCCTTCTTCAGGGGGCGGCTTATTGCTCGAGTCCCAAGGAGCCGCAACTAGACATGCTTATGACCCCGAGCCTCTAGGCGCTGGAGCTAGACATAATTATATTTTTCATAAGCCGCTACATGGAGTTAGCGGCTTTTCCTATGTTAAAATAAAAGCCAATGTTACCAAATAATTACTATTCGAGGACCTTTTGGAGGTGTATTTGTGAGAAAAGCGTTACGAGCTCTTTTACTTTCATTCTTATTTACATTTTCTTTAGGTTTTTATTTTACTAATCGGCTTATGTATATGAAGAAGAAGGATGAGCAATTTATTGTACAGCGTGAACAGGAAGCGGGGAGATTCATTCCCGAACATTTCGAGTCACTTCCTAAACGCGAGGTAATCATTGAGTCACCCTTCGGCTATCCTATAAAAGCTCTGCTGGTTGAGCCGCACGAGTCCAATCGCTATGTGATTATCTCCCATGGTGTGACAGAAACAAAAATTAATTCAATAAAATATATGAATCTTTTTTTAGAGCGAGGATTTAATGCCATCATTTACGACCATCGGCGCCACGGAGAGTCTGGGGGAAAAACAACCAGCTTTGGTCACTATGAAAAGTTTGATTTAAAAGCTGTTATTGATTGGTTGAAAAAGGAGAAGGGACCGACTCTTACACTCGGTATCCATGGTGAATCAATGGGAGCGGCTACGATGCTGTTGTATGCTGGAATGCTTGAGGATGGTGCTGATTTTTATATTGCAGACTGCCCGTTCTCTGACCTGAAAGAGCAGCTTTCTTATCAACTCAAAAAAGAATACAAGATGATTCCATCGCTGTTAATTCCGATTGCAGATTTTATTTTACGCTTTCGTGAAAAATATTCGATCCGTCATGTCTCACCCATCTCAGTTATTGAAAATATTAAACATCCTATTCTTTTTATTCACAGCGAAAACGATGATTTTATTCTTCCAGCCATGACGAAGGAATTATATGAGAAAAAGCAAGGTCCAAAAATGCTTTATCTCGCTGCAAAGGGCCGCCATGCTCAGTCTTTTAACGAAAATCCTGATGATTATCGCAGAGTCATTGATAAATTTTTGTCTAAATACGTTGAGAATGCATAAACACATGATAGAATTTCTTTTTATCTGCGTTTCGAAAAAACAGACTGCCCAAGTGGGTCAGTCTGCTTTTTCTGTCACAACAAAACTCATGTATCCGTTTAAGATTTGCTGTGGACTTTTTAGTTGAAAGGTATTACTTGCAATTGAAAAATCAATTGTCATCTTTTCATCAAAGAAAACTGTTTTTGACTTTTCTATATAAATGTTTCGTCCATTTGTCTCGAACGTAATATCGTCAGCATCAAGTTCCGGTACAAACCACAAGGCGATTACACCGTTTACGGCACATCCGCAATCCTCTGTGTCATACTTTAGTTTCAAATAGCCTTCACGGCCATTAATTCGTTTATTAAGTTTCTCAGTTGCTGCAGCAGTTATCATAATCTCCATGTTTAAAACTCCCCCCAGTTGACATACGATGATTGTAACATAATTTTTTATTGCAGCTATTGTTTTTGATTGCTTGCGCTTCCCCACTATTCAATATATTCTGAAAATAATACTTTTAAAGGAGTGTCAGGAGATGTCGAAGATTCAAATTAAAGTAAATGATAATGGTTCACTGCGGATTACTGGTGAGGTGGAATTGCTGGATGGAGCTGGAAATGTAATGGAAACAAAGCCTGCCTTTTCTCTTTGCCGTTGCGGGCTTTCCAACAACAAACCTTTTTGCGATGGTTCTCATAAAGGGAAATTTGACTCTCAAGTGCGAGTTGTAAAAGAGGATTAATGCAAACAACAGAAAAGGACTTCCTCAAAGGAGTCCTTTTTTGAGTACTATATTTTTTCAACTTACTGAACTTTTTCTAAATGACGAACGAGTTGCCCGTAATGTCCCGTTACATGCTTAACGATTAAATGGTCGACTAAAAATGATAAAGGTTTTCCGTCAAAGTTTGGATTATAGCTTGGTGCTGTTTTTACTAAATCCTCTTCTTCCACTTTTACAAGAGCTTTCTCTACTTTCGGGACTAAGTTTTGTAGCGCAGTGATGGCATCCTCTTTCTTAATTCGAAATACAACGTTTTCATCTACAGCAGCTAAACGACGTACATGTTCGTGATTACGTCCCCATTTTGCTCCTGGAACCACTAGTAGTGCTTCCAAATCATCAACCCAAAAATCTACAGCTTCTAAAACATGAGAAACTATTTGCATTGCGGACCATTCTGTTTCAGATGGTTTCACATAAAGTGCAGCCTCATCCGTTTTTTTCAATACCGTTGTAATATCATCTATACTCTTTTTAAATACTTCTAATTTTTCATTCAGTACTGCCGTTGCCATCGTTTACGTCCTCCTTCAATTCACTTAAAACAAAAATTTAAAAATGCGTTAGAGCCAGCTCTAACGCGTTTTATTTTCATTAGCAATTTACACGTTCATAATTTTTCTTGAAATATCCATATAGGAAATCAACAACATTGTAATCAGTTGGTTTGTGATGTTCGAAAATAAAGTTACGAAGTGCTAGTGCAGTTGGATCCTCAGCATGAATAATTTCTCCCCATCTGCGAGCTGATCCTTGTACCATTGCGGAACGTGGAATCCTAATATCTTGGTATGCTTTAAATGCTTCTTCATAGGTTTTACGTTCTTTTAACTTCTCACCTAATACAAATGCATCTTCGAGTGCTTGAACGCCGCCTTGGGCTAAATATTGAAGCATAGCATGACCAGAATCTCCTAATAGCGTAATGTTGCCATTTGTCCAATTGTCGATTGGTTCACGGTCATACATCTGCCAACGGAATTGTCGGTTAATGTAAGTTAAAGCGTTCTCAACTTTTGGATGACAATTTTCAAAACGGCGTGTCATTTCTTCTGGAGTTCCCCAGTCTTCTACATTAGCATCATATGATTTAAATACTACTACTTGGTTGTAAAGCTCTCCACGTCGAACTGGGTATTGCACCATGTGCAGGTTTGGTCCAATCCACATGATAACATCATCTAAGTCTAAATTTGCAGTACTAGCCACTTCTTCGATTGGAATCGTCCCACGGTAAGCTACATATGCAGAGTTTACTGGATTATCATCAACTAGCTGCTTACGCATGTTTGATTTTACCCCATCCGCACCAATAACTGCTTCTGCACTAAACGTTTCACCATTTTGGTTAACAATTGTTACCGTATCACCATTTTGTTCTGCCGTTTGAATCATTTGGTTTGTAAAGAATTTGATATTACTGCTTTTTTGACATGCTTCATAAAGAACTCTGTGTAAGTCAGAGCGATGCAATACGATATAGGGCTGACCGAATTCTTTTTGGAAACCTTCCCCTAAATCAAGAGTTGCTAATTCTTTTGCTGTATATACATCTTTTAGTACCAGACGTTTTGGTACTACCGCATGCTTTAAGATTTCTTCCTTTACACCTAAACGGTCTAAAACTTCTAACGCATTTGGTGCTAACTGGATCCCTGCACCCACTTCACCAAATTCAGGTGCTTGCTCAAAAACGGCTACTGATTTACCTGTTTCTTGAATTGATAATGCTGCTGCTAAACCACCGATTCCTCCACCTACTATAATGATGTCGCTTACATTAGTCATTGACATTTCCCCCTTGATCAAGTTATTGTCTTCCACAAATAGAGAACTTAGTTACCTGATAAGAAAACATTAAATCATTTTTCAGTGTTTCGTCAACAAAAAAATCACCCTTTTCTGAAAATAAATAATATTGACAATCCTTTTGAAATCTTTTAATATTTTTTATAAATAGTGAACTAATTTCATAATTAGTGAAATCAAGGAGGACAACCATGAAACTTATTAATTTTACTGTCGCTGGACACACACGTGCAGGGGCAATCATTGATAACAAAGTAATCGACTTAAACTATGCTTATCAAGCACAGTTAAAAGCAGAAGGAAAGTACCGATACGAAGCAATTGCAAAAGCATATGTACCAGAAAATACGGATGAGTTATACCAAGGTGGTAAAGAATCGCTGGAACTAGCTCAAAATGCAATCGATTTCATTCTCGCTAATCCTGAAAGCTTCGATAAAAAAGCAATTTACACACTCGAGGAAGTTAAGGTAGAAGCACCTGTTCAAAAACCAGGAAAAATTATTTGTGTGGGTCATAACTACCGTGAGCACATTTTAGAAATGGGCCGCGCGCTCCCATCGAACCCAGTTATTTTCGCGAAATTTGCTAATACCATTTTAGGGCCTGAGGACGATATTCCACACTATCCAATTTCTGACCAGCTTGACTATGAAGCAGAGTTTACTTTTGTTGTTGGCAAACAAGCACGCAATGTTGCAGAAGAAGATGCATTAGATTATGTAGCAGGTTATACCATTACAAATGATGTAACTTATCGTGACATTCAACGACGCACTCTTCAATGGTTACAAGGAAAAACAGTAGACGGCAGTGCACCAATGGGACCATATTTAGTAACTTCTGATGAATTACAAAATCCATCCGGCTTAGATGTTGTACTTAAAGTAAATGGGGAAGTCCGTCAAAAAACGAATACTGCTAATCTAGTATTCTCCGTTCAAAAATTAGTATCTTTCTTATCTAATCTAATGACACTAGAGCCTGGAGATGTCGTATTAACAGGAACTCCTGGGGGGGTTGGGGTTGCTATGAATCCTCCGCAATTCTTAAAAGATGGAGACGTAGTTCGAATTGAGATTGACCAAATTGGTGCACTTGAAAATAAAGTAAAGGCAACAGAAGCGGCAGTCACTGTTTAATTAGGCATTGTAAGGGGTCAAGCAGCAATACGCTGCTCCCCCTTTTTTCTATAAATTTTCAATAGTAAAGGGGAATGTGAAATGGCTGAAGTAAATCCAGAAGTTCAAGAGTTTATGAAAAGCTCCGTTGTAACCGATTACACGAGAGATATTCAACAATACAACTTAGGTCCACTTTGGGAAGCAATTCCTGCAATTATGCACAAAAATCCAAAGCCTCAAGCACAAGCTTATCTTTGGAGCAGTGAATTATTGAAAAAGAAAATGAATGAAGCAGCTCAAATCTTCACACCAGAACGCGGCGGTGAACGTCGTGCAATCTATTTCCAAAATCCTGGCTTAACTTATCGTGAACCTTGGGGATGGGGATCTACTACTCAAACGATTTATGCAGCTATTCAAATGTTATTACCAGGTGAAAAAGCTCCCTCTCACCGTCACTCACAAAGTGCATTGCGCTTTATTTCTGAAGGCACGGGTGCATACACGATTGTACAGGGTCAGCGTGTTTTCATGGAAGAAGGCGACTTTTTAATTACTCCGAAGGGCTTATGGCATGGGCATGAACATTTAGGTACAGAGCCTATGTATTGGATGGATGCTTTAGATATTCCTACTCTTTACGCAATCGGCGGTACCTTCTTTGAACCTTATGAAGAAGGTTTACAGCAGCCAGATATTCCAGATAACTTTTCAGAGATTCGTTATCAAGGCGGCATGGTTCGCCCTGTTGGTGATGATAAATTCACCGTTGCTCCACTTGCTAATTATAAATGGGATCGTACGGTAGAAGGAATTAAAGGCTTGATGGAATTTGATCCAAATCCACACCATGGATTTGCAGTCGAGTACATTAACCCAACTACAGGTAAATCGGCTAACCCAACGCTTGGCACTAGAATGCAGCATTTACCAGCAGGTTTCCAAACAAAAGCATTACGCCATACACACTCAACTGTTTACCAAATACACAAAGGTGAAGGTTTCACCGTAATCAACGGCGTCCGCTTCGATTGGAAACAAGGCGATTACTTCGTCGTTCCAAACTGGGCCTGGTATGAACACTCTGCATCTGAAGACTCTTACCTCTTCTCTGTCAATGATTTACCAATTATGAACCGTTTCGACTTAGAACAAGAGCAATCATTTGAAGAAAATAACGGCCGCCAAAAAATTACTGGTGAATTTAAGGCGGACTTCCGTTAATAGTTTGGGTAACTTCAAAAAAGAGCGGATCTTAAATGGATCAGCTCTTTTTTAATATTTACACATCTGTAATCCTTATATCCGCAATGGCTGCAATCGGGATGCGGTGTACTTCTTCAAAGTGATCGACGATATGAAGCCTTTGTGTCATTTCGTCCCAATAATGAATTTTTCCTATAACAAGTTCATAATTTCGATTTCGAAAATGAGTAATGGTTACGAATTGGTCGAATTCGATTGCTTCAGATAAGGTAGCATTCATGAGTTCGAGCTGTTGCTCATCCATTTCTTTCTGCTCTTCATACTGATCTTCTTTTACCCAATCCCTGAGCAATTTAACATGCTCGGGAAGCATCATTGAAACCCATTTGATTCTTCCGCGGTCGCGAATCATTCGCTCCCTCCTCTCTTCGTTGTCCAACTCCTGTGCCTAGGGACTTACGCTTTTCTGTTTATCCCTTATGTCCTCCAACAAGTGTGGCCCGGTGCCTAGCTGTCCCGGCAGCTGTATAGGAAACAGCCCGCAGCAGGGAACCTGAACCAAAGCGTCTGCGGACAGAATCAACCACATAGCCAAGCTCCCGCCGCTTATACGCACCCATATCAAAAAGATCGAGCTGAAACTCGCGGTCATCAACGATATTTCCGATACTAATGGCAATTTGCCTTACTGTCTTTCCTGTGTAATGTTCGTGGAATAACTCGAGACAAACACGGTAAAGATCCATGGTTACATTTGTCGGCTGCTTGATAGTTCTTGAGCGATGAAAGCCGCCGCCGAGTTCGTCTTGACTATAGCCAACACTCAGGCTGACTGTCCTCCCGGCTTTGCGGCGAGATCTCGCTCTTCGGGCTACTTCTTCACACATTTCTAAAATCACATGCTTTATTTCTTCCTCCTCTTTATAATCTCTTAAAAGAATTTGGCTTTTTCCAAAGCTGATTTGCCCCTCAATCAGGGGTGCTCCCAAGTCTGAAAGGTCTACTCCCCAGGCATGATGATAAAGCTGATTGCCCATGATTCCAAATTTCTTTTCCAGTGCTTCTAAATCATATCGAGCCAGCTGGCCAACTGTGAAAATGCCCATCCCATTTAATGTTTTTTCGACACGCCGGCCGATGCCCCACATCTCTCTTAGCGGAGAAACATGCCAAAGCTTGCTCTGGACATCCTCATACTTCCATTCGGCGATTCCATGCTTCTTTGCTTCAAGATCGAGGCAAAGCTTTGACAATAACATATTAGGGCCAATTCCAACTGCACAGGGAAGTTGGAATTCACGTTCAATATCATCCTTTATTTTGGCTGCAACCGTAAAGGCGTCTCCCCACAAATGCAGTACTCCATCCACTTTGATAAAACTTTCATCAACGCTATACGTATGGATGGCTTCCTTTGGTACATAACGATTAAATAGACGGGTAATTTCAGTAGAAATACGCAAATAAGTTGCCATTTTCGGCTCGACGATTTGAATTCGCGGATCATCGGGAATCTCAAATAACCTAGAACCTGTTTTAATTCCAAATTCTTTCTTCATACGAGGGGAAGCAGCAAGCACAACACTTCCATTCCGCTCTTTGTTACCGGCCACAGCTAGATAGCAAGTCAAGGGATTAAGGCCAAGCATGACAGCGGAACAGCTTGCATAAAAGCTCTTCATGTCAACACATAAAATTTGATTGTGCGGTAACGTGCTGTAATCCACCATGACTTTTCCTTCCTTCATATCAAAAATCGAACATTAGTTCCCTATATTATATACATATCTTAAGCGAATATGCGTTCGTATTCAATAGGAATTTTTTGACATGTTTCATGATTATGGTTATTTTTCTGGAGGCAAAAACGGTATAATGGTGAGTGAGGTGCACGTACATGGAGAAAAAATTGATAATCAAAATGATAAAAAATTGCTTTAAACAATATTATTCCGAGGTGGATTCACTGCCAATGAACAGTGAAGATTTAGAGGAGCTTGCAGACCGAATTATTCAAATAAAAGTCGAACAGCCTGCTGTAGATTTATACGAAGCTGTGAATGATACAGTGTACGAATTTTTAACAGGATGAAAGATTTACTCCACAAAAAAAACCGCTAAACAGCGGTTTTACTTTTTGTTAAATGCTTTTTTGCCAATTGTTTCGAAAAGTCTTGGAAAAAGAACATAAACGACGCTGCCCATGTTCATCCAGCGCGGCAGGTTGATTTCTCTCGTTTTCGTTAGCATGCTGTCCACGACTTTCTGTGCAACATATTCTGGCTGCAACATAAACTTTTGAACATTTTTAACATACGTGCCTTTTTCATCAGCAATGTTAAAAAAGTTTGTTGCAATCGGTCCTGGATTTACAGATGTGACCAGAACATTATAATCACTAAGCTCCATTCTAAGGGAATTGGTATAACCGAGAACCGCATGCTTGGTGGCCGAATAAACACTTGATTTTGGCGTGGCGATTTTCCCCGCCTGAGATGCGATATTAATAATATGGCCGAAACGGCGTTCACGCATTTTAGGAAGCACCATACTTGTACAGGCCATCAGCCCGACAACATTCACTTCAAACATCCCTTTGATTTCGTCCATGGTTGCCTCATGTGCTTCACGGAAAACACCGAAACCTGCATTATTCACAAGAATATCAATATGGTCTATTTTCGCTGTTATTTCGCTGAAAACTTCCTTCACTTTGTCGGTATCAGAGACGTCTAACTGATGGACATCCACCCTAACTTGATGCTTTTGCTGCAATTCCGTTTGCAACAGCCTTAACTTTTCTATGCTTCTTGCAATTAGGATAAGGTTGGCACCACTTGCAGCACAATTCTTGGCGATTTCAGCCCCAATTCCCCCGGATGCACCAGTAATAACAATATTTTTATCCCTAAGTTGTCCCCTTGCCATACACACACCTCATCTAGCTTGATACAGGACAGGTTGATGGTCCTTACTACTAATCTCGCCGATAGATGCTAAATAGTCAAGTTGTCCCACTGTTTCCGATAAGGTCAAGATCAATTCACGCTTGTACGCAGCAGGAAAAAGAGTTTTGCAAATTTCAAATACGGTTTGCTGCTCTTCTTTCAGCCAATTATTAACCTTCATCGCCCGTTCATGTTGATGAAGAAGTCTTTTTTCAATTAGTTCTCTTAATTGAAAGACTTCCTCCCCATGTCCTGTGTAGACGAACTGAATCGGATAAGACAACAGCTTTTTCATCGAATCATTATGCTGCAGCTGCGGTCTTGGTCTTTCCTTTTTGCCTAGTGCTGGTGTCTCTAAGAGAGGATTGGGTGAAATATGTGCGAGAATCAAATCCCCGCCAATAAGAATTCCATCTCTTTCTCGAAATAGAGCAATTTGACTCTGGGCATGTCCAGGTGTCTCAATGACACTCCATTCCTTTAACCCCGGCGGGACCATTCCTTCAACCAATTCTCCTGTCAATGAACGGTTACAAGAATACCTGAATGACTGTCTTAACGTTGAAAGGGACGGAAAATATTCTTGTGGTAACCCAAATTCAAGAAATAGTCCACGAAAAAAATTCTCTTGCTCTTGCAAAAATGCCTCTGTTGGTTTAATCCATCGTTCATTCAGCAGATGACCATATACCTCAATCTTATCAGACAAAAAATCCAGCATCCCAACATGATCCGCATGATGATGGGTAATAATCACCTGCTCAATATCATCCGTGCTTACATGCAAATCAGCCAGCTGTGCTTTGAAAGAATTCCAGGATGCCTTCGTTTTAATGCCCGCATCAACCAGTGTCAGACGATCCCCTTTTATTAAATAAGCATTAACATCCCCGACCTTAAAAGGAGTCGGCATGGTCAATTTCGCAATTCCATCCTTCCATTCTGCCATTCAAAAAACCCCTATCATTATTTTCAAATAGAATGTGAACATTTTTTGACAATTATATATAATGTAAAGTGTAGCGATTTTCCAAGTAAATGTCATTATTTTTGCATATTAAATTTAAAATAAATAAAAAATTCAGAAACTTATTCCTTGACAGAAGGACCGTTATCTTGCATAATCACTAGTAAAATTTGATTAATAAATTGCGATGACTAAGACTAGTAAATGAATAATGGCAAAAGAGAGTGAAGTTCACCGGCTGAAAGACTTCACAGCCCTCTTTATCATTGAACCTGCCTTATGAGCACTTAGGAAAACCTAACGTAAATCCGACGTTACCCGGAGTCGAGTGAACCCTTAAAGCATTTTTAGTTTGGGGGTTAATGAAGGTGGTACCACGGAAGCATAGACCTTTCGTCCTTTTTGGACGAGGGGTCTTTTTGTATTTTATTAAGAAGTTGGAGGAGGAAATTCCCATGAAAAAATTAGCATTTATCGGTGCAGGTTCGATGGCTGAGGCATTTATTTCAGGCATTCTTGAAAATAGTTTGATTGATAGAAAAAATGTTTGGGTTACGAACAATTCAAATGCAGAGAGGCTGAAAAAGCTGGGTGATACGTATGGGATTCGTACAACCTACGATTTAAACGAAATGTTTGCAGGCGCTGATATCGTGATATTATCGATGAAGCCTAAGGATGCCGCAACGGCTATTCAATCCATTCGTGAATATCTGAATGAAAAAATGCTGGTGGTTTCAGTTTTAGCAGGAGTCTCCATGAGTACGATTGAAACATTAGCGAGATTACCGATTGCCATAGGTAGAGCAATGCCAAATACATCCGCTGCCGTTGGTAAATCAGCTACTGCTGTTGCTGTAAACGAACGGGTTACCCCTCATCAGATTGAATTAATGAAAAATCTTTTTGGAACTGTCGGCTTAACTACTTTTGTTGAAGAAGAGCAGCTAGACGCTGTAACAGGACTCTCAGGCAGCGGGCCTGCTTATATTTATTACCTTATTGAAGCGATGGAAAAAAGTGCCGTAGAAGTTGGACTCGATAAGGAAATGGCAAGTGAATTAATCGTACAAACATTAATTGGAGCTGCAGAAATGGTGAAAAACTCGGCAAAATCATCTGAGCAGTTACGAAGGGATGTAACAAGCCCAGGCGGAACAACTGAGGCTGGGGTTAAAGTGCTTGAAGAACATCAAGTTCAGCAGGCGTTCATTTCGTGTATTAAAGCAGCAACGGCGCAATCAAAAAAAATGGGCGCAGCATTAAGTGAACAGCTAGAAATTACCGAACCAACTTCCTAATTTGTCTCCATTGATTTAAACTAGGATAAAAAAAGGCTAGGAAGTGTTACAAGATGCTAGCGGTATTATTTTCAATGGGTATCCTGGTCTGGACAGTTTTTCTCATCGACGGATTCATAGGTTTACGAAAAATAGAGGCTTTAGAGGCAGAAAAAAGCTTGGAGGATGGGCCTTTATTGTCGGTGATTGTTGCAGCCCGTAATGAAGCCGGGCAAATAAAATCTAGTATCCTCAGCCAATTAGAGCAAACTTACAAAAACGTTGAGTGGATACTCGTCAATGATCGGTCAACGGATTCCACAGGGCTTTTAATGGATGAGCTGCAACAGGAAGATCATCGGATTACAGTTATTCATATAGAAGAATTGCCTGAAGGCTGGCTTGGAAAAAATAACGCCTTATACAAAGGATTCCTTCAGGCTTCTGGAAAATGGCTATTGTTTACTGATGCGGACGTGAAGTTTGATAAAGAGACATTTGCTAAGGCGCTTCATTATTTCGAGAGGCACGAGCTGGACCATTTGACTGCTGCACCAAACTTGAGTGCGAATCCATTCTGGTTAAAATCTTTTATTGCTTTTTTTATGTTTGGATTTTCCTATTTTAAACGACCTTGGGCTGCCAATAACCCAAAGTCAAAGGTTGGTACTGGAATTGGTGCCTTTAACCTGGTTTCAAAAGAAGCATATCAGAGTTTCGGAACACATGAGAGAGTGAAAATGCGGCCAGATGACGACTTACAGCTTGGAATGAAAATGAAAAAAGAAGGCTATCGTCAAAGGATTGTCACGGCACTAGAGCTGATTGAGGTGGAATGGTACGGGAGTTTACGGGAAGCGTTTGTTGGACTCGAAAAAAATACATTTGCCGGATTACATTACCGGGTTAGCATGGTACTTTTTGCGATTTTCGGTGTCTTTATTACCAATGTTCTTCCTTTTATTACGATATTTTCTTCCGATAAAACCGTAGCCTTATTAAGCTTAGGAAATATTTTATTAAGCGGTATTCATTATCTGCTAGTAATAAAAAAACTGACGATATTTTCACCTGCTATGTTTCTAGTATTACCCTTAACTGCCCTGCTGTTTATCTATTCGATTATTCGGGCAAGCCTTCTAACCTTTAAACGCGGCGGAATCATGTGGAGAGGTACAATATATAAATTAAGCGAGTTAAGAGAGAAAGAGTAAATCACAAATTTTTAATAGGAGGCTCATGATGTCAGCTAAATTATTTTCCCCTTTTACGATTAAGGATGTTACCCTTAAAAATCGAATCGTAATGGCGCCGATGTGTATGTATTCGAGTCATAACGAAGATGGTCATATTCAGAACTGGCACCGCACGCATTATACAAGCCGAGCTGTTGGTCAAGTTGGATTAATAATCGTTGAAGCAACAGCGGTTACCCCACAGGGCAGGATTTCACCTAGGGATCTAGGAATTTGGAGTGATGACCACATTGAAGGCTTCACTGAACTTGTCAGCATGATGAAGGAGCATGGGACTAAGACAGGTATCCAGCTTGCTCACGCGGGTAGAAAGGCAAATCTAGAAGGTGAAAGCTTCGCCCCTTCGGCCTTAGCTTTTAATGAAAAAATGAAAACTCCTAAGGAAATGACCAAAGAAGATATAGCCGAAACCGTTGAAGCATTTAAAAAGGCTGCTGAACGGGCAGCTAAAGCTGGTTTTGATGTGATTGAGCTG
This sequence comes from Bacillus sp. EB106-08-02-XG196, assembly GCF_013396335.1. Taxonomy (GTDB): domain Bacteria; phylum Bacillota; class Bacilli; order Bacillales; family Cytobacillaceae; genus Neobacillus. Next base: position 143,989 of record NZ_JABWSY010000002.1, read on the forward strand.
CATGGTGCGCACGGCTATTTAATTAATGAGTTCCTTTCCCCGCTAACAAATAAAAGAACAGATGAATACGGTGGATCTGCTGAAAATCGTTATCGCTTCCTTCGTGAGATTATTGAAGCAATCAAAACAGTCTGGGACGGTGTGCTATTTGTCCGCGTTTCAGCTAATGACTATCATGAAGAGGGATTAACACCCCTAGATTACGTGTTTATTAGTCAATGGATGAAGGAACAAGGTGTGGATTTAATTGATGTAAGCTCAGGGGCAGTCGTACCTGCGCATATTGATATTTATCCTGGCTATCAAGTTCCCTACTCAGAAACGATTAGAATTGGTGCCGAAATTTCTACAGGTGCCGTGGGATTAATTACCACTGGTATCCAAGCAGAAGAAATCCTTCAAAATGAGCGTGCGGATTTAGTATTTTTAGCTCGCGAATTATTACGTGACCCATACTGGCCAAGAACAGCTGCAAAAGAACTAGGTGTAACAATTGAAGGACCAAAACAGTATGAGCGCGGCTGGATATAACGAGTAAAAGACGGCTTTTTGCCGTCTTTTTTATTTTGAAGGTATATTTATTTCTTTAAAGTCTTCAGCAATGTCTGTATTTGCAAATACTTCCTTGGCCTCCGTGACTAGTTCCTGCCAGGCATGCCGGTCGTAGCGTGAACTGATATGTGTCAAACATAACTGTTTACTGCCAGCAAGTTTTGCCACTTTCGCAGCCTGATGAGTAGTTGAGTGGCAATAATCGAAGGCAAGCTTTTCTTCCCCTTTTGAAAAAGTTGCTTCATGAATTAATAAATCCGCATCCCGCGCTAAGGAAATAGCATTTTCGCAGTACCTTGTATCGCCAAGAATCGTGACAATCCGTCCTTTTTGATCCGGACCTAGAAATTCTGCCGGCACGATGACTGTTCCATCTTCAAGCGTAACCGTTTCCCCTTCTTTAATTTTCCGAAAAATGGGTCCAGGCTCTACTCCAGCCTCGACAAGCCTATCCGCTAAAAGTGTTCCTGGCCTGTCCTTCTCAATAATCCGATATCCGTATGAAGGAATGCCATGATCTAAAAGTCTTGCCTCCACAATAAACTGTTCATCTTCAAAAATAACCCCATCATCTATTTCTACAATCTTAAGTGGGTATTTTAAATAGGTTTGGCTGACTGAAAGGCTTATCGTAATATATTCTTTCAGTCCTTTTGGTCCATAAACCGTCACTTCTGATTCTCCGCCTTGAAAAGACCGGCTCGCTAACAACCCAGGAAGACCATAGATATGATCGCCATGAAGGTGGGTAATAAAGACTTTTTCTACTCTGCGGGGTTTTATCGATGTATGTAAGATTTGATGCTGTGTCGCTTCACCCGCATCGAACAGCCAAATGGATCCTCGTTCTTCGAGTAATTTTAAGGCAATGGAAGTAACATTTCGAAGCTTAGCCGGTATACCAGCACCCGTTCCCAAAAAAAATATGTCCAATATTACCGCTCCTTGTCGAATAAAGTTATAAATACTATAGCATATCACTTGCATAAATGCCCTCTATCCATGGTATTCTCTTTTAAAGGGATTTAGATTTCAATACATGCTTCAGAGGTTTTTGGCTAAATCTAAGTTGAATACATATAAGGAGAGGTAATTACAGTGGAACAATCTAGAAATATGACTTCATTAATCATGATATTTGGTGCAACAGGAGATTTAGCTATTCGAAAGCTATTTCCCTCCCTTTACCGCTTGTTTCAAAAAGGAAAGTTAGATAAATTTGCGGTCATTGGCGTGGCTAGGAGACCATTATCCACTGAAGATTTCCAAAGTTCTGTGAAGGAATCTGTTTTAACCGCTCTAGGAAAAAAGGATGATATCGATGAGTTTGCGGCTCATTTTTACTATCAGTCTCATGATGTATCAGATTCAAGCTCCTATTTAGCGCTAAAAAGTTTAGCAGAGCAAATTGATGAAAAATACGAGTTAGAAGGAAATCGGATTTTCTATCTTGCAATGGCACCTGAATTTTTTGGTCCAATCGCCTTACATTTAAAATCGGATGGATTAACAGATGTAAAAGGCTACAAAAGACTTGTCATTGAGAAACCATTTGGACATGATTTGGAATCAGCAAAAGAGTTGAATGAGCAAATTCGAACAGCTTTTTCAGAGGAAGAGGTTTACCGAATTGATCACTATTTAGGGAAAGAAATGGTCAGAAATATTGAAGTTATTCGTTTTGCCAATGCCATTTTTGAGCCTTTATGGAATAACCGTTATATCTCTAATATTCAAATTACCTCAAGCGAGATTCTTGGTGTAGAAGAACGAGGCCGATATTATGAAACAAGCGGAGCTCTCCGGGATATGGTTCAAAACCATATCATGCAAATGGTAGCACTGCTTGCCATGGAACCGCCGATTAAGTTGACAACAGATGAGGTTCGTTCTGAGAAGGTTAGAGTATTTCGTTCATTAAGAATGATCACAGGGGAAGAAATAAATAAATATTTTGTTCGTGGGCAATATGGATCCGGAATGGTAGAAGATGAACAGGTACCAGAATATCGCTCCGAGCCAATGGTCGACAAAGAGTCAAACACTGAAACCTTCGTGGCCGGGAAGATTATGATTGATAACTTCCGCTGGGCAGGTGTACCTTTTTACATCCGAACTGGGAAAAGAATGACAACAAAGTCAACCAAAATTGTTGTTCAATTTAAAGACATTCCAATGAACCTTTATTATCAGCCTGAGAAACTGTTGAACCCGAATCTGCTTGTTATTCATATTCAGCCTGAGGAAGGAATTACCCTTCACCTTAACGCCAAAAAAGCTGGTGGACATCTCGATGCCCAGGAAGTCAAACTGAGTTTTGCTAATACAGGCATTCATGCAATGAACACTCCTGAAGGGTATGAAAAGCTCCTTTATGATTGCATGCGCGGTGATGCAACCAACTTTACACACTGGGATGAAGTCGCCTATTCTTGGGCCTTTGTGGATAAAATTTCTGAAGTATGGGAAAAAACGAAAGCTGAGGACTATCCGAATTATGAATCTGGTTCAATGGGACCGAAAGCTGCTGATGAGATGTTAGAAAAAGACGGATTTTTCTGGTGGCCTGTAACAGCTTTAGATGTAGATATCTGTAAATAATACAAAAAGCTCCGCATTGTTCTTCATACAATGGCGGAGCTTTTAATTCTCTTCCTTCTTTTTTTGCGGGAATGTACGAAGAAAATCTTTATTAAAACTTGTTCCCGTTCCTACGCTATGAGCATTGTTGACTTTTCGTGCGCCGGCATTTTCAATGATATTTTTCCCATATTTATCACGGAGAGTGGAAAGGGTTTTAAGTAACGGCTCTTTTTTTGCATCATTTTCAAATGAAAATATATCAAGCTGTTTGAAGGCAAGGTCTTGTTCGACTAAATCGTAGCCTGTTATACCTAACAACCGGACAGCATTTCCATTCCAATGCTTGAGAAAAAGCTGCTTTGCAAACGAAGCAATATCTTCTTTTTGATGAATGGGATTGGAAAGTTTTTTACTTCGAGTGATTGTTTTTCGATCTTTGAAACGAATGGTAATCCCTATGGTCGTAGCAAATACATTTTTTCGTTTTAGCCTTACCGAAACGGTTTCCGCCAACGATTCTAATACTCGAAATAACTCTTGTTGGTTGCTCGTATCTTTAGGAAGCGTCGTTGAATTTCCAATACTTTTAAAATCAGATACCGATTCAGGATCTACCGCTCTATTATCGATTCCATTTGCCCTTTCCTTAATACGGATTCCATTAATGCCGAGAAGTGATTTCAACTGTATTTCATTACCAGCTGCTAATTCTCCAATCGTTTGAATGTCAATGGTTGTTAACTTTTCAGCAGTCTTTTTACCAACACCATGCATCTCACTCGTATTTAACGGCCACAAAACAGAAGGGATGTCACGCTTGCGAAGAATCGTTATGCCCATCGGTTTTTTCATATCAGACGCTGTCTTTGCCAAAAATTTATTGGGTGCAATTCCAATGCTGCAGGGCAAATCTAGCTGTTCGAGAACTCTTTTTTGAATACTTTTGGCGATTTCAATAGGGCTGCCAAGTTCATAAGAGTCGGTTATATCCATATACCCTTCATCAATCGATACAGGTTCCACTAGCTCTGTATAATTCCTGAGAATTTCAAACATGGCGATAGATGCCGTCCGATAACGGTCGAAATTAGGCTTCCTTATGATTAGCTGCGGACAAAGCTTCTTTGCTTCCCACAGCGGCATCGTAGTCTTGACTCCAAATTTTCTAGCTTCATAGCTGCAGGTAATAATAATCCCCCTGCGTTCCTCCACGTTTCCAGCAATCGCAACTGGCTTACCCTTAAGTTCAGGGTCATAAGCCATCTCCACCGAAGCGTAAAAGCTATTCATATCAACATGCAGTATGACTCTACCCTTCTTAGGATACATTTCCTTCACGTGACCACTTCTCCTAATAACAATGATATCTCTAGTATAGCAAAAAGGAGACCCCGTTGGCCTCCTCCTACTAATCCTTATTTCTTTTTTGTGTCCCCTTATTGTCTCTAAAAACCCTGTAAACTACACTTGTTTCCTGAGTAGGCAAATTTACAAACATTAATTCCTTATTGTATTTAAAGGAATATTCATGGAAAGAGATATTAGGATGTCCACCACCATATGCAATGTCAAATATTTCATTTTCCTCATCGATTAAAGTGGCACTTCCTTGTGATTGGCTTTTTCCATATGGGCAAACATACTCTTTTACTTTTATTGCCGTTAATTTTTTCTCATCAATCCAATATCTCATAACTCTAGCGTTATCAGTTGTACTTCCTGAATCATCAAATAAAGTAATTGAATGATCGTAGTTATAACGGGCATCATGTTGCATAGAAGGAATCATGTTTTCATCAATCCCTTTAATATCGCAGCGATTTTTAGCAAGCATCCACAAAATTGCGCCCGTTTGTCTGTCAATTTTCACGAAACCAATATGTCTAAATGACACAAGTAAGTTCTGGTCTCTTTCATCGATAAACATTGAATTTATATGAGCGTAATCTAAATATTTCTCCCCTGTTGACGGGCAATCCGCTGGATCATTAAGATAATGACTTAGTTTAAATAATTCGGGATAATCAATGGATTCCCAATGGAAAACGACTTGGCTATTTTTCACTTCTTGGATAACATTATTAAATACTTTATATGAACCGTTAACGTTCGGAATATTATCCACCGTATTTGGGTAAGCAGTTGGAATCATGTAATGTCCATCATCAATATAGACATAATCATGGTTTTCCATTGGATAATCATCTTTAATTCTTCCAGAAGCTTTTATTCTTTGACGATCAATTTCCTTAAAGTTTTCATCCAGAACAACCAACTCACATAACCAATATCCCGCGTTTCCTTTTGGCATGGGTGTGTCGTGTACTTGCACCGTGTAAAACATACCTATTTTGGCCTAATTTATTCTCATAACGTCTAAAATTTTGAATGTTATTTTCCTCTTGAATCCAATGCTTAACATACCCATAATGATTCATAATCACCGCACTTCTGCCTTGGTAGTAGTAAAAGTCATTTTCATTTTTGGAATATCCAATTGCTTGATATGGTAAGTGCCATTTCGGACGTATAAAATGAACTTCTGGTACAGCCACAACGCTGCCATTACTTTTCACACCTAATACATAATTCGTTCCGTCGGGTGATGTACTTTGAAATGGAGTTACATAATTATCTTCAATTACTAAATTATTAATTAAAAAATTTTTTGTCGATCTCCATGCTAATCTATCTCCTTAAATGGATCTTAGTATTTATATATTATTAGGTGATTTTTTAGTATATATGTATCGGTGATGTACTAATTATCATTAAAACTTACTCAAGAATCTGGCAAGTACTCTAGCAAAACAAAAGGAGAACCCGAAGGCTCCCCCTAAATATCACTTATTGATTAGAAACTTCCTCGATAATCGCGATAGTCATTTCTGCCAACTTGTTTAATTCTTCAATTGGCATACGTTCATTTGTGGTATGAATATCTTCATAACCCACTGCTAGGTTAACCGTTGGAATGTTAAAGCCTGCAATGACGTTTGCATCGCTGCCGCCGCCGCTATGCTGTAATTCACAGCTGCGGCCAATTTTCGCTGCCGCTTTACGTGCGATTTCAACTACCTGATCGCCTTCGCCAAATTTAAATCCTGGATACATAACCTCAACTTCAACTTCAGCTCTTCCACCCATTTCAGCAGCTACTGTTTCAAAAGCATCTTTCATTTTAGCAGCCTGTGCTTCCATTTTCTCAGCAATGAGTGAACGGGCTTCTGCTAGAATATCCACACGGTCACAAACGATATTCGTTTGTGTGCCGCCTTCGAAGCGGCCGATGTTTGCTGTGGTTTCGGAGTCAATTCTGCCTAATGACATTCTCGCAATCGATTTTGCTGCAATCGTAATTGCAGAAACTCCCTTTTCTGGAGCAACACCCGCATGAGCGGTTTTTCCATAAATAACTGCTTTAATTTTAGCTTGGGTCGGAGCGGCAACCACGATATTTCCTACTAGTCCATCACTGTCTAATGCATAGCCATACTTTGCCTTCAATAAGGAGGAATCAAGCGCTTTTGCACCTACAAGTCCTGATTCTTCACCGACAGTTATCACAAATTGGATTTGTCCGTGAGGAATATTTTGTTCCTTTAAGACACGAATGGTTTCAAGCATAACAGATAGGCCAGTTTTATCATCGGCACCTAAAATCGTTGTTCCATCCGTAACCACATAGCCGTCCTTAATGGATGGCTTAACACCTCGTGCCGGAACAACTGTATCCATATGAGAAGTGAAATAAATAGGGTCTACGCCGCCTTTAGTCGCAGCAAGGGTACAAATTAAGTTTCCGGCTCCATGACCCGTTACGGCCGTTGTATCGTCTTCAAACACATCAAGACCTAAATCGGTAAACTTTTGTTTTAACACTTTCGCAATTTCAGTTTCGTATTTGGTTTCTGAATCAATTTGGACAAGCTCTAAAAATTCATTCAAAAGACGTTCATGATTAATCATCTGAATAACCCTCCGTTTTATGTACTCACAATAGAGTATACTCTTTCATAAACCTGTCATCAAATGAAAGCTTTACAGTGGGATATTGCCGTGTTTCTTGAACGGTCTAGATTCTTTTTTATTTCGAAGCATCTCTAATGCCTGGATAATTTTTATTCTCGTTTCACGCGGGTCAATGACATCATCGACCATGCCTCTGCTCGCCGCCACATACGGATTGGCAAACTTTTCGCGGTATTCTTCAATTTTTTGCTGCCTTACTTGTTCAGGATTATCACTATTTTGGATTTCTTTCGCAAAAATGATATTGGCAGCACCCTGTGGACCCATTACCGCAATTTCTGCATTAGGCCATGCATAGACTAGATCCGCCCCAATAGACTTACTATTAAGCGCTACATATGCCCCGCCATAAGCTTTTCTTAAAATAACTGTCAGCTTCGGAACAGTGGCTTCTGAATAAGCAAATAATATTTTCGCACCATGGCGAATAATCCCCCCATGCTCCTGTTTAACTCCCGGAAAGAAACCTGTAACATCCTCAAAGGTAATAATCGGGATATTAAACGAATCACACGTACGAATAAATCTTGCAGCTTTATCGGATGAATTAATATCAAGCCCGCCTGCCATCACTTTTGGCTGGTTGCAAACAAGCCCAACACTCTCGCCTTTAATTCGGGCAAAACCTACGACGATATTTTTCGCAAAGTTTTTTTGAATTTCCATAAAGGAGTCTGCATCACAAACTTGTTCAATTACCTTACGGACATCATATGGACGGACTGCATCGAATGGAATAACATCTGTTAAGTCTGGTCGATAATCATTTTCCTCTTCCACATCAAGTCTTGGAGGTTTTTCTTCATTATTTTGCGGCAGGTAGCTTAGAAGTTTACGAACCTCTTCTAAAACTTCCTGCTCAGAAGGAGATTCAAAATGAGCATTTCCACTAATGCTATTATGAACATGTGCTCCTCCAAGATCCTCTGCAGAAATTTTCTCACCCGTTACGGTTTCAATTACTTTTGGACCTGTAATAAACATTTGACTTGTCTTTTCAACCATAAAAACAAAATCGGTAATAGCAGGTGAATAGACCGCTCCGCCAGCACATGGACCCATTATGACGGATATTTGCGGAATTACCCCTGAATAAATCGCATTTCGATAAAAAATGTGTCCGTAACCATCCAGCGAGACTACACCTTCTTGGATTCGTGCACCACCCGAGTCATTTAAGCCGACAAACGGTGTACCGTTTTTAGCAGCTAAATCCATAACATTTGCAATTTTTTTGGCATGCATTTCCCCAAGTGCACCACCAAATACAGTAAAATCTTGTGAAAATAAGTAGATTGGACGGCCATTTACTTTTCCATAACCAGTAACAACACCGTCACCAGGTCCTTTCTGTTCATCCAAACCAAAGTCATTGGTTCTGTGCTCTATAAATGGACTTAATTCTACGAAAGACCCTTTATCCACTAAAAGCTCTATTCTTTCTCTTGCAGTTAATTTCCCCTTTTCATGCTGTTTATCAATTCTCTCGTCACCGCCGCCAAGCTCTACTTCCCGGCGCTTATCATACAATTCATTAATTTTTTCATAGATATCTATCATATTCCCTCATCCCTTCTTTTCGCATAGCTCGACTAAAACACCTGATGTTGACTTTGGATGCATGAAAGCAATATGAGCCCCCCCTGCACCAATCCGAGGCTCCTTATCAATCATCATAATTCCTTTTTCATTCATGTCCTTGATTCTTTCTTCAATTGAATCAACGCCAAGTGCGACATGGTGTATTCCTTCACCACGTTTTTCAATAAATTTGGCAATTGTGCTTTCCTCCGAAGTTGGCTCAAGCAGCTCAAGTTTGGTTTCTCCTGCCTTAAGAAACGCAACTCTAACCTTTTGACTCTCTACTACTTCAATACCTAATAATGGCAAATTAAGTACATCTGTGTAAAAAGGAAGTGAAGTCTCAAGCGTTCGAACAGCAATTCCGATGTGGTCTACTTTTTCAATCATTTTTATCCCTCTATTTTTCAAAATTATAATAGTTTCGACAATTATCTTATTCGCTAAAAAATTCATAATTCCTTCCCAAATTGAGATGTTGTTCCATTGTTCAATTGGGCTTTTCCCTGTAAAATAGAAATAAAGCTATTAATATAAAGGGGGGAACCCACTTTGAATAAGAAAAGAACAAGAAAAATAGTCGTATACTTAATGTTAATCGCGATGTTAGCCTCAACTCTCCTAATCGGGATTGCACAATTTATTTAATTAAAAACATAGACAAGGGACTGTCCGAAGAACAGTCCCTTTTACTATTTATCAATGGCTCCATTTTCTACTCCGAGCTGCTCAAAAGTCTTATTCGTTGAAGTGACTAAGATTTTCGTACCTAATGGAATTATGGGATACAAGGAGGAAATGACTTCATTCTGTGTACGAATGCAGCCTAGTGAAACATACCTTCCAATGGATGCCGGCTGATTGGTTCCATGAATTCCGTAAATTCGTCCATCTGTACCTTGCGCATCAAAGCCAATCCATCTGGAACCAAGGGGATTTTCAGGGTCTCCACCTGGAATATCCTTCCGGCGATAGTAGGGATCCTCTGCTTTTATCGTAATCGTAAATAGTCCCTCTGGAGTTAAATCTTTGGTTTTTCCAGTTCCAACACTCACAACGGTTTGGACCCTATTATCATCAATTAAAGCCAATTCATTTGTCGTTTTATTGACAATAACAAAAGGGTCGCCAGGGAGTGGGTTAGGACCAAGCGGCCAAAGGGGAGAAATAAAAAAAGCAAACAGGATTGGCGATAGTATCTTTATCATAAAATCCACCTGCCATTTTTTCCTTAGTTTGCTTCCGTTTTCCTTTGTTTATTCCATTTTGATGTCTTAAAGGAACTTTTAATGATTAAATATTCATTCATTTCTTTTACTAACTGCAACAGTGCAGCTCGTACTTCAAATTCTTCCCTTGTTTTCGGAAGCTCCATTTCTTCAAATTCCTTTTTCATCTCTTTTAATTTTCCTAGATAAATATGAGCTGTGTTTCCTGGCTGAATATTTTTGGACAGTTCTTCCAGAAATTCGGCAATCATTTTCCCTTGGGGTAACGTAACCGTAAGGGATGTAACAATCGGTAAAACCCTTTCAATAATTTCAAATTGCTTTTCTCGCATTTTAAAATAATGAAAATAGTCATTTTCATCCCTTAAAAAGTGGTTTTCTACATCTCGAAAGGCAAATGATTTTGCTTCTTCTAGTAAATTAGCCGTTTCCGTAATTTCTTGTCCGGACCAATTACTTTCCCCTGTTCTTAAGAATTTGATCATTTCACAAAAAATCACTTTAAAATTATCCTCTAATTTCAATTGATATTGTTTTAATCTATTATCTGCACTTGGCATATAGAGATTAATAATGAGTGCTACTCCAATTCCGATAATAATAACACCAAGCTCATTAATAAAAAGATCTACAGATAAATTGTTAGCCATATAGATATGTAAAATAATTACACTGCTCGTGACGATTCCATCGTTAGCTTTGAACATTACAACAGTTGGGATAAAGAATAATAGCATAATTCCAATTACGATTGGATGGTATCCGATAACCTCGAAAAATAGACTTGAAAATGCCATAGCTAAAACACAAGCTAAAAATCGATCCCAAGAAGCACGTACAGATTTTCTTTTCGTTACCTTAATACACAAAATAGTTAAAATTCCCGCTGAGGCAAAGTTGTCTAAACCTAACTGCTGAGCAATTAAGATAGAAATAGCTGTCCCTAAAGCGGTTTTAATCGTCCGATAACCAATTCGATATTTCATTGCAATTCTCCTCAAAATAAAAAAGATGATCCATATAGACCATCTTTAGCTTATCCTTATTAGAGCATTTTTTGCAAGAAATCATGTGCACGCTTGCTCTTCGGGTTTGTAAAAAATTCTTGCGGTTTTGCATCTTCGACTAATACTCCACCATCCAGGAATAGGACTCGATCCGCCACTTCACGGGCAAAACCCATTTCGTGGGTCACAATCGCCATCGTCATCCCAGTATGAGCGAGGGATTTCATTACTTCCAGTACTTCTTTTACCATTTCGGGATCAAGCGCCGAAGTTGGTTCATCAAAAAGCATAACGTCCGGCTCCATTGCCAATGCTCTTGCAATGGCAACACGCTGCTTTTGCCCCCCAGACAATCTTGTCGGATATTCATTTGCTTTTTCCGCTAATCCTACTCTATCTAACAAATCATAGGCTATTTTTTCTGCCTCAGCCTTTGCTAACCCTTTTACCTTAATCGGTGCATAGGTAAGATTCTGCAAAACGGTTTTGTGCGGGAATAAATGAAAATGTTGAAAAACCATTCCAACGTTTTGCCGTACCTTCATAATATTAGTCTTTTTATCCGTAACATCCTGTCCCCCTACCAATATTCTTCCGCTTGTTGGGTTTTCAAGAAGATTCATACAGCGAAGGAAGGTAGACTTTCCTGATCCGGATGGTCCAATAATGGCAACCACTTCTCCCGCTTCAATGGTCGTGGTAATGCCCTTTAAAACCTCGAGCTTTCCATAATTTTTATGCAAATCTTCAACCTTAATCACTGCGTCTCATTCTCCTTTCAACCACTTTTCCAAGGAACGTCAAGGTCACGACCATTAAGTAATAAATCAGTCCAGCTATTAAAAGTGGTTCGAAAAATGAATAATTTTCTGCCCCAACCTGATAGGAACGGCGCATGATATCCATTACACCAATAGTAGTCACAATCGCAGATTCCTTTGTTAATGTAATAAATTCGTTCATTAAAGCAGGCAGGATATTTTTAAGAGCCTGCGGTAAAATGATATCCCACATCATTTTCGAGTAAGGAACACCCAGAGCCATCGCAGCTTCCTTCTGTCCTTTATCAATTGCCTGAATTCCTGCTCTAATAATCTCAGATATGTAAGCACCAGAATTAAGAGCAAAGGATAGTATCGCAGCTGTATAAGGTTCAATTTGATACCCAATTAACTGTGGAGAACCATAATAAATCAACATGAGCTGTAATACGAGCGGAGTACCTCGGAAAATCGAGGTGTAGGCGTCAGCAAGCCAGCCAAGAAATTTATATTTGCTAATTTTAAATAAAGAAAGGATAATTCCTAAAATAAAGCCTATTATCCCTGCCAGTATGACAATTTTAAGGGTAACAAATATTCCCTCTAAAATGTATGGCATTGAAGGAATGAATTGTCCGAAATCTAAGTTCATTCATCTGCCGTCCTCTCTATGTATTGAAATTAGTAAGACGTTCAGAAGACTTTCTGAACGTCTTGGTTGCAGATTTAGTTTTCCCCACCAAACCACTTAGCAATCAATTCTTGCAGCTCACCGTTTTCTTTCATTTTTTGAAGCTCTTTATTAAATTTATCAGTTAACTCGCTGTCCTTAGGAAAGGCAATCGCAGAGCCTGCTTCTTCGGGGTCATCGCTGATCGTGAAGCTAGTAAAATCCGCTTCCTTTTCAAGATATCCTTTAGCTACTGTGTCTTCAATAATGATCGCGTCAAAACGGCCAGCTTTCAATTCTTGGATTAATTCTGGGATACGGTTACGATTTTCAACTGTTATTGCAACTGTTTTATTAATTTCATCTGCTTTACCTTCTTGAATAGAACCTAACTGTACGCCAACTGTTTTACCCTTTAAATCTTCTACTTTTTCAATTCCATTGTCTTTTTTAGAGATAATCATGTGCTGAGCTGTGTAGTAGATATCACTGAAATCAACGTTTTTCTTTCTTTTTTCTGTTGGAGTCATCCCTGCTAACACAAAGTCAGCTTGTCCAGATTTAAGTGACTGAATTAAACCGCCAAAATCCATATCTTTAATTTCCATCTCATAGCCAAGTTTTCCAGTAATCGCTTTTGCTAAATCTACATCAAAGCCAATAATTTCGTCACTTTTATCCGATTCGATATATTCAAACGGCGCATAGTCCGCTGAGGTTGCCATTACGAGTGTCTTGTTCTCACCTGCATTGTCATTTTTGCCTTCGCCACAGCCTGCAAGTACAACCGCTGCTAAAATCATTGTTATGAATAAACCAATTATCTTTTTCATTTGTTTTCCTCCTATAATTTTCTGAAAATTCAAGTTTAGTTTTAATAGGCTTAAAGATTAATATTTATGCAACGTAATGAATTTTAACACAGGATAAAATAATTATGCAAGTATATTTATAAAAATTTATTATTACTTTTTTAAAATAAAAAAAGAGCTAATCCCCGTTAAGAGATTAGCCCTTTTGACAATACTTTATAGTTCTTCACAGTTTTCTTCGAATTCTTTTTGCAGTCTTGCCACTACTGTTGCTGGGTCGTATCCTTCGATTTGGTGTCTTTCAACCATTGAAACAATTTTTCCATCTTTTAATAGAGCAAATGATGGCGAGGAAGGCGGGTAACCTGTAAAATAACTGCGTGCTTTTTCTGTTGCATCTTTATCTTGTCCTGCAAAAACGGTAACAAGATGGTCTGGACGTTTATCATAATGAAGGGCATGAGCCGCTGCTGGACGTGCAATGCCGCCGGCACAACCACATACAGAATTAATCATTACTAAGGTTGTACCTTTTTGCCCAAGCGCTTCTTCAACCTCTTCAGGTGTTTTAAGTTCTTTATAACCAGCTGCCGCGATCTCCTTACGTGCTTGAGTCACAACATCATTCATGAAAAAATTGAAATCCATGCTCATACTTTTCACTCCTAATTTATGTCGATATAACTATATAATAACAGTAAAAACGTGTTTTTTCCAATTGAACAGTACTTACTTTTTTGATAAGAATGCATTAAATAAGATTTCCACTGCAGTTGCTGCTGTTTTTTCTCCTGCCATTACTTCATTTTCTAATTGTGGAAGCTGGAGCTTTACTTCTGGATGATGGAAAAAGCTGTAATGAAGCTGATCTGTTATCAACGAATAAATCCAATCACGCTGCTGTCCTTTTCGTCTTTCTGCAAATACTCCTCGGGACTTTCCTTTCTCTTCAAAATCCTTAATGACTCCCCAAACATCTTTAATACCTTCCCCTGTTAATGAGGAACAGGTATACGCTTTGGACGCCCATCCCTTCGTAGCCGGCTGAAGAAAATGAAGAATACGGCTATATTCTTTTCTCGTCTGCTCCGATTTTTCTTTATTAGCTCCGTCTGCTTTATGAACAAGGACCGCATCTGCTAATTCCATAATCCCTTTCTTCATCCCTTGCAATTCATCACCAGCACCTGTCAGGACAAGGAGCATGAAAAAATCAACCATGTCGCGTATAATTACTTCACTTTGCCCCACACCGACGGTTTCGATTAAAATCACATCAAAACCTGCTGCTTCACATATCAACATCGCTTCTCTTGTCTTTCGATGTACACCGCCCAATTTACCTGCCGTTGGCGAGGGTCGAATAAAAGCCCTTGGATTACGCGATAATTGTTCCATTCTGGTTTTATCCCCAAGGATACTTCCACCTGAAAGACTAGAGCTTGGATCAATTGCCAGTACAGCGACCCTTAGCCCAAGGTCACAAAGATAAGTGCCAAACGTTTCAATAAAAGTGCTCTTCCCAGCACCAGGGACACCAGTAATTCCGATTCGAATTGATTCCCCACTGTGAGACAGGAGCTTTTGCAAGAGCTCCTGAGCCTTATGGAAATGCTGTTCAGCATTACTTTCAACCAAAGTGATGGCACGGGCAAGCTGGCCCCTATTCCCTGACAGTACACCTTCAACTAACTCTTCAACAGAAGGCTCCTTTGACTGACGTTTACGATAGACAATGTTTTTTTCGATGACTAAAGACTGGCCTTCCTGCTCTTGCCCTTTTTTGATAAGTGTTGAGAATTTTTCCGGTTCATTTGGGTTGCTCCATTCCGGTTTCATATCCTCAGACATTTATTGTGACACTTCCTCATACCCAAGCTGTTTATAAATTTCCTTGATTACCTTTTGGGCAGCAACTGGGATTATCGTCCCCGGTCCAAAAATGGCGCAGGCGCCATTTTCATATAAAAATTGATAATCCTGAGCAGGGATAACCCCGCCGATTACAAGTAAAATATCCTCACGGCCAAGCTTTTTCAACTCCTCCGCAAGCTGCGGCAATAATGTCTTGTGACCTGCTGCCAGTGAGCTCATTCCGATGACATGCACATCATTTTCAACTGCCTGCATGGCCGTTTCTTCCGGGGTCTGGAATAATGGACCGATATCAACATCAAACCCGAGGTCCGCGAAGGCAGTGGCAATGATTTTGGCGCCGCGGTCATGACCGTCCTGCCCCATTTTGGCAATGAGAATCCTCGGTCTTCTGCCTTCATTCTCAAGGAAATCATCCGTCATAAGTTTTACTTCAGATATTTCTTCTTCGTTTGTATATGCCTTACTATAGACGCCGCTGATAGAACGAATAATCGCTTTATGTCTGCTGGAAACTTTCTCAATCGCATCGGAAATTTCACCTAAGGTTGACCGGACTCTTGCAGCCTGAACAGCTAGCTCTAACAGGTTGGTTTCCCCTGTTTCGGCACCCTTTGTTAAAGCAGCCAGAGCTTCTGCTACCTTTGCTTCATCGCGGCCTGCTTTTAAGTTTGTTAATTTTTCAATTTGCTTTAATCTAACCGCGGTATTATCAATATCCAAAATATCAATTGCTTCTTCCTTTTCGAGGCGATACCGGTTAACCCCAATAATAGTTTCTTTGCCAGAATCTATTTGTGCCTGTCTTCTAGCTGAAGCTTCTTCAATTCTCATTTTTGGAAGGCCTGTTTCGATTGCTTTTGCCATACCGCCAAGATTTTCAATTTCCTCAATATGTGTCCAGGCTCTTTTTACCAATTCATCGGTAAGCTTTTCTACATAATAAGAACCTGCCCAAGGATCAATAACTTTGGTGATATTCGTTTCTTCTTGTAAAAATAATTGTGTATTTCGGGCTATTCGAGCTGAGAAATCTGTTGGCAGAGCAATTGCTTCATCCAAAGCATTAGTATGGAGTGATTGTGTATGCCCCATAGCCGCGGCATGTGCTTCAAGCAAGGTCCGCATTACATTATTAAATGGGTCTTGTTCCGTTAGACTCCAGCCTGATGTTTGGGAGTGTGTCCTGAGGGCCATAGATTTCTCGTTTTTCGGCTCGAATGATTTCATCATTTTTGCCCAAATTAAACGAGCACCCCGCATTTTCGCAACTTCCATAAAATAATTCATGCCCACCGCCCAGAAAAAGGACAACCGTGGTGCAAATTTATCAATGTCAATTCCAGCCTTAAGTCCTGTGCGTACATACTCCAGCCCATCTGCTAAGGTGTAAGCTAATTCCAGGTCAGCAGGAGCACCAGCCTCCTGCATATGATAGCCAGAAATACTGATACTATTAAACTTCGGCATGTATTTAGAAGTATACTCAAAGATATCTGCGATGATTTTCATCGACATCTCAGGCGGATAGATATACGTGTTACGGACCATATATTCTTTTAAGATATCATTTTGAATCGTTCCAGACAGCTTATCCTGTGTGACCCCCTGTTCCTCAGCAGTAACGATGAAAAAGGCTAGGATCGGGAGCACAGCACCGTTCATGGTCATGGATACTGACATCTGATCCAACGGAATTCCATCAAAAAGGGTCTTCATATCTAACACAGAATCAATAGCAACCCCAGCTTTACCAACATCGCCAACGACGCGTGGATGGTCAGAATCATAGCCGCGGTGTGTGGCTAAATCAAAGGCAACGGACAAGCCTTTTTGACCCATCGCTAGATTTCTGCGATAGAAAGCATTACTCTCCTCAGCAGTAGAAAACCCAGCGTATTGTCTTACTGTCCATGGACGATTCACGTACATCGTTGGGTAAGGCCCGCGAGTAAATGGCGGTACCCCAGGGAGGTCATTTAAATGCTGCAGTCCTTCACGATCTTCCTTTGTATAGAGTGGTTTTAGTTGAATTTGTTCATTCGTTTCAAACAGCAAATCATTAATAGACGTATCTATTTGCTTATCAACCTTGTCCAGCCATTGCTCTTTTGTTATAAAGTCTTGTTCTTCAAACAGGGAAATACTTTGAAAATCAGGCTTTTGTGTATTCATCTAACCCCACCTCCATTTCTGAAAGAATGGTTGAAAGAAGTTCAAAACAGTTACTATTTATATGGATAAACTGCCTTATACCTTCATTCGTCCATTGTGATTGCATGTCTTTTTCAGGCAATCCCGCTAAATAAAAAATATTATCTGGGAATTCTTTACGCAGTACTTTAATCATTTCAAGTCCTAGAGATTCGTATAGATCATTGCTGCTGCACAGACAGAAAAACTTAGTTTCTTGACTTGAGATAAATAGTTTGACAGTTTCCAAAGAAGTAACTGGATCGCTGTCGATAGCTTTTAATCCGCCAGCTGCGAGGAAACCCCGCATAAAATCTAACCTGGGTTTGTATTGTTTTAACTCACCGAGGCAAATCAAGCCAACCTGTGGCTTAGAGCCTGTCTTCCTTTCAATACCTTTACTCTTATTACGTAATTCTTCATATGGCTCTGATAATCTGATGTTCTTAATTGCCTTTATGCTAATTGCATTAGGATTGATCTTAGTTGGTTCAGTGACATGTTCTTTAACTTGAACCGTATTTTCTACTAGATTTGCATATACATTTGTACCGATAATGCTTTGTTTTCTTGTGAAAATATCCTGTTTGCGTTGTGTATGGACTGAAGAAATTTCTTCTTGTAACCATCCGGATTTTAATACTTCCAGCATACCGCCATTTGCTTCAATCTGTTGGAAATACTTCCACGCTCTTTCTGCTAGCTCAGTGGTCAATGTTTCAACATACCAAGAGCCTCCAGCAGGATCAACAACTGTACGAAGATGAGCTTCTTCCTTCAGAATGTTTTGGGTGTTTCTCGCAATTCGTTCAGATTGTTGAGAACTGCCCGTTATACCATCAAATGGCGTTACGTGCAGATACTGAACTCCGCCAACAACCGCTGCAAATGCTTCATTTCCTGCACGGAGAATGTTTACATGCGGGTCATAAACCGTTTTTGTAAACATAGATGTTTCGGCAGAAATCTGCATTCCCCGGTCCTCAGCTTTTGCTCCATATACTTTGGTTATTTTGTTCCAAAGAATTCGAGCTGCTCTAAGTTTGGCCATTTCCATAAAGAAATTGCTGCCGATTGAGAATTGAAATACCATTTTCGAAAGAATATCTTCCAGCTTCATTCCGCCTTCAAGCAGCATTTGAAGATAGAATGTACCCGTTGCGGCCGCAATCCCCAATTCCTGAACAGCATTGGCTCCGCCTTGATGGTAGGGTGAGGTATTTACTAAAACTGACCGTAAATTTGGTAGTTTTAGACTTGCAAGCCTTATATCTTCTATCCAACCCTTGAAAAAATCTTCATCAATGAGTCCTTCCTCTGCAAACAAAGACAATGGGTCGCTGCCAATATATCCACTTACTTGATTAGCGCTTTCCTCACTTTCTGCTAATACTGCCAGCAATGCTGATTGCATATCTCTCCCATTAACTGCAAATGGGAATGTAGAAGGTAAATCCCCAAGTACATCATTTAAAGTTTCTTTGGATTCAAGAAGTTCCTCTGAAACTTCAAATGAAAGAGCTGTTTGTCCTTTTTCAACGCCCACATGGAGCTTTTCCTTTAGTTCGTCAACAGAATGATAAGAAATTCGCTGCGCTGCCTTCCAATCATTTGTTACATAACCTAATGGGTCAATGCCTCTACGAAAATCTGAACCCCCCGGATAGTCCGGTGCTTTCTGATCATCTTGCTGAGAATAAAGCGGTTCCAAAATTATATTTTCATATGTAGGACTTTTCAAGGCTTCAATACTTTTACCCTTTAAAGATTCCTCCGCTTTTGCTTTCCAATCTTCTTTCGTCTTTAATGGAAAAAATTGATTTCGAAAGTTATCCAAACGCAACATCCCCCTTCCTTGAGATCGAAAATTAAACTAATATTCAATAAATTTCACTTAGTTTTATTGTAAGATAGATAGACATATCAAGCAATAAAAATAACCGCCGCCATATGATCGGCGGCGGTTATTTTACTAATATATAGATGTTGTTGATTTTGAGGTATTTTCAAGAATTTCTTTTACCCGTTGTAAGAATCGGCCGCAAACTAATCCGTCTAATACTCTGTGGTCTAGTGACATACATAGGTTTACCATGTCGCGAACAGCAATCATATTGTTGTCCATAACTACTGGGCGCTTGACAATGGATTCCACTTGAAGAATCGCTGCCTGCGGATAGTTGATAATTCCAGCTGATTGAACCGAGCCAAACGAGCCAGTATTGTTGACAGTAAAGGTGCCACCCTGCATATCTTCTGAGCGAAGTTTATTGGTTCTTACCTTTACAGCAAGTTCGGAAATCTCACGGGCAATCCCTTTAATTGTTTTCTCATCCGCTTGCTTAATAACAGGTACATATAAAGCATCATCGGTTGCGACTGCAATAGATATATTGATGTCTTTCTTCTGGATAATCTTATCTCCAGCCCACATGGAGTTGATTTGTGGGAATTCCTTTAATGCCTGCGCTACTGCTTTTACGAAAAAGGCAAAGAAAGTGAGATTGAAGCCTTCTTTCTTTTTGAACTCATCCTTTAAAGAATTGCGGTATTCCACAAGATTTGTTGCATCGACCTCAATCATTGTCCAAGCATGAGGTGCTTCATGCTTACTTCGAAGCATATTGGCGGCAATTGCTTTACGGATGCCAGTTACAGGTATTTCGATATCGCCTGCTGCAACAGGAATACTTGGAGCAGGTGCCCCTTGCTTTGGAGCAGCAACCGCTGATGCCGTTTCAATGGCTGCAACTTGCTGCACCTCAGTCTGCTTTGGTGCTTCAACCTTTGCACCAGCAGCAGGGATATTTCCTGTTTCAATCAACTTCAATAAATCTTTTCTTGTTATACGGCCGCCTGCACCGGTGCCTGTCACCTGATTTAGATCAATGCCATTTTCTTGAGAAATTTTTAAAACTGCAGGAGAATAACGAGCTTTGTTACCTTGATCTGCTTGCTCGGAAACAGCAGCTGTTTCAGCTGCTTCTGTTTTTTGCTCACTAACTTCCGTTTTTTCAGCATTACCGCCTTCAATTTCAATGGTACAAATAATTTCACCAACCGCAAGTGTATCTCCATCTTCCGCTACTAGCTCTTTTATTGTACCTGTGAAGGAAGATGGAACTTCCGCGTTTACTTTATCTGTCATTACTTCAGCCAATGGGTCGTATTTATTTACTTTATCCCCTACAGAAACAAGCCACTTAGAGATTGTTCCTTCGGTTACACTTTCCCCCAACTGAGGCATTTTAATTTGTTCAATAACCAATATCCAAACCTCCTATTGTCTAGCTGCGGCGACTAGCCCCTCGAGGGAAAAAGATAAATCACTTTTTCCTCGGTCATAAGCCAATCCGTCAAGAAGGTTAAAAAGCAACCTTCATGCCGGCTCGTCTTACGCTTGTCGGGGCTGCCCAAGTCGCCTCCGCTTTTCGTATTAGTACTCTGCAAGCTCACGCATTGCTTTTTCAACTTTATCAGGATTGACCATAAAGAATTTCTCCATTGTTGGTGCATATGGCATTGCTGGGACATCAGGACCAGCTAGACGCATAATTGGAGCATCCAAATCAAATAAACAATTTTCAGCAATGATTGCAGATACTTCACTGATAATGCTGCCTTCTTTATTATCTTCTGTAACCAATAACACCTTACCAGTTTTAGAAGCCGCTTCAATAATTGCTTCTTTATCTAACGGGTAAACTGTTCTTAAATCAAGAATATGTGCAGATATTCCATCCTTAGCTAATTTTTCTGCTGCCTGGAGGGCAAAATGAACACAAAGGCCATAGGTAATAACAGTAATGTCATCACCTTCACGCTTCACATCCGCTTTTCCAATTGGAAGTGTGTAATCATCTGTCGGAACCTCTCCTTTGATTAAACGGTATGCACGCTTATGCTCAAAGAATAACACTGGATCATTATCACGGATAGCTGCTTTTAATAATCCCTTCACATCATATGGAGTTGAAGGCATAACAATTTTCAAACCTGGTGTATTCGCAAACACCGCTTCAACGGATTGAGAATGATAAAGTGCCCCGTGGACTCCGCCGCCATAAGGTGCACGAATAACCATTGGACAGCTCCAGTCGTTATTTGAGCGATAGCGAATTTTTGCTGCTTCTGAAATAATTTGATTTATTGCAGGCATAATAAAATCAGCGAATTGCATTTCAGCAATCGGTCTCATTCCATACATAGCTGCTCCGATTCCTACCCCGGCAATTGCAGATTCAGCAAGTGGTGTATCAATCACTCGCTCTTCACCAAATTGTTCATATAAACCTTGTGTGGCTTTAAAAACCCCGCCTTTTACCCCAACGTCTTCACCAAGGACAAAAACCTTTGGATCTCGTTCCATTTCTTCCCGAATGGCCATTGTGACCGCATCTATATAAGAAATTACTGCCATGTTACATCCCCCTTACTTATCCGCATAAACGTATTTCAGCGCGTGTTCAGGTGCTGCATACGGTGCATTTTCAGCATAATCAGTGGCTTCATTCACTTGCTTCATCACACGTTCATTGATTTCTTTTTCCAACTCATCATTCATCACACCTGTTTCTTTTAAATAGGCACCGAAGGTAATGATCGGATCCTTCGTTTTCGCTTTAGCCACTTCATCAGGAGCACGGTACGAACGGTCATCGTCATCAGAAGAGTGTGGTGTCAGTCTGTATGAGATTGTTTCTATTAATGAAGGACCCTCACCAAGACGGCCGCGGTCGACAGCTTCCTTCACCACTTTATACACTTCTAATGGATCATTTCCATCAACAGTAAATCCTGGCATACCATAGCCGATTGCACGATCAGACACTTTTTCACATCCTAATTGTTTCTCAATTGGGACAGAAATCGCATATTTATTATTTTCACACATGAATATGACAGGTAATTTGTGAACTCCAGCAAAGTTAGCTCCTTCATGGAAATCACCTTGGTTTGACGAACCCTCACCAAAGGTTACGAAGGTCACCAGATCCTTCCTTTCCATTTTTCCTGCTAACGCTACACCGACAGCATGTGGAACCTGAGTGGTTACAGGAGATGAACCAGTAACGATGCGATTTCTCTTTTGACCAAAGTGCCCAGGCATTTGCCGGCCGCCTGAGTTTGGGTCCTCCGCTTTCGCAAATCCAGAAAGCATAAGTTCCTTAGGAGTCATCCCAAAGGTTAACACCACACCCATATCCCGGTAATACGGCAGTACATAGTCTTTTTCCTTATCAAGCGCAAATGCTGCACCTACTTGAGCAGCTTCTTGTCCTTGACAAGAAATAACAAATGGTATTTTACCCGCACGATTCAATAACCACATCCGTTCATCAATCCGGCGGGCTAAAAGCATAGTTTCATACATTTCCAAAACCTTTTCATCACTTAAACCTAATGAATGATGACGATTTTCAGCCATTTATTCTTACCTCCCATATGTTCGTACGTCCATTATTATTTAAGAATGGATTGCTCTTCCATCAACTGCCAATGCAGCTTCTCCAATCGCTTCTGATAGAGTTGGATGAGGGTGAATCGTATGAGCAATTTCCCATGGAGTTGCATCCAATACCATTGCCAATCCTGCTTCTGTAATCATGTCCGTTACGTGTGGACCAATCATATGCACCCCTAGAATATCATTAGTCTCTTCGTCAGCAACAATCTTGACAAAGCCATCGGATTCTCCAAATACAAGAGCCTTTCCGATTGCTCGGAATGAAAATTTACCCACTTTTACTTTATGACCTTTTTCTTTTGCCTGTTCTTCGGTAATCCCAACGCTGGACACCTCAGGATTACTATATATACATCTTGAAACTAGATTGTAATTAAGCTCTGACGGATCCTTCCGAGCAATATGCTCCACTGCAATAATCCCTTCATGGGAGGCAACATGCGCAAGCTGCAAGCCGCCAATTACATCTCCAATTGCGTAAATATGAGATTCTTTTGTTTGGTAGAATTCATTGGTAACAATAAATCCTTTTTCTACCTGGATTTCTGTATTTTCTAATCCAATTCCTTCGACATTTGCTTGGCGTCCTACAGATACAAGGAGTTTTTCAGCCTTAAATTCCTTCACACCAGCTTTAACTTCTGCTGAAATGGTGACGCCATCACCTTTTACAAGTGTTTCAGGAAGGACTCTCGCTCCTGTTACAAGCTTTATCCCCTTTTTCTTCATCAGGCGCTGCATTTCCTTAGAAATTTCCTTATCTTCAGTCGGAATAACCCGATCCGCATACTCGATAACAGTTACTTCAACACCGAAATCAGAAAGCATTGACGCCCACTCAATTCCAATCACTCCACCGCCAACAATAATAATGGATGCAGGTAATGTCTCAAGCTCTAATGCTTCATCAGAGGTAATGACAAGTTCACCATCAATTTCAAGTCCAGGAAGCGTCCTAGGTCTTGAACCAGTCGCAACGACAACGTTTTTCGGAATGAGCATTTCATTTTCTTCGCCATTATTCATTTCAACTGAAATCGTCCCCGGCATTGGTGAAAAAATAGAAGGTCCTAAAATGCGGCCAAGTCCCTCATAAACATCAATTTTCCCTTGCTTCATGAGATGTTGTACGCCTTTATGGAGTTGATCGATTATTTTATTCTTTCTTTCCTGAACTTTCATAAAGTTATAGGATACTTCACTTGTGATAACACCAAAATCTTCGCTGTGCTTAGCTGTCGCGTAAACCTCAGCACTTCTGAGAAGAGCTTTACTTGGGATGCAGCCTTTATGTAGACAGGTTCCTCCAAGTTTCCCTTTTTCAACTATTGCTGTTTTCAAGCCAAGCTGGGAGGCACGAATGGCAGCTACATAACCGCCGGTACCACCGCCAAGAATGACTAAATCGTATTCTTGTGACACTGTATTTCCTCCCCAAATTGTTAGATTTTTGCTGTTTTAAACGTGCCAGGATATTCTTTAACAGCTTCTTCCTCGCGTAAAACCCTTAATGCACCTTCCGCCAGTGCTTGAAGCTCATTCTCACCTGGATGGACAATCGTATCTGCAATCCAATTAATCCTATCGGTGATGGATTTCACAAAACCTTTACCATATGCAAGACCGCCTGTCAGTACAATCGCATCTACTTTTCCAGCTAACACCGCACTTGCTGCACCAATTTCCTTTGCTACCTGGTAAGCCATTGCTTCGTAAACGAGAGCGGCCTGGTCGTCTCCGTTTTCAATCCTTTTTTCGACCTCTACGGCATCATTCGTTCCAAGGTATCCTACTAGGCCTCCTTGGCCAAC
This sequence comes from Bacillus sp. EB106-08-02-XG196, assembly GCF_013396335.1. Classification (GTDB taxonomy): domain Bacteria; phylum Bacillota; class Bacilli; order Bacillales; family Cytobacillaceae; genus Neobacillus. The sequence continues at coordinate 168,562 of NZ_JABWSY010000002.1, forward strand.
AAGCTTCTTCATTATTTCTTCGCGGTAATATTGCCCAGAATAACAAAGAGCAACTAAATCCCCAGCAGGAACAGTTCCAGCTCGTTCAGGACTGAAAGGACCATCACCATGGAGACCATTATTTACATCTATGACTTTCCCTTGCTTATGTACCCCAACTGTAATCCCACCGCCCATGTGCGTGACGATTAGGTTTAATTCGGAATATTTCTTCCCTAATTCTTTAGCCACTCTGCGTGCAACAGCCTTTTGATTCAGTGCATGAAAGATACTTTTTCTTTCAATTAATGAAAATCCAGAAACCCTGGCAAGAGGCTCTAATTCATCAACAACCACAGGATCAACAATAAAGGATGGAATATTTAGTCCTGATGCAATTTCTTGAGCGATTATACCACCTAGATTTGAGGCATGCTGTCCAGCAAAACCAGACCGCAAATCATTGAGCATGGTTTCATTGACTGCATAGGTTCCCCCTTCAATCGGACGAAGCAGCCCTCCGCGCCCACAAACAGCACTAAGCTTGGAAATATTAATCCCTTCGTTATCCAGTGTTTCCAAAATGGTATTCTTTCTAAATTCATATTGATCAATAATATTGGCAAATGAATTAACTTTTTCTGAATCATGACGGATTGTTTTTTCTAAAATGGAAATTTCATTATCGAAGACTCCAATCTTAGTTGAAGTGGAACCTGGGTTGATGACGAGCATTCGATATTTCTTATCAGGCAAGGTATTTGACCTCCATTTTTTTTTACATTTCACATCTATTAAAGGGAAAAGACGCTGAATTACCCATTCAGCGTTCTACCCTTCCTATTTTCGAAAATCCTAGCGGCGACTTAAAATATGATGGCCATTTTGCAAGAATTGGCTGCGTGAATTACGCATTTTTTCAATTCTTTCTTCGGCCATTCTATCTGCTGCAACATAAGTCGGGATGCCGTCGCGCTTTGAAATAGCAATTACCTTTTCGATACTCGCATAGATTTGATCCACTTTTTTTATTGCCCGTTCATGGTTATACCCATAAAGTTCATCTGCAACATTGATAACACCGCCAGCATTAATGACGTAGTCAGGAGCATAAACAATACCCATTTCATGGATAAGATCACCGTGACGAGTATCTTTTAACTGGTTATTAGCAGAACCCGCAATAACTTTAGCTTTAAGCTGTGGAATCGTATCATCATTAATGGTTGCACCTAGTGCACAAGGCGCATAAATATCACATTCAACGCCGTAAATTTCGTTAGGATCCACTGCACGAGCACCGAAATCCTCTACTGCACGCTGAATAGCTTCCTTGTTAATATCGGTAACGATTAATTGCGCACCCTCTTCATGCAAGTATTTACAAAGAGTATAAGCAACATTCCCAACACCTTGAATCGCAACTACTTTTCCTTCTAGAGAGTCAGAACCGAATGCTTCTTTTGCAGCTGCTTTCATTCCAACGTAAACCCCATATGCTGTTACAGGTGAAGGATTTCCAGATGAACCGAATGCTGGTGAAATACCAGTAACATAGTCTGTTTCTTCATGGATTAAATCCATATCTGCAACCGTTGTACCAACATCCTCAGCTGTAATATATCTTCCATTTAACCCTTGAATGTAACGGCCAAAAGCACGGAACAATTCTTCACTTTTATCCTTACGCGGGTCACCAATGATAACAGTTTTACCACCGCCAAGATTTAAACCAGCTGCAGCATTTTTATAAGTCATTCCTTTGGCTAATCGTAATGCATCAATGATTGCAGCTTCTTCTGATTCATATGTCCACATGCGAGTACCGCCTAGTGCTGGTCCTAGAGTTGTATCATGTATGGCAATAATTGCTTTTAATCCAGATTGTTTATCTTGGCAAAATACAACTTGCTCGTAATCATATTGTTCTAAGTACTTAAAAATTTCCATGTTAACATCCTCCTCAAATTTGAAAACAACACTCTATTCTATTTGGTTACAGAGCAGATGGCGAGTGCAAGTGAATAAAGCTTACTTTCCGCCGAATCCGCCCTAGAAGTTAATACGATGGGAGCCTTTGCGCCTGCAATAACAGCCCCTACTTTTGCCTTTGCAAAATAAATTAATGACTTATATAAGACGTTTCCAACCTCAATTGTGGGAACTAATAAAATATCAGCTCTACCAGCTACTTCACTATGAATTCCTTTGTGTTCAGCAGCTAAAGCAGAAACGGCATTATCTAATGCTAATGGACCATCTACAATACAGCCAGTGATTTGCCCTCGTTTATTCATAACACTTAATGCAGCAGCATCAATTGTCGCTTGCATGGCCGGATTCACTACTTCAACAGCAGCTATAGGAGCAACCTTTGGACATTCAATTCCAATTGCCCTAGCCAAGGCTGCAGCATTTTTTATCATTTGAGCCTTTTGCTCTAAATCAGGGGCAATATTCATCCCTGCATCCGTAACGATGGTAAACCGACTGAAATCTGGAACCTCAAAAACAGCCACGTGTGATAGAACATTTCCCGTCCTAAGACCGTACTCTTTATTTAGAACTGCTTTTAAAAGAGCGCCAGTAGGGATATTCCCTTTCATTAACACGGTTGCTTCCTTCGTTGATACAGCCCTAACTGCCAGCTCTGCAGCCCTCTCGTTTGAGTCTGCATGAATAACAGTAAGCTTCCTGTTACTTTTTTGGTAGTCTTTGTTCTTAAGGTTTACTATCATATTAATTTTTTCTTTATCACCAAATAATATAAAATTGGCGAGATTCCGGTTTAATGCCTCGATAACTGCTTCGATGACTTCTTCATCTTCTGCTACTGCAACAGCTACCGTGTTACCATCCAGCTGGGTTGCTTTTTGTATCAGTGATTCAAGCAACAAGTTGTCATCAACCCTTTCTCTTCAACTGCAACTCCATCATTTTAATATGCAAAATCCGTGCCAAGTTGAAATCACTGAAAACGCTTTAATCGCCATAATAATAAGTGCAATTTTTTTCACACCATGAAATTTATTGCGTGCTATTATTTTCAAGTTTATATTTTTCTAGCTTATAATAAAGATTCCTTACCGATAAGCCTAGTGCCTTAGCAGCTGCCGTCTTATTACCATTAAAACGGTGAAGCATTTGCTGGATAATCTCTGCTTCATAATCTTCTACCATTGCATTTAAGGAACGATCCTGTTGGATTGATTCACTATGGTCTGCTATTAGCGGTTTACTTCCCGTTTTTTTAGGTCTCAATTCTGGCAGGTGATGTACATTTATGAATGTTTCATAATAATTCATAAAAATTATCGCTCTGCCGAGAATATTTTCTAATTCCCGTACATTTCCCGGCCAATCATAATTTACTAATTTTAAGAGAGCAGCTTGGGTAACTCCCTCGACGTTTCTGCCGTAATCCAAATTAATTTTTTCAATTAGCCTTTCACACAGTACAGGAATCTCTTCCTTCCGACTTCGGAGTGGCGGTATATGTATTGGCATACGATTTAAACGATAATATAAGTCTTCCCTAAAAGAGCCTTTTGCAATTCCTTTTTCAAGATTCACATGTGTTGCCGCAATAATTCTAACATTTATCGGAACTGGCTTTGTACCGCCTACACGTGTGATTTCATTTTCTTGCAATACCCTGAGTAATTTCGCCTGTGTATTGGCAGAAAGTTCGCCTATTTCATCGAGGAAAATACTTCCGTTATTTGCCTCTTCAAAATAACCCCTTTTTCCTCCTCTTTTTGCCCCTGAAAAAGCTCCTTCTTCATAACCAAATAATTCACTTTCCAGAAGGGACTCAGAAATGGCTGCACAATTAACGCGAATAAATTTGTTGTACTTTCGGTCACTTGCATTATGTATAGCATGGGCAAACAATTCTTTTCCTGTACCAGACTCACCCCGTAACAGAACTGTCGCAGGCGTTTTTGCCCCTAACTTCGCCTGTTCAATCGCAAGAGTCATTTCTTCAGAACTGCCGATAATATCCTCGAAGGTATACTTCGCTTCAAGCGTGCGAATGATTTGACGGGCACGGTTCAATTCCCTGTTTAGCATTTTAATTTCTGACATATCATGAATAACCCCGACACTGCCTTTTAATTTACCTTTAACAATAATCGGCGCCACATTGACTATTACTTCCCGTTTATTTGCACCCACTCGCATCGGAACACCACGGACCGCTCTTCTTGTTTGGAGTACCTTCATATGCATACTTTCACCTTCGGATATATCTGCAGTCGCTGGATGTCCTATAACCTGTTCTTGTGTAAGACCAGTAAGACGCGTATATGCCGGGTTAATAAGCAAACCCCTGCCATTTTCATCGACTACTGAAATAGCATCATCACTAGAATGGATGATCGCCTGAAGCATAGTTTGGATTTCTTTTAAATCGGTAATTTCCTCGGCTAGATTGACTACTTCTGTGATATCTTTAAAAACGGCGAATGCCCCTATTAGGGTCCCGTTCTCTTCGATGATAGGAATACGGGTTGTTATAATTTTCCTTCCATTCCCTAATACCATTTCCTGATTCGTCTCTATTCTTCTCGTTTCAAGGATTAAAGGCAGTCTGCTTTCCGGGATTACTTCTACCACGTATTTCCCAATTGCTTGGTCCCGTTTCACACCTGTCATTTCCTCGGCTCGTCGATTAAATAAAATCACGAACCCCTTTGCATCAATCACGAGCATCCCATCATTTGTGGCATTAAAAATTAGTTCTTGCTGGTAGGAGGCATTTTGGTGTTTAACAATTAATTCTTCCTTTTCTTCAAGAAGCCTTGCAAGAAGAAATGCAACACTGCCAGGAATTAAAACAGTTTTTTTGTCCTTAGCGCTCCTTAACTCTTGAAACACATGTTCATTTCCTGTTACTTCAATAATAATATCGATATTTTCACTTAAAAACTGCTTCCAATCAGTTCCGATTTTAATACCAGCACTCTGCGCTAAATAGATACCCGGTGCATCTAAATTTTTGTCAATGACAGCCTTAACCTTAAGGACCTCTGTTTCATTGAGCAGCTTAAGGACCGCTGTACCACCCTTACCGGCGCCAACAATCATAACATTTTGCATTTTTCCGCCCCTTTATTATAGTTGAAAAAGAAGATTTTTTCATACAACATAATCGAAAATATGCAATATTTTTCAATTTCTATTTTATATTTATTTAGTTACCTTGACAAATTTTATCTTTGTACTAATATTTCCTTGAGGGTATTATTCTTACGACTTACTAAACAATTGGAAGGATTTAATTATGAAGCGGATTATTGCTTTACTAATATTAGTTATTCCAGGCTTTTTAGCTGGCTTTGGGATTAAATTAATGCGTGATATGACATTTGGGATTCTTCAAAGTCCAATCCCTTTCTTATGGCTGCAATTTCTTTTAGGTCTGATCCTATTCCTTGGTGGTTTAGCCTTCGTCGCAGGGTTCATTTTTCACCGCGACAGAAAAAGAAACAAGGTACAGACTAGATTTAAAAAATAAAAAGAGGCCTTTTAAGGTCTCTTTTCGTATTGTTTCTTGATTTTCAGAGCTTTTACTGGGTCGTCTGTAATAATCGACGTACAATTTAGTTTATAAAGCCTTTGCATATCAGCATCTTTATTAACGGTATAGGGTCTGACTGCTACTCCATTTTCAATTGCACCTTTGATAATTTCATCTGTTACCGACGCTAACTTCGGATGAATCCCTTGTGCGCGAATGGATTGCGCATAAACCCATGGCATATAGATTCGCTCATTAAATAGAGGCGCTGTCTCGATTTCAGGTGCAGTCCGATAACTTAGGACAATACTGTAATGATTGAAAGAAGAAATAATAATCCGATTACTCAAATTAAATCTTCGAACAAGCTGAATTACCTTTTCTTCCATTCCTTCATACGGAAATAGGTTATTTTTCAACTCTATGTTACAAACAAGTTGATTGGATTGCATCCATTCAAGAACCTCAACCAATGAGGGGATTGGCTCTTTATTCACACCTTTTTTATTGGCATTTAATTTTCTTATTTCTTTAAATGTAGTATCTCTCACGAAGCCCTTACCAGTCGTTGTCCGATCAAGTTTTTCATCATGAATAACAACCACTTCACCGTCCTTTGTTAATTGGACATCCAGCTCTAAACCGTCGGCTCCTGCCTTTTCGGCAGCAATAAATGCACTCATTGTATTTTCAGCAAAAGCTGAAGAATAACCTCGATGCGCAAAAATCTGTGTCATTTTTTCACTTCCTAACTAAATAAATGGAGGATCACAATGAAACCATTACAATTATCACCTGAAACTGCCATTAAGCTTGCCGAAAAATTAAATGTTCCCATAGAACAGCTTATGCATATGCCTCAGCATATACTTATTCAAAAATTAATGGAACTAGAAAAGGAAAAATAAAAGTACTTAGGACATAAAAAAGCCTTCATTCCCGAAATGAAGGCTTTTTTCATTATATTATTGGTCTTTTCAAGAAGCCTTATGCTCTAAACGAAGCTTATCCGCAACCATAGCAATAAACTCGGAGTTTGTAGGCTTTGCCTTAGACATGCTTACTGTGTAACCAAATAATGATGAAATGGAATCGATATTTCCGCGGCTCCACGCTACTTCGATAGCATGACGGATTGCACGTTCCACACGGCTTGCTGTGGTGTTATACTTCTTTGCAATATCAGGGTATAACACCTTCGTAATGGAGCCAAGTAATTCTATATCGTTATAAACCATTGAAATGGCTTCACGCAGGTATAAGTATCCTTTGATATGTGCTGGAACACCAATTTCATGAATAATGCTTGTAATGCTGGCATCTAGATTTCTTGGTTTATTTTCAGTGTGTGAACGATAATTTCCTGAAGCTGCCTTCCTGCTTACCTGACTGCTTTTACCGCTTACTTGACGGATATGGTTACCTAAATTCTCCATATCAAAAGGTTTCAAAATAAAATACGAGGCACCAAGCTCTACTGCCTTCTTTGTAACGTCTTCTTGTCCAAATGCAGTCAACATAATAACATTTGGAATTGCACCCTTTTTCAGCTCTCTTAAGCGCTCTAGAACAGCTAAACCATCTAGGTGAGGCATAATAATATCTAAAACGAGTACATCCGTATCCGTTGATTCAAGAAGTTCTAAACAATCCTGACCATTATGTGCAATACCCGCAATTTCCATATCATCTTGGGAAGAAATATAGTCCTCTAATAATCCAACTAACTCCCTATTATCATCCACGACACAAACTTTAATCTTTTTCACTTTTATATCCTCCTCAAATCCAAATGGTCATATCTCTATTTAACATTAATTTTTTATTCTCTTAATTCTATTCTAAATTAGAAATTCGACAATGCAACTAAAATTCCTCTAGTTTTTTTAATATTTCTTAAAATAGTGAGAAAATCTCATCTTTTCTTTGTTTTACTTTAAATTTCGACTAAATTCGCATATATGCCTAATTATTCCAAAAAAATGTCGAAAAAACTTTACGTTAATGCAAAAAAAACAAAATAGGCGATATCGCCTATTTTGTTTGAATGACTGAGTTTTAGCTAGCTTTTTCTTTAGGTTCTTCGTATATGTTAATTCCTGCTTCATTTAACATCCATTCAATGTGTACTCCATAACCAGAGGTTGGATCATTGACAAAGACATGTGTTACTGCTCCAATTAGCTTTCCATCCTGGATAATAGGACTTCCGCTCATCCCCTGAACGATTCCTCCAGTTTTTTCTAATAGCTTTGGATCAGTTACTTTTAAAACCATGCCTTTTGTTGCTGGAAATTTCTGCGGGATCGTGCTGACAATTTCAATTTCAAATTCTTCTACCCTGTCATCATTCACCACTGTTAGAATTTTTGCTGGCCCTTCCTTCACTTGGTGAGATAAGGCGATTGGCAGTGGTTTGTCCAAAATTCCGTTCTTTAACTCTTTATTTAACACGCCGAAAATGCCAAATGGGCTGTTTTTTGTGATATTCCCAACTATTTCACGATCTGAAGAGAATCGTGCAAGCTTTTCTCCTGGGTCGCCATTACTGCCTTTTTCAATGGAGGTAACAGTAGACCGAACGATTTGACCATCTTCTACTACAATTGGCTTTTTCGTATCCATATCCGAAATGACATGCCCGAGGGCACCATATTTTTTAGATTGTGGATGAACAAATGTCATAGTCCCAATTCCTGCTGCTGAATCACGAATATATAATCCAAGCTTATAGGAATTTTCTCCCTTATCTTTCAAGGGAGTTAGTTTCGTTGTGAACTTACCGCTTTCCCTGCTAATAACCATATCTAATGCTTTTCCGCTTTGTCCTGCATTTTGTACAAAGGGAGCCACATCTGTCATTTTTTCAATTTTCGTACCATCGATTTCTGTAATAATATCACCGATTTTGATTCCTGCTATTTCACCAGGTGACTTTTTTCCATCCTCAGTATTAACTAAATGGTGACCTACGACCAATACGCCAACCGTATTTAATTTAACACCAATGGATTGTCCTCCTGGCTGGACTTTGAAATCCTTTAAGACATTTACATCGACCTTTTTAACAGGTATCCCTGCAAACTCTAATAGCATTTCTTCTTTGCCTGAATCATTTGCTTTTAAGGATACATTTTTTTGATCTTGTTCAAGTGTGATAGTTGAATTGTGAGATACTAAAGAGGCTGATACCGGTACAGCCTTTTGAAAAGTATAATCTTGTCCTTCAAAGACTGTAATGGTCTTTGGTATATCAAGGTACTGCTGAAATGGCTGAAAATAAAGAACGCTGATTAATGAAACAAGGAGAATTCCACCAATGATCTTTCTAATTATTTCTAACTTCAAAATCTTCACTCTCCTCGCTTCTGTTTCACTCTACATCGAAATGGCTACATCTTTAATTTTGCCTCCATCAGCAGCATTTATAACCTGTGACAACATAAAAAAGCTCCCCTAATTGGGAAGCTTTTCAATTTTTTTATTTTCAGATGCTAAAAATAACAATTCTTCAGCATGTTTTTTCGTTAAATCGGTAATTTCAACACCTGAAATCATTCTGCCAATTTCCCTTATTTTTTCTTCCATACAAAGTGGACTGACCGAAGTTTTGGTTCGCCCGCCTTTTGTCACTTTGGAAATAAACAAATGAGTATCTGCCATTGCAGCCACTTGCGGCAAATGAGAAATACATAATACCTGTGAATCGACAGCTACATTATAAATTTTTTCAGCTATCGATTGTGCAACCCTGCCGCTGACACCAGTATCCACCTCATCAAAAATAATAGAAGTAACTCCTTGGTGTTTCGAAAAAATGCTTTTAAGTGCTAGCATTATCCTCGATAGTTCACCGCCAGAGGCAATTTTTGATAATGGCTTTAAAGGCTCACCGGGGTTGGTTGAAATAAAATACTCCACGTGATCCACACCGTTTTTTGTAAAATGTGGCAAGACGGATTCAAAGCGGATTTCAAAGACTGTTTTTGCCATGTATAGTTCTTTTAACTCATTATGAATTAGTTTTGTCAACTTTCCAGCCCAGCGTTTTCGGAGCTCGGTCAGCTGTTTGGCTTCTAGACTTAAATCCTTTTTGATGGAGGCTAGTTGTTTCTCTAATTGCCCTATATGTGTTTCTTTATTTTGTAATGTTTCTATTTCTTCTTCAATTTTCGCTGCATATTCTAAAATTTCTTCAATTGTTTTTCCATATTTCCGTTTTAACTGATTAATTTCATTTAATCTTTCTTCGATTTCATTTAACCGCTGTGGATCATATTCTAATTCATCTAGTTCATTTCTCAATGTGCGGGAAGCATCCTCTAGTTGGTAAAAGCTATTCATGACGGATTCATATAATTCTTTATAAGCGGAATCCAATGCTTGAGCGTCTTCAAGCTGTCCCATTACCAAACTAATCCAATCCAGCCCCTTTTGTTCTCCTGTAAGGGCATTATAACTGGATTGAATTACATCAAAAACACGTTCAAAATTCACAAGCTTTCTTTTTTCTTCAAAGAGCTGCTCATCTTCATTCAGCTTTAAATTTGCATTTTGAATCTCGTCAAATTGAAATTGAATTAAATCTAATCGATGTGCTGTTTTTTGCTCATTCTCACTCAAAGACTTTAGTTTATGAAAAGTTTGTTCATAGCGATGAAACACTTCTTGGTATTCTGCCTGGGAACGAGATATTTCCTCAAACCCAAATTGGTCAAGTAAGAGAAGATGCCTGCTCTCATCCATTAAATCTTGGTGTTCATGCTGACTATGTATATCAACTAAGGTCGAACCCACTTCCCGGAGAGTGGAAATGGTCACGAGCTTACCATTGATTCTACAAACACTTTTGCCAGTCCGGGAAATATCTCTTCGTAATACGACCATACCTTCTTCAATTTCAATTCCAAACTCAAATGCTTTTGAAAATACCGGATGGTGGTCATCTATTTGAAATAGCCCCTCAATTTCTGCCTTATCTTCCCCATGTCTAACAAACTCAGCAGAGCCTCTGCCTCCTACCAGCAGATGAATGGCGTCAATAATAATTGACTTTCCTGCACCCGTTTCTCCAGTTAATACAGTCAAGCCCTTGTCAAACGAAATGGAAAGGGCCTCAATAATGGCAAAGTTCTTAATCGATAATTCTGATAACATGGTGCTCCCCCCAATTACAGCATGTCAAGGAACCGATTTGTGATTGTCTCTGTATCTTCAGGTGTACGACAGATGAGTAAAATCGTATCGTCCCCACAAATGGTTCCTAAGATTTCTTCCCAGTCAAGGTTATCAAGTAATGCACCGATTGCCATAGCATTTCCTGGCAGACATTTCATTACAAGTAAATGTCCAGCAGAATCTATACGAACAAATGCATCCATTAACGATCTTTTTAATTTTTGCAATGGATTAAAGCGTTGATCTGCTGGAAGGCTGTATTTGTATCTGCCATCTAACAATGGGACTTTAACCAAGTGCAGTTCTTTAATATCCCTTGAAACCGTTGCTTGTGTTACATTAAACCCAGCACTTTTTAACTCATCAACCAGTTCATCTTGTGTTTCAATATCATTATTGGTGATAATTTCTCTAATTTTTATATGACGTTGACCTTTATTCAAATCATTCACCCCGTAATCATCAGAACATTTGAGTATTTTGTACAAAAATGTCGCTTATACCAATATGTTAGCCCATTTTGCCTAGGATGTACAATGATTATTCAAGAGAAAAACTTGTCAAATCAAAAAGGAAGGATAAGCATATGCTCATCCTTCTATATCTTGTTTCGATTTAAATTCTAGATGGGAGTCTTTCACTATTTGTGAAGGCTCAAAAGGTAATTGATTTTGACCATTATCTTGCTCCCCTACCCACCTGAGGTGAAGGAGAAACTCAATATTCCCGTCTCCTCCTGTGATAGGAGAAAAGGATAAATTAACCGCATTAAATCCTTGTTCAAGTGCAAAATTTACAATTTTATTAACAACCTGTAAATGTACTTTTTCATCGCGAACGATACCTTTTTTTCCCACCTGCTCACGGCCTGCTTCGAATTGCGGTTTGACGAGCGCAACAATATCACTGTCAGGGACAAGAAGTGTTTTTAAAACAGGTAAGATTAACTTTAAGGAAATAAAAGAAACATCGATGGTTGCAAAATTGGGCATTTCTCCTGATAAATCTTGCGGTGTTACATATCGAAAATTGGTTCTTTCCATAACCACTACACGGTCATCCTGCCGCAGCTTCCATGCAAGCTGATTATATCCTACATCCAAGGCATAGGACATTTTGGCACCATTTTGCAGAGCACAGTCAGTAAAACCTCCCGTAGAAGCACCAATGTCGAGCATAATTTTATCCTTGACTGTCACATCAAAGACCTTTAACGCTTTCTCTAGCTTAAGACCGCCGCGACTTACATAGGGGAGCACATTTCCTTTTATCATAAGCGGGATATCTACTTTAACTTTTTCTCCAGGTTTATCTAAACGCTCCTCGTTTGTATAAACCAGTCCCGCCATAATGGAACGCTTTGCCTTCTCCCGAGTTTCAGCTAAACCTCTTTCAACTAATAAAACATCTAAACGCTCTTTGTTCTTCATTCGTTATGCCCTTTGTTGTTTTTTTCGCGCAAGTATAGTCATTCTTTTAACAACCTCAGAAGTAGTCATCCCTATTTCCTCTAGCAGTGAATTAACATCACCATGCTCAATAAATTGGTCTGGTATCCCCATTCGGTCAATTGCTTGATGATAAAAACCTTGATCATGTGCGTATTCTAAAACATTGCTTCCAAATCCGCCTTGAAGAATCGCTTCTTCAATGGTTAGAATAGGTGTATTCTTTGAGAATAACTGATTGAGCATTTTTTCATCTAATGGCTTTATGAAACGCGCATTCACTACTTTTATTGAAATTCCTTGTTTTTCTAGAACTTCTGCTGCTTCCATTGCCATTGGGATTGTGGTACCAAAGGTTAAGATAGCACCGTCTTCGCCTTCCTTTAAAACCTCCCAGGTGCCAATTGGAATGCTCTTGAACTTTTCATCCATTGGAACACCTAAACCATTTCCTCGAGGGAATCTCATCGCAATTGGACCATCATCATAATTTAGAGCCGTATAAACCATATGCTGCCCTTCATTTTCATCTTTAGGCATCATTAATACCATATTAGGTACATGTCTTAAAAAGGCAATATCAAATACGCCCTGATGGGTTTCACCATCTGCTCCTACTAACCCAGCCCGATCAATTCCAATGAAAACATTTAGATTCTGACGGCAAATGTCATGAACAACTTGATCATATGCCCGTTGTAAAAATGTCGAATAGATGGCTAAAAATGGCTTCATATGTTGGGTGGCTAATCCAGCAGCTACCGTAGCAGCATGTTGTTCAGCTATTCCAACATCGTACATTCTCTCTGGGAATTCACTAGCAAAGCCCTCAAGCTTAGACCCAACAGGCATTGCAGGGGTAATTGCCACAATTCGCTCATCCTCGCGTGCAAGCTTACGAACTGTTTCACTAACTAGGCTGCTCCATGCCGGTGGTGCCTTATCAGACTTAACAAAGGCACCTGTATCCATCTTATATGGTCCTGTTCCATGCCATGTACCTTTTGTATCACTTTCAGCTGGATGGAAACCTTTTCCTTTTTTCGTAATCACATGGAGAAGGACTGGCCCTTCCGTTTTTTTGGCATAGCGGAAATTTTCAAATAATGCTTCAAAATCATGCCCATCTACTGGACCTAAGTACGTAAAGCCCATTTCCTCAAAAAACATGCCTGAAACAAATAAATATTTTAAGCTGTCTTTAACACGTTCGGCAGTTGCTGCGAGTTTTCCACCAACAGCCGGAACCTTTTTTAAGAATAATTCTAACTCGTCTTTAACCCACTGATATTTACCAGCAGTGCGTAATTGACCAAGGATATTATGAAGAGCACCAACATTAGGAGCAATTGACATTTCATTGTCGTTCAGGATGACGATCATATTCTTCTTTTCATGACCAATATGGTTTAATGCTTCTAATGCCATTCCACCTGTTAACGCACCATCACCAATAATCGGCACAATAAAGGAGCTCTCTTTTTTCAAGTCTCTTGCTATGACCATTCCCATCGCCGCAGAAAGAGATGTCGAGCTATGTCCTGTTTCCCATACATCATGCTCACTTTCAATTCTTTTCGGAAAGCCGCACAGTCCTTTATATTGACGCAATGTATCAAATTCGCCAGCCCTGCCTGTCAGTATTTTATGAACATAGGACTGATGTCCTACATCCCAAATAAATTTGTCTTTGGGGCTGTCAAAACATTTATGTAAAGCAATTGTTAATTCGACAACACCTAAATTCGGTCCAATATGGCCTCCAGTTACAGACAGCTTTTCAATCAAGAATTTGCGTACCTCTTGACTTAAAGCCTCTAATTCTTGATTTGACATCCCTTTTAAAAAGGAAGGGTCTTTTATTGATAACAGATCCATTTTAGGACCACTCACTTTCATACTTTTTCTTTCAGTCTACTATTTAAAAATAGCCGCTAACACTATTAGTGGTAACGGCATTAACAACGTTTTCTACATTGACAACAATTATAACACAATTACTTTGTTGTTCAAATACCAGTTATATTAGTGGTCTCTAGATGCCACAAGGTCTGCAATTTCACTAAGCAGATTGATAGTAAGTCCAGTCTTTTCTAAGTATTGTTTGGACAAATCTAATTGCTTTTGTAACTCTTCTTTCGCACCCTCCATCGTTAACAGCTGTGGATAGGTACTCTTATTATTAGTGGTGTCACTTCCAACAGGTTTACCTAGTAACTCTGGATTGCCTTCTAAGTCTAAAATGTCATCCTGTATTTGAAATGCAAGCCCAAGATGATGGGCAAAAGAAGAAAGGTTCTCAAGTTGCTCGTGGTTTGCCCCACCTAACAATGCACCTGCAATGACACTAAATCTTAAGAGTCTTCCTGTTTTATGTATATGTATATACTCAAGCTCTTCAATGGTTAGAGTTTTTCCCTCTCCTTCCATATCCGCCACTTGACCGCCAACCATTCCTTCACTGCCTGCAGCTTTGGCCATTTCGGTTACCAATCGGAGTTTCGTCTCACTCGAAGCATTTTCGTTTGGAATCTGGCCAATTACCTCGAAGCTTAAGGTTAATAAGGCATCTCCAGCTAGTATAGCGATTGCATCGCCAAACACTTTGTGATTCGTTGGCTTCCCTCTTCTAAGGTCATCATTATCCATACTTGGCAAGTCATCGTGGATTAATGAATAAGTATGAATCATTTCTATTGCTGAAGCTGCTAACAGCCCAAGTTTAGGGTCTTTTCCAAAAGCAGCAATGGTTGCAAATACTAATAAAGGACGAATTCTTTTACCGCCTGCTTCAAGGGAATAATGCATGGCTTCTTTAATAATAGGAGGTGCTTTCAGCTTTTGCACCAAGGTTCGAAGCTCTGATTCAAGCAGTTGTTTATGTTCTTGTGTAAAAGCATCTAGAACTTTAGTACTCAAAGCCTATTCCTCCTCTTCTATCTTGAAGTTTTGTTTCCGTCCGTCCTCCGTAATAATCTGTGTTAATTGTTCTTCAACACTTTTAAGCTTATCATGACAAAGCTTAGATAGTTCCATCCCTTCTTTATAAAAGACAATTGCCTCTTCTAAAGGGACATCTCCTTCTTCAAGCTTATCCACAATTTGCTCAAGCTTATTCATTGCTTCCTCAAAGGAAATCTTTTGTTCATTCGTCACGGTTTTCGCTCTCCTTTATGTTCTGTACATTACAGAGAAGGCTGCCATCTGATAATTGAATCTGAAGTGGTTCGTTCTCTTTAACTTGTTTAATACTTTTTATTAATTCATTTTCAGTAGAATAGACGAGGCTGTATCCACGTTCCATTATTTTTAACGGACTTAAGGCTTGAAGGGTTGAAATAACCTTATCGAATTCTGTTTGTTTCTTTAAGAGAATTTTCTCCATTGCCCTCCCGATATCTTTTTGTGAGCGGTCAAACCTGCCCGCTGCATCGAGTAAAGCTACCCTTGGATGGTTTCGCATCAGACGATTATGAACCGTTTGATGCTGTGACCTTTTTACATCTGACAATCGAGAAGCGCCGCGAACAAGCAGTTCTGTTAATTTATCTACCTGCTCAAGCTTCTGTTCGTAAAGACGCTGTGGATACCGAAAAGCATAGGATTTTTGTACTCTGTCTAACCGTTGCTTCTCATATCGGTATAGGCTATTCATAGACTGGAGCATACGGGTTTTCCGCTGCAGCAGTCTTTCCATTAATTCCTCGATATGAGGTACAGCTAACTCAGCTGCTGCAGTCGGCGTTGGCGCACGCATATCTGCAACAAAATCTGCAATGGTAAAATCTGTTTCATGTCCAACAGCAGAAATGATTGGGAGTACAGATTGAAATATCGCTCTAGCGACCAATTCCTCATTAAAAGCCCATAATTCTTCAATTGAGCCGCCGCCACGCCCAACTATAAGTACATCAAGGTCATCCAGCTTATTTGCCTTCTCAATAGCTTTAGCGATAGAAGGAGCGGCATTTTCACCTTGTACGAGTGCTGGTAATACTAGAATATTCGCAATCGGATAACGTCTTTTTATCGTGGTGATAATATCTCTTATTGCAGCTCCTGTTGGGGAGGTAATGACGCCTACCGTCTTAGGATAGCTTGGAATAGACTTCTTACGTTCTATCGAAAATAAACCTTCCGCTTCAAGTCTTTTTCTTAACTGTTCATAGGCTAAAAATAACTCCCCAATCCCATCTGGCTGCATTTCCTTTATATATATTTGATATTGACCGCTTGGTTCATAGACAGAAATATCTCCTTTCACAACCACCTTCATGCCGTTTTCTGGCGAAAACTTCATTGTCCGTGATTGGCTGGAGAACATGACAGCCAAAATCCGTGCTTTTTCATCCTTTAAGGTAAAGTACATATGCCCGCTCGAATGTTGTTTAAAGTTTGATATTTCACCTCTAACATGGACATCCTGCAAATGGGGATCAGCATCAAATTTTCTTTTTATGTATTTTGTTAATGCCAATACAGATAAATACTTTTTTTCCTCCATTACGAACTCCTTTTTAGGACTGCAGCGTATTTTTTGCTGATTTAAGAGTGTTATACATAAGCATCGTAATGGTCATTGGACCTACTCCCTTTGGAACTGGAGTAATATAACCGGCTTTTTCTACAACTTCGTTAAAATCAACATCCCCGCAAAGCTTTCCAGCTTCATTTCTGTTTATCCCTACATCAATAATGACTGCACCTTCTTTTACATGATTGGCTTTAATAAAATTAGCAATACCAACTGCCGCAACAAGTATATCAGCCTGTGATGTTTGAGCCTGTAAATCCTTTGTCCTTGAATGACAGTAGGTTACAGTTGCATGCTGGTTAAGAAATAATTGACCAACTGGCTTTCCAACAATATTACTTCTCCCTACAACTACTACATGTTTGCCAGCAACAGATATACCAGTCTCCTCTAAGAGCACCATGATTCCAAAAGGGGTACACGGTAAGAAAGCATCTTGACCAGTCATCATTCGTCCAATGTTAATGGGATGGAATCCGTCGACATCTTTTAATGGTGAGATTGCTTCAATTACTTTAATTTCATCAATATGCTTTGGCAGTGGCAGTTGAACAAGAATTCCGTGGATTGCGGGGTCTCCATTCAATTCCTCGATTTTTAACAGAAGTTCTTCCTGGGAAGTCTCTTCCGGTAACTCAATTAGTACAGAGTGCATACCAAGGTCTTGACAAGTTTTTTCTTTATTTGTTACATATGTTCTGGACGCATGATTATTTCCAACGAGAATGACAGCAAGTCCAGGTGTAACTCCTTGTTCTTTTAATTTACGGACTTCCTCAGCAATTTCTACTTTTTTCTTTGCGGCTATTTCCTTACCATCAATAATTGTTGCAGTCATAATGTTTCCCCTCCTGTAATTGGCAATTTATTTATTCGCTAATCAGCTGCTGTTTCACCTTAGATAGTACACCATTAATAAATCGGCTGGATTGTTCGTCGCCGTAGATTTTAGCAATTTCTATTGCTTCATCTAAAATAACATTTTCAGGTGTTTCATTTCTGAAATATTTTAATTCATAGACGGCTAACCTTAATAAGTTTCTGTCTACGGTTGCTAAACGGTCCATCGTCCATTTTTCAAGGTTTACTACGATTAATGGATCAATTTCATTTTTATTTTCAACCACTCCTAACACAAGCTTAGTTAGGTAGTCATCTCCTGACTCCCCTTCCAAAACATGTTCAATTGCAGAAGCTGGCTCTGTATTGCTTACATCGATTTGAAAAAGAGCTTGTAACGCCTTTTCCCTTGCAGTTCTTCTTTTCATTATACAGTTAACTCCTTTAGAGATAATAATTAATTTTTGTCTAATTTCATACAACAATTGCATGATATTGTTTTGCACATAAAAAGATAATAGCATAACTAAAATCGATTCGCACTGTAATACCTTATTTTTACCTAGAAGCAGTATACTAATAACCGTAAAAAAAGAAAAAAACCAAAGGATTTTCTCCTTTGGTTTTAGCTGTGTTTAACTAGTCTGTTGATTTTCGTTCCAGTCACTTCGCGCACCTTAGGGCGGTCCGGGGAGCCTCCTCGGCGCTTTAGCGCCTGCGGGGTCTCCCCCTGCCCCGTCCTCCCGCAGGAGTCTTCGTGCCTGGAACGAAATCAACGAGTTAACTAAACCAACAATTAACTGTAACACAGCCTTTATAAAATCATTAAATCTCTTCTTCTACTTCTGGTTCTGGTTTTTGGGTTTCGAATGAGATACCAACGACGTGTATGTTTACTGCTTCTGCCTCTAGGGCTGTCATGTTGAGCAATGCTTGTCGGATGTTATCTTGTATTTTCCCTGCTACAGTTGGAATAGAGACCCCAAATTTCATTAAGCAGTATACGTCAACTGTGATTCCATCTTCTGATAATTCCACCTTAACACCTTTACCGTGGTTTTTCTTCCCTAGCCGTTCAACTACACCTGTCGCAAAGTTCCCACGCATTTGTGCAACTCCCTCGACCTCGGAAGCAGCAATACCTGCAATGACTTCAATGACTTCTGGTGCAATTTCAACTTTACCGTGGCCACTGTTACCTTGATTCATTTCCAGTACATTATATTCGCTCATAAAGTACACCCCCAGATTTAGATAGACTTCATCACATCATGTAACTCTAGAAACTTCGTATTGAACTGTCCCTCTACGAAACTTTCATGCTCAAGCAATTTTAAATGGAATGGTATGGTAGTATGGACACCCTCAATCACAAATTCACTTAACGCACGTTTCATTCGTGAAATTGCTTCTTCCCTGCTATTACCGTATGTGATGACCTTTGCAATCATAGAATCATAATAAGGTGGAATCGTATAGCCTGGGTATGCAGCTGAATCAATTCGAACACCAAAACCACCAGGAGGCAGGTACATATTTATTTTTCCTGCTGAAGGCATGAAGTTCTTTTCAGGGTTCTCTGCATTGATTCGGCATTCAATTGCCCAGCCAGTAAACGTAACATCCTGCTGCTTTACCGTTAATTTTTCTCCCGAAGCAACGCGGATTTGCTCCTTAATAAGATCAATACCTGTAACCATTTCAGTAACTGGGTGCTCCACCTGTATCCTAGTATTCATTTCCATGAAGTAAAATTTACGATTGCGGTAGTCATATATAAATTCTACCGTTCCCGCGCCTGAATAATCAACTGCTTTTGCCGCTTTTACTGCTGCATTTCCCATTTCTTCACGAATTTCCCCATCTAATGCTGGTGAAGGAGTCTCTTCTAAAAGTTTTTGCAGCCTCCGTTGAATCGTACAGTCCCTTTCTCCTAAATGGACAGTATTTCCATAGGAGTCTGCTAGAACTTGTATTTCAACATGACGGAAATCCTCAATATACTTTTCTATGTATACTCCAGGATTACCAAACGCAGTCAGAGCCTCTTGCTGTGTAATATTAATACCCTTAACGAGTTCCTGTTCATTTTTTGCAACACGGATACCTTTACCGCCTCCGCCGGCAGTTGCTTTGATGATTACAGGGTATTGTATTCTTTTAACAAGCTCAAGTGCTTCATCAATATCATTTATGATTCCCGTTGAACCTGGTACAATTGGAACCCCTGCTTTACGCATGGTTTCCCTTGCAATATCTTTCGTTCCCATTTTGGTAATCGCCTCGGGACTAGGTCCCACGAAGGTAATATTACATTCACGGCAAAGATCAGCGAAATCTGCGTTTTCAGCTAGAAAACCATATCCAGGGTGGATGGCGTCACAAGCTGTTAGTTTTGCCACACTAATTAAATTTGTCACATTTAAATAACTATCTTTTGATAATGTCGGTCCTATGCAATAGGCTTCGTCTGCAAGCTGTACATGCAACGCTTCACGGTCTGCCTCGGAGAAAACGGCAACAGATTCAATGCCCATTTCCCTGCAGGCACGAATAATTCTGACAGCTATTTCTCCTCTATTTGCAATTAACAGTTTCTTTATCATCCTGTTATCGCTCCTTATTCTGGCTTTACTAAAAATAATGGCTGCCCATATTCTACTAATTGACCATTCTTCACTAGAACTTCAACGATTTCGCCATTAACTTCAGCTTCAATTTCATTAAATAATTTCATTGCTTCGACAATACATACAATAGAATCCTTGGTAACACCTGAACCTGCTTTTACATATACATCTGCTTCTGGTGTTGGTGAGGCATAAAAAGTCCCTACCATTGGGGAAGTGATTTTGTGTAAATTTGATGTATCAGCTGGAGTCGCTGCAAAATTATTTGCTGCTTCCTGCTTTTCTTCTTGCACAAGTGCTGCAGAAACTGCAGCTGGTGCTGCTGGTTGAATTACAGGAACAGCCTCAACTGATGCTTGTGGTACTGATTGTACCGTTGTTACTTTTGTTTCAGTGTTCTTTTTCATTTTTATTTTGGAACCTTCATTTTCATATACGAATTCATCAATGCTGGATTGGTCAACTAATTTAATTAATTCACGAATTTCTTGTACTTTTAACAATCTAAACACTCCTTGTCCTGCTAGATTAATACTAACTACTAATACTATACGCTAATACCTTGTTGAAGTTCAATATTCTTCTTTTCAATCCTTAAAAAAAGGAAAGCCGACGGCTTTCCTTTTTGTTTGGTTTATTTAGTTGGCTGGAATTCTACAGCTACAAAGTTTGTTTCACCAATTTCTTTTTTAACCATTTGTATAATCGCATTTGCTTCTGATTTTGAAGATTCTTTTTTAGACTTTACAATAATTTTAACCGTTGAACCATCTGCTCTCACTAATGCGTCTTCATAATCCATGGCTTTAATTAATGTTTCAAGCATTTCTTCCTTTTGAGCAATTTCACTTAATTTTTTCATTTGGTCAACCGCTTCACTTCTTTGGTCAGCAGGAAGATCAGTGGTTGCCACAACAGTGTTTAATTGTTCCTTTAATTCGCTGCGCTCATCTTGAAGCTCCAAACGAAGTGCTTCAAATTCTTCGTCACCAGCAACCTGAGAAATAACGGTGTCGCCATCCTTAACTTCCGTTTCAGTATCTGTTTTCGTTTCTTTTTGATCAGCTTTCTCTTCTTGCTTCACTGCTGCAAGTTCATTGCTCTTTTGTTCAGGAGATGTGATGTAGTAAACGGATAATACAACCACCAAACTTAACATTGTTAATAACCAAACTGTTTGTTTTTTCAATAGCATTTATAAATCCCCCTTTTATTTTTTAGGCATTACGGCAACGCGATGGCTAGGTACATCAAGCGCTCTTGTTACTGCCTCAATAATCCACTTTTTGACTTGAATATTTTCTGCACCCTTAGCTACTACTAATACGCCGCGAATGGCTGGTTTTTGATATTCAACTACAATCGGTACCTCTTTCTCACCTTCACGAATAATGACTAATTGCTCATCCGTGGAGGTATCCTGAACCTTCCGTTCTCCACCCTCGTTGTCTTTTTCCTCTGTTGTTTGAGATTTTGTTACTTTGTTTTTCTCAAGCACCTTTTTGTCAGTTGAATCAATATTCACCACTACCATTACATCGTCTACACCCAGCATTTCTTCCAGTGCCTTCTTTAGCTGTTTCTCATATTCTTCTTCGTAACCAGAAATTGTTTTATTATTAGAATCTTTCTTTAGGCTAAAAGCCTCAACCTCTGACGTTTCTGACTGGCTCGTAGTTACTGCCTTACTGTCAAGTGGAGCAGATTTATCCGAGAACAGGACATTACCAACAATCATAAAGGCTGCACCGATACATAGTACCAGAATCATATATTGATATTTCCCAGACTTTTTATCAGAAGGTTCACCCTTTGAGACTAGGTTTTTAAGCCATGAAAATGGTCCCTTATTATTTTCCATTCTGCTATTTCATCCCCCCTTCAACCGAGACTTCAATTACTTTATCGGTTACATTCCATTGTTGCGAAAGAAATGCGGCGATTTTTTCTGATTCCTCTGTTTGATCTTTAGATGGAAGAGGCGTTCCCGTATCAATGCTTACTGGTTGTACGGCTTCGACTTTTGTAACTTTTGATTCAGGCTGCTTTAGGCGAACTGTAACCATTTCAAGATTTTCAGGGAATGATTCTTGACTATCATCCTGGGTTGTGAGTTCTATTTTTGCGATTTCCAAACCAAATTGTTCCATCAACTCCTCTTCTACTCCCTTTTCAAGCTGGGCAGCCATTGTTTCTAAAATATATGCATGATTAGAGGCTTGTATTTCTTTTTTCTGCAATTCTATTAAATTTTCCATATTTTTTTCTCCTGGACTCTGGAAAGAGGGAATCTGAGCCATCGCAGTTTCAAAATCCTTAGAGATTAACTTAAAAATAGGCGTAAGGATTATGGCTATTAGCAGAAGCCCCGTAACCATTTTTGTATATTTTTGCATACTTGTATTTGGAAGCAGCATATCAATAACGGTTGCCAAGAGGATAAAAAGAATAATATTCGTTACCCATTCTATTAAAAATTCCATAACGTTCTCCCCTATCTCATCATCATCGTTAGATTCCCTGCTGCGACAATAACTGTAATACTTAAAAAAAACATGAGAGAGACGATGCCGAGTGCAGCAAAAACATAAATAACGCTTTTACTAATAATATCTAAGCATTTAATAACGGGTCCCCCGCCTAGTGGCTGTAAAATAGCAGCCGCAATTTTATAAATAAACGCGATCATTAGGATTTTAATAGCCGGGAAAGCAACTATGATGAGCAGGATGCCGACACCCGCTATTCCAACAGAATTCTTCAACAATCCAGAGGCGCTTACTACTGTGTCTGCCGCATCAGTAAAGATTCTGCCAATGACAGGAATAAAGTTACCAGTCACAAATTTTGCCGTACGGATGGCAACTCCATCTGTTATCGCTGTAGACGCACCCTGGACTGAAATAACTCCAAGGAAAACAGTCAAGAAAAGCCCCATTAAGCCAATACTCCAATTCCTAAGCAGCTGTGCAAGCTGCGTCACCTTATATTGGTCAGACATCGTACTCACAATACTCAATAGAGTGGCTAAAAAAAGCAGCGGAAGGATGACATACTGCATGAACATCCCGCTGATATTCATTAAGAACAAAATAACAGGATGGAAGAAAGCTGCTGAGATGATTCCGCCCGATGATGCAATCAAGGCTAACAAAAGCGGTATAAGTGCCAGCACGAAGGAAATCATGCTCCCAATTGCCTCATTGGTATACTCAATTACGATATGAAAACTATTTAACGCAATAATTACCAGGACCATATAGACAATGGAATAGGCAACTTTACTAATCGTGCTGCTTTCAAACGCATTCTGCATAGATTGGAGAAACATACTGAATATCGTAAGAAGGATTAAAGAACCAAGTAATTTTCCATTTATAACAAATTCGTGAAATAGGAATTTTAAAACTCCTTGTGTCCACTCCTTGAAGGAGAATTTCTTATCTCCTTTTACAAAATCATACAAACTTCCTTTCTGACTTTCTGGGAGGAAGCCGCCGTATTTACTTTGAATATCCTCCCAATATTGTTTAAGCTCTGTTAAATCCATTGTTTTAAGCTGTGCGTCTACTAAATCCTGTGGCGAAAGAGGTGTGGAGGCATCATTCACTTCTTCGTTAGCTTGTACACTTGTTGAAGTAAAAAACATAAATAATAGAATAATAATGGGAATAATCTGCAGCCTTTGCTTCATCATTTTTCACCTCTTGTATTCAAACGAAAATGAACTTTCTAACTGGGAATTAGCTTAATTATGGTTTCAATCATGACCGTTAAAATTGGGATTGCCATCGCAAGAATTAACACTTTTCCAGCAAGTTCGATTTTTGAAGCTACTGCACCCTGACCTGCGTCCTTTGTAATTTGAGAGGCAAACTCCGCAATATAGGCAATTCCAATAATCTTTAGTATGGTTTCTACGTAAACTAAATTGACATTTGCATTCACTGCCAGCTTTTCAAGCATATGAATAATTTCGTAGATTTTATCAACTAAAAACAAAAAAATGCTGCAGCCTACAAATACAATTAACAGGAAGGCGAAATTAGGTTTTTGCTCTTTTATTATTAAAGCAAGGAAGGTTGCGACAAGAGCCACGCCAACTATTTTAATAATCTCAATGGCAAAGCCCTCCTTTCTATTGGAACAAGAATACAGATTTTATTTTCTGGAAGAGATCATCCACAATTGAAGCGACTTGAAACAAAATGTAAATAAAGCCGAATAAAGTAACCCACTGGGCATATTCCTTTTTCCCAACCTGGTCAAGAACTGTGTGCAAAAATGCAACGACTATTCCCACCCCGGCTATTTTAAAAATAATATCCACTTCTAAACCCATTGCTTTTCCCCCTAAATTAATAAAATAATCAGTAATAATCCTGAAAAGAACCCTAAACTCTTTACCATCTTTTCGTATTTTGCTTGGTTTTCAACTGCGTCCGCTTCTTCTCTTTCGAGATGGGAAAGAGTTAGCATAATATGTTTTTGCTGGGAAAAGCGATCATGCCGACCCAGGGTTTCCCCAAATTGTTTCATAATCTCAAATTCACCTTGTTTGAAAGCAGTCTGCTTCCAAACCTCCTTCAAGCTGTCTTCCCAGGCATCCTTTACTGTTGTTTCCGTATCTGTGAGTTTCTTTGCAAAACCTTCAAAGAAGGATGATAATGGCTTTGATAATTGTGCTGCCAATCGCCTCGCAGCCTCATGCAAAGGTGTATGACCATACATGATTTCAGCTTCAAGTGATTGAAGAGCAGATCTTAATTGCCTAAGCTGTCTCGGACGTTCACTTAAATGTTTGGCAACTTCAAATCCTGTCCAAGTAGTAGCAAGAATAATAAAAATGGCACCAATTATTTTAACCATTTACGTCACTCTCACTTTTTGACTGAGTTCTTTTCCATTACCATCCAAAATATGTGTAATTGTTCCTGGTCCGTGAGCCCTACTTAGGACAATAAATCGCTGGAAGATGTTTTGGTCTATAATAGACTTTAGTGAAGGTCTATTTTTCGCTTCTTCTAGGCTTGTGCCATGAGTGGTCATGATTAGTTTTATGCCAGCATGAACAGCTTCTTGAATGGCTTCGGCGTCCTCTATTCGACCAATCTCATCTACAACCAGCACGTCGGGACTCATTGAACGAATCATCATCATCATCCCCTCGGCTTTCGGGCAGGCATCGAGCACGTCTAACCGGTGCCCGAACGTCATTTGAGGGATTCCCTGTACACATCCCGCTATTTCCGAGCGTTCATCAACAATTCCTACCTTATATGCATGTATCCCTTTTTCTTGGTTTCCAGATGAAATAATTCTAGCGATATCCCGTAACAATGTTGTTTTTCCGGTTTGTGGAGGACCAACAATCATCGTATGCATCCATGAATGATTGAAAATAAAGGGGGTAATTTTCTCTGCAATACCTATCTTTTCCTTGGCAATCCGGATGTTAAAAGAAGCAATATCCCTTATCGCCTTTACCTTTCCTTCTTCAAGGATGACCTTTCCTGCGAGTCCAATTCTATGCCCGCCTGAAACCGTTATATACCCCCGTTTCAACTCTTCCTCAAGTGTATAAATCGAGAATTGGCTGATTTTATTCAATAAGTGGAAAGCATCTTCTTGCCGAATAATGTACGATAGAAACATTGGAGCTCCTTTCATCGTAATTTCTATTGGGCGGTCGATACGAATTCTGATTTCTTCCAATTCTTCTTTTTGACTAGGAGGGATTTTACTGATTTGATCTGCAATGTTTTTTGGTAAGAATTTTAGGATCGTTTCCACATTTCTTCCTCCTTGCGGGTTGCTTGTCTCATTATTTAAAATGTATGCCTTTCGATGCGCAATATGACTAGATTGCTAGGAATACTTCATAAAGTAAAACGTAATTTATGTAGTAAGGAATATTATTGAGGGGGAAAATTCATGTACATTCAGCATCCTGGAGACCGGAATACACTATCTCAAAGGAACAACATAATAAAAGTGAAGGGTGAAGGAGAAATTGCCGTACAGCCAGATACAGCCTCCGTTAATTTAGGAGTAGTAACTGAAAGTAAAGAACTAATTGGTGCTCAGCAGCAGAATTCAATTGTTGGAAACAAGGTGATTGATTCTCTCATTGCTTTAGGTATTGATAGAAATCAAATACAAACGTTTGATTATCGAATTGAACCCAACTATGACTATGACCAAGGAAAACAAATATTTCGAGGATATAAAGTAACTCATATCTTGGAGGTAAAAATCGATGATTTATCTATTATAGGAAATGTAGTAGATACTGCGGTTCAGAACGGAGCAAATTATGTTGCTAATGTTCAATTTACAACGAGATACAAGGATTCTTATTACCAACAAGCACTTGTCATGGCTTTAAACAATGCAAGCAGCAAAGCAACAACCATAGCCAATACCTTAAGAGTCACACTCAATCCCACGCCCATTCTTGTGACAGAAGGCACAGACGTTATTCAGCCCTTTGAGAGCCAACATGTTGCGTTTGCAAAAGGAGTCAGTTCAACACAAATTCTACCGGGACAACTTCTAATTAAAGCAAGTGTTTCAGCTGATTTTAAATATCATCCTATAAGTGGATAAAAAAAGGATTGAATCACTGTAAAAGTGGTTCAATCCTTTTTTTAAACTATTATTGATCGTACTTCTTTACCATTCCATATAATTGGGCTGATGTAACCGGACCATTGTAATGCTCTCTTACTACTCCTTGTCTATCGATGACAAATGTTTCTGGCTGCCCTGTTACATTATACTTTTTTGCAATTTTGGAATTGTAGTCAAACACATAAACGGCAGGCGTGTTATATTTTTCTAGGAACTTTTTCACTCGGTCCATTGTTTCGCCTTTGTTAATCATAATTAATCGGTATTTATCGCCGTAATCCCTTGCAAATGCCTCAAGTTCTGGAGCTTCATCCACACACGGTTTACACCATGATGCAAAATAATTTAAGATGATTATTTCGCCTTTGTAATCAGAGAGCTTCGTATTGGTTCCATCTAAATTTGGGAGTTCGAAATTATAGGCTTGGTCACCAACATCGGTATTGTCACCTTTACTAGCCAAACTATATCCAAAAAAGCCAAACATTCCAATTAATAGAAACAATACGAGTAAGTTTATGACTCGTCTGCTCATCATGCTTCCTCCTAACAACCCCTTATTTATCTAGTTGTTTTAAAAACTCAATATCTTTTTTCAGGCTGCTATGACGC
The DNA here is from genome assembly GCF_013396335.1 of Bacillus sp. EB106-08-02-XG196. Classification (GTDB taxonomy): domain Bacteria; phylum Bacillota; class Bacilli; order Bacillales; family Cytobacillaceae; genus Neobacillus. The sequence goes on from NZ_JABWSY010000002.1 coordinate 195,940, forward strand.
TTTCCAATAAGAAGCATATAACCAAAAATAACTAACCAAACAACTGAATAGGCTCCATACATGAATTCCATAATAAAATTCCTCCTAGTTTTCTAATTTCTCACGTAATTTTTCTTTGTACTGGTCAACTTTAATTTTCATATTTTCAAAAGAAACACCCTTATGAAGAAGGTAGGCATAAAGGAAAGTAAAAGCAGTAATCGTAACTAATAAAGCAACGAGCATACTTGGTGCTATTCCGCCGCCTTGTTGTGATGGACCATCTCCGAATACGATTGGGTGGAATTTAGATTGCCACCAGCGAATCGCAAAGAATACGATTGGAACATCAGCAAATCCGATAATTCCAAATACTGCAGCTAATCTAGCTTTTTTATCCCAAACTCCATCCATCTGACGAACCATCAAGTATGCTACAAAAAGGAAGAATAGGATTAGTGTTGTGGTTAGGCGTGGTTCCCAAGCCCACCATGTATTCCATGAAGACTTTGCCCATATAGGTCCTGTCGTTAGAACAATGATTGTAAATACAACACCAATTTCAGCAGATACATAGGCGTATGTATCATAAATCCGTTTGCGTTTTATTAAAAATAGAATACTAAAGACAAATGTTACAAAGAAAGCTAAAAAAGCTACCCATGCTGATGGAACATGCATATAAAATATCTTTTGTACGGCTCCCATTGTCTTTTCTATTTCTGCATAAAGGAAAATAAAGTAGAATGCCGCCAACATCGTAGCTACCATTCCACCATATAATATTTTGGTAACCAGCGAACTTTTTATCGGTGCCAAATCTGTTATAGGAAGAGGCGCCTTTTCTCTTTCAAGATTCATACTCATCTATTAAACCTCCAGAACGTACTCAATTAGTAAAAAGCATAGTACAAAGAAAATTACATCATAGGCTGCGACCAATTGCAGCCAAGCAATAGCACTTGGTAATTTCTCCATATTAGTAAGAATAATTTTTGTTGCTTGGGTAACACCAATTAATACCGGGCTTGTCATTGGGAAGAGCAAAAGCGGTAATAACATCTCACTGCTCTTAGAATTGGAAGCTAATGCGGCCAAGAAAGTTCCAATTGCAATGAATCCAAAGCTCCCAACAAACAACACTAAAATAAAATATAAAATACTGCCATTTACTTTAAAATCAAATAGTAGAAATAGGAAGGGAACCGCGACAATTTCTACTATTAAAATCATCGAGAAGTTTGCCATGAATTTGCCTAAATAAATACTAGAGGCTTCCATTGGTGCAACTAATAAACCATGCATTGTATCATTTCGCTGCTCAGATATTAACGAGCGATTAAGGCCTAAAATTCCCGAAAATACAATGATGATCCAAACAGCACCTGGAATCACTGCTTTTGTCGTATTGTTTGCTGGATCAAAAGCAAAGCTTAGGACTAAGATGACTAACCCAGCAAAAATAATCATCGTACCCAAAACTTGTTTTGTTCTGAGTTCAGAATAGATATCTTTTTTGGCAATTGTGAGGGCTGCTCTAAACATTACGATACTCCCTCCACTAATGCCTGGTATTTTTCAGAAACTAAGCCTAATGATTTATTATTAATGCTAAAATCATCAGCTATCTTTCCGTTCTTCACAATAATAATTCGATCACAGATTTCAGCTGCTTGTTTGAAATCGTGAGTAACCATTAATGTCGTACATCCCTTTTCTTTCATGGAAAGAACAACATGATTTAGAATCGTAATCGCACCTTGGTCCAATCCAGTATGCGGTTCGTCAAGAAGCATGATTTTCGGATCATGGATAATGGCCCTTGCTATTGCAATTCTTTGGATCATCCCACGGGAGAAATTCTTTACTGGTTCATTAATGAAGAATGACAAGCCTACTTCTTTTACCAATTGTCTTGCTCTATTTTCAACGTCCTTGACACCATATAACTCACCGAAAAACAGTAAATTTTCTAGCGGTGTGTAATGATCGTACAGCAAGCTGGAATGCGGTAAGTATCCAAACAGTTTTTTCACTTCTATATGATCCTTTTTAAGATCCAATCCGTTAATCTTTACAAGGCCTGATGAAGGCTTTATTAATGTTGCCAGCACTTTTAAAAGTGTACTCTTTCCCGCTCCATTTGGACCAAGAATAGCAACTGTTTCACCTTGTTTGATTGATAGGTCAACACCTCGAAGAATTAACTTATTGTCGGCTTGCTTTGTAAGCTTCTTTATTTCAATCATCAAGTATCCCTCGCATTCCGACGTTACTCTACAAATTGGCGTAAATTCATCTTAACTTGTACTAAATGCTGCTTATATGCAGAAAGTTTGGCTTGATAATCCTCTTCTGACATATTTCCATCATCGAAATTTTCTTCTAATTCAAGGATTTTATCCATAATCGCCTTTTGCTTTGCCATTAAATTCTTAAATGCATTTTCTTCTTTGTCAGCACCAAGTCTCTTCTCTTCTGCTCTTGCTTTCATTCTAAAGTAAGCAAAATAGGACAACACTGCGATAATAATGGCAGCCATTACAATTAAGAACACATGTGGGTCCCAACTGCGCAGCGGAGATTGTGACCACATGCGAAGATGACCAGGATTATGGAAGGCGGGTGCTGTTTTTGTTACATTTCCACTAGTTTCACTTACACCTTGTTCTGTAGTACCTTGAGCTGCACTTGCTGATGGCTGTTTATCTTTGTTATAAATCATTGTAAAGGCTTGTTTTGCTTGGATGCCTTCAACACTGTATCCCTGATAATTTTGATCATCCATCTTGAATAGCCCTTGATTGGTAGCAGTAATGTTCTTAAATTCAATACTACCCATTCCCTCAGGAACAAGAATTTGCATCATCTGAACAGGATAGTCGAAGTTCAGGTTAATTTCCTCGCCCTTTGCGATTCTGTAGCTGTATGGCAAAACAACGGTCTGATTGGCTGGGATAGGATCTGTTGTAATGAATCCTGTATCAACCTGTTTTTGAGCAATTTTGTTATCTAAAAAGGTAAATCCAGTTGCTCCTGTCGGAATAGTGACATTCAGTACTGCTTCACCCTTGCCGTCACCTTTAACTTCCTCTGATGAAGTATTGGTATAGTTCACCATATTCATCATATTAGTTGAACCATCTTCTGCAGGGCTGACGACTAGGTAATGCATATCAACGGATATCGCTGATTCCCCTGCTGCCATTCCATTTAATGGAATCAGCAGCAGCAGTCCGAGGAGGAAAACGGTGACTTTCTTAATCACTTTCCTCCCCCCTTATTATTTTTATGACTCTTCATTGTCGCTTCAATTTCACTTTCTATTTCAGCCATTAAATCCTTGTCAACGGATTGAGATGTTATTTGCTCTTCTTCTTCCTTCATAATGCTGACTACTTGGGATTCATATTGCTTCTTAAGATTTTTGTAATCTGCGTGTGAAATTTTATCCATCTTGTATTCAAACTCTAGTTCATTCAGTGTGGATAAAAGCACTTCTTTATTGGAAGCAGAATCCTGACCCATATTCGCAAAACTTAAATACGAATTCCAAGAAAAGAAGGGTGCAAGAACGAGAAATAAACAAATGAGCACAAGGGCTGCTGTAAATACCATTGAAATGATCGAGATTTCTTGCATTATGTTCACATCCTAAAGATACTTTTTGCGTTCTTCTTCAATCATAGACGAGAGGATTTCTTCTTCCACCTCATCCTTTACCTTTTCGTTGTCTAGGGTTAATTCATCCGTTCCTTTTTTCTTCACCCATTTACGAATGATGAAGAATATCGCTGCCCCCGCAATGGCTAACGCTGCAAAAGGCATTATCCAAGCAACTAAACTAAACCCGCTTTTTTCTGGGGCTGTTAAAATTTCTTCACCGTAAATATTGACGTAGTATTCACGAATTTTGTCTTTATCCCAGCCCTTATTCATCATTTCAACGATGTCTTCCTTAAAACCAATTGTGAGATTACAAGTCTTAGGATCGCATTCAAAATGGTCTTGACCACAGCCGCAGGTGCACATGAATTGAGACGCAGCTGCTTCGAATTCCTTCGATTTGTAGTCGAACTCTTTTGCTCCTGCTTGAAAGGTTGTAGCCTGAAAAATAAAGGCAATTAGAAGGAGTCCAATATAAATTTTATTTTTCACATTAAGACACCTCTTTGCGTACTCCTGTGTATCTTGGAGTAATATTTTGATATTTTCCATTCCACACGGCAAACAGCGAGCCGATAACAATCATAAAGGATCCAATCCATAGCCATGCAATCATTGGATTAACTTTCACAATAAAGGTTGCTTTTCCATCATCTTCCCAATCACTTAATACAACGTATAAATCCTCTTTTAAGGATGTGATTAGTCCAACTTCTGATGATGGCTGATCCCAGTTGCCATAGAAAACTTTTTCAGGCTGGATATTTCCAATTCGTTTACCGTTTTTGAAAACCGTCATTTCCGCGTAAACGATATCATTTATACCTTCCTTTTTTTGATCAAGACGCTCGTAATTAATACGGTAATCCTTCACTTCAATGGAATCCCCTAAGTTTACTGTTTTCATAGTTTGTACATCATAGTTTTGCGATCCGATAATACCCATCGCGATAAACGCAATACCGATGTGGACAATATAACCACCATAGCGCCTGCGGTTTTTGGTCATCAAGCGATAAAGTGAAAGATAAAATTTTTCACTTGTCATTTTCCTTCTTGCTTTAACTCCACGATAAAACTCAAGGAAGTGAGTAATTAAGAGAAGAACGATAACTCCAAAGCCGATTACTGCCCAGGCTTTTTGTATTCCTAGTACAACCATTAAAGCCATTGCTGCAACAGCAAGAATTGCTGGAATCAAGAAGTTTTTCTTTAAGTTTTTTAATGATGACCTTTGCCATGCCAGCAATGGACATACCGCCATTACAAACATCATAGATAATAGAATAGGAGCTTGAACGGTATTAAAGAATGGCATCCCTACTGTAACCTTTGTACCTCGTACAGCTTCTGATACTAATGGGAATACTGTTCCCCAGAATACCCCAAACGCCGCTCCCACTAACAATAAGTTATTAATTAAGAAACTGCTTTCTTTAGAAATATAGGAATTGAACTCACCGGCACTGCGTTTAAGCAGGTTGTAACGGCTCATTAAGACATACAATGCCCCTATAACCATTACACCCATAAAGATTAAGAAGTATAATCCTAGATTTGAGTTAGCAAATGCGTGAACCGATGTAAGAACACCACTTCGAACAAGGAATGTTCCAAACAATGTTAATGCATAAGAAGTAATGATTAAGCTTATGTTCCAAATCTTTAACATGTTTTTTCGTTCTTGAATCATAACGGAGTGCAAGAACGCAGTTGCCGTTAACCATGGCATAAAGGATGCATTTTCAACTGGATCCCATGCCCAGTAACCGCCCCAGCCTAGCTCGACATAAGCCCACTGGCCGCCAAAAATATTACCTAGACTTAAAAACAACCAAGCTATAATTGTCCAGCGTCTAGTCATTTTAATCCAGAAGTCATCCACGTTTTTCAATAACAGTGCTGCCATTGCAAAGGCAAACGGAATAGCAAGTCCTACATAACCAAGGTAAAGTGTAACAGGATGGATAATCATTCCCGGGTTTTGCAGCATTGGGTTTAAGCCATGACCTTCGATTGGAACTTGATCCAACAGTATAAATGGTTTAGCAACAAATCCAAGGATTAAAAAGAAAAATACGATATTTCCTAATAGAATGGCGGAAATATACGGAACCATCGGATTTCCTCTCATTTTGCGTGAGAAGGCAATCATTACAGTGTAAAGAACTAGGAAGAAAGTCCATAATAGCAATGAGCCTGAATTCCCCGCCCATAGTGCTGTAAGTTTATAAATAATTGGAAGTTCACTGCTGGTGTAATCACTAACATATTCATATTGAAATTGGGATGTAGCTAGCAAATAAAATAAGGAAAGCATTGCCATAGAGGCGCAGACTAGGATAGCGATTACTCCACCCTTACCGCTATTAATTAATTTTTGATTCTTAGTGCTAATCCCCAGCGTGATGATGAGGAGTGAATAGATTGCTAGCGCTAAGCCTATATAAATTGTTGCATTAGCAAATAAGTACATATCGTCACCTTCTTATTATTTTGCACTTTCTGGTTCTGTTGGTGGCTGATCTAATAATTTTTTATGTGCTTCAGGATCATAGTTTTCAACATCTTCACCCTCATATTTAGAAGGGCATCTTGTTTTAACTGTTTCAGCGACAAATGTATTTTTCTTAGTAGGTGCGCCTTGGAGAATAACAATAACACCCTCAGAGAAGTTATCTGGCCTTGTGCCGTTATGGATAACATGCATTAGGTTTCCCTCGTTATCTTCTAAATCAAACTTCAATTCGATTTTATCTGGGTTCCATTTAATAGATTCTTCGATTAATAGTCCTTCTACCGTTACAAAATCATCTTTATGTTTTTCTTGGTTAGCCAAAAGATCTTTCATTGTTAATTCGATGCCGCTTGATCCTGGTGTAGCTGCCATAAGTAAGAAAACGATTGCCCCTGCGATAATAAAACCACCCAGCATAACGATTGTGTTCTTTTTCACACCCATTCACCCCATTAAATTAATTTTTTCATTTCTTCATCGTACGTTTCCTGATCAATCTTTCCCGCTAAAAGCTTTTTACGTAATTCCTTTTTATCGTCAACACTAATTGACTTCGTTTCTTTTTTACCTAGTTGCTTTTTCGGGTGTTGGATCGCTGCTTTAGAACTAGATGCTTTAGGTGCAGAATATGATTTTCCTTTTAACCCCAAGTAAACAAACACACCGGCTATGATAATGGCGATTCCAATAACGACAGCACCACCAATGCCAATTAGCGGTCGATTTCCACCTGATTCAGTTGATCCACCTGATCCGCCAGAAATTTGATCTGTTGCTGTACCATTAACACTAGTATGGTTTTCATCATTAGGAGGTTGTTTCTCATTAATAGCATCTAAAGTAGATTTGAAACCATCTTTTTGATAAGAAAATGAATATTCATAGCTTTCTCCTATTTTTACATCTTTGTATTGGTAGTAGAATAACTCTTCACCATATTCACTTTTCGTAATATTTGGTGCCTTCGGTTCTAGTGTGATCTCTTTTGCTTCCATTGGAGCATAGAAGATTACGTCTAATGTTCCAATCTCTGTTGGGTTACTATATTCGTATGTAAAGCTTCTCTTATCTTTTACATCTACTGCGCTCGTATAATACTCGACAACGAATCTATATGATTCATTATTCTTTATTGCTTTTGAAGGTTTCCAAGAAATAGTTCTCTTTTCTTTATTCACATCAAATGGCCGTTGTACTTCGGGCTTGTTGTCTTCTGGAAATTCAGCAACTAGGTATGCTTGGAATCCTTTTTCACTAGCTGGAACAGCTAATTCAACTTTCCCATCAAAATCTTGTCCGCTTTTGTTTGTAAAAGTTCCATATTGTCCCACTAGTAAAGATGGGGTATCTTTTGCCCAACCTTCTGGATAATCAAACTCTGGCATTACCTGAATTTGCATTTCCGTATAGGGAAACTTCTCTGGCTGAAAGGTTGTTTCGGCCTTAGCGTTTGAAATGATAAAACTTGATAAAAATGAAGTAATTACAAATAAAGCCAACAACTTTTTTTTAAGCATGTTAATCCTCCTTGAGCTCCTAAGCTATTTTTCACTATAGCCCTCTTTGAAATAAATATAATATTAATCATCTGTGTATAGTTGATTCACTTATGAACATTTTGTAAAAGGGGTATAAACGTTACGTTTTTGTCAAAAAATGCCCACAGAATGTTCACATTTATCTTTCTGCCATAAAAACCCCCCTATTTTTTTATCTCAACTAGTACTATAAACCCAAAACTATTTAACTAATTGGCTTGAAAATGAACGTTTTGTTAATTAAATTGCATACTAAAAAACCCTGAATCCGAAGATCCAGGGTTTTCGTTATTTTGCTTCTAATGAACGGATATACGTTACAATATCCGTAATTTCTTCTTTCTCAAGCTGTCTTACTCCGTCCGAGCCCTTTAATGATGCTGCCATTCTGGTATCATCACGGCCATATGCTGTACCAATCCAAATTTGCTTATCCGAAGTAAATTTCAAGAATTGTGGATTTGATAGAGCTGTTCCCATCTTTAATTTACCGCTGCCTGCCTCGCCATGACAGTTAATGCAATATAAATTATAAAGTTTTTCACCATTAACAATATTACCTGCAAACGTTTTAGGAACCTCAAAATCTATTTCTTCAGACTGCCAATTCCTTATATAAGCAACAACATTATTTAATTCAACCTCTGAAAGTCTTGGTCCATAGCTAGGCATTCCTGTACCTTCTCTGCCAAATTTAACACTATTGAAAATGTCTTCGTCACTAACTGTATTTAAATACTGTTGATTATTAATGGCGGTGCCAGCATTTTTACCTTCACCTTTGCCATTTTCACCATGGCATATCAGGCACTGCTTGTTATAAACCTTTTCACCTGCAGCAATTGCTTCTGCATCCTTGCTGCTAAAAATATCACTATTAACGATACAAATAATAATCCCTATAAAGATAATGATGTAAAGGCCATATAGTATTTTTTTCATAGGTTATCCCTTACTTAGGTTCTGGCGTCGGAGTAGGCTCCCCAAAATCTTGATACTTAGTAGTGATTAAATCATATATTTTCTTAGGGCTTTTACCGTCTAAATGCATTTCTACCGCCTCCCGGGCGATATCTATACAGACGTCTCAGGATATACTCATTGAATCCCAGCCGGTAACGGCATTATCTTCTCCAAATGAATCAATATAGCAATCCAGATTACTTTCATGCCCGTCTTGTGCATAACAGCCGCAATAACAAGGTACACCTGCTACTACTTCTGGGTAGTTCGATACCATAGCATACGTTTCCTGAATCAAATCAGATGAGTTTAAAACATAATCTGGTAATGGTAAATGTTTTTTATCTAAAGTCACATTTGTCTCTTTGGAGTTACCGCAGGCTGCTACTAGTAGACCGATAGCCGCACAGAGAAACAAGAGAGAGAGAATTTTTTTCATTGCTGTGTCACCCCTTTTGTTTATATGTTTGTAATTCTACTTAATTTTAACAAAAACTAATCACTTGAATGGAAACTAATTATTACTATTTAGTGAAGTTTTCACAATAGGAAAAGTAATAAACTTTTCAGCATGAAATAAACAAAAAACTAAGGCCTTGTATAGCGGCCTTAGTTTTTTGGGACTTATTTTTTATGCACGCGAAACATAGGATGCTTCTGTTGTGTTGATAATTAATTTATCACCTTGATTGACAAAGAAAGGAACTTGTACTGTAAGTCCTGTTTCAAGAGTTGCAGACTTGGTTCCACCTGAAGATGTATCACCTTTTATGCCTGGCTCTGTTTCAGTAACTTCTAGCACAACAGTATTTGGCAGTTCTACACCGAGTGTTTCATAGTTAAACATCATGATGTGGACTTCCATGTTCTCTTTTAAAAACTTTAATTCATATTCGATATTGTTTGCTGGCAATTCAACTTGTTCGTACGATTCCATATCCATAAAAATATGCTGATCGCCACTTGCATATAGATACTGCATCTTACGATTATCAATTTGGGCCTTTTCTACCTTCTCACCGGCACGGAATGTTTTTTCTTGAATCGCACCATTACGAAGGTTACGAAGCTTAGAACGAACAAATGCGGCACCTTTACCAGGTTTTACATGTTGGAAATCAAGTACGCGCCATAGGCCGCCATCCACTTCAATGGTTAGCCCGGTTTTAAAATCATTAACAGAAATACTCATGTTTTATCCTCCTATGTCTATTACAAAATAATAAGTTCTTTTGTGGAATGTGTAAAAGCTTCGTTATGGTCTTTCGTGATGAAAGTATCATCCTCAATCCGAACACCGCCAAGGCCTGGTATGTAGATACCTGGTTCAACCGTAACAATCATGCCTGGTTCTAGAACCATATCTGAACGCATTGAAAGCGTTGGACCTTCATGGACTTCGAGACCAATACCGTGACCGGTTGAATGGCCGAAGTATTCTCCATAACCCTTTTCTGTTATGTAATCCCTTGTAAGTGCATCTGATTCTTTACCTGTCATGCCAGGCTTTATTCCAGCCATTCCTCTAAGCTGCGCTTCTAGGACAATGTCGTATATCTCCTTCAGCTTAGCCTCAGGTTCTCCCACTGATATTGTTCTTGTAATATCAGATACATAACCATTATAATAGGCACCAAAGTCTAAGGTTACAAAGTCTCCTGTTTCAATGACTTTGTCACTTGCAACTCCATGTGGAAGTGCTGAACGATACCCTGACGCAACAATAATATCGAAAGAAGAAGATGCTGCTCCTGCTTTTCTCATAAAGAACTCTAATTCATTGGATACTTCAAGCTCCGTTTTCCCTGGACGAATAAAATCCAATATATGCTTAAACGCAGCGTCAGCAATATCCGCTGCCACCTTTAATATCTTAATCTCTGAGTCAGTCTTAATCAAGCGTAACTTTTCAATAACCCCTGAAACAGGGATAAGTTCTGCTTCAACTTCTTTTTCATAAGCTTTATATGTAGCAAATGTTAAATGGTCCTCTTCAAACCCAAGTTTTTTTATACCGAGTTTTTTGGCTTGCTTTGCAACCTCATCAACAAGCGTGCCGGTCATTTTAACAATTTCATATCCTTCGCATTGGTTGGATGCTTGTTCAACATAACGGAAGTCCGTAATAAATTGTGCTTTATCAGCACTAATAAGAACTACCCCAGCCGAACCAGTGAAGTTTGTCATATAGCGACGGTTAAATTGACTTGTAATTAAAAAACCATCAATTCCATATGTAGAAAAACTTGATCTTAATTTATCTATATTTCCCATTTTCTCCCACTCTCCCGTATGTAATCCAGCAGCAAATATTGCATAATTCCATAATATCAAAAATATTTTAACACATCTCAGTCCATAAAGACTAATAAAGCGTTAAGAGGCTGTCTCATTTTCTTCCATATGATTGATTTCATACTCATAGTTAATGGAATAACCAATAAATAATCCATAAACCAAATATAAACAAATTGAGGTAATTACCGTATTACGACTTAAGTCTAAAAATGGCTTCATGTCTGAAAAAATGGGATTCAACACCAGGTACACGATTAAGAATAGTACAATACCATACCCTAAGCCCAACCAAATACCGTTGAATTTTTTTAGTGCAATAGAATAAATAAAGGCTGCACCAACCGATAAAATCCCAAGTAAAATAATTGATATGATCGTTCCTAGCCATTCATTTTTCCAATCCCCTAACGCCCATGGACCTAGTATGATATTAGGTCGAATTTCAGTGAAATTGAAGTAATATGCAAAAAAACCAATCGTCCCCCAAAATAGACCTCCAAACAAACCCGTCCAAAATACAACAGTAACAAAAGACATTGGTTTTGGATATTTTGACTTTTCAGGAATTTTAGTCATATTAAATACCTCCTTTAAGGTTGTAAATTTAATTTCTTATCGAAATGAATTCAACCCTATTATGCCCTTCCCTTGTCAATCACTTGCATAGAATAAATTTTTTAATTGGAAATATTATGTCATCCTAGAGGTTTTTTCATATATGGAGTAGAATTAAATATAAGTAAATACAATTTTTTATAACCTACAATCTTATTTTTTGAATGCAATACGAAAGAACTAGTCGAGTAGTGTTTATATTACAGCTTCATGCTGAATAAAATATTGAAAACATTATTATTTTTGAGTTTAAAAAATTAAGAAAATGATTATGATGCTGTTAGGGAGGTGGCTTTCTTGAAAAATCGGATTTCCGTTCCTTTGGTTGGTAGTGTTATTGTTTTAGGAATAATTGGCATTATTGCAGCATTTACAAGTGACCCTATTGGTTTCCTTAAGAATATCGTAGTGTTCGCATTGGTTGGTTTAGCCATTTATTTTGTTTTCAGACTAATTCGCAGGTCAAATCCTAGGAATAAAGAGCAGCAGGCCTTTATCAAAGCAGCTAAGAAGTCGAAAAAACGTTTACTGACTAAAGGCGGCGAACAGCCTGCAAAAGGTACATCTTTTGGATCACTAACTTCTTTAAAGAGAAGCAAAATGACTAAAAAGAAATCCCCTGTTCACTTAACAGTTATCGATGGTAAAAAAGGCAAAAAGAAAAATCGAGCGTCCTTATAAGCGCTCGATTTTTTTTATATCCTTTCTTAGTAACACCAAGATTTAAAGAACTTTATAGCAGCCTCTCTGCCTATCTTAAACAATTCCTGTTTCTTTTCATCTGTTATATGGAACTCGATAGACATTCCCCCCTCCGAGGGAATAAAAATAATGTTTTTTGCATGTTTTTTTGATATATAACGTGAATCATGTGCATCTTTCATCGTTTCAAACAGAGCAGCAAACAATTGAATAGCATTTTTAATCTTATGTTTTTCATGTTCGTATTCATCTGCACTTAATTTAATTCCGATTACCGGCCTCACCTTTTGGATATTTTCACGGTCGAAAAGCCACATTGGAAAGTTGCTTAATACCCCGCCATCAACGATCACATTTACTCCATCCATCGATTTCAATTTCACCGGTTCGAAAAAATATGGAATACTGCAGCTCATTCTTACTGCTTTTGCAATTGAAAATGACTCAGGAGGAATCCCATATTTAGCCAAATCATCTGGAAGAACCATCAACCTGCCATTAGAAAGGTCTGATGCAATGATTCTTAAATTTTGTGGCGGTAAATCTGAAAAAGTTTTTACTCCCCTAGCTGCTAATTTTTCTTCAATCCATTTTTCTAATTCATTCCCTTTATACAAGCCTAACCTCCAATAAACAAAAAGCCATTTAGCAAGTGGAAACGGAATAATCATTTTTCGGGCATCGAGAAATTTTGTTAAATCCAATTCATCAAGAAGTTGTTCTATCTCACTACTTCCATAGCCTGCTGCAATTAATGCGGCCACAATCGACCCAGCGCTGGTCCCTGCAACTCTTTCGAATTGAAAACCTCTTTTCTCAATTTCTTGAATAGCCCCAATAAGGGCAAATCCTTTTATTCCTCCTCCAGAAAAAACACCGTCTATTTTCATGGCAGCCACTCCTAAAGGTAACTCATTGTTACATCTTTAAGCTGGAGGTTCATGAAATAGTACGGTGTACAAGTAAAAAAATAATTTATTCATGTAAAATATTCAACAACTGCATTTGGAAAATATTCATTAATATATTGGCGAATGGTGGTTTCCAATTCATTGGCCTCTTCTGTTGGATAGACGTATTTTCCAATTCCATAGCGGCCCCATTTATATTTACGCTTTTCTTCATCCATTTCTAGTTTGGTTTTCGGGTACCTCTTTGCAATTACATTCTTTGCCGGTTTTGTAAAGCGATGTTGAATGAGTTCAAACGTTAAATCTGGTATTTCTATGCCTGAAAGCTCGTCACTTAACCTCTCAAACAATTCACGATAGCCTTCCTTCCAATCTTCATGCAAATATATGGGGGCGATAATAAACCCTAATGGGTAATTTGCCTTTGCTACCTTCCTTGCTGCTGACAACCGATCTTCAAAGGAAGATGTACCTGGTTCAAAATTCTTTATCACATACCGCGAATTCACACTAAAACGAAACCTTGTTTTTCCATTATGATTGGCATCTAGAAGATGGTCTACATGATGAAATTTCGTTACAAAGCGGAGCAGCCCAAATTCTGATTGTCCAATGAATTCAATCGTCTTCTTTAATGAATGTGTTAAATGATCTATTCCAACAATGTCCGAGGTACAAGCGGCTTCAAATCGGGTTATCTCAGGCTTACGCTCATCCATGTATTTTTGAGCTTGTTCAAAGATATCCTCTAGATTTACATAGGTTCTAATATATGGTTTGCTGCCAAGAGTTGTTTGTAAATAGCAATAATGGCAATGCCCCATGCAGCCAGTGGCTAAAGGTATAGCAAATTCTGCTGAAGGCTTAGAAGTATCAAATTTCAATGTCTTTCTGATTCCGACCACAAGGGTTGATTTTGCATTTCGGTATTTTTGATTTTCATTATCACCCGGCAAATCACGAATTTGATTATGAGAGGTCGTCTCACGAATTTCAAGATTCAATTTTTCAAATTTCTCTTTTAATTCTCTTCCAAGAGGGTATTCTAGGGCCCTTGGTTCAAAATAAACTAATTGCGGCATAAAAGGTTCCAAATTCCATCCTCTTTTCCAACTATTTTTTTATAGTATGGTCTTTTAATAATTTTTAACATGGTTCAAAATTTGGATATATTTTGTCTACAAATTGTTCACTATACTACTCTCTTTCTTCATATCATCAACATAAAAATTCTCTATACTTTACCTATCTTTTAGTTGGTTTCATTAATTAGTAAAGGCAGGGAAATTTATGAGTGTAATAAAAGAACGTATAAAGGTATATGAAATGACCTGTACATCCTGCGAGAAGCGGGTTGAGAGGACCGTAAGAAAATTAGATGGGGTCCTCGATGTAAAAGCTAGTTTTAGCGGTCAATTTGCGGAAATTGAATATGATGATCATTTCTGTGATTTAAAAAAAATTAAAAACGCTATTGAGAGTGTAGGTTATAGCACTGAAAGTCCTAAAGACTTTAAGTTTATTGGCATCATGATTGCAGTAGCAGCCGTTGTGTTACTAGGAATCAACTCTGGGAATTACGATATGGAATCACAACTAAATAATGCTTCCTATGCTGTATTATTTGTAGTTGGAGTGATTACTTCAATCCATTGTGTAGGTATGTGCGGTGGAATCATGCTTTCGCAAAGTATTGGAAAAGAAAGCAAGAATAAATTTGAAGCAATAAAGCCAGCACTTTTATATAACGCCGGAAGAGTGGTCGCATATACGGTACTTGGCGGGGTCATTGGTGCTATTGGTTCAGTTTTCGCTCTGTCCCTAACCGCTAAAGCCGGTTTGCAGTTATTTGCTGGTGTTTTCATGATTATGATGGGCTTTAATATGGCTGGTTTTAAGGCCTTTAGAAAATTCCAAATTAAATTGCCAAATGTTGCTTGTAGAGCAATGAGTAAACCAAGAGCACCATTTTATGTCGGGCTTCTAAACGGATTAATGCCCTGTGGACCCTTACAAACCATGCAAATTTTTGCTTTAGGAACAGGCAGTGCTGTTGCAGGTGCCTTATCGATGTTTATGTTCTCTATTGGAACAGTCCCGCTCATGCTGACATTTGGAGTATTATCAGGGTTGTTGAGCAAAGGGTATACAAAAAAAATACTAAAGTTTAGCGGTATGTTAATAATTATGCTCGGCCTTATTATGAGTAACAGAGGGCTTGCCTTGGCAGGCATGAATATCAGCCCAATGGCTATTATGTCCAGTGTGGGAGCCTTCGGCGATGCAAACGCCTCCTCATCCTCGACCGATGAGATTAAAGCAACAATTAAAGATGGAGTTCAGGTCTTGAATATGACTGCTAATGTTTATGGCTATACTCCAAAAACTCTTTATGTGCAAAAGGGAATGCCGCTTAAATGGGTTATAAATGGTGAAGAAATTACTAGCTGTAATAATACGATTGTAGTGCCTGGTATGGATATTCAACAGAAGCTGCAAAGTGGAAATAATCTAATTGAATTCACACCAGGGAGTGAAGAGCTTAATTTCAGCTGCTGGATGGGAATGAAGCGTGGAGTAATTAAAGTTGTAGATGATTTAGAAGCTATTACAGCTTCCGGCAGCGACGGGGAGGGGCTTGATTCTGCTGTTAAGGCACTCCCAGCGGAACCTGCTCAGCCTAGTATCTACGGTGACGATTTTAGTAAGGTAGCAACAGAACGATTAGTTAAAAAAGCTGAAGTGGCTGGTAATGAGCAGACAATTTCAATAAAAGGAACTGGATATGAATTTGAGCCGCTTATTATGGTGGTTAATAAAGGGATCAATACAAAAGTGACTTTAGATCTCTCATCCTTTGATAATGCAGAAGGGTACTTTATGATTCTGAATTCATCAACAATGCAAATTATTACCGATTTTACCGGTACAAAAGGGGTCAATAATATTGAATTTACTATTAGTAATAGTGGTTCCTATGGTATCTACCTAAATGAAAAAGAAATACTTGGAATGATAGAAGTGGTGATGATATCAATATAGTCGACCTAGAGGAAATTAGAGCTAAATACCTACAATAGTTACCCAATAAAAAATGGCAGCGATTCATATTCGCTGCCATTTTTTATTATTTAGCTGGTTTAAATCCTTTTAGTCTTAAAGCATTTAGTAGAACAGATACTGAGCTTAAGCTCATGGCAGCGGCTGCGATGATTGGGTTTAGCAGCGGTCCTCCAAATAAGTAGAGTACTCCCATCGCGATTGGTATTCCTAAGGTGTTGTAACCGAATGCCCAAAATAAGTTTTGTTTTATGTTTGAGATTGTTTTTTTACTTAATTGGATGGCAGTTGGTACATCCATTAGATCACTTCTCATAAGAACAATATCTGCTGATTCCATAGCAACATCTGTACCAGAACCAATGGCAATACCGATATCCGCCTGTGCAAGAGCAGGAGCATCGTTTATACCATCGCCCACCATTGCTACTTTTCTATCTTCTGCCTGAATCTTTTTAACCTCGTTTGCTTTGTCTTCAGGCAGGACTTCCGCTAACACTCTGTCAATCCCAACCTGTTTGGCAATCGCCTCTGCCGTCCTTCTGTTATCGCCGGTAATCATGGCAACTTCAATGCCCATCTTATGAAGCTGTTCAATTGCTTTTTTACTATTTTCTTTAACGGTATCTGCTACTGCGATAATTCCAGCCATCTGACCATCTATTGCCACATACATTGGAGTCTTACCCTCGCCAGCAAGCCTATCAGATGTTACCTCAAGGTCTTTTAGCGAAATCTCACTTTCAACCATAAGCTTTCGATTTCCGAGTAAAATGTTCTTACCATCCATTTCAACCTCAATTCCATGACCAGGAATTGCTTTGAAAAAGTCTAAGTTTTTAAATTCTATGCCTCTTTCCTCAGCATCTTTCACAATCGCTTCACCTAATGGATGCTCTGAACCTTTTTCAGCAGAAGCGGCCAATTGGAGCAGGTATTCCTCTGTAATTTCACTCTCACTCTTCATAACAACATCCGTAACCTTTGGCTTGCCCTCAGTTATTGTCCCAGTTTTATCAAAGACAATGGTTTTAATTTTATGAGCAGTCTCTAAGGCAACACCGCTTTTAATTAATACCCCATATTCAGCTCCCTTTCCAGTACCTACCATAATAGCTGTTGGGGTTGCCAATCCTAATGCACATGGGCAGGCAATAACAAGAACAGAGATAAAAATTGTTAAAGAGAATACTCCCGTTTCACCCGCAAAGAAATACCAAGCCAATGCCGCCGCAATCGCGATTCCAATTACCGCAGGAACAAAATATCCAGAAATAATATCTGCCATCTTTGCAATCGGGGCCTTTGAACCTTGCGCATCTTCTACTAATTTAATAATCTGTGCTAATGCAGTATCTTTCCCAACTCTAGTAGCTTTATATTTTATCAATCCATTTTTATTGATACTTGCTCCGATTATAGCATCGCCTATATTTTTTTCTACTGGCATACTTTCACCAGTCAGCATTGATTCATCAACAGACGTCATCCCTTCGATTACTTCGCCATCTACAGGCATTTTTTCTCCTGGTTTAACGACAATGATATCACCAACTTCTACTTCCTCAATTGCGATTTCTACTTCTTTACCATTACGAATAATAATTGCTGTTTTAGGGGCTAGTCCCATTAGTTTCTTTATTGCCTCAGAGGTCTTTCCTTTTGTAACGGCTTCTAAATATTTACCTAGCAGGATTAAGGTTATAATAACGCCGGCCGCTTCAAAATATAAATCGTAAGCATAATCGATATTCCCGCCATATATCTGAAAAATAGCAAAGATTCCATAAAGGAATGCTGCAGAAGTACCCATAGCAATTAAAGAGTCCATATTGGGGCTTCTACTGATCAAAGAGCTAAAGCCAACCGTAAAGAACCTATTGCCAGCAAATAACACTGGAAGTACCAATAATAATTGAATGAGGCCAAAGTATAGCGGATTCACCATTGGATCAATAATCGCTGGAAGTTTAAAACCAAGCGGTTCAAAAAACATATGGCCCATTGTGATAACAAGCAGTGGCACGGTGAAGACTGCAGAAATCACAAACTTCTTCCATAGCAGCTTGATTTCCTTTTCTTTTCTCTCTTTATCACTATCAACTGTTGTTTCCTCTTCAGTTGCATTATATCCTGCCTTCTCAATTGCTTGTTTAATATCTGAAACTCTCACCTTAGAAGGCTCAAAGCTTATTGATAATTTTTCCGTTGCATAATTAACACTTGATTCCAGCACGCCATCAAGCTTACTAGTAACCTTTTCAATTCGTTTGGCACATGCTGCACAGGTCATTCCTTCTATTTGCAGTACCCTATTAGCACACTCAATAATAGCCTCATACCCCGCCTTCTCAATCGTTGCACGAATAGCTGGGAGCGATACGATGTTTTCATCATACTGAATGCTAAGTTTCTCGGTTGCATAATTCACGTTTGAATCTTGAACTCCCTCAAGCTTTTTTGTTACTTTTTCAATTCGCTTGGCACAAGCAGCACAGGTCATTCCACCTATTTTAAGACTCTGTTCCAACCCACTCACTCCAATCTTTTCTATCAAATATGACAACCACCCAAGATATCAGGGGTGGTTTATTTATTATTTTTTAATATCGTAGATTTTAACGATTTGGTCTGGACTTGCTCCCATTCCCATATCATCCTCACTTGCTTCTTTAAAGACCCAACCGCTGTCTTCAAGTTTATTGATATCTATTCCTGCTTCTACAAGGGGCTCCGCATTTAACACAAAGATCATATCAGCATCATTTGTACCTAGCTTTTCTGTCCACTGAACTTGGTTGCCTTCTCCAAGGCTAAGATCAAAATGTTGTACATCCTTATGATACTTAACATTGTCTGTATCAGCCTTTAAGAGTCTTCTCATGGAATCTTCTGAACCATTTGAAGCTTGTTTTTTATCTGATACATTGTAGGGTTTAATAAGACGATTAGGTAAATCATTTCCTTTATCGTCCTTAGCAGCAGGTTCATAAAGCCATTCGTTTTCATCAAGTTTTTTAATATCAAGTCCTGCTTCTACAAGAGGATCCGCTAGCATAACCATAGCAAAATCCGCCTTATTAGCTGACATATCTTTACTCCATTCAAACTTTTCACCTGTTGGAAGCTCAAAGCCCCAATGTTTTAGAGCTTCATGGAACCCTTTTTTATCAGGGTAAGCCTTAACAATTTTGTTAAAGGCAAGAAGAGCATTATCTGCCTCTTTATCTCCTGTTACTGGTCTGCTGCAACCCGTGAAGGCTGTTAATATTGCGCTCGAAACTAGCAAGGTAACTATCTTCTTTTTCATTCTCTACAACTCCTCATGTTTAATGCTAACAACATTAGAATAGTAAAGTGTTATGAAGACAATATGAAGAATATAAGAGTGTCAAATTTTGGTCACAGATATGCGTTAATTTGTTGAATTAAAATAGACCTTCACTGAAGTTCCTACTCCTTCTTCACTTTCTACCTCAATTAACGAATTGTGAAGCTCAAGGATATTCTTAACAATCGTTAATCCAATCCCATTTCCTTCAATTTGATTCCTGCTTTTATCACCTCTATACAGCCTTTCAAAAATAAAGGGTAAATCTTCCGGTTTAATACCAATTCCGTTATCCATTATTTCTAAGATGATCTTTTTATTTTCTTTATATAGTTTAATCAGTACTTTTCCATTGCTTTCAGTGAATTTTATAGAGTTTGAAAATAAATTAATTATTACTTGTTTTATCTTATCTTTGTCACAAATCATTTGATAGGTTTCATCTGGTTGAATATCATATTCGATAGAAATATTTTTACAATCAGAACCGATGAAAAAATCTTTACTCATCTCTGTAATTAAATCCTCTAGGTGAATCGTTTCATAATTAAGCTTGATGCTCTCCGATTCAAACTCTTTTAACAGGTTTAAGTTATTTACTAATTTTCCAAACCGAATGACTTCCTCATTTAGATAATTTAATCCCTCTTTTGTTACTGGAACTACGCCGTCAATCATGGCCTCAAGATTATTTTGAAGGACATTCAAAGGCGTCCTAATCTCATGCGTAATATCCGATACTAACCTTTTTCGAAGCGCGTCCTGATACTTTAATTTTCCTGCAAGGATGTTCACACTCTTTCTTAAATCCTCTAATTCTTCAATATTACTTTTACTATTTGAAACTGTATCAAAGTTACCTTGAGATAAGCTAACAGACATTTTGGCTACTTCCCGAATCGGTGTTGAAAATTGTTTTGAAAAATATAGACTTAAGCTAATAATGATAATGAGGGTAAGTGCACCACTGGCAAAAATGCTTTTGTTTATAGAAGATTTAAAGGTTAGATCCTCTTCTGATAAAAGCACAGAAGAATATTGTCCAATATCGACAAAACCAACTACGTTTCCATCCACTTTAATGTCAAACGTTTTGGTAGAATACACACCACTATCATGTCCTGACATTTCCCCAATATGGATTTGAGTATTTAAGTCGTCAGGGTCCATTCCCCAGACTGCCTGTTTACGGCTATCTAAAAGTGTCAAACAATAATTTCCCATATATGCCTCATGCATTAATTCTACACCTGTATCTGAGGACCATTTACCTTCCCTTTTGTAGGCTTCTTCGAAATAGGAAACAATTCTTTCATACCTCTTGTTCTGGATTTCAATCATGTATTCGTTAAATTTATTGGAAACTGTCATATTAACAAAAATAGTAACCAGCAGGATAGCAGCAACCGCCGATAATACCAATAAAATACTTAATCTTCTGCTGATAGATTGCACTTACCTCTCACCGCCAAACTTATATCCTGCTTTCATAACCGTAAGGACATATTTTGGGTTCTTGGTATCTATTTCTATCTTTTTACGAATATTTTTTATATGCACATCAATGGTCCGATCATAACCGCTAAAATCTGCACCAAAGATTTTATCAATCAACTGTTCTCTCGATAACACACTTCCTTTTGCTGAAACTAGTGCACAAATAATATCAAACTCATTAGGTGTAAACGGAACCTCTTGCCCCAAAATTCGGACTGTTCTTTTATCACAATCAATCGATAAATAACCATCGTCGAAAATAATCTTAGATGAAGGGAACTTGGAGCTTATTCTCCTAAATAAAGCATTTACTCTGGCAGTTAATTCTCTTGGGCTGAATGGTTTTATTAAATACTCATCAGCACCCATATTTAATCCCTCTATTTTGTCATTTAATGATCCTTTTGCAGTCAGCATAAAGATATGCACATCAGATGATTGACGTATGATTTTACAAACTTCTTCACCGCTGATATCAGGCAGCATTAAATCTAGAATAATTAATTTAAAATCTGCTGTTTTTAAAAGATCCAACCCTTTTAGCCCAGTGGATGAACAATGAACCGTATAACCTTCTTTGTCTAAATATCCTTTTATGACAGTTGACACACTTTCCTCATCTTCAATTAGTAAAATATGATTCATATGATTTCACCCGGCTTATTAAATTTGATTGCTTGTAAAATAAGTATAATAGTTAAAGATAGTGAAAAATGTGAAAAAGGCTGACAATTATGTGTCAGCCTTTTTGAAGGATTACTATAGTTTTACTTTCATTCATTTTTTCAAAAGCAGAAGCGGCCTCCACGTTGTACTTATTCATTAATTTTCTTGTACCAATTAATAATTCTTTCCTAGAACGTGTCTTTTCCTATTTTTACTCTACGTCGTAACCTTGATCATCAATTGCTTCTTTGATTTTATCTAGTGATACCTCTTGGTTGTTATATTCTACATCAACTGTATTAGCTTTTAAGTTAACTTTTACAGAGCTTACTCCGTTAAGTTCACCAACACTGCCTTCAACAGCTTTTACACAATGATTGCAAGACATTCCTAGTACGTTTAAAGTAACTTTTTCCATTTTATTTACACCCTTTCGCAATTAACACTTTTGTTTATTTTGTAATATAGGTAAGGTTCTTAACTATATTTAACCATACCCCCCTACCCTATGTAAAGTGTTTTTTATACGTTCATTTTATTATTTTCCAACTTTCACACTTTGTTCATACAGCCTTATTTTTATCCAAAAGTAGTTACAAAGACCAATAGGTAATGGCGTCAAATATTCCTAACAGTATAATCAGTATTCCTGAAACTTTTTGTATGGAATTCCCAAACTTTCTTCCCTTTTTCATTAATACCCCGCCCCCGCCTAGGTACCATATAATAAAAATAAAAATGATTAGCGGCAAAGCAGTCCCTAATGCAAATATGGAAGGAAGGATAAATCCGTATGTGCTGGACAAAACAATCGGCATTAAGGTAACAAAAAACAGGATAAACATCGTTGGACAAAATGCTAGCGAAAAACTAAAACCTAACATAAATGAACCAAATGGAGTTTCTTGTTTGTAATCTTTATTTCCTTTAAATAAATTAATTGTCCCTTTTAGTTTGATAAATCCTAACATATATAACCCAACAATAATGAGTAATGGTCCCATAATTTTGCGGATCCATGGAAAATACGATATAAGGCTATCTTGAATTTCTCTTCCTAAAATCCATACAAGTCCTCCTAATAATGAAAAGGCGGCTACTTTTCCTAAAGTGAAAAAGATGACATCCTTCCACACAATTTTCTGTTGAAAGGATCGGTTGCCATACAGTGTTAAAGCACTGATGTTTCCAGTCAGTTGACAGGGTGCAAGTGCACCGACCATTCCCAAAAGCAGCGCAAATATAATTGGTAACGATTCCAAGTTATTAGCTATGATAAAAAACGGTTTGCTTACAAATGAACTAAATTGACTCATTAGATTATACATTGGGTCACCTGAATTCTAGTAATGGGGGATTTACTAATTACTACTATTTCAATAGTACTCAGATTATATGAAGACTGTATGTAGAGATTTCGACAATTTTTCAACAACTTCTCTTTTTCATTTCTACTTTGTAATGAATCTTTAATATTTTTTACGAACAAAAAACATAAGACACTAAGATAAGGAGATATAATTAAATATGGATTGATTATAATTCGTGTGTGCCAAATAAGCATATTAGCTTTAATTGAAACTATAAAGGGGTCTTTTATGAAAAAAAATAATCTTTTACTTGAAATCCTGTTTGTTTCTACCAAGCTTGGTTTAACATCGTTTGGGGGTCCAGTTGCTCATTTAGGATATTTTCATGAAGAGTATGTTCGAAAGAGAAAGTGGTTAGACGAACAGGGATATGCCAACTTAGTCGCATTATGTCAATTCTTGCCTGGTCCAGCCAGCAGTCAAGTTGGAATTGGAATTGGCGTAATGCGCGGCGGGTTATTAGGGGGGATACTAGCATTTATTGGTTTTACCATTCCTTCAGTCATTGTACTAATCCTTTTTGCTCTTATTCTACAAGGGATGGAAATTGGTAATACGGGATGGATTCATGGATTGAAAATAGTGGCAGTTGGTGTTGTTGCCCATGCCATTATGGGTATGGCGCAAAAACTAACCCCTGATCTTTCCCGTAAAACAATTGCCCTGTTTGCATTGATAGGTACTCTCCTATGGCAAACAGCTCTCACACAGGTAGGGATCATTCTACTAGCAGCGGCTGTTGGATACTTTATTTACAAGGGGCAGATTGAAGATTCCTCTGCGAATATACAGTTTCCGATTTCTCGAAAGTTTGCATCTGTTTGTTTAGGTTTATTTTTTGGATTATTGATTTTGCTTCCTATCTTAAGAGAGTTGAGTGCCTCAAGCTGGGTTGCAATGTTTGATAGCTTTTACCGCTCCGGTTCTTTGGTCTTTGGCGGCGGTCATGTGGTTTTACCATTATTGGAGCGCGAATTTGTTCCTAGCGGATGGCTCAGTAAAGAAGCCTTCCTAGCTGGATATGGTGCTGCCCAGGCTGTACCAGGACCATTGTTTACCTTTGCTGCCTATATAGGTGCCGTAATGGGTGGCTGGGCAGGCGGATTGCTAGCAACCATTGCGATCTTCCTCCCTGCGTTTTTGCTGGTTTTAGGTACATTACCGTTTTGGAATAGTTTAAGCCATAATCCAAAAATCAAAGGGGCATTAATGGGGGTAAATGCAGCCGTTGTGGGTATATTAATTTCTGCCTTTTATGATCCTATTTGGACGAGTACAATCCTAAACCCAATTGATTTTGCTTTTGCAGCCCTATTGTTTAGCATGCTTGCCTATTGGAAACTGCCACCTTGGGTGATTGTTGTTACTGGAATTATCGGAGGTTACTTACTAAATTTGATCGGATAATCATTGTAAAAAAACGAGGATGCCCCAAAAGGACATTGTAGCTTTAAAATAAAGTTTGATCAAAAACATCTTACAAACCCACATTTTACGTTAACTTAAAAGAACCCGTTTTGAAAAAAAGATTGATCAAAACGGGTTCTTGATTTGTGAAGCATTGCGCATTTTTTGTAAAAAAGTTTGATCATTTTCAGAAATCCGAACCTCAAGAAAAGCGCCCGATTGCTGAATATCCTGTTTCTTGAACAGTATCGTTGTACTACGCAGCAAATAGCTCATTGTATTTGTCGCTCTTGTTCAACTTGGCTATACGATAAAAAAACAAAAAGCCCCTCTCTTTAGAAGGGGACTTCTCCAAACAACTTACGTATGAAAACGATTAATTTTTTTTTGTGTTAAAGCCAAAATACGTAACCCCATTCGATAATTTCCACTAGCGATATTCCTTTTTCTGCATTGATACAATCATGAATCTCTTCAAACTCTTCCTTTTTTTCATTCCGAGTTAGTAAGAGAAAAGCTAATTGAGCTTTGACAGTATTCTCTCCTTAAAAACGGTCTATTTGCTGTTCTAATGACTCGTTTAACAGAGAGCTTAGTAACATGTTTTTTTGATACGCTACTTCTTTCATACCATTACCTCAACATCTTTTCGAGGAGTTGAATATCTTTCTCACTAAGCGTGTTCATTTCTGTTTGCATCGTTTGGGTAACTTGAATGGTATGTTGTAATGATTGGCAATAATCCTTTTACCTGCTAACCATATTGATTATGCAAAAATCGTTGTTGAAATGAATCAACAGCTTTATGTAAAAAAACTCCGCTGCAGCTAATTAAACCAGCATGTCTCGAAGGCGGTTCTACATATGACGGTAGACGACTAGCAGTCTGCCACCAAACCGGTGCACATAACAAAGTCCTAATCCCAATTAACCCACTTGAGGGAATCTATGCATTCCCAACCCACTCACCCAAAGTCCATGAATGCAATTGGATATTCTATCACCACGGCAGAACCTTCGAACCACATCCAAAAAATCCAAACAAGTCAATTATCACCTTTAAAAACAATCTAACACTAACATTAGTTGTTTCACATCATACCATGAAAAAACAAATGCACCACGCTGCCTATTGCGTTATCAGGTTTTCACATCATTATCCGAATAACACACTTGGTGATATGAAGCATGATATGTTGGTGTGAATAATAGCGATGCATCACGGAAGGCATTGGGCTAACTCATATAATTATATTTAGACGTAAAAAATAGGGGAGTTAACCACCTTTAACCGTGATTAACTCCCCTATTGTTCAATTCAGCATCTATGTGCATGGATGTGTTCACGAACCACCCCCTATTAAACCACCAGTTCTAAATTTAGGACTTGTGAATTACATTATTATGTAAGTTAATTTCCACCACCTGTAGTAATAGCAATAACGTAAATCGTACTAATTACTTATTTGAGCAGCACAGCTTGCAATTGTATCAAAGCAAGAAAAGGACTTTATAACTACCAACAAGGAGATGGGTCTAATGAATCAAATGAAGAAGAGTTTTGACAACTCGTTTGTACGTATGTTTTTCATTGCATTATCCGTAGTTCTTGCTTTTTCGATGGTGGAAGTATTTGCTGAAGATAGCAATACTGTTTACTATGCCTGTGTTAACCAGAATAACGGTCTTCTTAAAATGGTTGATGAGGCTAAGGAATGTCAAAATCATGAAGTTAAGATTAGTTGGAACCAGGTTGGCCCAAAAGGTGATCCCGGTGTTAAGGGTGAAATAGGAGATACTGGGGCAATAGGTCCACAAGGTCCAACTGGCCTACAGGGACCGCAAGGGGAAACAGGTGTTTTTAACGGGAAGTTTGAAAGTCCAAATGGTCTATATTCTATCGAAGTGACAGATAATGGCTTATCCCTACAAGGACCCGGAGGAGCTATTGATTTGACGGGTACATCTATAAACATAAACGGCTCATCAAATGTAAAAATAAACAGTATGGTAAAGACTGAAATAAAAGGCTCTTTAATAACACTTAATGGGTCATGTACTCCCGTATCTGGAGCCGGTGATAAAGTAAATATTCCATCATTGCCAGTCGGTGGAGGAAGCACAGGAACCGGTATAGGAACTATATTACCATCCGGTTCTCCAACTGTACTGTTCTGTAGATAGTAAACTTGGCCCTGACCCCCAGTGCGGTAACACTTTAAAGAAGAACCAGGGGGACAGTTTCTGGTCTATCAAAATAAGGATATTTAACAAAAAAAGAGGGAGTTATTCACTCGGTACTGTGAATAACTCTCCTATCGTCTAATTCAGCATCTATGTGCATGGATGTGATCCAAGAACCACGAGGTGATTATATTAAACTATAATTCTAATGACTTTAACTCTATAAAATTAAACATTAGTGGGACATTAGTTGAAATTGTAAAGATTTTACCCCCTCCGAAATAAAGGTCCAACTTTCAATATATTGCTCACTATAACGCTTAGCCTCTATATATGGCATATATTGTGACAAGTAATCTTCTAGAGGTGTACCTAATCTTTCTAGAAATTCTTCTGTAGCGTCAGCCACCTTTACCACTTCCTCCTTATCTTCTTTATCGCCTCCTTCCTCCACGACTTCACTCTTTCGACTGGGACGTTTAGGTCGGCTGCGATTTATCCGACTGTTTTTTGTTCTAGTATTGCTTTGGTTAGCCATACGGCTTGTTCAGGTGTTAGGCTGGTGCTGTATGTGGCAAAGAGGTCTTTTGCTAAGAACATGTCTATTATGGTATTGGTATCAGGTTACATAGAATCATACAAAGTATCTAAAAAAGATTTTGAAAAATATATTTCTACAGAATATGTTCCGGCGGATATTACTTTTAAACTATTAAAAGATAAATATCATTTAATAAATGGAATAATGAATCGGTTACTTACATTACCTAAGGAACTTAATACCACTAATCCAGTAAGGGTTCCAGAAAACAATATACAAGATAAATCAGAAAATGCACTCGAAACAGTAGTTAACCACTATAAAGAACAATACCGATACGCTTCTAAAAGATTAGAAGCGATTACCAACTCATAATCAAAAAATTTATTAGCAGTAGATACATCTCTAGTTTCTGCTGCTTTTTTATTTGCTAAGAACCACGAGGCCGAAGCCAGAAAGGCTTATATTTTTAAGTACCCATTATTTATTAATTCCAACTTCGACCGCCTAGTATTTAACAAATTCATGTTCCATTTTCTTTTATATTTCTCCACAGGAAATTTTCTTCTGCACAAAATAGATTCATTATACCCCCTTAGACTTCCCTTGCATATTTACCATAGGGACTGAAATACCGTAGGACTTATCGCATAACAATTTACTTAACCCCACCTTTTTTAACTAACCTGGTCAGTTAGTTTATATACCATCCTTTGTTACGCAGTATGTCGTCTAATATGAAAAGACGATCACTTTAAAATATAATTGAATTAAAAAAGGTGATACTCTTATTTAAGCACCGCATCCATTACATTAAGCACAATATTTAACAATTTTTTAAATTATTATAAGAAAAATACATAAATATTACTTTAAAATATGAAAGGGTACTCCTAATAGGTTCCATAATACTATACTACTTAATATTGCAAGTCCCCATGCTAATAGAGGTTTATGAAGGTGAATTTTTAGTAATGCAAATAATAGCATATCAAAAACAAGCGACCACCAAATGTTCCAAGAGTTATAATGTTTTATTAAACCTATTTTCAAGTCAATAGTTTCTAATCCAATATATATTAACACCCAGAACAAGTACCACAATATTGGTTTTCCTTTTTCTTTTGGGAACCTACCTAAGTAAATAAATACAGTTGCAGGGTATCTTAAGAACATAAAAGATAGAATAAGAAATATATCATACTTAAATAAAGGTATTATTTCTTCAAACCTCCATAATCGATAATCATGGAATATCAGGTTATAAAATAAATCACCAATTATAAAAAACTGAATCGTAGGGTAATACTTTTTCCATCCCCTTAAATCTCCCCACTTAATTGCGGCTAATACAAAAAGAAACTTAATCGTAAGATGTATCATATTTGCTTCCCACTTTGTAAGAAATTATTAGGTATAACGAAGCTTTATTTGCCATTTGTCATAAAAATATAGAATAAGAAAAGGAAAACAATAACGAATAATAGTTAAGAAATGATTCCACTTATTATAGATAAGCCATCCATTAAAATAAGAAATCAAACCGAATGATACTGATAATATTGCTAAAACAATAAAAGAAAGTTTTTTGTACTTTACTGGCACCCTTGGAATAATGAATCCAACTATGTTAGCTATTACGAGACAAGAACCTAAATCCGAAATTCTATCATCTACCCAAAAGTCTTGTACAAGTCCCGGTCTAAAATTATACATATTGAGTAGTACGTCAGGAATAGCTCCAGGTATAACAAGGATAAAGTAGGCGAAGCATGTAATTGATATATAATATGGAACTTTATAGGGTCTATCGATAAGTTTGTTCGCATATTTCGAAAAAAATGAAAATCCAATTATGTATGCCAATGCTGAATAATGAAGTTTCCAATTTAGATATATAAGATACTCAAGTTTAAGATATATCCACTCCAGAAATGTGTAAACTATCGTGAAAATAATACTCGTTTTAAAAGGATGACTTTTAACACAATAACAAAATAAAATCGCTGTTAAAGGTAAAATTATAGAATCAGCACAAAGTATCCCCAAAAAATTGTCTTTATCAGGATCAGATAAAATATTAGTTGGAAATTTATAAAGATTAAAGATCAAATTAATAAAAATTTCTATTATATCTACAGTTATCAATGCAATAGTGAATATTGTCCAAAACGAATTCCAACTCACTCTTTTTGTTTTTAATAACCATCCTACAATAACCACCATGATAAAAATTTGAAAAAAATATAGCATATTATCTCCTTAAATAAATAAGTCTAAATAATTTTCCTTATTTTCCCTTGAATGAATAGTAGTATTTACAAAAGGGATAGCTTTTTCCAATTCCTCAAGAGGGCGTGGACATATCATTCGGACTAACATATACTGTTTCATTATTTGTCCCAGAAATGTAGACTCTAATTAAACACAAAAAAAAAGGAACAATTTTGGTCATTTTCATCAACCTAAAATATATTTAGGAATAGTTTGTCCAATCCAGTTACAATAATCCTTACTGAAGTAATCTGACCGTTAGCTTAAGTACATTCTTTCACAAAGCCACTTAAAACTGAACATATGTATTACGCAGTATAAGTCTACTACGTTATACATGAGTTAATCTGGACCGTTTGCAGAAGACTAATCTTATTGAAAGTCAATCAATTTTTTGTAACATTTTGATTCTCAAAACTATGGTTTTATATCTTTTATCATCAGATGGATTGCAGTGGTAAACAGTCTGTCATTCTTTGGTACATTTCAATGGCCGTAATCAGAAAGAGTATATTTTTAGTGGAAAGCACCCCAGCCAACTATTTTTTTTAGTTGATTTAGGTGTTTCTTTTTTTATTTGGAGGGGATGGTATTGAGAGATTTAAAGGAGAAGGCACAAAGAAGACAAATGATTGAAATTGATATTAAATCATACCCGCCTGGTACTTGATAAATTTTTTCACAGTTGTACCGTCTTCGACAAAAATTTAGCAAAAATTTCCCAACATGTTAATTCAAGTTTATGTGTTATCATTCATTTTAGTTCCCATATATTGGGCAGATTTGAAAAAAATAGAAAAAGAAGTGGAGGAAATGAAGTTATTAAAACTAGTTTTTACGTTTGTACTATTCTTTGGTATTACTGCACCCAGTATTAGCCCTGCTCAAACATCAGATGAAACAACAAGCCACATAACTGTAGAAAGTTTTGAGATGGAGAATTTATCATCTGAGCAAAATAACGATGGTTTATACGAGAACATCGGAAGTAAAAAAGTTAATTCTATTACAGAAATTACTGAAGGGAAAAATTCAATTCAAACAAAAATTACTGCTCTAGAGGATTTTTATGACTTAGAAGGTGAATTTCAAAAATCTGTATTTAAGATTGATGTTTTTACTAATGACTACTCTACAGGAAAAGCTAAACATAAATTCCAAGTCAAAGAATTTGATACACCTCAAACCATAGAGAATGTAACTAAATCCACCAAGATAACTGAGCCAAAAATAAAAACTTTAACAGATACCGAGAAAAATACCGTAACTACCCATCTTAAGAAATTAATAAAAAACAACCATTTTAAAGTGACTGAAAAAGATATTGATGGAATAACATTTGAAAAAATGAAAGAAATGAGAGAGATGAGTAAGAAGCTCCAAGAAGCAGGAGTACTTAAATTTAAAAATGGTTCAATTCAAATTGATCATGAAGCATTAAGCGGAGTTATACAAGAAAATACTTCTAATTCTCCAATAACAACACTAGCTACTGTAGAAGCTCGTGGAGCATTTGATAATTATTATAATCACAATTTATCTACAGGAGCATTTGTTGCTCAAGCTCTGAGTGGTACTGGGCATAAATATGTAAAAATTACAGGAACAACTTATAATAACACTAAAAATGCTAATACCATGGTTAAATTTAAATCTGCTATTACTTCTTATGAAAGTTATGTTATTCAAAGAATGGAATACGCTACATGGACTGAAGTAGCTGGTTGGTTTGGCGTTTTAATGGGACTAGTAACCATCGTAGCTGGATATGGTACTGGACCTGTTGGATGGGTAGCTATTTCACTTTACTATGGTGGAGCACTTGCAACTTTTGCAGGTTTAACGTCAACATCATATGCAACTTATTCACGTTTAAGTTTAAGTAAATCAGCTGCTCAGTATTGTCAAACTGCAAGGGATTTATTGTACTATACAAATTGGAGTGGCACTACTGCAACAGTTGTTTCAGGATTTTAAGATAATCAATATAAAACGAGCTTGGAATTCCAAGCTCGTTTTATATTACCGTTTAATTTCTCTATTTATTTTTTGTTTATTTTCTTTTAAAAACAACAATATGCCAAAAACTAATAAAAAAACTCCCCCAATTGCTGTAAAAATCAGAGTCACCCAAACCATAGGAGCAATCGTTCCGTTCCCAATAGCTCCTACAACGGGTTGGTTTATTTTATACATGATATAAAATGATGACAATACCATTAAAAGAGCCCCTAATAATACGATATATTTTCTCATATCTTCCTCCTTACAAATTGTATTAATAACTTAAAGATAATCATTACCATTAATTTGGATATTTATAATTTTACCATATTTTATTATATATATAGATATTGGTAAGAAAGTACATCTCGACAGTTTTTAGATTTTTCCCAATTTTGAAATTGCTTTCGGTTAGCATTCGGGAATTTCTCTCTCCACTCTAATAATTCTGCACGATATTTTTTAGTGAGTTCTGGGGATGTTATTTGAAGATCAATTAGATTATAAATTGTCTTTAGACTTACATCTAATTCTGACGCAATTTCTTTACGACTTATATTCTCATTCATTAACTTTTCAAACTTCTCTTCCCACGCATTACCATAACGGAGTTAAAGAAAACTTTTACTTATTTATATAATCATGATAGAGAATGGCTTGATGTCAATTTCCCTTCACAACGTGATAACCTGCATACTCCGAATAATTCAAATGTTACTCTAAAAAATAATTCTGAAAACCGTATTGAACCCGCTCATTTAATAGTTCTTCTTTCATTTTGATTGTTCGGGCAACCTCAGACACACCTTGTCCTTTATCTAAAGTTAATAAAAAATCCGTTGTCATCACAATTGGTTCATTCGTTTTAGGATCTGTAGGATGTTTAATACCTAACTCATCTGCAATGACAATTGTTTCTTCCAACGGAAATAAAGGAAATTGTTCTCTTATATCAATAACAAAATCCGAGTATTCAGTTAAATAAAAGTAATTTCGTTCCAAATCGGACAAAAATTCGTGCTGCCTTCCTGTTTTGATTCCTTTCAATCGAGTTGAGCGACCTAACGAAGAGACATCTTGAATATTCAACCACGGTTTATAATCTGAGCCACTCCCAGATCCACGACCTTCTTTAATCCATTTGTCGATTTTAGATGTTCTTGTTCTTTTAGACATAAAAAAACACCCCTTTAGACAATAATATCCAAAGAGGCATTTCTTCTCAACTTTTTTATAAACATCGCGACTTTTTTACAAACATCGCAACATTATTTCAAAACTACAGGACATCCTCGTTTCTTGTTTTTATAAACCACACTTAAGCTGGGTACCACAGTTTGAACATGTATTACAGCCGCCGATTTCTTTTACTTTACCTTTTCGGCAAACTGGACATGTGTTGCCTACTTCAGAACCAATCGTTACATCTGTTGAACGCAGGTCACTGATGGTATCAACAAGTACCACGTGCTGTTTCGTTTTTTCTTTGAATGTTGGAATTTCGTTTTCTTCTGCTTTAAGGGTCAGGACTTGTGAATCACGTGATCCATCTACGTATACAGTACCACCCTTTGCTCCACCTTTGTAAAGACGTTCGTAAACTTTTTCAACTTGTTCCACACTATATCCTTGAGGTGCATTAACAGTTTTACTTATAGAACTATCAATCCAACGCTGGATGACACATTGAACATCTGCATGGGCTTCAGGTGCCAGTTCCATCGCTGCAACAAACCAGCTTGGAAGATTATCAGCATCTGCTTCTGGGTGGCTATCTAGGTATTCTTGAACGATATCCGCTTTCACTTCGATAAATTTACCCAGACGTCCACTTCGGAAATAAGAGAATGAGAAATAAGGTTCTAATCCAGTTGATACACCAACCATTGTTCCAGTGGACCCTGTAGGAGCAACAGTTAACAGATGTGAATTCCTTATTCCATTTTCTAATATAGATTGACGAACATCTTCAGGCATTTTTTTCATATATCCTGTATCAATGAATGCTTGACGTAAACGGTTTGTATCTTCGCGTGTTTCACCATTTAAGAATGGGAAGCTTCCTTTTTCCTTTGCTAATTCTACTGATGTTTTGTAAGCTGTTGTTGCAATTACTTCAAAAACTTGATCAACAAGTTTATTTCCCTTTTCTGAACCGTACACTGTTTCACAGTAAATAAGCATATCGTGTAAGCCCATTACACCAAGACCTACGCGGCGCTCACCAAGAGCTTGCTTTTTATTTTCTTCGAGGAAGTATGGTGTAGCATTAATAACGTTATCCTGCATTCTAACGCCAACAGCTACTGTTTTCTTTAACTTCTCAAAGTCTACAGTTTTCGTTTCCTTATCAGCCATTTCCGCAAGGTTAACAGCTGCAAGGTTACAAACAGAAAATGGTGCGAGAGGCTGCTCTCCACAAGGGTTAGTTGCCACAACTTGCTGTCCGTATGCTTTTGCATTTGTCATGTCGTTTGCATTATCGATGAAGAATATTCCTGGTTCTGCTGAGTAAGTTGCACAAATGTTAATTAGATTCCATAGCTCTTTCGCTTGAATTTTCTTATAAACCCGTACTTTGTGACCGAGTCTCTCCCATTCGCGTACGTCTCCAACTTTATGCCATTCTTCATTGTAAAACTTCATTTCCTCTTTACTATAATGTTCAACATATGGAAAACGAAGCTCATACTCACTATCTTTTTCAACCGCGTCCATAAATTCCTTCGTTAAACATATTGAGATATTCGCTCCTGTTAAGAATTCCGAATTATGAACGGTGTAGTTACCACCTGTTTGAAGCTTCTCTTCGGCCTCAGCAATAATTTCTTCACCAAAACCACCAGTGCCTGGAATATGTTTATAATTCACAATGCCTTGATACATCGCCTTCTCTTGGGCAGTTAATGGAGTGAATTTAAGTTTGTCCTTAGCATGTTTCTTAATTGTTTCATCATTTGTATTTTCTATTAAAAACCGTAGAATTCTAGGGTTTTGCATCTTTGAAATAATAAATTCAATAACATCTGGATGCCAGTCGGCTAACATTATCATCTGAGCTCCGCGCCGTGATCCACCTTGCTCAACTAAATGTGTCAATTTCGCAATGTCATCTAACCACGATACGGAACCAGATGATTTACCATTTACGCCTCTTGCCAAGGTATTTCTAGGTCGTAGTGTTGAACCATTTGTTCCTACACCGCCGCCGCGGCTCATAATTTCCATAACTTGCTTACGATGATCAGAAATCCCTTCACGTGAGTCTGGGACGAACGGCATTACATAACAGTTAAAAAATGTAACATCTGTTTCAGCTCCTGCTCCATAAAGAACACGGCCTGCAGGAATGAAGTTCATCGAAACGAGCTCATTGTAAAACTTTTCAAACCACTCAATTCGCTTCTCTTCTGTTTCTTCAACAGAGGCAAGTCCAGTTGCATTTCTTTTTGCAATTTGCTCATAAAACAGCTCTAGAGGCTTTTCAATTACATCTAGAGATCGCCAAATCGCTCCTGTTTCACTTTCTACAGGGTCATCAAGAACACTTCTAAATTCCTCTTCCACTAAAACCTTTGCTTTTTTACTCTCCCAATCTATCTCCATGATGTATCCAAGTCCGCGTGCTGGGAATTTTGGATCTTCTTTTATCGTGAGTACAACAAAGTCGCCATTTGTTAGGGTTATTTTCGCAGTGTCTTTGAAGGTGTAACGGTCCAACATGACCAATCGTGAAACACCCTTATGAGTTATTTTCATATCTGGGGTAACCGGGTGCACTTGGGGGAATAAGTGGATATCCTCATTCAACCTTTCAAAATCAATATTCATTTTTTGTCTAAAAACTACAGACATGAGAACAACTCCTTCAAAAAATTCTATATCTTGTATGAAATTCTAGTAAGTGAGACTATATCTTGTATATCTTGCTGACTCGATATAAATAAATTAACACAGGTTGGATATACAAATCAATATATAGTACCGAAAATATTTTCGACACCACTACATATTGTGTTTTATGCAGAAATAAATAAGTTTGTCAAACTTAAAATAAACTAGAAACAGGAGAAAAGACAAGATATCTCATTGATTTCGGCATAAAACAAGAAAATATAACAAATTTCGCAGGTTGCGATTTTAAATTATAGGGAAAATCACGAAAAAAGAGGACTTAAAGTGATTAACGAGAATATTAAAAAAGGTATACTTATTTTATAAGCTTTTTAAGGGAGGGAAAATAGATGATAGCACATATTGAAAAAGTGGAAAACGGCTATCTTGCCATATATGAACGCCATCTTAAACATCCTGTAGAAGAAGTGTGGTCTTATTTAACCGATAACGAGAAACTGCAAAAATGGTTTTCTGAGCTCCTTGTTGATGAACTTCGTGAAGGCGGGGTTATTAAGTTTGACATGGGGGATGGTACCTTTGATGAGCTTTCTATCCTAGAATTAAAATTAAATTCTGTTTTGGAATTCTCCTGGTGGGTAGACACAGTGAGGTTCGAATTGTCCGAGGAGTCTGGGGGCTGCTTACTGAAGTTAATTGAAAAAATACATACCATAACTAACCACACTCCAAGAGATCTTGCAGGTTGGCATGTCTGCTTAGATGTAATAGAAGCATTACTGGATGGCCGGACTATTGAACGTAAAGAAGAATGGAAAATCTGGTATGAAAAGTATATAAAGGAAATAGAAAAAGTCACACAACAATAAAAAAATCAGGCGAACATCATAAATGGGTTCGCCTGATTTTTTTATCTTTTGAAGTTCCAGTCATCGCTTTCATATCGCTCTTTTGCAATTTTATTTACATATGCAAGTTCTTCTTCTGTTAATTGATAGGATTCAAGTTCGATATTAAGCCCATCAGCAAATCCTTTATAAAAAGCTTCTTTTGCTTCCTCAAGTGAAATTCTTCTTGGACTGATTTCATTAATAGCAACTGCTTTATTTTTGAAAGTAGACTTCATCCGTTCCTTTACTCTCTCATTTGGATATTTAAATAAACTGAACAGTTTATCTTCATCTAAATCTAAAAGTATCGATCCGTGTTGGAGAATGACTCCCTTTTGCCTTGTCTGTGCACTTCCTGCGACCTTACGACCTTCAACCACGAGTTCATACCAGCTTGGTGCATCAAAGCACACTGCTGAGCGTGGATCCTTCAATGCACTCCGCTCTTCGTCTGTTTTTGGAACTGCAAAGTATGCTTCTAATCCAAGTTGATGGAATCCTTTTAAGATCCCTTCTGAAATAACACGATAAGCCTCTGTTACCGTTTTAGGCATTTCTGGGTGATCCTCAGAAACAATGACACTGTAAGTAAGCTCATGCTCATGCAGCACACCACGGCCGCCAGTAGGCCGTCTTACAAACCCTAATCCATGGGCTTTTACTGCCTCCAAGTTAATTTCCTTTTCAACCTTTTGGAAATATCCTATTGATAGAGTCGCAGGTTCCCAGCCATAAAACCTGATAATCGGTGGGAATTTCCCTTCACTATGCCAATCAAGCAATGCCTCATCCAACGCCATGTTAAATGATGGTGAACAATTTCCAGAATCTATAAATCGCCATACCTCTTTATCCATTTAAAAACCTCATCTTTATGTAGTTTACTCTTGTTTTAGTCTACCAAAATCTGATATGAATTCAAAACGAGAAGTATTTGGTATAATGAAGAAGAAGTTTTTTGTCGTTTATTCTTTATCTTTGCACGATTGACTTATATAATAAAACATAGTGTACCAAAGCTTGAAAGGAGCAAAAAGAAATTGAATTCACTTATACCTCTATTAATCATCATTGTAGCAGTTATAGCTTATTCCGTTTTCACCTATTTTTATCAAAAAAGGATTGTTAAAACGGTAACGGAAGAGGAGTTTCGTGCTGGTTATAGGAAGGCACAGCTAATCGATGTTCGTGAACCTAACGATTTCGAAGCAGGTCATATTTTAGGAGCTCGTAATATTCCGATTTCCCAAATAAGAACACGAATGAAGGAGCTTCGCCCAGATTTACCTGTTTACTTATATGATCAAAACGGAATGCGCAGTGCCCGTGCAGCACAGTTTCTACACCGTAAAGGTTACAAAGACCTAACCCAGCTTCAAGGCGGGTTTAAAAAATGGTCCGGTAAAGTAAAAGTAAAAAAATAAGCCAATGAAGACTTCCTTTTAAGTGGAAGTCTTTTTATTTTGTGCATAGAAAAGGGGCCAGATTCTGCTGTCAGAATCTGGCCCTTCTATATGTTAAGCCTTTTGAAATCTAAGAATTGGTTTACGAGCTGCTGTTGCTTCGTCCATACGACCTACTACGGTAGTGTGAGGTGCTTCTTGGACGATTTCTGGGTTCTCTTCTACTTCTTTCGCAATTTGAATCATGATATCTACAAATGAATCTAGAGTCTCTTTCGATTCTGTTTCAGTCGGCTCAATCATAATACATTCTTCTACATTCAGCGGGAAGTAGATGGTTGGCGGATGGTAGCCAAAATCAAGCAGTCGTTTTGCAATATCCAAAGTACGAACACCTAATTTTTTCTGCCTTCTTCCACTTAGTACAAACTCATGTTTGCAATGCTTATCAAACGGAAGATCATAATACTCAGCCAGTCTTCTCATCATATAGTTTGCATTTAATACTGCATACTCTGTTACCGCCTTTAAACCGTCTGGCCCCATAGAACGAATGTAGGTATAAGCACGTACATTAATTCCAAAGTTACCATAGAAAGGCTTCACACGGCCGATAGATTGCGGACGGTCATAATCAAACACATACTCTTCACCACGTTTTGCTATCACTGGCTTCGGAAGGAAAGGAATCAGGTCTGCTTTTACACCAACAGGACCTGAACCCGGACCTCCGCCGCCATGTGGACCGGTAAAGGTTTTATGAAGATTCAAGTGAACAACATCAAATCCCATATCTCCCGGTCTAGCTTTTGATAGAACCGCATTTAAGTTTGCACCATCATAATAGAGCTTACCGCCTGCAGCGTGAACAATCTCAGCCATTTCAACGATATTTTCTTCAAATAGACCAAGTGTATTCGGGTTGGTTAACATTAAAGCAGCTGTATCTTCGCCAACCACTCTTTTTAAATCGTCAAGGTCAACTAAACCATTCTCATTTGATTTAACTGTAATCGTTTCAAGCCCAGCTACCGTTGCCGATGCTGGATTTGTTCCATGTGCTGAATCGGGTACGATAACCTTTGTACGCTTTAGATCCCCATTTGCTTCATGGAAGGCACGAATCATCATTAATCCAGTCCATTCACCATGGGCACCAGCTGCTGGCTGTAATGTCACTTCGTCCATTCCTGTGATTTCAATTAAATGCTGCTGCAAATCATACAGCAGCTCAAGAGCACCTTGGACAGAGCTTTCGTCTTGAAGCGGATGGACATGAGCAAATCCATTAAACCGAGCTACATTTTCATTAATTTTTGGGTTATATTTCATTGTGCAGGAGCCTAATGGATAAAAACCAGAATCAACACCATGATTTCTACGTGAAAGGGCGGTGTAATGACGCATAATATCAAGCTCAGATACCTCAGGCAGCTCTGGCTCTTCTTCGCGCAAATACCCTTCCGGAAGAAGACTGCTAAGTTCTAATTCAGGAACATCCATTTCAGGGAGGCTGTATCCAATTCTTCCTGGTGTACTAAGTTCAAAAATGAGTGCCTGGTCTTGGTTATGCATGTAAATCCCCCACTTCTTTCACAAAAGTATCAATTTCTTCCTTCGATCTTTGTTCTGTAACCGCAACGAGCATGTGATTTGCGAGCTCCGAATAATCACGGCCTAAATCGTATCCGCCAATCATTCCTTTTCGCAACAGCTCTTGATTAATTTCTTTTACAGGTTTATTTAATTTAACAACAAATTCGTTAAACGAGTAACCATCATGGATGACTTCAAAACCAGCTTCTTTAAATGCAGTTTTCGCATAGTGAGCCTTTTGCAGGTTAGCAGCGGCAATTTCGCGAACTCCTTTTTTACCCAGTGCTGTCATTGCTACTGAGGCTGCCAGGGCATTTAATGCTTGATTAGAACAAATATTAGATGTCGCTTTATCCCGACGGATATGCTGTTCACGGGCTTGAAGAGTTAGTACAAAACCACGGCGTCCTTGATCATCAGTTGTCTGGCCGACTAGACGGCCTGGAACTTTACGCATTAACTTAGTGGTTACTGCAAAATATCCGCAGTGTGGACCGCCAAACGCAGTAGGGATACCAAACGGTTGTGCATCACCAATAACAATATCTGCTCCGAACTTACCAGGAGGTGTTAATACACCTAGTGATAGCGGATTGCTTGAAACAACAAACAGTGACTTGTGAGCATGGATGATTTCTTCCAGTTCCTTTAAGGGTTCAATTCGGCCGAAGAAGTTTGGATACTGAACGATCACTGCTGCAATCTCCTCGTTTGCCAAACCTTTTAAGGCTTCAATATCTGTTACTCCGTTATCAACAGGAACTTCAATCACTTCAAGATACTGTCCTTTTGCATACGTTTTGAGGACTTCCTTTGATTCAGGGTGAACGGCACCTGAAACAAGGATTTTTTTACGTTTTGTATGACCAGCACTTAGCATTGCTGCTTCAGCTAGAGCTGTCCCGCCATCATACATAGAGGAGTTCGCAACATCCATGCCTGTTAATTCACAGATCATCGTTTGGAATTCAAAAATAGCTTGAAGCTCTCCTTGAGAGATTTCTGGTTGATATGGTGTATA
The DNA here is from genome assembly GCF_013396335.1 of Bacillus sp. EB106-08-02-XG196. Lineage (GTDB taxonomy): Bacteria > Bacillota > Bacilli > Bacillales > Cytobacillaceae > Neobacillus. The sequence continues at coordinate 236,229 of NZ_JABWSY010000002.1, forward strand.
AGCTGTATAAAATTCAGAGCGGGAAATAACATGGTCGACAATGACTGGCATGTAATGGTCATAAACCCCTGCTCCTAAAAAGGATACATTTCGTTTTAAATCGGCATTACGAGAAGCCATGTTAAAAAGCTCTTTCATCAAAGCAGTCTCTGACTTTGCTGCCTTAATGTTATATTCACCTTTAAATCGTACTTTTTCTGGGATATCGCTGAATAATTCATCAACGGAACTAACACCAATTGTATCAAGCATTGCCTTTTTATCTTCTTCAGTCATAGGTAAATAACGATGTTTCATAACCTAATCTCCCCTCGTGTTTACTTTTCTCGTTTATAAAAAGGTGTTGGGACTATTTTCGCCTTTAGGCGTTTTCCGCGAATTTCCACGTCAATTTCTGAATCAATACCTGCATGTTCACTTTTAATAAGGACAAGTCCAATATTCTTTTTCAAGGATGGTGATTGAGTTCCAGTTGTAACCTCACCAATTAGTTCTTCGCCTTTATATACTGGGTAGCCGTGACGTGGTATACCACGATCAATCATTTCAATTCCTACTAACTTTCTAGCCGCCCCTGCATCTTTTTGCTGCTTAAGTACTTCTTTACCAATAAAATCTGCTTCTTTGTTCAACTTAACTGCAAAGCCAATTCCAGCTTCTAATGGCGAAATTTCAGGAGACAATTCTTGGCCATATAGAGCTAAAGTTGCCTCAAAGCGAAGTGTATCCCGAGAACCAAGCCCGCATGGAACAACGCCTTCCTCTTCTCCAGCAGATAAAATCGCCTTCCAAAGTTCTACAGCATCTGACGCATCGCAATAAATTTCAAAGCCGTCTTCACCAGTATACCCAGTTCGTGAAACTAGTGCATTTTTTCCATTAATTTTCATTTCCCGTTGGAACTTAAAGAAGCCAATTTCAGTTAAATCGCTATCACCTGCAAGCTTTTGAAGTACTTTTTCAGCAAGTGGGCCTTGCAGCGCCAATTGAGCCATTTTTTCAGATAAATTATCTATCAAAACATGGCCCTCTAAATGGGCTTCAAGCCATTTGAAATCCTTATCAATATTCGAGGCATTCACAACAAGTAAATAATGATTGTCTTCTATTTTATAAACTAGCAGGTCATCAACAGTGCCGCCATTTTCATAGCACATTGCATTGTATTGTGCTCCGCCATTTTTAATTTTTGAAATATCGTTTGTTAACATCTTTTGCAAGTAGTTTAAGCTGTCGGGTCCTGTGACGATGATTTCCCCCATATGCGAAACATCAAATAACCCAGCCTTTGTGCGGACTGCTTCATGTTCTTCCTTGATGCTTGAGAATTGAACAGGCAGCTCCCAGCCTCCAAAATCAATCGTTTTCCCGCCATATTCCTTATACACTTCGAATAGCGGCGTGCGTTTTAATTCAGTCATCAATAATCCCCCTTTAATCAAAGATGTTTTTCATACGTTGATACCTTGTTAAATACTTTAGTGCATAAACAACAAAAAGGACAGAAACCTCCCTTTTACGAAAAAGAAGGTCTCTGTCCTTGCACCTGAAAGTTTACCTAGGCTAGGCTTTCCCCTTTGGTGGCTGCCCTTTAGTCAGCACTCTCCAGAGCTGCGTCAAACAAGAGTTCTTTTGCCTGAGAGATTCACACATTGTGCTTGCTCCTTCGGCGCTACATCAGTAGTCTCTCCCCTTGTCATCATCCGCATTATAATAATTTCAAATTCGGGTCATACTAAAATATACATCTGAAAAAAATTATTTTATTACAATATTTAAAACTTTCAAAGCTATTTACATCCTACCATTAAAGCATAATATTGAGCAATAAATTTTTCTGCAAAAGGGAGATGAAAAACATGACAGTTCAAATAGAATTTGATTCCTCTTGGCAGGATGAATTTTTACATAGAATTGAAAACGATGGCCCTTGGGGAAATCGTGAGCTTTTTAAGCTGGCGGTTGGAGTTGAAAAACATCTGATAATTCCTGATTTTGAAGGCTTACAAGCACCAAGTCATCTGCCTAATCTAACCCCGCTGCCCCATCAGCTCGAAACCGCAAAGCAGGTAATTGAAAACATGAATGGAAAAGCTATTCTTGCAGATGAAGTGGGGCTTGGAAAAACAATAGAAGCCGGACTTATATTAAAAGAATACATGATTCGCGGCCTCGTTAAAAAAGTATTAATTCTCGTTCCCGCTTCCCTAGTGACCCAATGGTCCTATGAATTAAATAGTAAGTTTTTTATTCCTGCTGTTTCTCAAAGAAAAAGCTATGTATGGGAGCAATGCGATGTAGTTGTCTCTTCGATTGATACCGCTAAACGGGACCCTCATCGTGATATCATTTATAAACAAGACTACGATTTAATTATTATTGATGAGGCACACAAACTGAAGAACAATAAGACTAAAAACTATGAGTTTGTTCAAAATCTAAAAAAGAAGTTTTGTCTTCTTCTCACTGCAACTCCGATACAAAATCGGATTGAAGAAATCTTCAATCTTGTTTCCCTATTAAAACCGGGACATTTAGGCAGTGAAACAGCATTTTATGAAAAATACAAACGGGATGCCCGCTCATTAAATGACAATGCGCATTTGAAAGAGCTGGTAAATAAGGTAATGATTCGAAACCGGCGTGCCGATACAGGTATCGAATGGACCAAAAGACATGTAGAAACGATTCCGATTGAATTTTCACCTCAAGAGAAAGAATTGTATGAAGCCATTACTGAATTAAAAAGTGAGGGTGATTGGGTTCAAGCAAGTGCTTTCTCGGTGATGACCCTACAGCGTGAAGCCTGCAGCAGCAGGGAGTCCGTATTTTATACTCTTAAAAATATGCTGCAAAAGAAGGAATATCCAACAAAGTCATACGAAGATCAAATTCAATATTTAATTTCAAAGGTAGAAGCAGTTACAACAAACTCAAAAGCAGAAAAGGCATTGGAGTTAATCCAAAAAATCGATGATAAGGTAATCATTTTCACCGAATACAGAGCGACCCAAATGTATCTTCAATGGTATTTAAAACAAAATGGGATATCATCTGTTCCTTTCCGGGGCGGTTTTAAGCGCGGGAAAAAAGACTGGATGCGTGAGCTATTTCAAAAACATGCACAAGTCCTCATAGCAACTGAAGCTGGCGGCGAGGGAATTAACCTCCAATTCTGTAATCATATAATTAATTTCGATTTACCCTGGAATCCAATGAGGCTTGAGCAAAGAATCGGCAGGATTCATCGTCTTGGCCAGGAAAAGGACGTAATGATTTATAATTTTGCCATCCAGAACACAGTTGAAGAACATATATTAAAGCTTCTATATGAAAAAATTGAACTATTTGAAAAAGTTATAGGTGATTTAGACGATATCTTAACGAAGCTAGACTTTGGAAGTATTGAAGATCATTTAATTGATATATTTGGACAATCCTGCTCTGAAGGTGAAATGCGAATTAAGATGGAAAACCTTACATCTATGATTGATTTGGCTAAAGACATGCAGAAGGAGGATTCACATGCAGCAGCTGGAAATTCATAACTTTCTCATACGCTATTTTCAGGCTAATGAATGTGAAATAACTGAAAATGGCCCTGGATACTTATCTGTTCAGTTATCGATTGAGCTTGATAAGGAATTAATGAATAGACCTTTTTATTGGCACTATTTAGAAAAAACGGGTGGAATAGCTAATCCAATGATGCTTACTCTTATTACGAATCCACAGATAGCGCCCGAAAATATAAAAGGGGAAACCATTCATTTTGGGTCTCCAAGACTGCATCAAATATTTCAATCAACAAAGAAACTATCGAGTTACATCAGACTTTATGAGAATCACCAGAATAACAATCAACAAACGCCATTAATGCCTTGGTTGTGTATGAATGTTAAGATATCGTATCAATGCGACCGGAAACGGGATATTTTTAAATCGATCGGTTTGCAGCTCATAAATGGACAAATGGTAGAGGATTTCCATGATCGTCTGCAGAATGTTCAGCTTACACCGAAAATACCAGATTATTCATTTACGCTATCGCCGCTTGTAAAACCCAAAAGCGGTTTGGCACGAATTGAAAATTATCTAAAAGCAGTAATTGATGAAGATGATCATTCTTGGGCAGAGGATGCCAGGAAGCGTTGGGAGAAGGATTTGCAGCTTCTTCACCATTTTTATGAGGATGCAGAAGAAGAAAATGAAAGTTACGAAACAGAGAAAAAAGCTTTACAGGAACAGTATGAACCAAAAATAAACATCTCGTTTATTAATGGCGGATTGTTTTATTTAACTGATAAGGCTGTTTAAATACAATAAAGAAGAAGCAGACATGATTCTGCTTCTTTACCTTTTTCTCCTATTTTTCACTTCGATATAAAAAATATAGGGAAGAATCCCAAACCAACGATACCAAAAAGATGCCTTGGCCTGCTTTCTCTCTTCCCGGAGCCGTTTTCGTTCATCTTTTGGCTGGTCCGCATATTTAACAAGAGTTTGAGTCATATATTTTACATAATCATTTGTTTTCATGGACACACCTGCCTTTATTTCTTCCCTAAAAGTATGTCCATATTTTATTTTTTCAAACTACTAACACCCTTAATAAATTTCTGCCCATTTAATCATTTTTTTTGCGGCAAGATCAAAAAAGCCGCGTCCTGCCACTGTTTCACCAGTGTGCATTTTAAGAGTAAAGTTGATTTTCTGTACTGATCCAATCGGAATGTCTGCTTGATATCCCATAATCCCTTTTTGATAGGAGAATGATCCCTTAACTGGTACAACACCACCGGATTGCAATATTTTTTCGATTTTTTTAAAAGAAGAATGGAAATAATATTCCTCCTGAAGAATCACAGTTGTTTCATATGACAATTTCCTTTCAGATAGCAATTGTTCTACACGAAAGGAAAAAATAGATAGAAACAAAATGAGTACCACTAAGGTCAATGGGTATGTAAATCCTCGTTCACTACTCCTCATATTACTGGAAACCATTCAATATAGGATTGTACTACAACACTGTATTCTCTTTCCCAGACATCTTTTACGGTAATTTTCACTGAGTTATTTATCCTCGTAAAAGTGACCATAGAAACATTCTGCAGTAATGTTTCATGTCCAGTAGAATTCACTCGCTTTCTTATATTACTGCCATACTTTTCATATAAAACTTTTTCATTACCTAGGGTTAATACTAGGTTACCTGAAACCACTTCCACTTTAGAGCTAATATGGATTTCCTTTTTTATCTGACTGCAAAATACGTCCCACTCCATGTTTTGGAGTCTTCCATTTGAATCTTTATTGTCTAATATGATTTGAAATACCGGAAACATGAAAAATACGATCGTTGTGAAGATTGAGAATGCAAAAAGCACCTCGAGGAGAGTAAAAGCTTTTTCATTCGGGTATCGCACAGGCTTCAAAACTTGGGAGAAGTGTATTTTCATCAACTTTCACACACACCTCCTTTTGTCCACTAACTGAGGTCAAACGCCAGTAAATCTTATATTCTGTTCCATTAAGAGTGATGGAGGAATGGGTATTGGTCCTGTCCTCCATTAAATTTGCTTGAAGTTCTTCAAATAAAAACTGTTTAGCTCTTTTTTCCCTTACATGCTGCTGAGATTGATTTGCAAAATCTATTAACAAAGGCACAAAAAACATACTCAGCATAAACAAAGCAGACAAGGATAATAGGAGCTCGAGTAAAAAGAAGCCATCATTCTTCCAAAACATAAAACCGTCCCTTTCCAATCAAAAGAGTTAATTTGTAATCCTCCTGAGGCGTCCGAATAAATATTGTACCGAATCTGTCTACATTCCCATTCCGATTATATTTAAAATATAGTGGGATGGTGCCCTGACCTACAGTTACCCTCGGAGAATAATTTCTTTCGACTATGCTATTAACACCCGCTGCGATGACATACGTATGCTCATTCTCTATAAAGATAACACTCACTTCAGTCTGATTAGCGATGGCATACTGCTGACCATAAAATAAATCTGCTTTTAATTGGGAAATAAAGGACTTGGTAGTAGCTATTTGGTATTGTGGCTTTATGCTAAAGACAGTTATCGAAGAGATAATTAAAAAGATGGAGAGAACAATCAAAGATTCAATCAATGTAAATCCGTTTTGATTGTAATGCATTACGTTGTTGGTTTGGCTACAGCTGTTACTTTACCTTCTGAATCAATCTGTACATTCTTTGTTCCATTTGGACAACCGGTATCTTCAATAAGATAGCCATCAGTAATTAGATTTGCCATCGTAGGCACCTTATTATTTTCCATAATATAAGACTGCACCTGTGCTTGAACCATTTTCACAAATGCCTCACAGCCTTTGTTGTTAATATTTGTATTATGCTTGGCTACATTTGGAATTGTAACAATTAATAAAACCGAAATAACCAGCATCACAATCATCATTTCAACAAGTGTAAAACCTTTTTCATTTTTCATCATTAATTCCTCCATTTTATATTGTTAGCTTTTCTATATTCCATCTAATAGCTGGAACATCGGCAATAATATTGCTAAGTACATTGATACAACAAGAAAGCCAATAAAAAGATAGAGAACAGGCTGAATCATTTTTAAGCTTTTTTCAATCCGTTCTTCCATGTTTAATAAACAGTGCTCGCTAAAAAAAAGTAATTCTTGTTCTAATTTCCCATTTTCTTGTCCATGTTTTATTATCATCGGAAATTCTCTTTCAAAGAATGGGAAGGAAGACAGGATTGACTCAAGTTTTTCACCGGTTAAAAGCTTTTGCTTAATCTCCAATCCTAGCACGCTATAAAATGGCTGCCTGTGATTCTTCTCAAATAAGAGCAGGGCTTCAAATACGGATATTCCTCCTGATAAAAGAAAACTTAGCTGGACAGAAAAATAATGGGTAAACAACAATTTGAGGATTCTTCCCACAATCGGAATTCTTACGAGTTGTGACCGTTGCTTCAGGACGGAGACTTTTCGAAACACAAAAATATAATAAGTTGCACCTGATGTTAACAGAAGCAGGAGGATAGCCATTAATATTGGAACATATGTGTCGAAAGAGGAGAGTATCTTCATAAAGAAATTTGCTTCAAGACTCATAGATTCAAAGAGACTAGTAAATTTGGGCAGCAATGATTTCTGTACAAACACTAACAAAAAACCAGTGATAAAGATAAGTAAGGCTGGATACTGTATAAGTTTTACTAATTTTTTTCTATCATTCTCCTTTACTAATGCTAGACTGCTCCCTTCTAGAAGTGCCTCCGCAAAGCTGCCATGCTGTTCTGCAAAATAGACATAACCAATTAAGTCTTTGTGAAAGCCTAGATTACCTAAGACATCATGGAATGATATCCCATTTTTCAAATCAACCAAACATTGGTATAGCTCCTCCTTTCGATTCTTTGGTAAATGCAAGGATAAGCTTTCAATTGCTTCTGCAATAGGGTACCCGCGTGCCAATAATTCTCCTATCCTTTTTAAGAAATTAGCCTGCTCATTAACAGACCAATTATGGCGCTTCATGATCATACACCAAACGATCGTATTCAGACTCTTTAATATACCCCAGAACAATCCCTTTTTTTATTACTTCTCTTACTGTCGTGTATCGCGAAATAATATTTTCTCCTTTCGCCTGTTTCATCGCAGCATTAAGATTTCTCCCTGATAGAAGTTCAAAAACACTCGCTCTTTTCCATCTTCCGTACGAATAGCAGAAGGGTGAACACTCCCCTTCGCAATATGGACATGTCAGCTCCACTAATCGCTGAGCTGTAACTGCAATGAGGGTTTGTTCTACCTCTAACCAATTTACACCAAACTCATGGAGACGGTATACTGCCCCCTTAGCATCCCTTGTATGCATTGTACTGAGCACCAAATGTCCTGTTAATGCAGCCCGCACTGCAATTTTAGCTGTTTCCGCATCACGTATTTCACCGACCATAATAATGTCGGGATCATGACGGAGAATTGCCTTTAGGCCCGCTGCATATGTTACGCCCGCTTTTTCATTCACTTGTATTTGTAAAACAGAATCGTAGTTTTTTTCGATAGGGTCTTCAAGTGTGATTACGTTACGATGAAATAGATGTGCGGTTTCATTTAAAAGGGAGTAAAGAGTTGTGGTTTTTCCTGATCCGGTTGGACCAGTAAAGATAATTAATCCATGTGCGTGTTTGAGAAGGGCAAGTAGTTTTCTGGTCATTCCAGGAAAAAGTGAGAGTTGGTGAAAGGGAATCTGTTCTTGTTGAGGAAGTAGTCTGATCACCAGACTTTCTCGATTGTTAGATGGAAGGGTTGAAAGTCTAAGACCCATTAATTTCCCATCCACTTCACAAAAAATCGCACCGCTTTGTGGGCGTCTTCGTTCTCCGATATCCATATTTGCAGTAAATTTAAAATGTGAAATTAACCTGTCGCATTCATCTTTTGGAAGTGATAACCGGGGAATGAGTTTGTTCGTTAAGCGGATTTGAATGAGAGTGTCTTTCTTTCTGGGTACAATGTGAATATCTGTAGCTTGGTTTCTAGCAGCATCTGTGATAATCCTGTTTGCTAGTATCTCGATTGAACTTACAATGAGTAACACCACCTTTTATTTTGTCTTTGTAGTAATTCGACATCATTCATGCTATTCCTTCAAGATTCTTTCTTTTTTAAAAAAATATTTTTGGAGTTTATTACTTCGTAATCCCCTAAAAAACAACTATTGACAAACAGGATGTATAATTTTTGTATAACACTTGTTTAACCAAACCCCGATGTACATTCTTCAAATGTGAACAATTTCTAAACATATAGTGTTAACATTGTTAACCTCATTCCCATGTTTAAATAGCTGTATTATAATTGGATTAAATTATGGGGGTTCGAGGTGAACAGAGATGGAACAAACATTAAAGATAACAAATGTTTTATCAGATCCAACTAGGTATTACATCTATCAATACATTACAAAACGTCACCAAGAAGTAACTGTACAAGAGGTGGCTGAGAACTTTAATATTCATCCAAATGTTGCAAGATTACATTTATCAAAACTTGAAGATGTTAACATGTTAGCTTCTGAAACTAAAAAGACTGGTAAGGGCGGCCGACCAAGTAGATTATACCGTTTATCGGACGATGTAATTCAATTGCACTTCCCGTTCCGGGATTATATGCTTCTATCCAAAGTAGCAATTACTACGATGCTTACATTAGGTGAAGCTGGTAAACAAGCTCTTTATTTAACTGGTAAGCGTTTTGGAACTGAAGTAATTGAGCAGGAATTGACAAGAAGATCCTTTGGGGAAGAAATAGAATTTGATCAAAAGCTAACCATATTAAAAAGTGCGGCAACATTAGCAGGATTCTATCCAGAATTCGAAGTTAATGGGGATCACACAAAAATTTACTTCCAGATTTACAATTGTCCGTTCAAAGAAGTTGCAGAGGAACACGAAAGTGTTTGTGCTATGCATCATGAGTTCCTAAAAGGAATGTTTGAAGCATTATTTGACAATGTGGAGCTAGTTGAGAAAGAAAATATCATATCTGGATGTGAAACTTGCTCTTACCAGGCGCTTGTTTCAAACTAATTTGAAACTTTATTTACATTTGAACTCCTTTTCTTTATAATATTTCTTGATGGTACCGTAGGGGAAAAGGAGGGATACATATGGATCGTATGTACAGGGTCTTGGGTTTCTGGACAGGTATTTTCACCGTAATGTTCTATTTAGGTGATATGGATAAAACTGCCATGCTTTTCTTAGCCCAAACTGGATTCTTTGTTTTGTTAAGCTATCTAAAATTATCCGAACGTATGTACATGTATGTTTTCTGTGGGTATTTGACAGTATTCTTCGCAGGCTTCACTTATTGGACAACATTTATGATGCCGCTGGGTGGAGGACATTGAGAAGATATTAACACATAAAAAACACCGGACCTATTCCGGTGTTTTTTATTCTATAAATAGATTACCTTTAATACCTTTTTGTTGAATAACTATATGGAAAAACGAGCTCATACCAGACGGCATTATCAAACTGCGAATAGCACGATTTCGTTTGCTTACCTCTGAAAATGGATTTGGATCATAATGGTTTTCTAACTCCTTTAATATTCCTGCTTTAAGTAAAAACTCATCCTGCCTAAGCTTTGAATGGAATAACAATTCTGCCTGCTTACCCTTTTGTATTAGCCAATCAAAATGAATGTGTGTTGTTATGTCCATTTCTCCAGGGTGCTCCAAAACATCATGAATCATTTGGTGCTGATAATATCCCCTTAAGCTACCCTTTATTCTTGAAGGCTGCTTCCAGTCCTCCTTGGTATATCCATAATCCGCTGTTACTACAAGCCCCCTCTTTAACACGAGGGATATATCTTGCACCATCCCTTCCATTAACAAAGGCACTTCTATTCGCTGCTTATCCTTTAATACCAAACCGCTTTCCTCTAAAAAAGTATAGATCGATGAATTGGTTAGCGGAACATTTTCCTCATATAAGGTTTCATTTTTCATTCCCACCATAACCTCATACAATTGACCGTTCACTTTCTCAATTACATGAACAGGCATGGCATCAAATAATTCATTGGAAAAGACCATCCCTTCAAACGCTTCAAGTTCATCAAGCCTGGTTACTTGCGTTACAGTATAGGCAGGCTTTAATAATTCATTTTGCAAACTCAAATGATAGGGACTGCTCTCTACAATTATGTATTTTAATGGAGTTTTGATGGAATCCTCCCATTCCTGTAAAAAGGCATGAGAAAAGCGGCCATTTCCTGCACCAATTTCACAAAATATAGGTTCTAAATCATTTTCTTTACAAACATTTGCGAACCATTTTGCAATTATTTTCCCATAAATATCAGAAATATTACTTGTCGTAATAAAATCTCCTTGGCTGCCAATTTTTTGTTTATGTTTCATATAGTATCCTAGTTCAGGATGATAGAGGACTGCCTCAATATACTCTGCATAGGATATTAAGTTTAGTTCTGAGTTTGAAATTAACCTCTTTAAATAGCTAAACATAATTTTTTCCTTCTTTCATTTTACATCATTGACACAGTGATAACTTTGTTATATTGTAAATTTAGTAGCTTAACTATATCCCTCCCATTATTTATAATAGGACATCCCCCAGAAAAGCCCTTCTCCGACGAGAAGGGCTTTTCTATGGAACAAATCCGTCTAGCGCAAGCAGCCTAGGCGCTACCGCTTTGGGATTTAAAAACCATTCAAAAACGGATTACTATCCATTTCTTCTCCAATTGTGGTTATAGGTCCATGCCCCGATAAAACAGCTGTTTCTTCAGGTAAAAATAATAATTTTTCATGGATACTCTTCATTAATTGTTTATGGTTACCCCCTGGGAGGTCTGTTCGACCAATACTGCTCTTAAATAGTGCATCCCCTGATACCACAAATCCCTCGGACTCAAAGTAATAGGATACACTCCCAGGCGAATGCCCTGGAGTCTCAAAAATAGAGAACGTAAAATCACCTATAGTTAACGTTTCCTCTTGTTTTAAGATATAGTCTGCTCTTTTCATTTTCATCAACTCTTGCATTTGAAAAAACTTCGATCCATTTAAAGCAGGATCTATCAGCCAATCTTCTTCCTCTTCATGAATATAAACAGGAATCTTAAAGTACTCTCTTACCTCATCAACGGCACCAATATGGTCAAAATGTGCATGAGTTAAAAAAATTGCAATTGGTCTGAGTTCTCTCTTTGTTAACCACTTAATTAGCTTTTTCCCTTCACTGCCTGGATCAAAGACTAAACAGGATTTGTCAGGTCTTTCAACTATGTAACAATTTGTTTGTAATACCCCTAGAGGGATTTGAGACCATTTCATTTCTTTCATTACCTCCAACTATTTTTACCTTACTATTATTTTACACTATGAAAGCATCATTGCTAACTTTTTTAGCCCTCGACAAATGATAAAAAAGAATATAAAATAAGAATCGAATGTATATAATATTCTTACATAACTATTTTAGAGATTTGGGCTAAGCCCAAGTATTATCTAATAAAGGGGGCTTTATTAATGGGAGTAGTTATTATTTTTGCTTTGGTTGCCTTACTTGCTGCTTATGGTGCATTCACTGCCCTAAAAAATAAAAATTTCTTAGGGGCATTTTGGGCAGTAGCAACATTGGCTGTTTTTGGCTGGTTTGCAATCATGACCCTTATTGAAAGTGGTTTTCCTACAGCACACTAAGCTCGGGGAAAAATGAAAGACTGCCAACCGGCAGTCTTTTTATTTTTCTACGAGCTCAGATATTTCTTTTGTTTCTAAATTAATGATTTTTTCAAAACGATTTCCATACAGTGCAGCTTCCCCAGTAGGTGAGAGCAGAATTGGTTCATTCTTCTGTCCTTGTAAAATCATATCGCTGTCACCCTTATTAATATCATAGCTTACAAGTTCAAAGCCTTCTGTGTAAGCATCGGATTCTACACTTTTTATGGGCTTAAAGGTAATGAATTTCCCTTTACTTTCATTAAAGTCATGGTAAGGAACTAACCAGCCTGAGAACATTGTCAGATGAGGGATAGAAAAAGAAAATAGCTGCTTTTTGTCCTTATTATAAAAACGATATGATGCTTGTAACTGCTCCTCATCTTCGGCGGTGACAGTCATTAGAGTATTTTGATAGGATGAGAACTGAAGTACATCATTGAATAGTACTTCCTCACTTTCTACTCCCATTTTCTTTAACATGAGTGGCGCAAAAAGTGAAGGGCTCGTTTCATCCCATTTCAGATAGGCCACTTCATCTTTCCCTATCCACTTAATAAATGGCTGAGGAATTGATAATTCAGTTGTTTTACTTTGTTCAATATTAAGCAGAAGCATTTGATATGTCCAATCTTCATTAAAAGAAGAGATTAGAATCTCCGACTCATTAAATGGGTTCCATTCAAAGGCTAATTCATACGAGGGGAAAGATTTCTTTATTCGTTCAGAGCCCTCAGGAGATAGGATGATAACCTGTCCTTCATAGGTGGAAGGAGAAGTTTGTATTAGTATATTCTTTTTTGATGGGCTAACCTGTAAGGTGACAATTGGGTCCTCACACTTATATAGTAATTCACTTTTACCAGTTAAAAGATTATAAAAATATACAGATGATGATTGCTCAAGATTAGTAATATAGAGTAACTGATGGTCAGAAAACCAGCTCCCTATTTTATAGAATTCACCTTTAGGAATTTCAATTGGGAGTTTCCAAGCTTCTACTGGCTGAGAGGGTTTGTTATGACCCTTATCAATTTCTTTAGAAGGGCTGGGCTTGGCATCTTGTTGGTGCGTGCAAGCACTAAATAAGGAGACAAAAATGAGTAAAAACATGATTTGGAACATATATTTAATATTCATTTTACTACTATTTAAACCCACTTTTCTCCTCCCTCCCATTTCTTCTTAATAATTAGTACGTTATTATTACAAAAATGTTTCAATAATAACAGAATTATTTTAAAAATAAGAAAAAAGTCGCAGCTGTACGACTTTTCTTATTTTCAAATAACCATCACAATAGTTTATTTTAATGTCATTGATTTCATTTTACAAGTAGTGGAAGTACTATTTACAAATAAAGTGAGGCTAGAAAAATACCCTCAACTTTTTGGAGAATGTCATTAAATTGAGATAGGGGCAATGGATTTATTCCCCTTCCAAGTTCTAAAGTAAAACCAGGGCGTTTAAACTCTTGAATATACCAATCCTTGAATCCCGCATGACTATCTACATTTCGTATCGCCTTGTATCCACTGACTCGTTCGAATTCCTTTGCCAGGACTTCTGATTCTGGAGGTTCGAAGCCTTCATATCCCCAATAGAACTCTTCGCCTTGAGTATGAAAGGCCAGAATTCGATCGTAATGATTTTCTTTCATTAAATCTGCCATCGCAATTGCTTCTGGTTCTGATAATGAAGACTTGCCTGGATAATCTCTAGGTGCAGGAGACTTAGGCTCCTTCCGCTCCTGCTCAATCTCCCAATTCGCCGGAAACTGGTTGTTTAAGTCTACCCCTCTTATATTTGCCTTCCAATGAACAAATTCATTGCTGCCTTCATTAATATTTACGACTTCATCCCGACGGCTTGTAGGTGGACCATTTAATACTAGGTCTACCCCGTCTGGATTTACCAATGGTACAATTGATAACTCCGTTTCATTATATAAATTTATTGTATTAATTCCCCTTATTGCAGTCCGATTTGTTAATGAATGGAGGTACTGATTCGCTAGGGTCATTAATACCATCGTTGTAATCCATTCGTTTGCATGAAAAGAGGCGTTCATATGAACCTTTTTTAACCCTTTTCCTATTCTAATTTCTTGAATGGGCTTCCCTAAAACACTAGTGCCTATTGTATCAACATGAATAAATGGATAATACTTCTTAAGAGTTTTTATTTGCTTCACTAGTATCCTTGAATCAAATGGTAATTTCGGAATAAGATTTTGCTTTGAAATTCGTTCTGGCAGATAGAGAAATTCACCTGGAATTAATCGATTGGGATCTTTCATTTGATTTAGAATCATCATAGCGTCAATCGGTACTTTTTTTTCATTTCCGATTTTCCACAAAGTATCGTCTTCTTTAATTGTGTACGGAACAGAAACGTAGCCTGGAATGACTATTTTTGCACCTGATTTCAAACTAAAAGCTTCTACCTTCTCGTTTGAATCGGTAATAAGTTCAAGCGGAACCATAAATAATCGGCCATAATACGAAAATGAATCACCTTCACGGACTCGAACTTCCATTTTTTCTGCCTCCTTCCATCATAAAAATCATATGAAGAAAAGAAGCAGAAAATGAGCACAATAAAAACCTGCATGTTATTGCAGGTTTAATTTGCTCTTTATAAATTTAGTTTATTTTTTATAAGCCAAGCTGCACCAATTGCTCCTGCATCATTACCTAATGTTGCCAGTGAAAGAGCTGTAGAATCTCTAACTGCTGAGAAAGCAAACATAGAGAAGTTTACTTTTACTGCGTCTAATAAAAGACCACCTGCACGAGATACCCCGCCGCCAAGTACAATCGTTTCCGGATTCAGTGTATTAGCAATATTCGCAAGAGCATATCCTAAATGGAAGGCAACTTCATCGACAATTTTTTTAGCCAGTTCATCACCATTTCGAGCGCTATCAAAGACATCCTTTGCTGTAACGTCCCCATTTTCAGAAAGTATTACGGCTAGCGGCCCCTTTGCATCATCTTTTGATAGTTCATTCTTTGCCAAACGAACAATCCCCGTTGCGGAAGCAATTGTTTCAAGACAGCCAGACTTTCCACAGTTACAAGACGCTCCTCCAAAAGGGATAGACGTAATATGACCAATCTCTCCAGCCGCACCGTTAATACCTCGTACGATATCTCCGTTAGCAATTACGCCGCCGCCTACACCCGTTCCGAGTGTTACACACACTAGATCTCGGGCACCCTTACCCGCACCATTCCACATTTCCCCTAATGCTGCACAATTAGCATCATTTTCAATAACCACTGGCAAATCTGTTAGTGAATGCAAGCTTTCTTGTAAAGGAAAGTTATCCTTCCAACCTAGATTAACAACATTCAGAACAACACCAGTTTCATAATCTATAGGTCCAGGTGCACCCATACCAATTCCAATTAATTTGGACTTTTGTTCATTTAGGTCTGCTAATTTTTGATTGATTGCATTTGCAATATTCCTAGTAATATTTTGACCTTCATTTGCGTTATCAGTTGGAATTTCCCACTTTTGAAGGATTTCTCCATTCAAGTTAATAAAAGCTATTTTTGTAGTAGTTCCACCCAGGTCAACACCAACAATCCATTGTTCCGACACCATAATCACCTATCTTTTTTCTTCTTTTTCTTTTAAAAATCTAATTTCATGTCTTAAAATTAACAGTGCTGTTGAGTATTCTTTCGGTTCAATTAACTGAGCTTGATACAAATCTTTTAATTCTGACTCCATTAATTCAAGGTCAGCGATACGATCACCAATATAAATAATTGTTCCATATTGTTTTAAAAATTGTTGAATATCATAGATTGACTTCATTATTTAGCCCTCTTACATAAGGAATGAGAAACATTACATGTAAAGTATACCTTAAGCCCCTACCACGCTCAAGCTGTTCTTGCTAAGAAATGAAACAAGAATATGGCATGTCCAGCCAATTGTTCCCATATAACATAAATATACCTGCTATTAATCTCTCAATAGGAAAAAGGAAGGATGGGATTAGATGAAAAAAGCCTATTTAGTGCTAGGCGTATTTATCATTGTTATTCTAGCTTTTACGATACATCATTATAAAAATCCGAAAGTACAGGAGAGTATCACCTACTTCCCGATTGATCCAAAGGTAAGCTTTAAAACAGCACAAACCACGCTTACATTGATGAATAAACCAACAAATACAATTTTATGGAAAGAACATTCCACTTTGGATCGGAAAGCATACTTAAGGCAGGATGCTGCATTGCTATATGCCAACGGACGTCTTATCGATGAACTTTGGAACTGGAAGCAGAATACTGCATTAATTGAGCAAGAAAAAAGAATAACCATGGATAAAAATGTTCTTTTACAAGCCATTACCTTTCACCATGCAGAGCTCCATGAAAATGAAAATCAAATTTTCAGTTCCCAAGCAATGTCCTCGGATCAAACTTTCTTCTTAACAGCTATTGCTAATGAGTCAAATGCGAAGAAACAGTTGGAACAAAAGGTAGAAAGAATGCTGCAGCTCAGCTGGAACAAAGGTTTGCGTCATTTTTCTATTAATTTGAGCAACTATCAAGCTTTTCCCCTCAGCGAATTTAATGAAATGGCCAAGGATACATTACCGGGTTTTACAAAATCAGAAACCGCCGCAATTGTAGGAAACCTTTGGGAGGGCTTGTATAAAAATTATATCCTTGGAATAAAAAAAGCAGAGGGTGCCATTGAAAATCCCAAAGGCAGTACCCTTCCACTTATTTTAATTGCAACCGACAAAACACATTTATTAGTATTAACAGAGTCCGCTTTAGGTGACCCTATTCTCCTTCGTCAGATGATGGCAGTAAACGATTAAGTTCCTGAACCAAGTCAGAATATTCCTGTTGGCTTGGTTTTAATTCTGCCGCCTTTTCAGCATTTTTTTTCGCCTCATTTAGGTCATTTTCCTCTAAATGGAGTAAGGCTAAGTTATAGTAGGCTTCGGGTAAATCAGGGTCTAATTGTATCACTTTGAGCAGATGAGATTTAGCATCATCGAGTTTGTTCATCTTAATTTCTACAAAAGATAATGCAAAATATACTTCTAGAGATGGTTTTCGAGCGTCCTCCACATATTTCGTTAATACGTCATATGCTTGTTCGTAGTTCTCTTGTTTAATATATTCTTGCGCTAACATCATAGTAGAGCTCTCATTCCCGCTTGTAGCAGATTGTTGAAAACCATATACTAGGGAGCCATATATAATGGAGGCAGATAGTAACAAAAATAGCGTCTGTAAGAATGGCTTTTTCTTCTTAGGGAAATGAAGGATTCCTGCAGCAAGGAAACCTCCAGCCAAACCTCCTAAATGACCAGCATTATCTACGATGGAAACGGTAAATCCAAAAATTAAATTAAAGGCCAATACTGTAATGACACTAGGACCCATTGTCCGGAAAAAAAGCTTTGGATAAATGAGGGCAAAATAAAGCAATGCCCCAAAACAGCCAAAGATTGCACCACTTGCACCAGCTGAAATATTCGGGCTAAAGATAAAACTGGCTATAACCCCTGATATCCCCGCAAAAAGATAGATCAATAAAAATCGGGTATTACCAAATATTTTTTCGACAGCCGGGCCTAAAAAGTATAAAGCCAAGGTATTCATTGCTAAATGTAAAAAGCCGATGTGAAGGAAGATCGGCGTTATGAATCTCCACCATTCTCCCTCGTAGATATAAGGATTAAATTTGGCACCAAATTTAATCAGAGTAGAGGTATTCGTGCTTCCCCCTTGAAGCTCTAACAGTAAGAAAAGTACAACCTGGATAATCATAAAAAGGTATGTAAAAAATGGCTTACCATTCGAAAATATTTCTTTTTCTTTTTTAGACCTTTGGAGTTCAGAATCCAATGCTGCTTTCTTTTGAGCCATAACGTCTTGGTCTGAATACTCATCGTGTATCGGGAAGGAGACTTCTCTTTCCAGTCTTTCTGATAATACTTTAAATCCTGATTCGTAATGACTGCCCGCTATTAATACAGAATTTACACTTGTTTTATTTCCCTGTGGATAGATAAATGGACTTTGCAGACGATGCTCATAGTCATCAACCGGAGGAAATTGACTAATATAGATATTCACAACCGAAAGCTCCCCACGCCCAATTTGTTTCCGTATCTGTTCCGCATTTGAGGCTGTAAAATCTATATCTCTTTGCAATGAGCTGCTCCAGTCTAAATCAATCCGTACCAATCGAAGTATTGGCGCCTTTTTTATTTCGAGTTTTTCCAGCCATAATTCTTTCTGATTCTCAAATAATTGAATAATTCGGTAGCCCTGCTCCGAAATAAAGAAATGTGCCAATCTCCAAAAGACATAATCCTCTCTATAATTCAATACTCCCACTACTTTCTATTAGGACATCCTTGTCATAATTATTTTTTATCCATCTTGCACCTGTTTATTACATTATAAACGATAAACGAGCCTTAGAATGACTAAACAAGAGGATAAGATGGGCATTTTTTAAAACAAAAAAAGACCATCTGTGGCTTTCACCATTCAGATGGTCTTTGACCTGCTCCCCCAAATACAGTCTGCATCATTTTACTTTTAACACCTGGGAAGCTCATGAACGAGCCTACAGCGATTCGACGCATCCAGCCCGATCTAAGTAAAAGGTTAATAATCCGATATCTGAAGCGGAATGCAAAATAGCCAATGGATCCAATCATAAATATGGATGTCAGCATACGAGACATATCATCCCTCCTACCGATATTATGTGAATAGGAGTTTGTTTTTATCCACTTTTTATCAGTACTTACTTAACACAGGGTCCATTGTTTGTTTTAGAACGTTTACAGAGTTTGTGAATTTTTCTTTTTCTTTTTTATTCAGGTCAAGCTCTACAACTTCTCTAATTCCACTGCGATTTACTACTGCAGGTACACCAATATAGACGTCTTTATGACCATATTCTCCATCTAAATAGGCTGAGACAGTTAATACTGAATTCTCGTCTCGTAATATCGCTTTTGTCAGGCGAACAAGCCCCATTGCAATCCCATAATAGGTGGCACCTTTTCGCTCAATAATATGATAAGCAGCATCGCGAACATTAATAAATATATTATCTAGGTCCTCTTGGTTCGTTTCATGTTTACTTGTCCATTCGGAAATCTTCATCCCAGCAATATCGGCATGGCTCCATACGGGAAGTTCAGTGTCTCCATGCTCGCCAATGATGTAGGCGTGAACGTTACGTGTATCAACATCATAATACTGACCCAATAAAAAGCGGAATCTTGCTGTATCTAAGATAGTTCCCGAACCGATTACACGTTCCTTTGGAAGACCAGAAAATTTCCAGACAGCATAGGTTAATATATCAACTGGGTTCGTTGCAACTAAGAAAATACCATCAAAACCACTAGCCATTATTTGTTCAACTATACCTTTAAAAATGTTAGTGTTCTTCTCCACAAGGTCTAAGCGTGTTTCACCTGGTTTTTGGTTAGCACCAGCTGTGATCACAACTAGGTCTGCTTGATCGCAATCCGCATAGGTTCCGTACCAAATTTTGGTGCGTGAAGGAGCAAATGGCAGACCATGATTTAAATCCATCGCATCTCCTTCAGCTTTTGCTTCGTTTAAATCAACTAATACTAGTTCTTCTGTTATTCCTTGATTTAATAAAGCAAAGGCATAGCTGGATCCAACAAAACCTGTTCCAACAAGGACAACTCTATTCACTTTTACCATGGTTTTTCCTCCTCTTAGGGAATAGCGGGTATATTATTTTACCTAGACTTAAATTGTACAATAATGCACAACTTTTTTCAGTATCAAACCAGCTTTGTATCTATTATGTAATAAAATAAATGAAGATCATTGCTAATAGTGCAGCTATAAATCCAGATAAGAAATTCACCATATCATTATCCACTAAATGATACCCTTTTATTCTTCTAGCAACTGTTTGGCAATGGACCTTTTTCTCCGTTTCAATCCCACATTCATTACAAATATAGACCTGCTGATAATAGGCCCCAAATAAAGTATCAATGATATTACCCAAAAAACCGAACAGGAAAATGATAAAAATGTGTGATATACCCAAATGAAATAGCCAAGCACCTGCAAAAGCTATTAACATAGATCCAAATAGTGCAGCTGCAGTACCCAATAAACTGATTGCTCCAGAGGTTCCTTTTTCTATTGGTTTAAAAGTCCGTATGTATACAGGTTTTCTTTTACTTAACGTGCCAATTTCTGACGCCCACGTATCCGAGTTAGAACTAGCAAGGCAGACAATAAAACCAATCAGCCAAATCATGTCCTGTTGAATAAAATAAATGATGCTTAACAATGCAGCAGAACCACCATTCGCTAAAACCTGACGCCAATCCCTGGTAGCTCCCTTTGCTAATTTTTCTTCAATTTCTTTTTTTGCTGAGCTTTTATATTTCGACCAAAAGCTGGATGTTGCAAAAAATAATCCAAGAAGGAAAAGCCCCTTTAAACCGAACCCGAAATTGACTGCGACTCCTACTGCTACTGCTGCAATAGCCCCATCACTACTTAAGGATCGTTCCCGATAACCAGCAAAACCACCTAATATAATAATTGAGATAATGATTAGATTTTGGATCATTTTATAGTTATTACCTCATCATTAGTGATAAGTTTCGAGACTGGAATATCATGTTTTTCAATAGGAAATTGTGGATTAAGCTGAAAGTGAAAGGCAAGAGAGATTGTTTTCCCCTTAAAATTGGGTAGATAGCGATCGTAGTATCCACCGCCAAAGCCCAACCGGTATCCTTCTCTTGTATAAACCAAACCAGGCACAATTAGCAGATTGATATCATCAGCCTTTACCTCTATCGTCTGCTCTTTTATGGGTTCAAGTAAACCATAAAAAACAGATTCAAGCTGCGAAAATTGGGTTATTTTATGAAAGGATAAAACCTTTTCCTTTGGGTGACACTTCGGAGCGACAACCACTTTTCCTGATTCCCACGCTCTTCTAATAATTTGATATGTATCGACTTCTGGCTCCTTCGAGATGGTAATCCCAATTACTTTAGCTTGTTTCCAGTCATCTTCATTATATAGGTTCCTAGCTATTTTATAGGAGTAATCTTCATAATTAGGTTTAGTAAGTTTAGAAAGTCTCTCTTGCATTTCTTTGCGTATGATATTTTTTTCATTCATATAAATCGTTTTCTCCTTATTTTTTTGCAACAAAAAAAGCAGCAGGAAGCCCTACTGCTTATTTTGTTTCGCGATGTGCTGTTGTACGCTTTTCTCTTGGGCAATATTTCTTAAGCTCAAGACGATCAGGGTTGTTACGTTTATTTTTTGTTGAAATATAGTTACGATCTCCACACTCAGTGCAAGCTAACGTAATATTTACACGCATGTTAATTTCCCTCCAAACGATTAAGCTAGTTCGTTCATACGACTTTTCTATAATATCATTTTTCAAAAGGAAATGCTAGTGTGTTTTTTAAAAGTATAAAGTAACCCTCATTATCTAGGATTATCATTGACATTTACCCGTTTATTTAACATCGTTTCTTCCATAACTTTAACTGTTTGTGAAGCAACTCGTTTCCATCCATATAGGCTTTTAACAACCCGCCTGCCTGTTTCGCCTATTTCCTTTGCCTTATCAAGATTTTGTGATAAGAAGTCAATATTAGATAGGAGACTTTCGGCATCACCAGGATTCATTAGCAGGCCTGTTTGCTTATCCATAATAATTCCTTTTAACCCGCCTGTGTCTGAAACAATCGTTGGTTTACCCAAAATCATTGCTTCTAGAGCCACGATTCCAAAGGGTTCGTAAAGACTCGGGAAAACAGCGATTTCACTATTTACTAACAGTGCATTCCTTTGCTCGTCCGACACATAACCAATAAAAGCAATGAAATAATCTAATTGTCTTTCCGAAACCATTTTACGGTATCTTTCGAGCATTGGTCCTTTGCCAGCAATTACAAAATAAATATCCCTTTGGTTTTCCTTTGCCAGTTGTGCCGCCTCAATAATCGTTTCAAATCCTTTTTCCTTAACCATTCTTCCTACAGAGAAGACATACTTTCTATGCTTAATGAAAGGATAAATTTCGTTTGAGTTTACCTCTACAGTACTTGGTTCAATTCCGTTAGGAACTATTTCCAGTTTTTTCTCAGCGAGTCGGAAGTTTGTTAATAATTCTTCTCTCATATAGGTACTGCAAACAATTATTTGATCGGACTCCATAATTAACTTTTTTTCTTTATTATGGATAAACTGCTGCATATCTGTGTGAATTCCAATATTCCTGCCATGTTCGGTAGCATGAATAGTTGTTAATAATGGAATGGACATTTCTTCTTTTAACGTAACTGCAGAAGTTCCTACGAGCCAATCATGAGCATGGACGATATCAAACTTGATATCTTCTGCAATTTTTACCCCTTTATAGCTCATAGCTAAATTTAGACCTGCAATCCAAGAGAGAAAATTATCATCCTGATTGTTAAGTGGTATGATACGATGGACATGAACTCCATTTACTTTCTCATTTGACGTGAGACCGCCATTCCCAGCGGTAATCACATGTACCTCGTGACCTAGTTGGGCTAATTGGGCAGAAAGACCATAGACATGCCTCGAGAGCCCGCCAACAACATGAGGAGGGTACTCCCAGGTTAACATCAGAATTTTTAATTGCCAGTCGTAGGAATGCTTTTGGGTCAGTGCAGTATTTATATAATCATCCATTCTTCTGCTCCGTATTTTTGGTTTCTCCATAATAACTGTAGGTACTTACATGATCAATCCATTTTGGTGAGTAATCATCAATCTGTTGAAAGTTCACTAAGTTAGTATAAATTTCACTGCCATTTAAATTGCCAATAGCCGGAGTTTGAACTGAATTTGAGCGGAGTAACGGGAAAAACTCATTTTCATTTAATTTCACACCAAGTTCAGCAATATAACTCCGATTTGCTGTCAATCCTTTAATAAACCAATAGCCCTTTTTATAAGGAACAGTAATATCATAGTAATGATGAGCATTATTTCCTGTGAAAATAATATCCGTAACATCATAAATTCTAACGATATGAACTAGATCCTCAAAAGGCCTCTCGTAAAATGAAGTGATGACCTTGCCGGGAATATTTGATGCCTCCCAATAAAGTATTACCTTTCGAGGGGTAACCAGTTTAGCCTGTAGCTCCCCTTTAATAGGAGTATAATCAATCGTTAGAGGATTTATCTCACTGTATTCCTTTTGGGTCTTCTCTTCAACAGAACCAGCTTCTATGTGATTTTCCTGAGTATTGGTATATTTATTCCATCGATATTGAACTTTCCCAACGGTGGTATTCAAATGTGAGGCGATTTTTCGGAACGATAAACCATCCTCTCTTAGTTTAATAATTTCTTCAATCATTGTTCTCCTCCATTTCTGCAAACAAATACTATATGCAAAAGTAATCAAAATATTCTATCATAGATACTATTAATGGTAACATCAGTAAACAAACTGTACAATGAACGTATTTTGTCGTATTTTGCTTGTACATAATAAGACAATTTTCTCAGCATAAAAAAAGATGAGCCATCATTGATAGGTCTCATCTTTTAGGTGAACTATTTATTTTTTACTCATTTAGATTGAATTTTTTACCTGTTACTAGGTAAATGACATTCTCAGCAATATTCGTTGAATGGTCAGCAATTCTTTCGATAAATCGGCAAACAAAAGATAGTTGAATAATCTGGTTGGTAGCATTCGGATTGTCAGGTACCATGCTGATTAGTTCATGAACAAGTTTACCGAACATTTTATCTACTTCATCATCTTTTTCAGCACATTTTTGTGCTAGCATCACATCTTCGTCAACATAAGCTTTCACGGACATCGATACCATTTCAAGGGCCATATCCATCATTTTCGGAATATCCAAAATTTCTTTAAAATGCTTTTCATTACCGATATGAATGGTAGCTTTTGCAATATTAACTGCCATATCAGCCATTCGTTCTACTTCAGATGAAACCTTTAGCGCGACATTGAGAGTTCTTAAATCTTTTGCTACAGGCGATTCTCTTGCAATCAAAAGCAACGCTTTATCATGAATATCATGTTCCAAGGCGTCTATTTTATCATCACCATCGATGACCCGATTGGCTTTTTCAATATCGTGATTAATAAGCGCACTTAGCGAATCACGAACGGCTGTCTCCGCTAAACTTTCCATTTCTAGGAGCTTTTCTTTTAAATCCGTTAATTTACTATCAAATTTTGATCTAGTACTCATCTTTTCACCTCATCATCCAAATCTTCCTGTAATATAGTCCTCGGTTCTCTTATCTTCTGGAGTAGAGAAAATTTTATTTGTTTCTGAAAATTCTACAACTTCTCCACTTAAAAAGAAAGCAGTTTTCTTAGATATACGTGCAGCCTGCTGCATGTTATGAGTAACGATAATAATACTAAATTCCTTCTTCAATTCCTGTACAAGTTCTTCTACTTTTAATGTTGAAATTGGATCTAGGGCAGAAGTTGGCTCATCCATTAAGATAACATCCGGTTCAATTGCAAGACAGCGGGCAATACAAAGACGCTGCTGCTGTCCCCCGGATAACCCGTAAGCATTCTGATTGAGACGGTCCTTTACTTCATCCCAAATCGCCGCCCCTCGTAAACTTTTTTCAACAATCTGATCTAAGATTTTTTTATCACGGATACCATGTATTTTTGGTCCATAAGCCACATTTTCATAAATTGATTTTGGAAATGGATTTGGCTTTTGGAACACCATGCCGACCTTCGTTCTTAATTCTTCTACTTGGTAAGATTTATCGAGGATATTTTTTCCTCGATAGAGAATTTCACCAGAGGTTCTAACGCCAGGAACTAGTTCAATCATACGATTCAATGTCTTAATATACGTTGATTTACCACAACCTGAAGGTCCGATAATAGCCGTGACTTCATTTTCCATAATATCTAGGTTTATTTTCTTTAGCGCTTGATTATCACCATACCATAAATCTAAGTCGCTTGTTTTATATACAATTTGTTTCTCTTGTGGATTAATAATTTTTACAGTGGCTGATGTTGTTTCCATAGTAGTTTGCCTCCCTATCCTAGCCTTAATATCTTTTTTGGAATTTATTTCGTATTAACACAGCAATTGAATTCATGATAATTAACATCACAAGTAAAACGATAATACCTGCTGCAGCTAAAGCATGAAACTCAACTTGAGGACGACCTGTCCAATTATAAATTTGTAAAGGTAATACGGTCATACTATCAAGAACTGTTCTTGGTAAAAATGCAAGGAATAAAGGCATCCCAAGGACAACAAGCGGCGCCGTTTCACCGATTGCACGAGAAAGCGCCAAAATTCCGCCAGTAAGTATTCCTGGAATGGCAGCAGGAAGTACAATTCGAACAATGGTCTGCCATTTTGTAGCCCCTAATCCAAATGAAGCCTCTCTTAATTGATTAGGAACTGCGCGAATAGCTTCTTGTGAAGCTACAATTATGACTGGTAAAACAAGGAGACTCATGGTAAGTCCTGCGGCCAGAACACTTGTCCCAAGTGCTAATGCACGTACGAATATTGTTAAACCGAGTAATCCGAAAACAATTGACGGGACACCTGCAAGATTAGAGATATTCACTTTAATAAAATTTGTTATCGCATTGTCTTTTGCATATTCCTCGAGATAGATGGCAGTACCCACACCTAGAAGTAAAGATACAGGTGCAACAACAGCCATAAGCCATATGGTTCCAATTAATGCAGCATAAACACCAGCATTTTCAGGTTTCCTTGAAGGAAGACTTTGCAGAAATTGAAAATCTAAATAGCCAAGTCCTTGAGAGAATATCCGATATAATAATACTCCTAATATTAATAAAACAAACATGGTTAAAGCAAAAAATATCCATTTTGAAAATGAATTTTTAGATAATCTTAGTGTCATCCGTTTAACAACGGATTCATGATTAATTAATTTCATTAATACTCCTCCCTAAAACGACGGGTGATATATTGTGCTAATAAATTCATCACCAATGTAAAGACAAATAATGTCATACCAACTGCATAAATGCTATAGTATATCGTCGTACCATAACCTGCATCCCCTTGGCTGACTTGGACAATATATGCAGTCATCGTTTGAATCGAGCCTGTCAAATCCCAATCAAGATTCGGTGTTGAACCACCTGCCACAGCTACAATCATGGTTTCACCGATTGCTCGTGAGACCCCTAATACAATAGATGCAATAATTCCTGAAATAGCAGCTGGCAGTACAACCTTAATGGCTACTTCAAATTTAGTCGACCCAAGTGCAAGTGCACCTTCTCGCATTGCGTTAGGAACTGAAGTCATCGCATCTTCTGAGAGAGAAGCTATCATTGGTGTTATCATGATTCCAATTACGATACCTGGGCTTAGAGCATTAAAAATTTCAAGGGATGGAATTATTTCACGTAAGATAGGAGTAACAAAGGTTAGTGCAAAAAATCCATAAACAATCGTTGGGATTCCAGCTAAAACCTCTAATATCGGTTTAATAATTCTGCGAGTTTGATCTGATGCATACTCACTCAAATAAATGGCTGAAGCTAGTCCGATTGGAACAGCAACAATAGCAGCAATAACAGTTACCTTTAAAGTTCCCATTACTAATGGCAGAATACCGAAGGATCCATTGGTTTCGGAAAAAGGATACCATTTTTTAGCTGTAAAAAATTCTTTAATAGATACTGCATCGAAAAATAGAAATGTTTCAAAGATGAGCGTAAGAACAATACCAATCGTTGTCAAAACAGAGACAGCCGCTGTGAGGAATAAAATATATGGCATTATTTTTTCAGTAATTCCTCCAGCACTCTTCCTTTTTTTCTTCTCTTGAATCATTTTCTGAACAGAGAAAGAATTTGTGTTTTGAGTGGTCAAATTGAAAACCCCTTTCATTCCAATGACAAGATGAGAAGCATATTTTTATGCTTCTCACCTATAAAATTATTCTAGATCTTACTTAAGAGTTTCTAATGTCTCTAACTGCTTTGTATACTCTTCTTCAGGTAATTGTACATATCCAACATCTTCAGATAATACTGCAGCATTCTCTAAAAGAAACTTCATGAAATCATACACTTCTTCTTGTTCTTTAATCGCAGAGTTTTTCACATAAGTAAACAATGGACGTGAAAGCGGCGCATATTCACCTGATTCAATTGTTTCATTGGTTGGTTCAACAGGACCATTTCCGCCATCAATTGGAACAATTTTCAAAGTATCTTTGTTTTCTGCATAGTAAGCATAACCAAAGTAACCAATAGCATTCTTATCACCTTGAACACCTTGAACTAGTGTATTGTCATCTTCAGAAAGTGTTGCTTTTTCAACAATTGGTTTCCCATCAAGAATTACTTCATCGAAATAATCAAAAGTTCCTGAATCTGTTCCTGGAGAGTATAATTTGATTTCTTCAGCTGGCCAATTAGGATTGATATCCGACCATTTTTTAGTCGTTCCATCTTCAATCCAGATTTTCTGTAAGTCTTCGATTGTTAAGCTTTCTACCCAGTCATTATCTTTATTTACTACGACTGAAAGTCCGTCATATGCTAATTTCACTTCTGTATAATCAATACCTTTTTCTTCAAGTGCAGCTTTTTCTTCATCTTTAATTGGACGAGAAGCATTGCTTAGTTCAGTTTCGCCTGCAATAAATGCTTCAAAACCGCCTCCGGTTCCAGATGATCCAACAGGTACTTTTACATTAGGTTGTATCATTCCATACTCTTCAACCACTGCCTCCATAATCGGGAAAACTGTAGATGAACCGTCTATTTTAATTTCACCTTGAAGTTGCTTTACTTCTTCGCCAGCTTGTTCTTGTTCCTTGTTACCTTCAGTTCCTTGTGCTCCACAAGCTGCAGTTACCGCTAGCACACCAGTCATCATTGCTGTTAGTGCTAATTTTTTAAAGCTTTTCATTACTTAATTCCCCCTATGAAAATTGGTTTGTTTTAGCTTGTTCGTTTTCTTACAAGACTAATAATAAACTTCCTCTGTAAAGCTTGTTTTAATGAATTGTAAAGGTTTTGTAAATGTGTGTATGACTTTTGTAAATCGTAAATAAAAAAGTACTCTTATATTATGTTCCTTTTTAAAAAAAACTATAAAAAAGCCTGTCTCAGTTATGGAGACAGGTTTTGGTGAAAAACTATTGGTTGTTTTGTTGAGCATCTGTTGTTTCATTTGTATCTTCAGCATTCTCTGCAGCGGCTTGGTTTTCACCCATAGGAGTCTGCTTCTTTAAATTAAAATAGGTATCCAATACCCTTTTACCAATTATATTAGCTGTAGCTGGACCACTGTTCCCCTGATATGCCCAAGGAACTAAAACAGCCATGGCGACCTCTGGATTAGCAGATGGTGCATAGCTTATAAGACTAAGATTCATCACTTCAGGCGGTATTTTCCCAAATTTCTTTCGCTCTGGACCATCATAGAAAGCTTGGGCAGTTCCAGTTTTACCTGCAGGATTGTACTCCACACCCTTAAAGGTACTAACACCGGTACCATCCCCTACTTGCATAACCATTCTAAAGCCTTCCTGTACCCGATCAATCCATTCATCCTTACCATCAATCCGATTTAATATAGTAGGTTCAATTTCTTGAACAATCGGACCAAGTTGGTTGTTCTCAAGCACAGGTTCACGAATTTCCTTTACAATATGAGGCTGGACACGGTACCCGCCGTTAGCAATGGTTGAAACATATTGCGCTAATTGCATAACTGTATAGGTATCATACTGGCCAATTGCTAAGTCAAGTAATAAACCAGGCTGCTTTAAAGGTCCAACATATCCAGTACTCTCATTTGGAAGGTCAATTCCGGTTTTTGTACCAAGTCCAAACTGGCTGAAAGATTGACGCATCGTGTCAAAAGCAGTTAAATCTAATGGCAGCGGCTTATTCGGTGAATAGGTTCCACCTGCCATCTCAATCACTGTCTTCCACATATATACGTTTGATGACACTTGTAGCGCTCTAAGGTCATTAATAGATCCAAAATTCTTCCAAGATGATTTAGGCGGTGTATTTTTTATTAATAAAGGTGAATCATACTGAGTAGAACCAGGGCTAATTGCACCAGTATTATAACCCGTTAAAACCGTCGCTCCTTTGACAACAGACCCAACTGCATAAGAGGTCGTTATATTTCCCAGAGCAAAGTCACGCATTTCTTGTTTATTTGTTTCATCATTCTTAGCAATTTGCTTTCCAGCCATTGTTAATATTTCACCAGTATGTGGATTCATAAGAACAACAAAGGCGCGGTCTAATAGTGCCGATTTAGAATTCTGCTTTGCTTTCCATAGTTCCTCTTCAATAATTTTTTCTATTTCAAGTTGAAGATTCATATCAATCGTCAAAACAAGATCTTTTCCGCGCTGTCCTTCAGAAACAACTTCTGTAGACAGAATTTTACCGCCTTTATCAGTGACATTTTTAACTTTACCTTTTTGACCGTGTAAGACATCTTCATATTGCAGCTCAATATAACTTTTCCCGACCCGATCATTTCGACTATAATCCCGAGCAAGATATTCCTCTAGTTTGTCCTTAGGTAAGCCTTCATCAGAGGATGTTACATTTCCGAGTACAGTTTTTAATGTGTTCCCAAATGCATAATATCGTTCCCAATCCGTTGTAGTATCAACACCAGGCAGATCCTCTAAATTTTCACTGACAACCGCAAATTCTTCAGGTGTGACATTTTCGTTCTTTACGATTTGCTGGGTTAGAGCATACCCGCTGTTAAATTCCCTGAAAACGGCCAGGGTCTCTAAGTCTTGTTGAGATAAACTTTTAAGGTCATCATCAGTTATTCTTTTTAACTGAAGGTTATATAGTTCTTTATCATCTAATTCGTCTTGTTCGTATAAGTCCCATTCTTTTTCTGTAATTTTTTCCTTACCTTTCTCAGGATTCTTTAACAACCAGAAATCCTTTTTATCACGATCTCGAACTTTAGATGTATCTTTATCAATCAGCTGTGCCAAACGTTCAGCAGTTTCAAGCATTTCCTCTTGGCTAGTATCCTGAAATTTTGTGTAAGTAATGGCATTTAACGGAGTATTATCAACAATAATTTTCCCATTACGGTCAAACATTTTTCCCCGAGGTACTGGATTATTAACGGTTATATCTTCTGTCCGCTCAATTTCACGTTTAAAATCCTCGCCGTAAACGATTTGTACTAAACCCAAACGTAGAATTAGTACAGAAAACAGCATAAATACAACAAAGAAAAGCATGTTTAAGCGAAAAGTAACATGCTGCTTCTTCTTCTTTTTAAAATTCAAGTTCTCCACTTCCTTGTCATCTCGACATTATAAGCCTTATTTTAGCTGAAAGTCACCCTGTTTACTACGAAAAACACTTACCAATTGATAACAGCTAGAAAACACTTATAAATAAAAAAATACAATGAGTAATATGAATTACTCATCGCATTACACTGTGGGCATTTGGACTCTTCTTACAAACAAATATATCAATGAATGTCCTGCCCCAATAAATAAAAGGAGGATTGGAATGCTTTTTTCGGCGTCAAACCAAGTTACTGCTGCTAGGAAAGACAAAATCGAAACAATTCTCCCCAAATTTATAAAAATCTCACGAACAACAATATACTCTATTCTCATTTCTGCAGCTTTCCAAGCACTTCCAATAATATCATATGTAGTTGACATATAAGGCACAAGCAAGAGAGGATAAGCAACCGCAATCATGGCGGCGTAAATTAATAGTTTTACATAATTAATATCCCAGACAATTAACAAAACAGCTAAATAAAGGATAATACCGCCAACAAGAATGGCCTTTTTCCGCTTGTTTTTCTTAATTAACCGGGAAGCAGCATAATAGGCTACGAAAGAAATTCCGGAATTAATAAGTCCAAACGTTCCGAGAGCCAGCTCACTTCCTGTGGAAATGTAGACGAATACGGAGATAATAAATAAAAATGTACCTTCTCTAAGTCCTTGAAAAAAATTCGCATTGGTAATAAGACGCCAATTTTCATTTTTCTTCCTTTCCTCCAGAATCCGTTTAAAACAATACTTACCGTTCGCAGGCCGCGGCTTTAACGAAAAGCTCAAGAACACAGCAAGTGCAAATAACGATAAGGAAATTCCAAATACTATGGTATACCCTGTGAATTTTTCAAATCGTGTAATAATAAATCCTGCGGCAATCGGTCCGATCATCCCGCCAGTAGAGGATAAGATTCCTAAAAAGCCATTAAAAAAATCTCTCGTTTCAGGCTCGGTTATTTCAAAGGTTAAAACATTGTAAGCAAGCCAATAGAACCCATATCCTATTCCAAGGAGACTTCCCAACAGTAATAAATAAGTTGAAGCATTTTTGCCAGTAATTAATACCATTAAGTAGAAAAGCGCTAGAAAACTAACTCCAATTCTTAACACCTTAACGCGATCAATTTTCTTTGCCCATCTGCCAGCTAAGATAAAGGTTAAGGGCTGTAAAATGACAATCGAAAGATTATAAAGTGCAAGGTCAGAATATTCACCTGTTTGCTTCCATAAATAAATATTCACAAAAGTATTTGATAGTGCAACACTTAAAGAATAAGTCCCACCGATGAATAACAGTAAGGTTAAATCTTTCGTTAATTGTACGTCTCCTAACAACTTAAATTTTTTCGCCATAAAAACTCCCCTTTGTGATAAGGGTTAGTCTTTAACAAGCAGAGGGCCTTTATACGAAAAAAACAAAAGACAGCTTAAATCAGCTGTCTTCATTAATATATTATTATTTCGCAGCGCTGTAACGCTTAGAAACTTCATCCCAGTTTACAACGTTCCAGAAAGAAGATATGTAATCAGGACGACGGTTTTGGTAGTTTAAGTAATAAGCATGCTCCCAAACATCAAGACCTAAGATAGGTGTTTTACCTTCCATTAGAGGAGAGTCTTGGTTAGGTGTGCTAGACACTTCTAGTTCACCATTGCTTACAGATAACCAAGCCCAGCCAGAGCCAAAACGAGTTGTAGCCGCTTTCGCGAATTCCTCTTTAAAGCTTTCCAAGGTGCCAAATTTATTATTGATTGCGTCTGCTAGTTCACCAGTTGGCGCACCGCCACCATTAGGAGAAAGGATTTGCCAGAAAAGTGCATGGTTCGCATGACCTCCGCCATTATTACGTACGGCTGTACGAACTGCTTCAGGAACAGCGTCAAGGTTTGCTACTACTTCTTCAACAGATTTAGATAATAATTCCTCATTACCTTGTAGTGCATTATTTAAATTTGTCACATAAGTGTTGTGATGTTTAGTGTGATGGATGTTCATTGTTTCTTTGTCGATGTGAGGCTCAAGTGCGTCATACGCATAAGGTAATTGTGGTAATTCAAATGCCATTGTCATTTCCTCCTATGTAAATAAAAATTTTTTCCAGCCTTAGTTGTGTCTAAAATCAAAACGATATTAGAATATTCCTAAAGCTTTGTAGCTTAAGATTATCAGAGATAGTCTATTGTTTCAAATAAAATGCTTTGTACCTAACAAATATACAATATCCTTCCCGGAAAAATTTTATACATATAAATGAAAACAGTTATGATTACAAAGTTTTCGATAAATTGTCATGTTTCAACCGGTGAAAGGTTGTAATACATGTTTTAATCAAATTGTAGGGATAAAAGGAGTGGGAAATATGCTAAAAAGCAGTTTTTCTATATATAGTTTACTGGATCGATTCTTTCGTAAAGCAGAGCAAATACAAAAGGTGAAAGCGGATACCGTACTCTTTCAGGAGAAGGATGCTGTTGAATATGTATATCTACTGCTAAGTGGAAGCGTTTCACTAGGAAGAGTTCACATGCGCGGGAAAGACTTTATTTTAAAAATAGTAAATAGCAGAGAATTAATAGTAGAATATCAAATATTTAAAGATAATCCACGTTATCAGTTTTATGCAAAGACCCTTTCTGATTGTGAAATACTTGCGATAAAAAAAGACCAATTTGAAGAATTTATTATGAATGACCCTGATGCAATGAATGCTTTTGTGGCATGGTTGAGCACAAGCTACCTAAAAGCTCAAATGAAATGCCAGGACCTGATCATGAACGGAAAAAAGGGAGGTTTATACTCCATACTTATCCGTCTATGTAATACCTACGGGGTTAAAACAGAAGATGGAATTCTCATTGATATGCCATTAACGCATCAAGAGCTTGCCAACCTAACCTTTGGAACAAGAGAAGTTATTCAACGTTCGCTAAAAGAGTTGCGGGAAAAAGATGTGCTATCCTATGATCAGCAAAAATTCATTATAAAAAATCTTAAATATTTAAAACAAGAAGTAGACTGTCAAAACTGTCCATTTGAAATTTGTGGAGTAAATTAAATAAGCTCCTGCTCATAGTCATGAGCAGGAGCTTATTTAATTAGAGTACTACTAAGAAGAAATAAACAATCATGAGGATTTGAATGATTGTTTTTGTAATGACACTGCTGATAAAGCCGACAACAGATCCGAAGCCAATCTTCAAACTATTTTTGAAATCCCTTTTATTTACTAAAAGTTCTGCTCCTACCGCACCAATAAAGGGACCAAGCAGAATTCCCAAGAACGGGATGACAAATGGGCCAATTATAAGACCTATCGTACTTCCCCAGACTCCAGCCTTCGAACCGCCATATTTTTGAATTCCAATCATATTGGCAATATAATCCGCGATAAACAAAAGAATGATAAAAAAACTTTGAATCAACCAAAAGAACCAGCCAAAAGGCTCAAAGGAAAAAAAGACACCATACAATAGATATCCAGCTAATAAGAATAATACACTAGGGATGATGGGATAAATGAGTCCAACAAACCCAATGATAAATAGAATGACGATAACTGACCAATAAACTATCTCCATTAATTTTCATTCCTTTAGAAAATTTATTTTAAGAAATATACGGATTCATTCCCTAATTGGTTTCATAATACATCATTCTTGTTAATATCAGCTCCTAAAGCTACAATAGAATGGTGAATCTTTATTAGGGTGGTAAAATATGAATATTTTCAAACAATTTTATAAAAGTACTCATTCCCCAAAGGACATTGCCTCTTTTCGCTTTCAGGGAATTGGAAAAACAATTTTATATGTATTTCTCCTCACATTACTATCCATATTGCCGTCCATTTATTACTTAAGTACAATGCTTACTGCTGGAATCGAAGGTACCAAATCAGTTATGAATAATGAACTTCCCTCCTTTACGATAGATAATGGGAGTTTATCTGCAGAAACAGATGTACCCATTACTATCGATAAAGGAGAATTCTCCATTATTGTTGATCCAACGGGAGTTATTACAACCGATGATGTGGAAGATGAAGTGAATGCCTTCGCTTTACTTAAGAATGAAATTGTAGTATCAGCAGGGGGAAGAATCGATACCTATTCCTACTCAATGCTTGAAGACTTAACACTTACGAAAAATGATTTTATTGACATAGTCGATACAGTAGATGGAGTCAAAGGAATTATTATTCCAGTCATGTCTGCTTTAATCTTCCTCTTTTCAAGTGCAATAAATTTCATTGAAGTGTCCATACTGGCTTTATTTGGATTAGCATTAAAAAATCTTGCAGGCAGAGATATTAGTTATCGCCGCCTATGGAGAATGGCCGCTTACAGTGTAACGCTGCCAACGGTATTCTTTACTATTATGAGTGCTATTAATACACCTGTACCAAATAGTTTCTTAATCAATTGGTTTGTTGAAATAATCATCCTATACTTAGCAATAAAAGAAATACCAAAAGAAAAAGCAACGATCGAGAACTAACGCATCCTTGGGTGCGTTTTTTTGTTCTATAACGCATTGGACAAGCATAGGAATGTACAAACATTCCATTTTGGAGGCTTGTATCATGAAAAGAATTTCTCTATTTCTTCTTGGACTTCTAACCATTTATGTTATATATATTGATTTAACAGCTGGTACTTTGCCCAAGGATGAATCCCAAGCGCCTGAACAAACTTTAGCGACAATGGCTGTCCCTGAAAATACGATTGCCGCATTTGAGGCCGAAGTTGAACCTGGTGAAACACTCATATCCATTGTCGAAGGTCATATTAAAAAGCCTTTACCTGTCTCTATTGACGAATTAATTGGGGATTTCAAAAGCCTAAACCCAGGTCAATCTCCGGAGAAAATTCAAATTGGAGCCTCCTATCAATTTCCTGATTACTCAAAATAGGGAAACCAAGGCGTCAGTCTTGTCAAGATTAGTAAAGGACTGATAAAATAATAGGTGCGTGTAAAAACTAAACTATTATTCGAATCCAATTTGAAGGAGCGAATTTCCCTTGAGTGAAATTATTCATCGTACAAAGACCCGTCCAATAAAAGTTGGCAATTTAACCATTGGCGGCAGTAACGAATTATTTATACAAAGTATGACAACTACTAAAACGCATGATGTTGAAGCAACTGTTGCTGAAATAAAACGCCTTGAAGAGGCAGGCTGCCAAATTGTTCGTGTAGCGTGTCCAGACGAACGAGCAGCGAATGCCATTCCTGAAATTAAAAAAAGAATTAATATCCCCTTAGTTGTCGATATCCATTTTGATTATAAATTAGCGCTGAAGGCTATTGAAGGCGGCGCTGATAAAATCCGGATTAATCCAGGAAATATTGGTAAGCGTGAGAAAGTTGAAGCTGTTGTTAAAGCTGCAAAGGAACGCGGAATACCAATTCGAATTGGTGTAAATGCGGGATCACTTGAAAAAAGAATTCTTGAGAAATATGGGTATCCTACCGCCGATGGAATGGTTGAAAGTGCCCTCCATCATATCAAAATCCTTGAAGACCTAGATTTCCATGATATTATTGTTTCCATGAAGGCATCGGATGTCAGCCTTGCCATTGAAGCCTATGAAAAAGCTTCAATGGCATTTGATTATCCTTTGCACTTAGGTATTACTGAATCAGGAACTCTTTTTGCAGGAACGGTTAAAAGCGCAGCCGGACTTGGAGCGATTATGAGTAAAGGCATCGGTAATACACTCCGTATTTCTCTAAGTGCCGATCCTGTTGAGGAAGTCAAAGTAGCTAGAGAGCTTTTAAAAGTATTTGGGCTTTCTTCCAATGCTGCAACGTTAATCTCGTGTCCAACCTGCGGAAGAATCGAAATTGATTTAATCAGTATTGCAAATGAAGTTGAAGAATATATTTCAACCATAAAAGCGCCAATTAAAGTAGCTGTTTTGGGTTGTGCCGTAAACGGTCCTGGTGAGGCAAGAGAAGCTGACATTGGAATTGCTGGTGCACGAGGAGAGGGTTTACTTTTCCGTAAAGGTGAGATTGTTCGTAAAGTGCCAGAAGATCAGTTGGTCGATGAATTAAAGAAAGAAATCGATCAAATTGCAGAAGAATATTTCCAGAAAAAAGCAGCAGAAGAAGCTGAAGTAACAAGCAAATAAACCGCATGAAGAAACCCGGCAAAGCTGCCGGGTTTCCTTTTTTGACTAGCTTCAGCGCCTAGGGGCTCGGGGTCATAAGCCAATCCGTCAAGAAGGTAAAAACCACCTTCTAGCCGTCTCGTCTTATGCCTGTCGCCCTGGACAAGGCGCTTACGCTTTTCCATTTGCCCCTATATTTACAGGTTACCGTTTAAAAGAACGGGAGGATAAAGATACCAACAATTATGGATATGGCACCTATCCCGATTGCCCACGCTCCTAGCCCTTCGGCCCCTCGGCGTCTTGCAATGAACCCTAACACAATACCTGCTGCACCAAAAAGAATCGGCATTACAAACAGTGATAGTATAGATAGAACTAAAGCTGCCCATCCCATACCTGTGCCGCCTTCTGCTCTTTCCCGATTTTCTTCTCGGTCCCTAGTTCGAATTAAAGGAACTGGAGCTGCAATTTCAGCTGCTGTTTCTTCTCTATAATCAGAAGGGTAATCTGGACTATCTACATCAGTGTTTGGACTTGGGAGATACCCACGTATTTTCGTGTCTTTTTTATCTTCCATCCGAATCCCTCACTTTCAGTAATAGGAGCATTTATTATTGTTTGTAACTTTCATCATTTTAGTATGGTAAAATAAAGTTAAAAACTTGGCAATTGAAGGTGACTACGTATGAGGAAAAGATTTGGAATTGATATTGATGGAACAGTTACATGTCCATCAGCACTTGTTCCCTTTATTAATGAGGGGTTCGGGCTAAACATAACACTCGCTGATGTTAAGGAATATGATTTAAATAAAGTGGTAAATGTTCCAAAGGAAAAATTTTCAAAGTGGTTTATTGAAAACGAACCCGTAATTTATGAGGAGTCTCCTCTTGCAGAAGGGGCAGAAATTATACTTAACACATGGAAAAAGGAGCATGAATTATTCTTTATAAGTGCAAGGGGTTCACACCTTTTAGAAAATACCAAGAAGTGGTTTAACAAAAAAGGCTTGTCCTATAACCACATAGAATTAATTGGGTCCCATGATAAGGTGTCAACAGCTAAACACCATCATGTGGATATATTTCTGGAGGATAAACACGACAATGCTGTCATGATTCACGAAGAGTGCGATATCCCTGTTCTATTGTTTAATACCCCTTACAATCAGGATCCTATTCCGAAAGGTGTAATACGTGTTAATAATTGGTTTGAAGCTAATAATTGGGTTAAAAAATGGCTTCAATAAATGGCAAAAAACAGCATGGACAACCCCATGCTGTTTATTTGTCTAGCTGCAGTGCCTAGGCGCTGCAGCTTTTCAATTTTAATTACATTCTGGACAACGTCCATAAATTTCGAATTTGTGTCCTGAGATATCGTATCCTTTTAAATCCTCACTTAAGCTGTTCATTGGGCAAGTTTCAATTTCCTTCGTCTTACCACAATCCATACAGATGAAATGATGGTGATGCTGGTGGCGTGAACAGGAAAAGCGAAAATGCTTTTCGCCAGATAGTTCCGTCATCTCTAGAATTCCCATTTTGACAAAAAGAGAAAGATTTCGATAAATCGTATCAAAGCTTAACCCTGGATAGTCCTCTTTTAACTCATCTAAGACATCCTTTGCTGTTAAGTATTTATCACTGTCAGCAAACAGTTGAAGCATATCTTCTCTTTTTCCTGTTTGTTTAAATCCGTTTTCTTTTAAGAATTGAATGGCTTCATTAACATTCACCCTGCTGCACCCCCTTGTGAAACATGATTTTTAATCATAATTTTTTTATAAATGATGGTAAACACTAATATGGCCACAGCTATCATGACAATTGTTCCACCTGGAGCAAGGTCTAAGTAATAAGAGGCAAATAGTCCTCCAAGAACAGATACTTCACCAAATATGATGGACAAAAAAATGGTTTGCTTAAAGCCTTTAGCAATGCGTATACTTGCTGCAACCGGTAATGTCATCAATGAAGAAACAAGCATGATTCCCACTATTCGCATGGAAGCAGCAATCACAAGAGCAACCATGATGATAAAAATAAAGTGGATGCTTTTTGCTGCTATTCCTGAGGCTTTTGCGTGCTCTTCATCAAATGATAATAAAAATAGCTCTTTATATAATAAAATGATTGTCATTACGACAGCGATACTAATAATAAAAATAACCCATAAATCTGTTCGGCTGACTGCAGAGACACTTCCAAATAAATAACTATACAAGTCCGTATTAAATCCATCAGCGAGTGAAATAAAGATTACTCCTAGACCTATACCGCCAGATAAGATAATTGGGATAGCAAGCTCTTGGTAATGCTTATATACTCCCCGTAGTTTTTCAATAAACAACGAGCCTCCGACTGAAAAAACCATTCCTAAATAGAGTGGATTTAAACCGCTTAACGCAACAAAGTATTTCTCAAGAAGAAGGCTTGCAGCAATTCCCGCCAAGGTTACATGACTTAAGGCATCGGCAATTAAGGAAAGCCTCCTTACCACAATAAAAACACCTAATAATGGTGCAAGAAAACCAATTAAGATCCCTGTTAGGAAGGCATTTTGTAAAAATTCATATTGAAATATTCCTTGAATCATTTAAAAACGCCTCCGTGGTCATGTTGATGGGATATTAGCTGGACATCCGTACCATAAAATTCAGACATCCCTTCACTTTGGTGCTTTTCAAATTCACGTGTATCCCCATGGAAATGCAAGTGTTTATTCAGGCAAGCAACATGGGTGACTTTATCTGAAATGGTTCCAACATCATGTGTAACTAATAGAAGTGTAATTCCCTGCTTTTTATTTAAATCAGCAAGCATTTGATAAAATGAATTTACGTTTTCAGCATCAACCCCAACCGTTGGTTCATCTAAGATCAATAGCTTAGGCTCACTTACAAGGGCACGGGCAATGAATACTCTTTGCTGCTGCCCGCCTGAAAGCTCTCCGATATTTCGAGTACTAAACTTTCTCATTCCCACAGATTCTAGAGCATCATATACTTTTTGGGAATCTTCCTTCTTAAAAAAGCGAAATAATCCCAGTTTCTTTGTTAATCCACTGGAAACCACTTCAAAAACTGTGGCTGGAAAACCTGTATTAAAGGAATTTGCTTTTTGAGATACATAACCGATTTGCTGCCAATCCTTAAATTTACTCATTTCCTGCCCAAATAAGCGAATTTCTCCTTTTTGTGGCTTTAATAGTCCCAAGATTAACTTTAATAATGTTGATTTTCCTGAACCATTTGGACCGACAATTGCCAGAAAGGAACCATTTGGTATGACTAGGTTAATATTTTCAAGAACTGTATCTTTTTCATATCGATAGGATATTTGTTTGATTTCAATAATTGACTGTGATTTCATGGTTTCTCACCTTAATTTTAAGAATCATTCCGATTTAACTTAAAGTAGTATACAATAGGAACTTCCTAATGTAAAGCTTTTACCTTTACACGAAGTATCAAAGAGTTGATGTTACTGACGCTCTCCCATCCATAAATGGAGGGGGTTCCACCTTCAAACAACCTAGGCTCTTCCCTCTTTTAGTATCTATCTAAAAGAGGGACTTCACTTCGGTTTAAAAGGCTTCTACAGCCGAAATTGTTCTAATGCAAATAATCGAAACATGACTATCTACACGGGCTCGGATTCCCTTGCCGCTCACAACTTATTGACTGTTCCGGGGTACGTCTGCACCGAGAGATTTAACCTTCTAATCTTAGTTGGATTTATAATCCAAATGTGGATATGAATTTTCCTTCTGGCTTCATTTTTTTCAAATTCGTTACACAATCATCCAAAACAATGGAGAGTTGTTCCCAATTATGTTCCGCTTCTTTTATTTCTAACCGATTGTTTTTTGCTACATACCTAGCTAGAAACGCACTGTACAAATCCCGTTGTGCCGTGACCCCGCATTTGCAAATATGCCAGCGGTCTTTTAGTCTTTTTTTCTTTATTGCCCCACAATGACAGGTCTGAGATAGCTTTGTGGAGCGGGTAGGGAACTCTCGGAATATTCCACCCTGTGATACAACTTTTTGTTTTAACATTTTCATAAACATACTTGGAGCTTTTCTACCTATGCTTTTGCCGAACATTTTCTGAAATGCTTTATAGGAGAGTTTTTCTGTTTGAATGGAAGAGGCTAGTTGAAGGATTTGATTGGTATCTCGACCATGGAGCTGTTTTCTGACTTCTTTTATCTTTCGTTCCAATTCTCTGTGTTCTGAACGAGTCTTTATGTAGTTTTTGGAGTTGTTCCATTTCTTTTTTCCTTTTTTCACAACGCCATTGCTTTGATAATGGTTTGGATTATTTGCTTGACGCTGTCGATCTAATTTGCGATTTAATCTTCTTTTTTCTTTATCAAGAAAAACAACTTCCTGACAAAATTCCTTTAACTCGGCATTTGATTCCCCTACAATAGCAATGGTGGAAGGACCAACATCTACTCCAACCACTTCTTTACCTATTTCATATTTTCGATATGGGTGTCCTTCCAATACTAATTGAACATAAAACCGATTTTTCCCCTTTACTTCCTTTTTGATCAACCGACAATATTTTATTCTTTGCTTTAAGGCGTACTGCATCCATTGATCTTTTGGATTGATTAGGCATTTCAACGAATGGTTTTTACCGACAAAAACATAACCATTGGAGTAGGTAAGAAATGTTCTGTTATTTTTCCCTTCTAAGGAAACATACTCACCTTTTCGTTTAAACCATACCTTTTTGGCTTTCTTAAAGGCGAACTTTTGAACAGCTTTAAAGGCTCTTGTAGCGATTTTTTGACAGATGTGCGTCCCTAAATGTTCGGCGATAAACTTGGAATCATTTTTCGTTTTAGTCCCGAAAGATTGAATAGAATAGTCGGTAAAACCATATGTATCATTCAGATGTTTAAAGTTCGCTCGACGTTTTTCAATATCCGCTCCCGAAGTTTTAGATAATTGAACCGTCTCCTTATATAATTCTGTAGATTGAATACCTTTAAGTCTCTTCAAACTTTCCCCTAAACAAGTATTGTACAGTTGTCTTGCACAGTCTGACATCACCAAAAGCTGCTTTTCTGA
The DNA here is from genome assembly GCF_013396335.1 of Bacillus sp. EB106-08-02-XG196. Lineage (GTDB taxonomy): Bacteria > Bacillota > Bacilli > Bacillales > Cytobacillaceae > Neobacillus. Next base: position 278,128 of record NZ_JABWSY010000002.1, read on the forward strand.
CTTCGTATCCGTTTTTACCCGAATCGTCGCAATAAAAGAGGGTGTTCGCTCTTTTGATGTTGTCATGGCTTTACACTCCTTTTTGATTTTCTATGTACTGTTTTACGATATCAAGTGTGGTACCACCAACAGTGGAAACAAAATAGCTATTCGTCCATAGGGAAGGGATTCTACTTTTTAACCATGGGAATTCGCTGCGGAGGTAACGAGAACTTCTTCCTTTCATCATTCTTATTAGTTTATTTATGCCAAACTGCGGATCGCACTCAACCAGAAGATGGACATGATCGGGCATAATCTCCATTTCAATTATTTCAGAATGCGTCTCTTCTGCAATCTCAAATAGAATAGATTTAAGTCGCTCATCTACTCCATCTATCAATACACTTCTTCTATATTTAGGACACCAAACCACATGATACTTGCATGAATATACTACGTTATTATTACTTTTATAATGTATTATACTTTTCATATTCTTATTATATCAGATAGATAAAACGAATACAATATTTTCAGGAACATTCGTTCTAAAAATACACCTTACCCCATACATGAATGCAGGGGCTTCCGGTTGTATGTTTTTAGTCATTTTGTAACACTCTATTTTCACCTTTCATACATTAGATGAAGGAGTGATGAGTGTGAAGATTTTTGAGAGCGTCATTAATCATAAGATTAATACCATTACTGGTGATGAACTATTCAAATATGCAGAACAATTTAATATCCGAGTGAATAGACAGCAAGCATATAAAGTTGCTCAATACTTAAGAGGAAAAAATGTAAATATTTTTGACGCCCGCGAACGAGCAGTATTAATTAAAGAAATTGCAAAGATAGCTGGTCCAGAGGTAGCAAGAGAAGTAAATAAGCTATTTGTTCAATTCACAAAATGAAAATCAAAAAGCTGTGCTCTTGAGCACAGCTTTTCCTCTTACGAAAGCATGATTTTATCTAAAAGATTTTCGTTAAACTTTTTCTCTCTCAGCATTTCAATTTCAAATAAGTACGGAGGCTTTTTATTATCTTTATCCTCACCAACATATGGTGTCTCTAGAATCTTTGGTACATCTTTCAGCTGTGGATGGTGGACGATATAATTGATAGCATCAAAGCCGATATGACCAAAGCCGATATTTTCGTGACGGTCTTTTCTCATCCCGACTGCATTTTTACTATCATTAATATGAAGTACCTTTAGTTTATCTAAGCCGACAATTTTATCAAAATCATTTAATACACCATCAAAGTCTTCGACAATGTTATATCCAGCATCATGAGTATGACAGGTATCAAAACAAACAGAAAGCTTGTCGCTATAGTTTACACCATCGATAATCATCGCCAATTCCTCAAATGACTTCCCACATTCAGAGCCTTTACCTGCCATTGTCTCTAAAGCAATTTGCAGCTGCTCTTTTCCAGTTAGTACTTCATTTAGGCCTTCGATAATTTTCTTTATCCCAGCCTCAGTACCAGCACCAACATGTGCACCTGGATGCAGCACAATTTGTTTAGCGCCAATTGCCTCAGTTCTTTCAATTTCTGTTCGCAGGAACCTTACACCTAACTCAAAAGTATCTGGATTCGTGGTATTAGCAATGTTGATGATGTATGGAGCATGGACAACAATTTCAGAGATACCGTTCTCTTCCATATGCCTTCTCCCTGCTTCAATGTTCAAATCCTCAATTTTTTTTCTTCTAGTGTTTTGCGGTGCTCCTGTATAGACCATGAATGTATTAGCACCATATGAAACGGCTTCCTCGCTCGCTGCCAGCAGCATTTTTTTACCGCTCATTGAAACATGTGATCCTATTTTCAACAAAACCTTCTCTCTCCCTTCAAATTCTTACTTCTTCTTTAATCTTCTCTGACGTTTTTTTATTTTGTCCATTTCCCACTGCATTTTCTTTTTGTAGCCTGGTTTAACCTTTTGAGGTTTCTTGACCATTGTTTTAGCAGTCTTATCTGCTTCATCCTCTTTCCTTACCCTTGTTTTTCTCTTATTGCGATCCTCTAATTCCACAAATTCCTCTTTTTTAAGATCGACATATTTAAACTGAATCCCCATCTTTTCAATGCGGTTTAATGCATCTTCATCGGAGATATCATAAATGGTGAGGGCAATTCCTGAGTTTCCGGCTCTTGCCGTCCTTCCTACCCGGTGAATATAAAAGTCTAAATCTGTAGGTAATTCATAGTTGATTATATGACTGATTCCTTCAATATCAATTCCTCTTGAAGCTAGGTCAGTCGCAACGATATATTGGTACTCTAAATCTTGAATTTGTTTCATCATTTTTTTCCGTTCACGAGGGTTAAGATCTCCATGGACACGAGCAACCTTTAGCCCCTTATTAATCAAAAAGTTAGCAACCTCTTCCGCCATCTTTTTTGTATTTGTAAAAACAATCGCTAAATACGGATTGTATTGAATAAGAGCATCATGAACAAGCTGTTTTTTATTTCTGTGCCTAGAGGGCAATAGATAATGTGTTAAATTCTCAGCACTTTTTCTCTTGGCATCAATTTGAATAGATTTTGGATTTTCCATGTATTTTTTGAGAAACGGTTTCAGTTTTTCGGGAATTGTTGCCGAAAATACAAGCATCTGTAATTTCTCAGGCATTTTTGCTGCTACTTGATCCAAATCCTCGATAAAGCCCATATCAAGCATCATATCTGCTTCGTCAACGACAAGAATCTCCGAAGTATGGACAAATAGTGCTTGTTCAATCATCAAATCTTTAATTCTTCCAGGAGTTCCAACTACAATATGGGGCTGTACTTTTAGTTTATCAATGGTTCTTTGCTTGTCTGTACCACCAATGTAGCATCTAGTCATGATCGCTTTGTCAGGACTGCAATGCTCTGTCACCTTTAAAATTTGATGATAGATTTGTGAAGCAAGCTCTCTTGTTGGTGCTGTAATGACAGCTTGTACCTCTTGTCGCTCTGGATTTATTTTTTCTAGAATTGGTAATACAAAGGCAAGTGTTTTACCTGTACCAGTTTGTGATTGACCGATGGCACTTTCATTTTTCAGAACCAATGGTACCATTCGTTCCTGAATTTCAGTGGGTTCATAAAAACCTTGTTCCTTCATTGCGTCTATTATAAAAGGTTGAAAATTAAAACGTTCAAAACGATTTTCCTTCATGTAATTGCTCCTTATATATTAATATCTACCGTTAATGGAGTAGTTTTCTTACAAGTTTTCTCCAAGCAAGAGCTTCCACTTTTATTTCCATCTCGTAATTATAGTAAAGTTTCGTCTAAATAACCAGTTATTATCATCTTTTACTTTTGGACTACTTTTAATCATGAAAATTTACAGTTTATCCTAGTGTTTATTTCTAAACCAAATTTAGGAAATTGCATACCTTAAATTATAAGGCTTTTTTGAGAGGAGGACTTACGTATGCAGCAGCCTAGACCGAGATATCCCATGTACGGGCATATGAGTCCAAACATGATGGGAAGAGGACCATACGGAGGTCAACAGCACATGTTGAATCCTTATGGCGGCAGAGGACCGATGATGGGGTTTCAGCAGAATTATAACAGTGGCAGCGCTATGATGGGACAAACGATGGGAAGAGGGCAAGGAAGACGAAATGGCGGTGGCTTACTTTCGAAAATTCTTGGCGGGAAAAAGCAAGGCAATCAAGCAAGAGGTCTTGGAGGTGTGCAGACAGCCGGCCGAGCTGCTCCCAGCGGAGGAGGAGTTGGTTCGATACTTCAAACACTAAGTAATCCGAACAGTCTGACAGGATTTCTTAACAACACCCAACAGGTTTTGAATTCAGTTCAATCGATAACACCCATGATTCAGCAATATGGACCCTTAGTCAAGAACATCCCTATGATGTGGAAATTGTATAAAGGTTTTAAAGATCTACCAACTGAGGAACAAGGTGAAGAAAACAAGTCAGATACCCAAGTAATGTCAGAGGAGTCTTCTCCATCTCCTGCAGAACCCAATAAAAGATCTAAAAAGAAAAAGGTTGTTCAATCTGAAAGTGTTGAAGAAGCAAAAACACGACCAAATGGGCCATCTGTTCCTAAACTATACATTTAAACAAATGGATGCTGAGAAAACAGCATCTTTTTATTTTTTTTGCAGGAAATTTTTACAGAAATTTCATAGGAAAAATGTATCTTTGTATTATTTCTATTAGTTTTATATAATAAATACATAGATTCAAAGTCATACGTTCTTTAGGAGGACTTTATTATATGCAAATCATTAAGATTTCACCGCGCGGATACTGTTATGGTGTCGTTGACGCCATGGTCATTGCAAGAAATGCTGCATTAGATAAATCATTACCACGCCCTATCTACATTTTAGGGATGATCGTTCATAATAAACACGTAACAGATGCATTTGCCGAAGAAGGAATTATTACACTCGACGGAAAAAACCGCAAAGACATTCTTGATAAGGTAGATACTGGAACTGTAATTTTCACAGCTCATGGTATATCCCCTGAAGTAAGAGAGCTTGCGAAAAAGAAGGGACTTGTTACTATTGATGCGACATGTCCAGATGTAACAAGAACGCATGATTTGATTGAAGAGAAAACAAAGCAAGGATTTCAAGTCATTTATATTGGAAAAAAAGGCCATCCAGAGCCTGAGGGTGCTGTTGGTGTAGCACCTGATCTCGTACACCTTGTCGAAACACCAAGCGATGTAGAAGCCTTAAACATTTATAGTGATAAATTGATTGTTACCAATCAAACCACCATGAGCCAGTGGGATGTAGCTGATACAATGAAAAAGGTTCAGGAAAAATATCCGCATGCAGAGGCTTATAATGAAATATGCAACGCCACACAAGTTCGTCAGGAAGCTGTTGCTGGACAAGCCACTGAAGCAGATGTAACCATCGTGGTAGGAGATCCGATGAGTAACAACTCCAATCGACTCGCACAAGTTTCAGAGGAAATTGCTGGTACAAAGGCCTATCGAATTGCCGATATCTCAGAGTTAGAAATTGAGTGGATTAAGGATGCAAAGAACGTCGCCGTAACTTCTGGTGCTTCTACACCTACACCAATCACCAAGGAAGTCATTACCTTCATAGAGCAATTTGATCCCAATAACGAAGCAACCTGGGAACGCCGGAAAAACGTTCCGTTAAATAAAATATTACCTAAAGTTAAAAAATAACCGGTCGTGTTGACCGGTTATTTTTTATACATATTGAAACGGATCCGTGTTCACTTCTGAAGGAAAAATTTCAACTTCATAGCCAGATTCCCTGCACATTTTTGAAAGTGTTGCCGTTAGTCCCTTTTTCATAATTTTCTCGACATTATGACCAGGATCTATTATATTTAGTCCCTGCATTATTGCATCATGAGCAGTATGATAATAAATATCTCCCGTAATATAGACATCTGCCCCCTTAAACTTTGCGCTCATGAAATATTTATTACCATCTCCGCCTAATACGGCCACTTTCTTGACACGTGATGATAAATCACCAACCACCCTAACCTTATCAACTTCTAAAGCTTCTTTTACCCTTCCAGCAAATTCTCCGAGTGTCATTTCTTTAACAGTTCCGATTCTGCCAAGCCCAAGAACTTCCCCTTTATTTTCAACAGGATAAATATCATAAGCAACTTCTTCATATGGATGAGCTTTTATCATAGCCGTAATTACCCTTTTTAACAGATGCTCAGGTACAATGGTTTCGATTCTTACTTCACCCACTGATTCTAAACGACCTTGCTGTCCAATATGCGGGTTCGTATTTTCCCCAGGTACAAACCTCCCCGTTCCATCCGTTGAAAAGGAACAATGGCTGTAATGACCGATATAACCAGCACCAGTATCCCCAAGGACCTTTCTAATCTCATCAGCGTGACTTGCCGGTGTGTAGACAACTAGTTTCTTAAGTTTCGTTTCGTATGTAGGTACTAGTACTTCAGAGCTTTCCAATCCCAGTGCGTTCGCTAGGAGGTCATTTACCCCGCCTTTAGCCACATCAAGGTTTGTATGGGCAGCATAGACAGCTATATCATGCTTTAATAGTTTTTCAATCATTCTTCCCTGAACCGTGTCTGTTAGGACATTCTTTAGAGGGCGAAAGATTGGCGGATGGTGGGCAATGATTAGCTGGACATTCCTTTCAATGGCTTCATCAATCACCTCTTCAAGGACATCAAGGGCAATCATGATTTTATCAATTTTCTTGTTCAAACGGCCAATTTGTAAACCTATCTTATCACCCTCCATTGCAAGACCCTTAGGTGAAAACTGTTCAAATAATTGAATGATTTCATGCCCATTCGCTTTCTTCATCGTCCAATACCTCCTTTACTAAAGTGATTTTTTCTGAAATCTCTAGCTTTTTCTCATCTGTTTCTGCAGAAGGTACAGCACTTTCAAGCTGTTCATAAATCCGCTTCCAGTTCTTTATTTCTAGGCTCCATTTCTTCTTAAACGCACTTTCTTTCCTTTGAAGGAGAAAAGGTCCCACTAAAAGGCCAGTTTCTAAATTTATATCTCTATATGGCTTTAATGGGTCGCCACTTTCAGCCACTAATATCTCATATATTTTGCTATCCTCTTCAATGATTTCTTCTGCGATCAGTTCCCAATTGTTATCTATTAACCAGTTTCGAATGGCAATTGCATTTAGATTGGGCTGCAACACAAGTCGCTTAACTCCCGAGAGCTTCCCCTTGCCATTTTCTAAAATATTGGCAATAAGAGTGCCGCCCATTCCGGCAATGGTAATACAATCCACATCACCTGGCTGAATTACCTCCAAACCATCTCCCATTCTCACTGAAATCATATCAGTAAGTCCTTCTGCCCTTACATTTTTTTCAGCAGACTGAAATGGGCCTTTTGCTACCTCTCCAGCGATCCCAAAGGTTATCACACCATTCTTAACAAGATAACTTGGTAAATATGCATGGTCAGAACCAATATCTGCTAACTTTGAATCTTTTGGAACAAATTTTGCTACCGTTTCTAACCTTACGGATAATTTATCTGTATTCAAATCATTCACCACTTTTTATGAATTACTTACAGTATAAAAAAAGTCCTTTACATTAGCAAAGGACCTTTTCATTCTAACATTATTTAATATTTGCTAACCATTCAGCCATTGCATCGGCTTCCTCAGGTTTAACCATGCCCCCTGGCATAGCACCTTTACCATTAACTACAATTTCCTTAATCTCATCTTGGGATAACCTGTCGCCAACTCCTGTTAGAGCAGGACCCATTCCCCCTTGATATGCATCTCCGTGACACCCTATACAAGAATTGTAAATTTCCTCTGGACCTCTTGCAACCTGTTCTGTTTCGGTACCGCCTTCTTTTTCCTTGGCAAGCTCCTCACTATCCCCGAGGCCTTTGAAAGACAATAAGAACATTAGTCCGATTCCAAATACAAAGATTAGGATGTATGGAATTACCGGATTTCGATTCATCATATAACCTCCCTTATGTACGTATAGCTGTAAATAAATAGTCTTCTACAAACAACTACTATTTTACTTTAAAAACTTAAGAAGGAAAAGCCCTAAACTTACTTTGTCACGATAATATTTATAAAAAAAACGAAACCAGCTGATTTTCACAGGAAATGTCACCCTGTTTATTCTTCCCTTTTATTCCTTTTATCAACCAATTTTTCGTACAATTGTGCATGTAATATTCGAAGTATTAAAAAACCTTTAATTAATTTTTGTTATTTTTGAATATGAATTACATACTATCAACATCTATTGTCTTGGGGAATGAGCAATGGAATACCCTTTCTTACAAAAATGAATTGTGATTAAAATCAAAAAGATTACTTTTACCTATTTGCAAAGTGTAAAACAATTCAGTAAAATAAATACAAATGAAGAAAGTGCTTTCATTTCCAATTAGCTCAAAAAAATAGTTTACCTCTTAGTTAGAAGTAAACTACTTTTTAATATTTAGTTATTTATTCTAAAAAGTCTTTTAGACGCTTACTGCGACTAGGATGTCGTAATTTACGCAAAGCCTTTGCCTCAATTTGGCGGATACGTTCACGGGTAACACCGAAAACCTTTCCTACCTCTTCTAGCGTGCGCGTGCGGCCGTCATCCAATCCAAATCGTAAACGAAGGACGTTTTCTTCACGATCTGTTAATGTATCAAGGACATCTTCTAACTGCTCCTTTAATAATTCATAGGCAGCATGCTCAGAAGGTGAAGTAGCATCTTGGTCTTCAATGAAATCGCCTAGGTGTGAATCATCCTCTTCACCTATAGGCGTTTCAAGGGATACAGGCTCTTGAGCAATCTTTAAAATTTCTCTTACCTTATCTGGTGTTAAATCCATATCTTCACCAATTTCTTCTGGTGTAGGTTCGCGACCTAAGTCCTGAAGTAATTGTCTTTGAACACGGATAAGTTTATTAATGGTTTCAACCATATGAACCGGAATACGAATAGTCCTCGCTTGGTCAGCAATTGCTCTTGTGATCGCTTGACGTATCCACCATGTAGCATAGGTACTGAACTTAAAGCCTTTTTGATAATCAAATTTTTCAACAGCTTTAATTAATCCCATATTGCCTTCTTGAATCAGATCAAGGAAAAGCATACCACGTCCAACATACCGCTTTGCAATACTAACCACCAGACGGAGGTTTGCTTCAGCTAGTCGTCGCTTCGCTTCTTCGTCACCTTTTTCGATACGAAGTGCCAACTCTTTTTCATCGTCGGCGGAAAGCAAATCAACACGGCCAATTTCTTTTAAATACATACGGACAGGGTCATTTATCTTAACTCCAGGTGGAACGCTCAGATCATTTAAATCAAACTCATCGTCATCCCCTTTTGCTAATTGCTTAGGGTTTGGATCTTCATCTTCACTTTCACCCACTAATTCAATTCCCTGCTCAGTTAGGGATTCTAAAAAGTCATCCATCTGATCGGATTCTAAATCAAAATTTGCCATTCTTTCCGCAATATCATCATAGGCAAGGACGCCGGTTTTCTTTCCCAGTACCGTTAACTGGTCTTTTACTTGTTCAAAAGTCAATTCGTTCTCGGCCTCTTTTGAACGGGCTGATTTTTCAGCCATATGTCCCCCTCCTTCCAGAATCAAAGACATTAAAAATGGAATCTATAGCGATTTACGCAATTGAATAATTTCATTCCCAATTGCGGCAGCTTTACTAAAATCACTTTGTCGCTCAGCTTCTTTTTGTTCCACTTCTTTTTCTTTTATCTTTAACAATTTTTGATAATTCAACACCTGTTTGATATAATCAGTTAATTCTTGATTGCTTAATTCTTCATTAATTGACATCATTTCAATATCAGCGACTATTCTTCTAAGATTTTCATCTTGAATACAGGTTAAAAATGCACTAGAATCAGGATTCAAATGCTCTTCGTAAAAACCAATTAGATATGTTATTATTGCCTGATGTTCATCGATATTAAACGTATTACCCCGTAATAAATCCTGAACCTTGTAAGCTGTGTCTCGATCTCTTAACATATGGGCCATTAACCGTCTTTCAGCGGTGTAATGAGCAGGCTTTAATTTCTTATCCTGTTTAACCATAACACTGGGCTTATTTATTGTCGGTGTTTGACCATTTGACTTCTTTTTTTCTGTGAAAAAAATTTGTTTCAACTGTTGCTGTAATGCGTCAAGAGAAATTGAAAACTCAGAGGCAAGCTGCCGCAAATAATGATCTTTTTCAACAGCTTTTGTCAATTTACTTATTTCTTTAAGTATTGTTTCGATATAGGCAAGTCGATCTCCTTCTATTTGAAGATTTTTTCCTCTTCGAAAATAAAGAAATTTAAATGCCATCCATGTATGACTTGCACCTATTACCTCATTACGAAACTTTTCCGGACCATTCTTTTTTATATATTCATCTGGATCAAGTCCATCAGACATCATAGCAACTTTTATTGAACAACCCGCATCAATGAGCATATTCCCAGCTCTAAATGCAGCTTCAATTCCTGCTTTGTCTGAATCAAAACAAATCGTTATCGACTCAGTATTCTGCCTTATGAGGTTAATGTGCTCTTCTGTTAAAGAAGTACCCATTGTGGCGATACCATTTTCCACACCAGATTTATCTGCAGCTATGACATCAGCAAATCCTTCAAAGAGAACAGCTTGCTGCATTTTTCGTATAGTTGGTTTGGCCAAATGAAAATTATATAAAATTTTACTTTTATTAAAGATTACTGTTTCTGGACTGTTTAAATATTTGGGCTCATCAGCCCCTAATGATCTCCCAGAAAAAGCAATACAGTTTCCATTGCGGTCAAAAATCGGGAACATAATCCGATCTCGGAATCGATCAAAGTAAGTCCCATCCCTTTCTCGTTTGATAATCAATCCGGCCTTTTCCATTAATTCTGGAGAAAAATCTCTTTTCGTAAGAAATTTGTATACAAAATCCCATGAATTTAATGAATAACCAATTTGAAATTTATCTATCGATTCTCGGGTAAAGCCTCTGTTCAATAAATACTCTAAAGCATGTTGACCGTCTTTCGTATTTACCAATAAGTGATGGTAGAATTTACGCAAAAGCTCATGCGCGTCCAGCATTGACTGAAGTTCTGGAGAAACACTCTTACCCTTGCCATTAACCGAGAAGTTTACTTGTAAGTCAACATTAGCCTTTTCAGCTAATTTAACGGCTGCTTCTAGAAATGAAATTCCTTCAAGCTCCATTAAAAATGAGAAAACATTTCCTCCCGCTCCACAGCCAAAGCAATGATAAATTTGTTTATCGGTTGAAACGGAAAATGATGGGGAGTTTTCTCCATGGAAAGGACATAATCCGAAGTAGTTTCGCCCTTGTTTTTTAAGTTGAACATATTCGCTAATAATTTCAACAATATCAACAGACTGACGAATTTGATTAATTTTTTCTTCGGCAATCCGTTCTGCCATGAAAAACATCTCCAATTATACTTATTCTGCAAAGAATTCTAAATTCCTGCATATTTCGACAAAATTTTAGTTAGTTCTTTGATAAATTTTGTACAATCAACAGAATTAAAAAGTCCAATATCCTGTGTTACAGTAATATCCCCCTTTGCAGTATGATTCATAATGAATAAGTCCGCCGCTTCTTTTCTGGAATCAACTTTCCATGTAGCATTACCATATGTAGTCGTATTGTTTCCAAGATGATCATAAGAAGCAATAAAATGGAAAAAGTAGAAGCAATTTCGACAATTTCCTCTTTCAACGGGCATGAATCTGCATCGACAAATTTTGTTCGAACCCCATTTGTATAAGTATTAATTCTACATCTCTCAGGATATTCCTTCTTTAAGATGTTAACTTTTTTAAGTAAACTTGCCAATTAGCAAGCCCTAAATGGCGCATCATTAGGGTAGTTGTACTTAAATATTCAGAATTAATAAATGTGAGATCTGAATAGCCCTTAAAAGACTTATGTCGAATTTTTTTCTTTAGGTTCCCTTGACATCTAACAATAAATAGTTTATTCGTATACATGCAAGTCTAAACCTAAAAGATGCATTTTTATCACAATTTTTTATTATAGTACATTCTTTTCTACATTTCCATACTTTTTTAGCCTTATTTGAAAAACACATAATCTAAGATTATGTGTTAGGACCTTCTTTTATGAAAGTAATTTAGAATAACATTTGCTGTTTCTTCCACAGCCTTATTGGTAACATCAATAACTGGACAATTAATTCTATTTACTATTTTTTCAAAGAAGGTTAATTCATCACGAATTCGTTCAATATTTGCATAGCTTGCCTGGTCATTTAATCCGAGTGAGATTAACCGTTCACGCCTAATATTATTTAGTTTTTGCGGACTGATTTTTAGTCCAAAACATTTTTCAGCGGGCACTTTATATATTTCCTCTGGAGGGTCCACTTCTGGAACTAGGGGTACATTGGCAACTTTTAAACGTTTTAAAGCTAAATATTGAGACAAAGGAGTTTTTGACGTCCTAGATACTCCAATTAAGACAATATCCGCTTTTAATATTCCCCGTGGGTCTCTTCCATCATCATATTTCACAGCAAACTCAATGGCTTCTACTTTTTTAAAATAGTCTTCATCAAGTTTTCTTACAAGTCCGGGTTCGCACAGAGGGGTTTTCCCACTAAAAATTTGAATTTGATCCATGATTGGTCCCATTAAGTCAACAGCGTAAATTCCCGCTTCATCCGCTTTTTCCTTCATATAAATCCTCATATCAGGTTTTACAAGAGTAAATGCAATCATAGCGTGGTCCATTGAAACTAGCGAAATTACTTCATCAATATGTTCCTTGTCCTCCACATAAGGGAATCTTTTCAATGTCATTCCTGATCCATTAAACTGGCTGATTGCTGCTTTTGTAACTAATTCAGCTGTTTCCCCCACTGAATCAGATACTACATATATGACTGGTGTGATCATTCTTCCTCAACAGCTCCTCTGGAATTACTTTTATTATTTATCTAGGTCTGGGCCATAGATATTACAAATCACTCATCACCCAAGGCAACAAATGCTTTTGTGATATTTGTTTTAGTTATTCTGCCGATTACTTCATAACCATTTTCTGACTGCCTTACTACAGGTAACGCGTCAATTTGTTTATCGATTAGTAACTTAGCGACATCGATTAATAAGTCATCCATTTCACACATTGTAATATTAGGCATTCTAGTCATAATGATGTTTATTGGCAGTGCCGTAAGCTCCTGTTTGCCGATACTGGCTCTAAGCAAATCTTTTCTTGATAAAACCCCAACTAGCAGAGCGTTTTGATCTACAACAAATAATGTTCCCACATCCTCAAGGAACATTGTACAAATCGCATCATAAACTGAAACATTTTCCCTCACTATGACAGGGATTGAATTATAATCTCGTACAAGAATCTTCTGGAGGTTTTCTGTCAATAACTGCGTTCCAGATTTCCCTGTATAAAAGTAACCTACACGAGGTCTTGCGTCCAAATATCCTGCCATTGTTAATATGGATAAATCGGGTCTTAATGTTGCTCTTGTTAGGTTTAGCTGTTCAGCAATGCTTTCCCCAGTTATCGGCCCATTATCCTTTACTATTTGAATAATAGTTTCTTGGCGTTTGGTCAGTTCTATTTTTCTCACCACCATATTTAATCCATTATGTAACTTGCTTTTTAACGTGTCTGTTGATTTCCACTCCAGGCACTTCGCTTTCCGCAGGCGGTTCGGGAAGCCTCCTCGGCGCTAAAGCGCCTGCGGGGTCTCCCCTGTCCCGTCCTCCTGCAGGACTTTGAATTTACTTCCTCGAATCCTCCCACGCACGAAGAAAATGCGATAGCATTTTCGAGGAGTCTCGTGCCTTCCGTTCCAATCAACAGAGTGCACAAATAAAATTAGCTTTTCAAAAAATAGAATTAAAACATAATCTTTTCTTGGATGAATGTGACTAGTTCTGCGATTGGTACACGGGTTTGCTCCATTGTGTCACGATTTCTGATGGTTACCATTTTGTCTTCTTTTGAATCAAAATCAAAGGTGATACAGAATGGAGTACCAATTTCGTCATGTCTGCGGTATCTCTTTCCAATCGAACCTGCTTCATCATAATCAACGGAAAAATGCTTTGCTAGTGTTGCATAGACTTCTCTTGCTTCTTCGGAGAGTTTCTTTGACAACGGAAGAATCGCTGCCTTAAACGGTGCCAGTGCCGGATGGAAGCGCATAACCGTTCTGGATGTACCATCTTCAAGCTGTTCTTCGTCATAGGCATCTATTAAAAATGCTAATGTTACCCTGTCAGCACCTAGAGAAGGCTCGATACAATAAGGAATGTATCTTTCATTTGTCTCTGGATCAATATAATTAAAATCTTCACCAGAGAATTGCATATGCTGCTTTAAATCATAATCCGTCCGTGAAGCAACACCCCAAAGTTCTCCCCAGCCAAATGGGAATTTATATTCAAAGTCAGTAGTCGCATTACTATAATGTGAAAGTTCATCTTCTGAATGATCACGAAGTCTTAAATTTTCCTTGGTTAGCCCTAAAGAATGAAGCCATTGTTCTGCGAAGTTTTTCCAATAATCGAACCATTTCAAGTCTTCGCCAGGCTTACAGAAAAACTCAAGCTCCATTTGTTCAAACTCACGAGTCCTGAAAGTAAAGTTACCAGGAGTGATTTCATTACGGAAGCTTTTTCCGATTTGTGCAATCCCAAAAGGTAATTTCTTTCTCATTGTACGCTGAACATTTTTAAAATTAACGAATATCCCTTGAGCTGTCTCAGGGCGTAGGAATATTTCATTCGTGCTAGATTCAGTTACCCCTTGGAAGGTTTTAAACATAAGGTTAAATTGGCGAATGCCTGTAAAATCATGACTGCCGCAATCTGGGCAAGCAATATTATGTTCTTTTACAAGCTCTTCCATCTTATCAAACGGAAGTCCATCAACGATCATCTCGACTCCCTTTTCATCAAGAGCATTTTCAATTAATTTATCGGCACGGTGTCTGGCTTTACAGTTTTTACAATCAATCATTGGGTCATTAAAGTTACCGATATGACCAGAAGCCTCCCAAGTCTTCGGGTTCATTAAGATGCTTGCATCTAAACCGACATTGTATGGAGACTCTTGAACAAACTTTTTCCACCAAGCCTGTTTAATGTTATTTTTAAATTCAACACCTAATGGTCCATAATCCCATGTATTTGCAAGTCCTCCATATATTTCGGATCCTGGAAAGATAAATCCTCTGTGCTTCGCATGAGAAACAATTTGCTCCATTGATACTTTCATTTTCCTAACTCCTCTTCGTTTAATAAAAAATTGAAAATAAAAAACTCTCGTCCCTATGCTTAAAATAAGCATAGGGACGAGAGTTACCCGCGGTTCCACCCTATTTGCTGCATATTAATGCAGCCTCTTTGATGTGTAATTTCACACATGATATGCTCAAGAACGCCTTCCTTAGGTCCCTATACCCTAGCTCACACCATCCTAGGTTCGCTTTTATAAAGATTGCTAAGTACTCTTTTCCATCAACGCATCTATTTATTATTAAAACACATCATATCGAAATCTAAAATAAAAGTCAATCATTCACAATAATTGATCTCGAAATTTTTCCATGGACTGCAGAAATTTCTTTGTTTTTAAATAAAGACCTGAATATTCATCATAATAAGCTGAAATTACGGTTTTTAATTCATCCTTTGTTTCCTGTTTAACAGTGATATTTCCTAGTCTTGAAAGATCAATAAAATAAAATAACCGTAATAATTTTACAGATGATGGCGATAATTTATAATGGTACGGGTCCTTCTGTAAACAGCGGTGGCAGATAAAGCCTCCCTCACGAATTGAAAAAGAAAAAAGTCCGTCTGTGCTGCCGCAAACGGAACATTGATTAAGAATTGGATATAATCCCAATACATTCAACATTTTCATCTCGTAGATATTCATTAGAATATCTGAATCATATCCTTCATTCATATAATTAAGTGTGTGAAAAAGCAGTTCGAAATGAAATAGGTTTGGTTTCTTATCCTCCGTACACTTATCTGTTAATTCTACAATATAACTAGCATAGGCAGTTAGGAATATATCTTCACCAATACTCCGAAAGCTAGTAATCATTTCTCCCTGTTGAAGAGTCCCTAATCCAGTACCTCTTTGGACTAGAAAGTAACCGTGAGTAAATAGCTGGGTAATAGAGGAAAGTCGGCTGTTTGGCTTTTTAGCACCTCTTGCCATAACACCAATCTTTCCCCATTCCCTTGTATATAAGGTAATAATTTTATTGGTTTCACCATAATCTGTAGTTCTAATGACGATGCCTTCACACTTTTGGAGCATATATGTCACCATCCCGATACATTAGACAAACTTATGAAACGGGAAAATCCATTTGCGCTAGATCTTCATTCTGATTTCCGGGTATTTCTTGGTTTTCCTTCTCAAGCTCTTTAAAGAGAAGATATGTGTCAATATTACCTGTCTGTAGGAATACTTTCCACGTAAAATCCATCATCGAAAACCCCACCTTTCATGATTTAGACTAGCCTTTTAAAGAATCCCAAACCTTACAATTATCATAGCCTGCCTTAGCAAAAATCATAAGACGAAAATTTTGTTAATGTTGTCCATGCATAATTCTATATAAGCGTTAATATTTTAGTTAGGGTCTAGATTGTTAGTATTAATATTCATCTTCGTTAAAGCCATAATCGCGAAGTTGGGACATTTTATTACGCCAATCCTTTTGAACTTTAACCCAAAGCTCCAAGAAAACTTTTGACCCTAAAAGATTTTCAATATCCACTCGGGCACGTTTTCCTATTTCCTTAAGCATACTCCCTTGTTTCCCAATAATGATGCCCTTTTGAGAATCTCTCTCCACAATAACAGTAGCCATTACATGAATGATATCCTTACCTCCGTGTTGACGTTCCATCTTATCTAGAACAACAGCAAGGGAATGAGGAATTTCTTCACGTGTTAAGTGCAATGCTTTCTCTCGAATTAACTCTGTGATAATAAATCTTTCTGGGTGATCGGTAACCTGATCTGCAGGATAATACTGCGGTCCTTCAGGTAAATAAACTTTAATCTGTTCTAGTAAACGTTCCACATTATTTCCTTCAAGCGCTGAAATAGGAACAATTTCTTTAAAAGGATACTTTTCTTTATATGATTCAATTAGTGGCAGTAATTCATCTGGGTGTATTTGATCGATTTTATTTATAACAAGGAAGATTGGTGTGTTGACGGTTTCGAACTTTTCAAGAATAAATTCTTCCCCACGGCCAAACCCTTCCTCAGCATTTACCATAAAAAGGATTAAATCAACTTCTTTTAATGTGTTTTGTGCAACCTTCATCATAAAATCGCCTAGTTTATGCTTCGGCTTATGAATCCCTGGAGTGTCAATAAAGACCATTTGGGTATCATCTAAGGTTAATACACCCTGAATTTTATTTCGAGTTGTCTGTGGTTTATCACTCATAATAGCAATTTTCTGACCAATAACCCGGTTAAGAAATGTTGACTTCCCTACATTTGGACGTCCAATAATTGAAATAAAACCTGATTTATAACCTTTATTATCGTTACTATGCATGTAAATCCTCCGGAGAAAAGGCACCTGGAAGTAACTCAGCTACAGTAAGTTCTAAAATATCGCCTTTTAAGTTGGTAAGTACAACCTTCATGTCACTTGGACATAGTTCCGAGATTACCTGCCGGCATGCCCCGCAAGGCGAGCACGGTCGATCAGTATCAGCCACTACTGCAAGCATTTTAAAGTCTCGATCACCTTCAGAATAAGCTTTAAATAATGCAGTACGTTCAGCGCAATTGCACATGCTATAAGCGGCATTTTCAATATTACAGCCATGATATACTTTTCCATCAGTTGTCAAAATGGCAGCTCCTACTTGAAAATTAGAGTAAGGAACATAGGCTTTTTCTCTTGCTTTTTTTGACTCTTCGATTAATTTCTCGGTGTTCAAAATTCAATCTTCCCTTCCAGCAGTAATTATCTGCCGCTTTCTTTATTTTACCCTAAAAATGTTACAAAATCATCACTTGTAGCGAAAAAGTAATATAAAAAATTTGAATTTTCATAAAAATCAGCTAATTCATCTAGATTAGGTTAGGGCTGATAAGTTATTGTACCGAATTCGTAATTCCATTTCAAATTACATCAGAACAACCATCTAAAAAAATATGGTGTAAAGACCATAATTCCAATCACAACCGCAATAATAGCATAAATAAAAACCGCTCCGGCAGCTAAATCTTTTGCTTGTTTAGCAAGTGGGTGGTACTCCTCTGTAATTAAATCTACAACCCTCTCGACAGCTGTATTCATTAATTCAAGAGAGAAAATTCCTCCAATTGCTAGAAACACAAATAACCATTCCAGTTTACTAATGGAAAATAATATTGAACACCCAATCACTACAAGAGAGACAAAAAAATGAATGCGCATATTCTTTTCCGTCAAAAGGGCTGCCTTAATTCCTGTTAAAGCAAAAGAAAAGGATTTCCATAAACGAACAGGCTTATCGTGTAAGTCCATAAACGTCTAAAATTTCTTTCTGTCGAGAGAACATTTTTTCTTCCTCATCCTTTTCCATATGATCATAGCCGAGTAGGTGAAGGAAACCATGGACAGCTAAAAAGCCTAGTTCGCGAATAAATGAATGCCCATATTCCTTTGCCTGTTCTTCTGCCTTTGGTATAGAAATGATGATGTCCCCCAAGACACGCGGAAGCTCAGCCCCTATCAACTGTATTTCTCCCTCACCAAGCTCTTCCATCGCGAATGAAATAACATCCGTGGGGGCATCTTTATCCCTGAATTCCTTATTAATTTCGTGAATTCTTTCATTGGATACAAATGTAACAGAAACCTCGCTACTGTCTTCAACATTTTCTATACCAGCTGCAAAATTCAGCAGTTTTTCGATTTGTTCCATTTGCTCGGTAGAAAGTTGATTTGTTTCGTCCTCTAAATCAATCATCAACTTGTTCATACTTGGACCACCTTCTTCGTCATTTCTGGATATTCGATTCTCGAGTGGAAAATCCCCTTTAACGTTTCACAAAACGAGTGCGACACCATTTCTAATTCTTTTAAAGTTAAATCACATTCATTTAATTGCTCATCCTGAAGCCGTTCTGAAACAATCTTCTTAACGAGCGATTCAATCGTTTCAGGCGTGGGCTGGTTAAGGGATCTAACAGCAGCCTCCACGCTGTCAGCAATACCCACAATTGCTGATTCTTTCGTCTGTGCCTTTGGACCAGGATAACGGTAATCCTCTTCCTTGACATCCTGTACGCCTTGTATAGCCTTATGGTAAAAGAATTTTAATAATGTAGTTCCATGATGTTGTTCAGCTATATGGATAATTTCCTTTGGCATATTGTATTTTTTTAATATTGCTGCCCCATCTGTTACGTGTGAAATAATGATATTAGCACTTTTATCAGGCGGCAGCCGGTCATGCGGGTTTTCACGGTGCATCTGATTTTCTATGAAAAAGTTCGGACGTTTTGTTTTCCCAATATCATGGTAATAACAGCCTACCCTAGCAAGCAGCCCATTTGCACCAATGGCTTCACAGGCTGCGTCCGCTAAATTAGCAACCATAACACTATGGTGATAAGTCCCAGGTGCTTCCATTAAAATTTTCCTCAGAAGTGGATGATTAGGGTTTGAAAGCTCAATCAACTTCATGGTTGATAGAATTCCAAAGCTTGTTTCAAAGAGCGGTAATAACCCCATCGTCAAAACAGCTGAACCGATTCCTGAAAAAATGGCTGTTAAGATATAATACCCATATTCCAATCCTGAAAATTGTCCATTCGGTAAAAACATAAGTGCCCAAATGGTAAAAAGATTTACTGCAGCTGCAAAGGAACCAGCTTGCAGTATTTTAGAGCGCTGATTTTGATCACTTAAAAAGAGCAAAGCTGAGAGAGCACTAAACAATATATAGATTCCCACTGAAAAATTAAGCGTTCCAGAAACCCCTTCATTGAATAAAAGACTGCCAAAAATAGAAATGATTATCGATGAAAGAATCGCAAGTTTTTCATCAATTAATATCTTAATTAACATTCCGCCCATTGCAGCAGGGAATAAATATCCAATCCCTGAATAGTTGAAAATTTGAAGCATGCTGACAATTTTCAAAACAAAAAATGTCAGGATAAAAATAATCCCAAACAAGAGCAGGTTGGTATGTCTCTTTTCAGGGTGCTCCTTCATTTGATAGAAATAATAATAAAGTGACGAAAGAATAATTGAAATTAAGATAATTAAACCAATGAATGGTTTATACGACTGTTTGTTGTCTAATAATCCTACTAGTTCTAACTGTCGAAATTCTTCCTGACGGATTAATTTACCCTCTTCAATAATAATTTGCCCCTGCAGGATTTTAACAGGCTCGACAGATTCTGCTGCTTGTTTACGCAGCTCCTCCGTTGCCTCTGGATCATAAAACTCATTTTGAATGACTGCATATCTGCCTAATTCTATGGCTGCATTCTTTAAGTCACTATTTAAGGTCGTGAATTTTAATTCTTCTTCCAGGCTTTTTTTTGCATTTTCTACATCATCTGCAGAAATTCGCTTGTTCATAACATTGTTAATGGCTGTTACCGTCAAGTCTTTTGCAATCGCTAATTCATCATTGCTGGCTTGGACAAGTGCGGAAAAAACACGCGCTGATAAATCCTTGATTACACGATCTGTTAATTTCGCCTTTAGCATGGTTACTTCTTCTTCAACGGTTGGCTGCTGTAAATCTAAAGGTTCTTCATCTGTCGCAATCTGTTTTTTCATTTCATCCTCGATTTCTTCAGTTACTTCTACAGCTGAGTCAAAAATGGATGAAATCAAATCTACTTGATTGGATGAATATTCTTTTTTTAATGTGTATACGTCTTGAACTTGGTCCAATGCTTCTTGACGTTTTTTTTCTGTACTAATTTTATCCTCTACCGTTGCAGGGGAACGAATGGTTTTCTCAGCTACTGTTAATAGACTAATATCGAGTTTTTCAGGCTTTACATTTCCATACATAGAGGTAAATAGAATGACTCCTAAAACAACAAACACTAATACTCTGAAGAAGGTATAATCTAGAAGCTTTTTTATTTGAATTAAGTATTGCTGTATTTTTTTCAACTAACTCCCCCCAAAAGCACCAAAAATAACCGTAGTCAAGTATGTAAACACGCTTTATGTAAAATGATAACAGTTTTTTCCTGAAGTTTCATCCTCTAATAAAAGATAGGTTATTTTTGCAAGCCAATTGTTATGATTATATGGCAAAAGGGATAAACCATTAGACGGTTTATCCCTTTACCTGTACTTTAGCTTTGCAGGGGCTTCTTTTCGTATGCCTCGATAATCCTGCCGACAAGCGGGTGACGAACAACATCGCTTTGTTCTAAGAAAACAAAAGAAATTCCATTTACACCTAACAAGATCTTTTCAGCGGCTATTAGCCCTGATTTTGCACCTTTAGGTAAATCGATTTGCGTTGTATCACCGGTTATAACCATTTTTGAACCGAATCCAAGCCTTGTCAGGAACATCTTCATTTGAGCATGAGTGGTATTTTGGGCCTCATCTAATATAACGAAGGCATCGTCTAGTGTCCGACCCCTCATATAGGCTAACGGCGCAATTTCAATGGTCCCACGTTCGATTAACCTTTGAGTATGTTCGGTACCTAAAACGTCATTCAGTGCATCATAGAGAGGCCGTAGGTATGGATCCACCTTTTCTTTTAAATCACCAGGTAAAAATCCCAGACTTTCTCCAGCTTCTACCGCAGGTCTTGTTAGAATAATTTTATTTACCTGACCATTTTTTAATGCATTTACCGCCATTACCACGGCTAAATACGTTTTGCCGGTACCCGCTGGGCCAATTCCAAACACAAGGTCATTCTGTCTGATCGCCATTATATATTGTCTTTGTCCCAGCGTCTTGATACGAATACTCTTTCCTTTTACATTCTTTGCGATTTCCTCATCATAGAGATTATCGAAGTAATCGAGAGTACCTTTTTGAGCCATTTGGATGGCAGACAAAACATCCCTCTGGCTAATGGTTACACCCTTTCTTATAACAAAAATAAGCTTATCTAGAATTTGACTGGCAAGCATCACTCTTTCTTCATCTCCAGAAAGACTGACAGATTCTCCGCGTGTGACAATCGATACTTCGAGTTCTTCTTCAATTATTTTTAGATTTGCATCCGCATTGCCAATAAGGGCAATCGCTTCAGTTGGATTTTCAAGTTGTACATTTATTGTTTTTAACTTTACTGTCATTCAGGAGTCTCCTTGGGTATTGGTTGTCCAACCGCAATATTTTCGATAATTTTAAAGTGAATATCTAGGATAACTTTACCATTTTTCAACTCTTTTTGTAAAATTTTTTCATCTTTTATAATAGCTTCTTCATCCAACCCACTTTTTATTTTATTTTTTGCTAATTCAATTGCAATATTTTCAGCTTCCTCTTTATTATAAGTTCGGGTCATCTGTTCTCGGGCTCTTATTGTTTCATTCCCGACGGAAATTGGCAGCTCCCATTTGAGAAAATGAATACTCTTAACATTTTTTTCTGCCTCATATTCCTTAAATTCCGGTTCACCAAATCCCCAAATAGGAATCTCTAAATTTCCTAGGATTAATGAGTGCTTTTGCTTTTCTTGTCCATTAAATACAAAGAAATTCGTTTTCAATGGCAGTTCAACATGGCTTCTATACCACGTTTCCCCCCAAACCTCACCGACTGCAGCAACTTGCTGCGTTTGACCTTCCTTTCCAATTACACCGGAAACAAGTAAATCCCCTGCTTCCACATGATCATGGAGATCAACCACTTTCTGTCCGGTCTCTACATACATAGATGCTATGATGGCTTTCTTTTTTGCAACAAGGTTTCTTGGCGGAAGCTGCTCTGGCTTTTCTGGTTCCTTTTTCTCGACCACTTGAAGATGATAGGTTGTCCCCTTTAACTCCACACCAACCCAGGTAAGGTTACCAATATTATTAGTTAATTTCCTTTGAATTCCCTCTACATTATCCACAAAAAACTGAATCTTTCCGATTTTTACACCCATCTTGTCCAATTCTTTGCGAATCTGATACTCCGTTGCAGGTTTAGCCCCCTTAATTTCAATGCCCCATATAACATTAGATAAAAACATAATAATCATGAGGAAAAGAATAGCTCCACCAACAAACCCGCTATTTTTCAATAATCGCTTAAATAAAAAAGGCAGCCCTGCCCTCCTTAAGAATGTAATGGAGCATTCTTTTTCTCTTGCATAATGTCTGATTTTTAAAGCATCACCGAGTCTCATTGTGAAAGTAATCGTTTCAGTCCCATGTCGTTTCACATTCCAAATCAATAGTCCGTTTCTAGTAAGAACATTTAAAAATCTTTCTATTCCCCTTCCCGAAACTTTAACCGTTACTTTGCCAGTAAAAAATTCGATCCATTGGTTTTTCATTTTGCTCCTCCTGGATTTTCATTTATATAAATGACCTGATCAATTTTCCCCTCAAGTAAAATCTCTTCAGGTAATATGGTTTTAATCACGAAAGAATTCCCTCTTATTTGCAATTGACCCTGTTTTAACAACAGACGCAATTCTTTATCTGTAAAAGTAATCAATCCTCTATGGTTCTCAATGTATATATGGATTTGCCCAATCATGGTGATCCGGGGTAAATCCATCATGACATCTTGAGGAAGATCCATTTTTTGTGCCATCCAGTTCCGGACACGCAGGCCCCATTTTTTTGCCATAAAAAAAGAACCCCCTTTCATCTCATAATATGAAATGAAAGGGCGTTCTAGCACACCTTTTTCTATTGAATTAGAAGGCTTTCAAAATGAATTATTTAGCTTTTTCTCGGGAAGTATGGCTTTTTAGCTCGTGGTTCACCTAGTATCTCAGCCCAAATAATTCCATTAATAATCGTTTTATCACCTGGTTTTTCAAATGGGATGTCGTCAGATTCCACTTCGATTCTGGCTGGTTTACTAGGCTGCATTTGCTTTACTTGCGTTTTCGAGATAACTGGGATCTGCTTTATCTCTTGATATTTCTCCTCCATACTCTGCATATTAGATTGCTTTGCAGGCTGGCCTGTAGATATCTGTCCTTTGTTTCTTGGAATGCCCATCATTTGTTGTTCAACCTTTGTGCGAAAATCATCAAACCCTTTTGCAGGAAATGTCTTTGTTCTTCTTCCCGGATTACTTTTACCCTTCGCTTTACCAAAGATTGATGAGAGGATTCCAGCAATAATTAAAAATAAAATGGTCTCCATATCCACCCTCCTTCTTTAGGAAAAATTGGTGGTTTATTTGTCGTCTTTTTTATCACCTGTCATCTTGCCGATAGAACCGCGCATATCGGTATCAGCAGAAATATTTTTATAATTCATATATTCCATGACACTGATATTACCGGATTTTAATGCTTCTGCCATAGCCAGCGGCACCTCTGCCTCTGCCTCTACAACTTTTGCTCTCATTTCTTCTACTTTTGCCTTCATTTCCTGTTCAGTTGCGACAGCCATCGCCCTGCGCTCTTCTGCTTTTGCCTGGGCAATTTTCTTATCGGCCTCCGCCTGCTCCGTTTGCAGCTCAGCACCGATATTTCTGCCTAAATCAACATCGGCAATATCAATCGAAAGAATTTCAAAAGCGGTACCAGAATCTAATCCTTTAGCTAAGACTGTTTGCGAAATCAGTTCAGGGCTCTCTAGCACTTTACTATGATCCAGGGAGGAACCAATCGTCGATATGACACCTTCACCAACACGTGCAACGACAGTATCTTCACCCGCGCCACCGACAAGACGGTCGATATTTGCACGTACGGTAATTCTCGCTTTTGCTTTTACTTCGATACCGTTCATGGCAACACCAGCTATGAATGGGGTTTCGATTACTTTTGGATTTACACTCATCTGCACTGCTTCTAAGACGTCACGTCCTGCAAGGTCAATTGCGGCACACCGTTCGAATGATAACTCAATGTTTGCACGATGGGCAGCGATTAAAGCATTCACCACTCTATCCACATTCCCACCTGCTAGGTAGTGACTTTCGAGCTGATTTGTTGTTACGTTCAATCCTGCCTTATGCGCTTTAATGAGTGGATTTACTACTCTGCTCGGTGTAACCCGTCTAAGCCTCATCCCTACTAGTGTAAAGATACTGATTCGAACTCCTGCAGCAAGAGCAGAAACCCAAAGCATTACCGGAACAAAAGATAATAATATTCCGAGAAAAATTAACGCCACAACGATAATACCAATCATAAATAAAGTTCCACTTGTTAATTCCACAGCACTTACCTCCTTTTAGTCCTTCATTATACTTTCCTGACTACAATACGAACTCCTTCAACCTTAACTACAGTGATTTTTGAGTTTTGATCAATGAAATCGCCTTCAGTCACAACATCGATTCTTTCTTTATTAAAAACTGCTGTTCCAGACGGTCTTAATACTGTCAGTGCAATCCCTTCTTTTCCTATTAAATCTGTACGATTCACATTAGACACATAGCCATCCTCTTTTTTTGCTGAATCAAATAGAATCATACGATTAAATAAAACTATTTTTTTTCGTAAAACCTTAACCATAATAAAAAGCATGGCAATCGATACACAAATAGAAATGAAAATGGATATTCCGATACTCAATGGATTTTCTCCTGCTAGAAAAAGACTTGCGATTAATGCTGCCAATCCTAGTGTTCCTGAAATGGCCCCTGGAAGAAAAAATTCTAAGAAAATAAGCATGATTCCTACAGCAAATAACATGATCGTTCCGAAACCAGCAAGACCTGCTTGAAAATGTCCATAAAAGAAAAGAAGTAATGCAAATAAACCGATGAATCCTGATATTCCAAACTTTGACGAAAACAGCTCATAGACAATAGCTGCCCCTGCAATCGTTAATAGCAGCGTTACAACGACTGGGTTTGTTAGAAATTCAACCATATTTATCCTCCCTTCATGTCGACACTATGTATACGTTTTAAATCCAAATAAGTTTCAACTTTCCAAAATGAAAAACCGCAAGCTTTACGCTTGCGGCTTTGGTTGTCAGAATAATTATGAAAGGTGTTGTTGTACGTATTTATTTACAAGTGACCCGTCTGCTTTACCCTTTACTTTAGGCATAATCGCAGCCATCACTTTTCCCATATCCGCTTTTGATTTTGCACCGACTTCAGAGACTGTTTCTTTAACAATTTCTGACAACTCCTCTTCGGAAAGCTGCTTCGGTAAATACAGTTCGACGATAGCCAATTCTGCACGCAATTTATCAACAAGGTCTTGACGACCTGCTTTATCAAATTCATGGAGGGATTCTTTGCGTTGCTTCACTTCGCGAGAAAGGATAGTTAACTCAACCTCTTCGGAAAGCTCTTTTGTTCCAAGCTTAATCGCTTCATTTTGCAATGAAGCTTTGACCATCCGAATCGTTATGAGTTTGTCTTTTTCCTTATTTTTCATCGCTTGTTTCATGTCACTATTTAAACGCTCGAGAAGACTCATAAATTACACCCTCTCTTAGAACTTACGTTTTCTTGCTGCTTCAGACTTTTTCTTACGCTTTACACTTGGCTTTTCGTAGAATTCGCGCTTTCTTGCCTCTTGCAAAGTACCAGTTTTTGATACTGTACGTTTGAAGCGACGAAGAGCATCTTCAAGCGATTCGTTTTTACGAACGACGGTTTTAGACATTCTCTTTCCCTCCCTCCGAAACACAACACACTTACACTCAATCCATGTACCTTGCAATTATAATATAACCTGTAATCAAGGTCAACTGTATTTATAGAGATGAAACAAGCTTTTACTAATTTTATTCATAAATCCACAATTTTTTGAACAACCTCTATAAATCTGGCATGTCCCCTTCCCTCAGGCATACAATGAAGAGAGGGGTGAAGACATGCTATACATAGTATTATTTATCTTATTTATCTTATTATTTATTTTTGGCATGACCATTATTAGGTTTGGATTATTTAATTTGTCGGGGAATAAATTAAAAGGATGGCTGACCAAATTAACAAGCACACCACTAAAAGGTATGGTGACAGGCACTTTTGTTACGGCATTATTACAGAGCAGTTCTGCAGTCATGGTTATCACGATTGGCTTAATTTCAGCAAAAATCATGACTTTTCCCCAATCAATCGGGATTATTTTGGGTACAAATATCGGAACAACCTTTAAGACAGAGCTAATTACCTTCAATCTTGATAAAATTCTAGTACCCCTTGCTATTATTGGAGCCTTACTTACCTTTTTTAAACCGATCAAGATTAGAAGCATTGGTATGGTCACCTTTGGTATCGCCTCAGTTTTTACAGCTATGAAAGGTTTTGAGCTGTTAGCTCAGCCATTAACCGCCCTCCCATTTATCAATAATTTTATCCTCTCTATTAACGATAATATTTTATTAAGTATAGTAACTGGAGCAGTTATTACTGCTATCATTCAATCTAGTACAGCGATGACCGGTATCACCATGGGTTTTTTAACCGCAGGTCTTCTTCACCTTGATGCAGGTATCGCTATCGTATTTGGTGCTAATATCGGGACATGTATAACGGCAATGATCGCATCTATTGGAGGCGGGAAAGAATCAAGATTAGCTGCCTTTGCACACGTTTGGCTCAATGTAGCTGGTGTTTTACTTTTTACTCCCTTTATCCCCGCTTTGTCCGAAAATGCTCATTTATTAGCGGATGAAAAAATGATTCAACTAGCACATATTAGTGTTATATTTAACGTCGTTTCATCCATCATGGTCCTGCCTTTTGCGACAAAGTTTGGTGAAATGATCCTGAAAGTCCATGGTGAAAAAATAAAATAAACACAAAAAAGACGGCCATCGCCGTCTTTTTTAGTAATCTGAAGTAACAGTTAAGCCTTGAAGAATGGCAACTCCTGCACTTGCGCCAATTCTCGTCGCTCCTGCTTGAATCATTTTTTCGGTATCTTCCGTATTACGAACCCCTCCGGAGGCTTTAACTCCAATATCAGGCCCCACAGTTTCTCTCATCAGCTTAATATCTTCAACTGTAGCACCGCCTGTCGAGAATCCAGTCGATGTTTTAACAAAGTCTGTTCCTGCGTTTACTGCTAGCTCGCAGGCGCGAATTTTTTCTTCCCTTGTAAGCAAGCTTGTTTCAATGATAACCTTCGTTAATGCTTTGCCCTTTGCAGCTTCAACAACTGCACGAATATCCTTTTCCACTAACTCATCATTTTTATCCTTCAATGCGCCGATATTGATTACCATGTCAACTTCATCTGCACCATTCTCTATTGCATTTTTTGTCTCAAATGCTTTGGTTTCCGGAGTAGCAGCACCGAGTGGAAACCCAATAACAGTACAAACCTTAACGCCACTTCCACTCAATAAGCCTCTCGCAGTACTAACCCAAGTAGGGTTTACACAAACCGAGAAAAATTTGTGCTCCTTAGCTTCTTGGCAAAGGGTCTCAATTTGTTGACGCGTAGCATCTGCTTTTAACAAAGTATGGTCAATCATCGAAGCAACATTAGCAGTAGCCATTTTCTTAGCCCCTTTTCAAATCTGTAGTTGAAAGAAAGTTGATTCTAACAATAGAATACCCAAATCAAGATAAAAAAAAGGACCAAAATAGGTCCTTAAATGGCAGCTTCTTCTTCTGTAAATACTTCAAATTTAACTGGTTCATCTTCAACAATTCGGACAAATTGTCCTTCATTATGAGGATAGCCGGCTTTTGAAATCTTCACTTTTACAAGTTTACCAATCATTTCTTCTGTTGCAGGGAATACCACTTTCAAATAATTATCTGTATATCCTACATACAGTCCCTCGCTGAATTCTTCTTCGGGTATCACTTCTAATACGTCACTTTCAAATTTCGAAGCATATTCCTTAGCTAATTGATCAGAAAGAGCAATTAAACGGTGCACTCGCTCATTTTTAATCTCTTCGTCCACTTGGTCTTCCATTCTGGCAGCAGGTGTTCCTGTACGCTTAGAATAAGGGAAAACATGTAGTTCAGAAAATTTATGTTCATTAATAAAATTATATGTTTCCATAAATTCTTCTTCCGTTTCACCAGGAAAACCAACAATTACGTCTGATGTTACAGCAAGACCAGGAAGTACTTCTTTAAGGCGGTCTAATCTTTCGCCAAAGAATTCCATCGTATATTTACGACGCATTCTTTTTAATACTGTATTTGAACCTGATTGAATTGGGATATGCAAATGACGAACAATAATATTTGAGTGTTTAATTACTTCAATTACTTCATCACTGATTTGACTTGCTTCAATAGAAGAAATTCGGAGACGTGCAAGTCCCTTCACCTGAGCTTCTAAATCACGAAGCAACAAGGCTAGGTTGTAATCCTTCATATCCTCTCCATATCCACCTGTATGAATTCCGGTTAATACAATTTCTTTGTAACCAGCATCCACAAGCTGCTGTGCTTGGCGAATGACTTCCTTTGGATCACGAGATCTCATTAGCCCGCGTGCCCATGGGATTATACAAAAAGTACAGAAGTTGTTACAGCCTTCTTGAATTTTCAATGAAGCGCGTGTACGATCGGTAAATGCAGGAACATCAAGCTCTTCATAGACACGATTCTTCATGATATTACCAACACCATTTATTGGCTGGCGTTCTGTTTTATACTGTTCAATATATTCAAGCATTTTTACCCGGTCCTGTGTCCCAACTACGATATCAACGCCAGGTATTGCCATAATTTCTGCAGGTGATGTCTGCGCATAACATCCTGTCACACAAATAACGGCGTCAGGGTTTTTGCGGACCGCACGGCGAATCACTTGACGGCTTTTTTTATCGCCTGTATTTGTAACCGTACAAGTATTAATGATATATACATCAGAGATTGATTCAAAATCAACTCGTTCGTAGCCTTCTTGCTTGAACAATTGCCAGATTGCTTCAGTCTCATAATGATTCACTTTACATCCAAGTGTATGAAAAGCGACTGTTGGCATTGTATTCATCTCCTCATTAATTCAAAATGGTAGGAAATCGCCGCTAGAGCATACAGTGGCGCAGTTTCCGTTCTTAATATACGCGGACCTAATCCGCAAAGGACAAAATCATTGTCCCGTAGTACGTTAACCTCTTCTTCAGCTAGTCCACCCTCAGGACCAAATACCAAAAACAGCGATTCCCCTGGTTTCATTTTTTGTAATGTTGCTGAAAAAACAGATGTTTCACCATTTCTGCTCTCTTCTTCAAAAGCAGCTAATTTATAATGAAAATTTTTGCTTTTCTCTATCAAAGCTTTAAAATTCATTGGGCTGATAATTTCAGGGACAAATCCACGATGGGATTGTTCTGCTGCCTCTTTGGCAATTTTTTGCCATCTCTCTACTTTTTTACCGGCTTTTTTATCATCCCATTTTACGACGGAACGACGGGCAGAAAAAGGAATAAATTCGCTGGCACCAAGTTCAGTACCTTTTTGAATAATCCATTCAAGTTTGTCCCCTTTTGGAAGTCCGCTGGCAATCGTAATTGAAATAGGAAGCTCTGACTTCTCATCTTTCCATTGTACAACGTCTGCAACGACTTGTTCATCGGTAATTTTTGCAATTTCACACACTGCACCATTCCCATTTGGATCAACACAAATGATTTTGTCTCCGATTTCCATACGCATAACCTTGATAATATGGTGGCGGTCATCACCATCAATCACAAAACTATTTTCATTTGCTCGTTGTTTAACAAAGTAGCGTTGCACACGATGCACCCCTCTAAAAGATTTTACTCTTTATTGTACTGCATTAAATCTCACTTTTAAAGCAGTGAAATAGAAAAAAGGGGGTTTATCCCCTTTTTTAAAAATTATGTCCTTTTAGCGATAATTGCAACCCAATCTTCCATCAAGATGGTTTCAATGATTTCAAATCCAGACTGAACGAGTCCTTCTTTTACTTGATCTTTCTTCTGCTGAATAATTCCTGAGGCAATAAAAGTTCCTCCAGGCTTAACAACACGTGCTACATCATCTGTGAAACGTAGAATAACTTCCGCTAAAATATTTGCAACGACAACGTCAGCAGAATTCTCTTCTACACCATCTAATAGATTATTTTGCGAAGTGGCTACTTTGTCGCTTACTTTATTAAGCTTGATGTTGAGTCGCGCTGAAGTTACAGCAACTTCATCTAAATCATAGGCACGAACATCCTCTGCGCCTAACATGGCAGCAGCAATACTAAGGACACCCGAGCCAGTACCAACATCTATTACCCTGTCACCCGGCCTAACAGATCTTTCTAATGCTTGAATACACATGACCGTAGTCGGATGCGTTCCAGTTCCGAAAGCCATCCCAGGATCCAGTTCAATGATTAATTCATCACTGCTGACTGGCGTGTATATCTCCCAAGTAGGAACAATCGTAAACTTCTCTGAAATTTTAACAGGATGGTAATATTTCTTCCATGCTGTTGCCCATTCTTCTTCATTTACTTCACTAATGGTTACTTTATTTATTCCAATATCGATATTGTGGATGATTAGATTATTAATGGATTCTTTAATACCATCCACGGTCTCACCTAGAAAGCTGTTAACAGGTAAATATGCTTTAACGATAACACCTTCTTCAGGGTAATCATCTGGATTGAGTTGGTAGATTTCCCCGAACTGATCTTGCCTTTCCTTTGTTAGCTCAAAAGGATCTTCAATAACTACACCGCTGGCACCGGCCTCGTGTAAAATATGTGATATTGGTTCAATCGCTTCGTTTGTAGTGTGAATACTAAATTCAGACCACTTCATTCTACCAGCTCCAATCCTTACTCGCCTTTAAAGGCTCGTTTTACTTTTGAGAAAAAACCTTCTTCATGTTCACCAATTGGTGAATTTCCACTAAGTTCTGCAAATTCACGAAGAAGATGCTTTTGTTTATCCGTTAACTTAGTTGGAGTAATAATACGGACGATTATGTGCTGATCCCCGGTTCCATATCCGCGTACATTTGGGATTCCCTTACCTTTGAGTCGGAATTTTGTTCCTGTCTGTGTACCAGATGGGACCTTAACTTTTACTTTGCCATGCAAGGTTGGGACTTCAATTTCATCTCCGAGCGATGCTTGAACAAAGGTGATAGGCATTTCACAATAAACATCGTCGCCATCTCTTTCAAAAAACTCATGCTCTCTTACGTGGAAAACTATATAAAGATCACCAGATGGACCTCCGTTTATACCGGCCTCACCTTGTCCAGAAATCCTTAACTGTTGTCCATCGTCAATACCTGCAGGAATTTTCACATGAATCTTTTTGCGTTTTTTCACCTTACCACTACCGCCACAGGTAGCACATTTATGCTTAATTTCTTTTCCTGTGCCATTACAATGGTGACAAATACGGCGATTGACCACTCTGCCAAAAGGTGTGTTCTGTTCAACATTTAACTGTCCTGTTCCATGACAGTGCTGACATGTTTCAGCTTTTGTTCCTTTTTTAGCACCAGATCCGCTGCATGTACCGCAGGTTTCTTCACGTGGAATTTCAATATCTGTTTCTTTTCCAAATGCTGCTTCCTCAAACGAAACTGTCATCGTGTACTGTAAGTCAGCACCTTGTCTAGGGGCATTAGGATCACGCCTGCGTGATCCTCCGCCGCCACCGAAAAACGTATTAAAGATATCCTCAAAACCACCGAAGCCGCCGCCGAAATCAGCGCCGCCTCCAAAGCCTTGGTTTGGATCGGTATGACCAAATTGATCATAATGTGCCTTTTTTTGGTCATCGCTTAAAACCTCATAAGCTTCAGCAATTTCTTTAAATTTATCTGCAGCATCGGACTCTTTATTAATATCAGGATGATATTGTTTGGAGAGCTTCCGATATGCTTTTTTAAGTTCATCCTTAGAGGCGCTCTTACTGACACCTAGCACCTCATAGTAATCCCGTTTACTCATGATTACCACTCCCGAATCTTTCACATAAAGATTATTTTAACATCTATAAGAAGATGATTGCAATAAGAAAAGCGCAAGGCGCTTGCTCATCGGCTATAGCTGAACAATAATTTGTCTATACCCTTAACAAAGAAAAAGCCAAAGCCCCTTTGCTGACTTTGACTTTTTCAAAAATTACATAGCCAATTCTATTTTTCGTCCTTGACTTCTTCAAATTCAGCGTCGACTACATTGTCATCCTTAGGACTAGCATTTCCGCCTTCTGCACCTTGTGCTCCTTGTGCTGCCTGAGCCGCTTGTTCATAAAGCTTAACCGTTAACGCTTGGACAATTTCTTGTAAAGCGTCTTTTTTAGCACGGATTTCTTCAAGGTCGTTTTTCTCAATTGCTTCTTTTAAAGCATCTTTTGCTTCGTTAGCTTTTGCAACTTCAGAAGCATCCACTTTATCTTCTAAGTCTTTTAATGTTTTTTCAGTCGTAAACACTAATTGGTCTGCTTCATTGCGAAGTTCCACTTCTTCTTTACGCTGTTTGTCAGCTTCAGCATTTTCTTCTGCTTCTCTAACCATTTTTTGAATTTCTTCATCAGAAAGACCAGTTGAAGATTTAATTGTAATTTGCTGCTCTTTATTTGTGCCAAGGTCTTTAGCACGTACATTAACGATACCGTTCTTATCGATATCAAAAGTTACTTCAACTTGTGGAATTCCACGTGGTGCTGGTGGAATATCAGATAATTGGAAGCGACCTAATGTTTTATTCAGATTCGCCATTGGTCGTTCCCCTTGAAGAACGTGGATATCAACGGCTGTTTGATTATCAGCAGCAGTAGAGAACACTTGAGATTTTGACGTTGGGATTGTTGTATTACGGTCAATCAACTTTGTGAATACACCGCCCATTGTTTCAATACCAAGTGAAAGTGGTGTAACGTCAAGTAATACTACATCTTTAACATCACCTGTGATTACGCCCCCTTGAATGGCAGCACCCATTGCTACTACTTCATCTGGGTTAACCCCACGGTGTGGCTCTTGACCAGTTGCTTTTTTGATTGCTTCCTGAACAGCAGGAATACGAGTTGACCCACCAACGAGAATAACTTTATCAAGTTGTGATGGAGATAAACCAGCATCACTTAATGCTTGGCGAGTTGGTCCCATTGTCCGCTCAACAAGGTGAGCAGATAGCTCATCAAATTTAGCTCTTGACATTGTCACTTCAAGGTGAAGTGGTCCAGCTGCTCCAGCAGTGATAAACGGTAAGGAAATTTGAGTAGAAGTGACACCTGATAAATCCTTTTTCGCTTTTTCTGCTGCGTCCTTTAAGCGTTGTAATGCCATTTTATCTTTAGAAAGGTCAATGCCATTTTCTTTTTTGAATTGTTCTACTAAGTAATCAATAATTACTTGGTCAAAGTCATCTCCGCCGAGACGATTGTCACCAGCAGTTGATTTTACTTCGAATACGCCATCTCCAAGTTCAAGGATGGATACGTCGAATGTACCGCCGCCAAGATCGTAAACAAGCACAGTTTGGTCTTGATCTGTTTTATCTAGACCGAATGCAAGTGCTGCAGCTGTCGGCTCATTGATAATACGTTCAACTTCTAAGCCAGCAATTTTACCTGCATCCTTAGTTGCTTGACGCTCTGCATCATTAAAGTAAGCTGGTACGGTAATAACAGCTTTTGTAACTGGCTCCCCTAAATAATCTTCAGCATAAGATTTTAAATATTGAAGGATAATGGCTGACATTTCTTGTGGAGTATAATTTTTCCCTTCAGCTTCTACCTTATAATCTGTACCCATATGGCGTTTAATAGACATAATGGTATTTGGGTTAGTGATTGCTTGACGCTTTGCTACTTCCCCTACTTGACGTTCGCCATTTTTAAACGCTACTACAGATGGTGTTGTGCGGTTTCCTTCTGGATTTGGAATAACCTTTGGTTCGCCGCCTTCAAGAACAGCAACACATGAGTTTGTTGTACCAAGGTCAATACCGATAATTTTACTCATTTCCCTTTTCCTCCTAAGTATTAATATGTAGGGTTATTGATTTACCTGAACCATTGATGGGCGGATAACCCGATCCTTTAACATGTATCCTTTTTGAAATTCAGCACTTACGATATTTGAGCCAAAATTCTCATCTTCTCCCTGCATTACTGCTTGATGGAAATTTGGATCAAATTCTTTCCCAACTGCTTCTATTGCTTCAACGCCTTCTTTTTTTAAGGCATCTACTAAACTGCGATAGACCATCTCCATTCCTTGAAGCAAGGAACGAGATTGCTCATTGTCTGCTTCTATTTGCAAGGCTCTTTCAAAATTGTCCAAAGCTGGAAGCAGTTCAGTTACTAACTTTTGTGCTTTATATTTTTCACCCGCCTCAATATCTAATCGAGTTCGACGGCGGAAGTTATCAAAATCCGCTTGAAGCCGCAGGTAACGATTATCTGCTTCTTCTAATTTACTGGTGAGGTTTTGAATCTCAGCAGCATAGTCTACATCCGTTGAATCTTCATTGGAATCCCCTGCTTCATCAAAAACAGTTTCAACTTCCTCATTGGTAAGTTCCACTTGTTCATTCGTTTCAGATTCAACTTCCTCATTTAGCGTGTTGTTCTTTTCTTCTGTCAACTTACTCACCTCCTTAAAGGATTTTAAAACATTTATTGTAAAAGTTAATTTCATGAAAAGGAGGGCGAAAATAGAGGTTTTCACCTAGTGAAATACGCTGTCATTCACCTAGGTGGAATACGCAGTAATTCACCCTTACTCAATATTTCCACCCCTAATATTTTTGATACAGGTTTGTTAACACTGAGGTTAAATCCTTACTTAAAAACTGCAGCAAGCTTATGACTCGTGAATATTCCATTCTAGTTGGCCCAAGAATCGCAATGGTTCCCAATTTCTCTGCTCCAACTGAATAGGTTGCGGTAATAAGGCTGCAATTTTCCATAGCGCTATTATTGTTTTCCCTGCCAATTTTCACGTGAATACCAGCTGATTCATTTTTGATTAGAGGGTAAATCCACTCTTCGTGATCAATCATTTGTAATAGTTCACGAATTTTACTGATATCATGAAACTCTGGCTGACTTAACATATTTGTCTTTCCGCCAAAGAAGAGTTTTTCATTAACCGGCATTTTTAGCGAATCAGCAATGGTGTGCATCATTAAATCGTAATTACGGATATGCTGCCTTAGTAACATTGCCACTTCTTTGTAGATTTTATCATTTAAATCTTCAAGCGCAACCCCAGTCAAACGCTCATTTAGAATATTGACTGTCGTTTCTAAATCACTTGCATCCACGGTTGGAGGCAAATAAAATGTTCGGTTTTCAACATGGCCCGAATCCGTTACAAAGATTGCTACTGCACTTTCCTTGTTTAGAGGAATGATTTGTATCCGTTTAAGTTTATTAAAGCTGGCCGCAGGACCTAAAACGATAGAAGTATAATTGGTTAGCTCAGATAATATCCTAGCTGACTTTTGAATAATTTTTTCAAATTCAAAAATTCTCTCAGCAAAAATTGATTGAATAATCGTTATATCCTGCTTGTTTAATGCTTGAGGCGACAGCAAATGATCTACATAATACCGATAGCCTTTTTCAGAAGGAACACGACCAGAAGAAGTATGTGTTTTTTCAATATAGCCTAGTTCTTCAAGATCAGCCATTTCATTCCGAATAGTCGCCGAACTAAATGATATTTCATCCTTTTTCGACAAACTCCTTGAGCCGACAGGTTGTGCAGACCGAATAAAATCATCAACAATAACCTGAAGAATCAATAATTGACGATCTGTTAACACCTTTCATCACCTCTGTTAGCACTCATTGAAGTCGAGTGCTAATTCTATTAATAAATTATCAAAAATAGGGGGATGGTGTCAATCATTTGGCATTAAGAAATTACAAAAGCACCTAGATAGCGGGTTAGTTGGTAACCCCTAAAAAGGATTGAAAAACCTCATTTCCTAATAGCCTCCCTGTTTTTGTTAAATATATATTATCTTCTTTCACTTCTATCCATTTTTTAGTAATTAAATCAGCTATCTCATTCTTAAATAATTGCATAGGATCCACATCAAACTTCCCGATGAAATGAGAGATAGATACTCCAGCGGTTTTTCGCAGACCTAAAAACATTTCTTCTTCTATTTGTTCTGCTTTTGAAGTCTGGTGTTCTTGAAAGATAGGAAGACTTCCGTCAGCAATTAGATCCATATATTTTTTCAATGGTCCTGCATTCGAGCGTCTCCAGCCATTCACATAGCTATGAGCACCTGCACCGAACCCATAATAGTAATCGTTATTCCAGTATGTTAGGTTATGTTTGCTTTCATAGCCAGGCTTTGAAAAATTACTAATTTCATATTGGTTAAATCCATGCTTTTCCATTTCCTCCATTAATAGTTCATACATTGCTGCTTCAATATCTTCACCCGGAGTAGGAAGTTTACCTTTTTGCAAAAGATTATAAAAGACCGTCTTCGGTTCAATAATTAATGAATACCCAGAGTAATGTTGAATATCAAGAGTGAAAGCCTCTGATAATGACTCTTTAAAATCAGTTATTGTTTGGGTTGGCAGACTGAAGATTAAATCAATGCTGATGTTTTCGAAGCCGAGAGACTTTGCATTCTCTACTGTTTGGTAAACATCCTTGGCACGATGGACACGGCCAATTTTCTTTAATAATTCATCATTAAAGGTTTGGACACCAAGACTGAGCCGGTTAACACCTGCATCTTTTAATATCTGCAACTTGCCTTTTGTTAAATCACCCGGATTTGCCTCGAATGTAAATTCTAGATTACTGCTCATAGGTAAGTTCCTATTTATACTATCGCAAAACCGTTCAAGCTGCTTTTCATTTAGTGAAGTAGGCGTCCCTCCACCCACAAAAATGGTTTGCAATTTGTCAGTTGGATATTTATTTAATGTTAAGACCATTTCTTGCTCAAGCGCCTGTAAATATTCATCAACCGGCTGCCCTTTTAGAAAAACTTTATTAAAATCACAATAATGGCAAATATGCTCACAAAAGGGGATATGGAGATAAGCAGATTTAATCATAATACACCTTCTTCTAGTAACAAAAAGAGGCAGGATTTCGCCTATATTAGACTTTTCCTAACCTCCCGTTTCTTTTTTATTTTTTTGAATTGTTATCATCCATTTTTAGGACAGCCATGAAGGCTTCTTGTGGGACCTCGACAGAACCAACCTGTTTCATCCGTTTTTTACCTTCTTTTTGTTTCTCGAGCAGCTTTCGTTTACGGGAAATATCTCCCCCATAACATTTAGCCAATACGTTTTTACCCATGGATTTAATGGTTGAACGAGCAACAATTTTTTGGCCAATAGCGGCTTGGACAGGAACTTCGAATTGCTGCCTTGGGATTAATTCCTTTAGCTTCTCAACAATGACTTTGCCGCGTTCATAGGCAAAATCTTTATGAACGATAAAGCTTAAGGCATCCACCTTTTCAGAGTTTAACAATATATCCATCTTTACCAAGCTAGAATGTTTGTAGCCAATTAATTCATAATCGAATGATGCATAGCCTCGGGTGCTAGATTTAAGTTGATCAAAGAAATCATAAACAATTTCTGCTAACGGAATTTCATAGATGATGCTTACACGGTTTTCACCTTGGTATTGCATATCAATAAATATACCGCGCTTTTGCTGACACAGCTCCATAATCGCTCCAACATATTCATTTGGAGCCATCATCGTTGCTTTAACGTAAGGCTCTTCAACATGGTCAATTTTCTGTGGTTCCGGAAGATTGGAAGGGTTATCCACTTTTATTTGATTGCCATCTGTCATGTGTACATTATAGATAACACTTGGAGCTGTTGTAATCAAATCAATTTTGAATTCACGCTCAATCCGCTCTTGAATAATCTCCATATGAAGAAGACCTAAGAACCCGCAGCGAAAACCAAAGCCCAGTGCTTGGGAAGTTTCAGGCTCGAATTGAAGTGCTGAGTCATTTAACTGCAGCTTCTCAAGTGCTTCACGTAAATCATTAAATTTCGCAGTATCGATTGGATATAATCCGCAATACACCATTGGATTTAATTTACGATAACCTGGAAGCGGTTCGGTCGCACCATTTTTTGCATTGGTAATCGTATCCCCGACACGAGTATCTCCAACATTTTTAATAGCTGCTGAAAGGAATCCAACATCCCCAACAGTTAGTTCGTTTAACTGGGTCGATTTTGGTGTAAATACTCCTACTTCATTCACTTCAAATTCTGCACCTGTTGCCATCATTTTAATTTTGTCGCCCACTTTTATACTTCCATCAACAACGCGAATGTAGGCAACTACACCACGATAGGCATCATAAAGGGAATCAAAAATCAAAGCTTTTAATGGGGATTCAGGGTCACCAGTTGGAGCAGGAACAGTTTTAACTACCTGTTCAAGGATATCTTCAATCCCAATACCTGCTTTAGCAGAGGCTAGTACCGCTTCAGAGGCATCTAATCCAATAACCTCTTCGATTTCATTACGAACCCTTTCAGGTTCAGCACTTGGCAGATCAATTTTATTAATAACTGGTACTATTTCAAGGTTATTATCTAGTGCGAGGTAAACGTTCGCCAAGGTTTGCGCTTCAATTCCCTGAGCCGCGTCAACAACTAACACAGCACCTTCACAGGCAGCAAGGGAACGAGAAACCTCATACGTAAAATCGACGTGTCCTGGCGTATCAATCAAATGGAAGATGTATTCTTCACCATCTTTTGCCTTGTATTTTAATTGTACAGCATTTAACTTAATCGTAATCCCGCGTTCTCTTTCTAAATCCATCGAATCTAAAAGTTGATCTTTCATTTCACGGGATGTTAATGCATTGGTTTTTTCTAAAATACGGTCAGCTAATGTTGATTTCCCATGGTCAATATGGGCAATAATAGAGAAATTTCTTATCTTAGATTGTCTTTTTAATTTTTCTTCTCTGTTCATGTGTTTCACTCCTACTATAACTCGCACAATTACACTATTTTTGATTATAGCAGTACGGGAAATAAGATTCAATCAAAACTGAAAAGCGGAAGTGCCTTGCCCAAAGAAAAAAGCAGTTCATTTTTTCCCAGGGGCGACAGGCATAAGACGAGCGCTGACAGAAGGCGCTCTTTGCCTTCCGAAGCGATTGGCTTATGACCCCGAGCCCCTAGGCACTGAAGCTAGACAAAAATCACACAAAAAAAGCGGCATCCAAGAGAAGGAACCGCTAGGAATATTTATTCGGTTATTAGACTAATCAGTTTTTCCGAAGCAGAGGAGACACCTTCAGAAATCTTCTTTCCCATCGAAGAAAATAGATTAAAGGCACTTATTTCCTCAAGTTTCTTTTTCTTTTCATCAATATCATGACTCGATATTTCATTTCCCAAAAAAGTAGCTTGTACATGCTCGCCATTGTCATTAATACCAACAGCATTTTGAAAATTCGGGTCATCGTAGCCCTTCATTTTATGAATGCCGTCATTCGCCAGCTGCATCCCAGCTAGTACCGATATAAACATAATGGCTATGATACAGAAAAACTTCAGCATGAACATTTTCATATGACATGCTCCTTTACCTCTATTCTTTATCAGTGGATTGCTCAACATCTTGATTCACTTTTTCTGCTTGCCAGAAATATTCACTAAAAACATCAGCAAGTGCGTCAGCTGAACGGTTTAACTCCTCAAAAGTATTGTCAACACCGCCAAATTCCACTAATATTACATTCTCAGACAAATTTTGATTATAGACACCGTTTTGCCCAGCACCCTGATTCATGTGGATTCCCCAGCTCAATCCCTTATATTTCTCTTCAAGGAGTTTATGCAGATCACTAGCTAACTTTTCATTTTTTTCATGATTTGGATTTTTCCCGCCAATAACAAAAGCCAACTGTGCATATGCCTTACCATTTATCATAACCGTCGTTTTATCTTTACGTCGTGCATCTCTATGGATATCAATAAAATATTCCAATTCAGAGTTTGAGGCCATTGCCGTCTGAACTAATTCACCAGATTTCTGATAAGTACTAGCCATTTTCACGGACCCCATAATATCAGATTTATCAATTGAGGTTCCAATACCTCTAGCCTCTAAGCTTTCCTTCAACTGATCGCCTATCTTGGTGACATTTAATTGTGAATGATAAGCAAGATTCGGATCTGTTACCCCTTGTAAATAAGGAAGGTATGACTCGCGATTATGCGTAAAGTAAAGATGTACCACCTTTTTATCACCTGTTGTAAGTGAAGGATTCGAAGGAATTTCATCCTCGTTCCCTTTGTCAATACCTTCAATATTTTGCAGTGATGCTTCTCGTTCTGCTTTCATTATTTCTAATGGGGGTGAGGATTCAAATGGCATGTTCGTATAATTTGATCCTTCCCCAGCAACAAGTATTTTCCCATCAAACTGTTCAAAGCCTGGAAGCTCTCTGCCTAGAAGGCTCCTTGGATCATTTAAATTAATATTACTTGAAAGCTTAAAAATTAAGTTAGTCAGCTTGGGGCTTGCGGTTAAATCATCTTCAATGGATAAAAAATGGTGATTCTCCCAAGCCATAAGCTGATAGAGCATTTTCCCATTTACTTGATTTGTTGCTGTATTAACAGAATTAGACATAGGTCTAAACTGGGGCTTTAATGATGTTAACAGCCCACTGATGGAAAACACCAAAAGCATAAACAGCAAGATAAAAGAGGTTACTTTTATTAGATTCGTCCCTTGCACCGTCAAAAACAATCCAGAATTCCTAGTAGATTTCATGGTTCCACCTCTCAATTTGATTCTAGTAAATACTTATGACATTACTAGAATTGCTAGAACCATTAATCGCAATTGAGAGGTGGTCACTTAAACTTTATCGCGTATAGTAACCAGTATTTCCCTGATCTACATTACTGTGAAGCGATGCATTCAATCCGCTCGCAATCAGGTTGGCCATATCTTCAATAAATACATCTACTTCCTTAGGGGTAACCATTAGATTATGTCCTAAAGGGGAAAGGACCTCGTATATTAATTTACGTTTTTCTTCTTCTTCTAAGGTTCCAATCATCCCCAGGAAGGTCTGACGGTGCTTTTCTTCTGGAAGATCATCATCGGTAAGTTTTTTTCGTTCCCCAAATGTCATTCCCGCTGGTGCGAGGGCTCGTGAAGGACGATTTCCTTCCTTAAGCTCCTTACCAAAATGCTTCAGGATATAATCAATCGTGTCACTTGTAATCGAAACGGCATCAACAACAGTCGGAACACCAATAGCGATAACCGGAACTCCTAATGTATCTTTACTTAATTCTTTTCTTTTATTTCCTACTCCTGATCCTGGGTGAATGCCTGTATCCGAAACTTGTATGGTAGAATTGACCCTATCAATCGATCTTGCTGCTAATGCATCAATAGCTATAACAAAATCTGGTTTTGTTTTTTCGACTACTCCAAAAATAATATCGCTCGTCTCAATCCCTGTTAATCCCATTACTCCAGGAACTAAAGAACTAACTGGACGGTAACCTTCCTCAACATTTTCTGGCTGTAATTGAAACAAGTGTCTGGTGATTAATAGGTTCTCACAGACCATTGGACCAAGTGCATCTGGGGTAACATTCCAATTTCCTAAACCTACTACAAGACAAGAGGCATCTTTCTTAATCCCTGTACCTTCTAGAAAGTGAGCAAATTCTTTAGCAAATATTTCTTCTACTTTTTGTTGTAAAGGGGTATCCTGCTGTCTAATCCCTTGTACTTCAAGGGTTAAATAGCGTCCTGCTTTTTTACCCAGCTGTGTTGCACCTGCATCTGTGATCTCTACTAAAGAGATTTTTATATCATCTATATCTTTTTCTTTAATAATGACTCCTTCAATTTGCGAGAGGTTCTCTCCCTGTTGAACTGAGCCTTCCCTGTCAGCAATAACCATTTCTCTCGCTTCAATAGCTAAATCCGTTCGAATTGAATACTGGCTTAGATCGATATTGGTGTTTTTATTCTCCTGCAATATGTCTCGCTCCTATCCTTAAGTTCTAAACTAGAAACTATTCCCTATTTTTACCCCTTTTCCGCTAAAACATTCAGGTTATTCTTAGATGTAGATAATTCTAGTATTGCAAAATAAGGTTTGGTTTGATAAAATATCTCTTGTTCTGATTAATTGTGAATGAAGGTAAAGTCGAGTTCATATAATCTCGATTCTTTGTAGGAGGTGAAAGTAATGCCTAACATTAAATCTGCTATTAAGCGTGTAAAAACAAGCGAAGCTCGTAATGCTCAAAATACAACTGTTAAATCTGCAATGCGTACTGCTGTTAAGAAAGTAGAAGCTGCTGTTACACTTAACGATGCTCCTGTAGCTAAAGAAGCATTCACTGCTGCTGCTAGCAAACTAGACAAGGCTGCTGCTAAAGGACTTAT
This sequence comes from Bacillus sp. EB106-08-02-XG196, assembly GCF_013396335.1. Lineage (GTDB taxonomy): Bacteria > Bacillota > Bacilli > Bacillales > Cytobacillaceae > Neobacillus. Next base: position 321,169 of record NZ_JABWSY010000002.1, read on the forward strand.
CCATAAAAATGCTGCTGCCCGTAAAAAATCACGTCTTGCTAAAAAAGCTAACTCTCTATAATAAAAGCGGAAGCGCCTTGCTCAGGGGCGACAGGCATAAGACAAGCCGGCGAGAAGGCTGTTCTTTAGCCTTTTTGACGGATTGGCTTATGACCCGAGCCCCTAGGCGCTGGAGCTAGACAATAATAAGAGAGCATAAAAAAACGATTCCTGATTGGAATCGTTTTTTTATGTCTACCGTTTTATTTTGAACAATAACATCTCAATTAGTAATGATTTATTCATGCCGCCCGTTTTCATCTGAAGGTCAGCATTCGCCAGCATGCTCATTAGGTTAGTTAATTCTTCATCCGTAAATTGATTAGCTTGCCCCGCGGCTAACTTTACCCGGAATGGATGAGTCTTTAAATAACCCGCCATTTGCTGTTGTCCATAACCTCTCCTTGAAAGCTCCTTCACCTGATAAATAAGCCTGAATTGTCCCGCGAGCAAGGCTAATATCTTAATCGGTTCCTCATTTTGCTTTAATAAATCGTAATAAATTCTAAGTGCGTCTTCGGGTTTTCTTTGCACTACCTTCTCAATTAAAGTAAAAATATTTTGTTCAAGCGATCTTGACACTAATTTCTCAACCATAGAAGCATTAATTTGTTTTTCTTCGGCAGCATACAAAGCTAATTTATCAACTTCACTTGTTATCATAAACATATTTGTACCCACAAGTGTAATCAGGAGTTCAAGTGCATCTGGGTCGAAAACAATTCCATTTAATTTTGCTCTTTCTTTCACCCAATTTTTCAATTCGTACTCATTCAACTTCTTTGCTTCAACTGTAACTGCCGTCCTTTTTAGCTCTTTGGTGATTTTTTTCCGTTCATCGAGCTTTTCATATGGTGCTGATATCACTAAGACGGTATAGGGTGCAGGTTCTTTTAAATACAACTCTAGCCGTGCTAGATTATGTTCCATTTTATCTTTTGTCTTCTCAGCCGTTAAAAACTTAGGATTATGTAAAAAAATTACCTTTTTCTCACCTAAAAAAGGAAAGGTTTCTGCGTCTTCTAGAGCCGTTTCAATTGGTGCTTCATCTAAATCATACGCAGTAAAATTAAAATCCTTATCCTCTTCATCTAAAACCTGATTAAGCAGCAATTGCTTTGTTTCATTGATTAAAAAGGCCTCCGTACCATATAATAAATAAATGGGAGCAATTTCCCGTTGTTTAATTTGTTTCCAAATATCTAATACCATTTTCCAAGCTCCCCTTCGATTCACTTTCATTATCTATCGTAATGAAGCTTGGACATTTTGACAAGTGTTAAAAGGGAATTGACAGCTTTCTTGGAAAGCGCCAATTCCCGATCTATGATAAACGCCTGCAATTAAAGCCCTAGGATCTTTTAATTGCCTGGCGGAGTTCCTTGTGTAAATTTAGTGTCACCTTTTTGGGATAAAGTATTTGTGTCAACTCTTGTCAATAAAGGAAGTAGATATTCAAAGCATGCTGGATTTTTCAAGTAAAAAAGCTTATACTATTATGTGAAATAGGAGGGGTATATTGTGAATGAATTTGAAAAGAATGTACAAAGTAAAGGCAACGACGCAATTGATTCTGGAATAGGTTTTGTTGTTTCTTTTGGTGTTTTTGCTGTAATGTTTATTATTGCAACAGTTATTAAAGTTGTCGGGTCCTAATCTTATGCACTGCTACATAATCAGTTCTAGGAGGCTGTAATCATACAGTCTCTTTTTCGTTTTTAGTTAAGTTATTGCTTTATCTTATGTAAAACGGAAGAAAAGGTTCCACTCTCCTGATAAAACCTATAGGTAATCGCACCATGGACATCGGTCCTGTATACAGTTGTATTCTCGAGATGTTCTAACACCTCGGTATGAGGATGTCCATAACGATTATATTCACCAACTGAAATCCATGAGATAGCAGGTTTTATTTTATTTATAAATTGCTCACTTGTTGATGTTTTACTTCCATGGTGTCCTGCCTTTAGTACATCTATCTGCAAATTAGGATAATTCTTTATTATCCTTTCCTCTCCCGCTTGATCAAGATCGCCGCCAAAAAACCAATTAAGCCCTCCAATATTCGCCATAATTGCAATCGATCCACTATTCCGCTCACCTTGATAATTTTCTTCAGGACTTAGAACATAGAATAAACCCATTTCATTTTTCCATTGGCTCCCATCGGCGACCATAACAATCTGAATACCTCTTTTTTTTGCTTCATGAATAATGGATAACTCTGATTTTGATGGTTCAGCAACTGATGGCATTAAAATTTGTGTAACTTCTATTTCTTTTAAAACAGCAAGGGCGCCGCCAATATGATCAGCATCACCATGAGTAAGAATAAGTTTATCTAATTTTGTTATCCCCTTTCCTTTCAAAAAAGGGACCACAACATCTCTCCCTACTTCAAATGGTTTTGCAGACTTTTTCCATTCTTCTTCTTCAAATAGGATGGTTCCTCCCGTATCAATTAAATAGGTACCCTTACCGAATGGGTAATGGATTAAAATACTATCTCCCTGCCCAACATCAATCATTGTGACTTCCCCAAATGGATTTACCCAATTCCAGATATTCTGGAATGTAATCAAGGCAAACGCTAAAAAAATGACCTGTAGTTTCCTCTTTTGATGAAAACCCGATTCCCATATTAAAAAAATGAAGACGATGATCACCATGTAAATGATGAAGAGAAGTAAATTGGGTCTTCCTGTCACAAGCTGGGCAAAAGATAGGTCTGCAAGTTTTTCAATAAGTCCATTGGCTAAGGTAATAATTTTCATAAATAAGTTAATAAGAAATGACGGAGTATCGTCAAATATGAGCTGAATGAGATACAAGATATATAACCCAGGGAGAAATACAAACGAGAAGAGAGGAATATAGAGAAGGTTAGCTGCAATGCTTATAAATGAAATTTCGAAAAAATGATACAGTAAAATCGGTAAAGCTGCGAGCTGAGCAATAACGGAGATAACAACCATCGATGAAATCGTTTCTTGATACCGAGGTAAAATACCAGGAACAGATAAAATAATCGCATAGCTAACTGAAAACGATAACTGAAAGCCTGCATCTAAAATAATCAAGGGAGAAAAAAATACATAAATCATTAGGGTAAGGCTTATGGCATCAATTGGTGACAATTTTATTGGTTTCTTCCAACGTAAAACAAATAAAACAATAAAAAGCATTAAAACCGCACGAATAACAGAAGGTGAAGCACCTGTCAAAATCGCATATATCGGCAGGAGGACGAGAAGAAAATTCATCATAAACTGCTTAGTCAATCCGATTCTTATTCCTAAATAAAAAACCATCCCGATTAATAGGGAAACATGAAGTCCAGATATTGCTAGTAAATGAACAATGCCCGTTTTTTGATAATTTATCAGCACCTCAGAATCAAACATACTTCTATCTCCAAATATTAACGCGGCTGATAGGGCTGCAATTTCTGCGGGGAAATGTTTTTCGAGATATTTAATACCAGTAAAACGGACCTCCTTAATTATGGTTAATGGTGTTGATTTAACTTCAGCACATTTATTTAGAGGGTTATTTTCTAATTCAACTATCTTATAAATCTGTTTTGCAGCTAAATATTTCTGGTAGTTAAAGGCATTTGGATTTTTGGCAATTGAAGCTTCTGTTAATACTCCTGTTACATAACATAAACGTCCGTAAAAATTCGTATCTTTTAGAGCCTCTTTCTCTGCCTCTGTTTTTATTTTATAACGTATTAAAAGCCTTTCTTTATTCTTTATATCAAATGCAATAACCTGGAGTAAATCGCCATCAACTTTGGTATTTTCAGTATATTGTAGATAAAAGGTTGTCAGAGAATCGTGCAGCTTAGTCTTATTATGTGTAATCGTATGTTGACCGGTGAGGAAAAAAGTAATAAAGAGGCAGATGACGATGAACAATTGTTGTTTTGAATATTTCTTATACGTATGAAGCAGATAAACATAAATAATGGAACAAAGTAAGATAGGCAGAAAGAAAAGTGAGGTTAAGACTCCTAATACGGCTGCAATTGCAAAATAGAAGCATTTACTATTCATTGTTTTCTCCAATTTGTTGGGGAGTATTTTAACGCCGGATAAACCGGCGTTATTTTTGGGGATTATTGACTTATCTTACGAAAATCAATCACTGATTCTTTTAATTCTACCTTTTCGGTTTTCACATTTGCTTGTTGGAATAACTCCACTGCATGAGGGTGATTCTTATAATCCTCTGCATAATAGACTATCTTAATCCCTGCTTGAATTATCGCTTTACAGCACTGCAGGCATGGAAAATGAGTAACATAAATTTCAGCTTCAGCTGTAGGGACACCAAATTTGGCACACTGCAGGAGGGCATTCATTTCAGCATGTATCGTCCTTACGCAATGATTATCTATGACATAACAGCCTTTATCAATACAGTGGTCTCCACCAGCGATAGAACCGTTGTAACCACCGGCAATAATTCTCTTATCTCTGACGATTGTCGCACCCACTGTCAGCCGTGTGCAGGTACTTCTTAACGCCAGCAAATGACTTTGAGCCATAAAATATTGATCCCACGAAATGCGTTCCACTTTCTCCAACTCCTCCAAATTTCGATATATTTCTCTCTTAAGTGTAATATCTAAGACTTTAAATGGTCAATTAGTTTTCTTATTGAACTGTAATTAGATCCTTTAGTTTTTCAAATGTTTTATCACCAATCCCGCTAATATTTTTCAAATCCTCGACACTCTTAAACGGTCCGCTTGTTTCCCTGTATTCCGTAATCGCAGCCGCTTTTGAGGGACCAATTCCCGGAAGGTTTTGCAACTGTGTTTCATCTGCTTTATTTAGATTAATTTTTGCTTGATTACCAGAACCTCCGCCAGTGATTGAAGGATTAACACTTGTTCCTGTAGATATAGTTACTCCTTCCTCGCCCTTTGCAGGGATATAAATAACCATTGCATCCTGAACATGCTCAGCAAAGTTCACCTGACTTTCATCGGCGTTTTCAGTTAGCCCTCCAGCACGTTGGATCACGTCTATTACCCTTTCACCCTGATTTGATGAATAAACACCCGGCATGGCAACCTGCCCCTTTACATCAACCATAATGATTTCCGGTTCCTGAATTTCTTCTTGTACTGGTGGATTATCCTTTTCATCCTTTATTTCTTGCTGGACAATATTTTCTACATTACTAACAGAAGATTTACTTTCTTCTAAGAAATAAAAAATGGCAGCAAAAGCTATAATGGCAGTAATAATCACATACATCTTATGCTCATACATCCAGTCCTTCATAAGTAATCCATCCTTTCAATTGGTATATTTCACTATCATATTTCATATTGTTATTAGAGAATCTGCATGCGAAGGAGGATCGGAATAATGAAAATTGGTATCATTGGTACCGGTAATATGGGGACAATTTTGGTTGAGGCCTTAATCGATGGAAGAGCAGTTTCCCCTTCTTCAATGGTAATTACAAATAGATCAAAAACTAAAGCGAAGCTGCTTAAAGATAAATATAAGGGAATAAGGGTTGGGGAAAATGCAGCTGAAGTGGCATCTCAATCCGATTTAGTGTTTATTTGTGTTAAACCCTTAGATGTTTATACCATTATTAATGAAATTAACCCACATTTAAATAATAGAAAATGTGTTATTTCCATCACAAGTCCTATCGAAACAAGTCAACTTGAAGCAAAAACAGCTTGTTCAGTAATCAGGGTTATTCCGAGCATTACAAACCGTGCATTAGCGGGAGTTTCGCTGATAACTTACGGTGAACATTGCAGTGAAAATTGGAAAACAAAAGTGGAAAGTATGTTTGCGAAGATTTCGATACCAGTAAGTATTGAGGAGAATATCACAAGAGTGGCTTCTGATATCGTTAGCTGCGGTCCAGCATTTTTCAGTTATTTATTGCAGCGTTTTATCCTTGCTGCTGTGAAAGAAACGGAAATTGATCAAGATACGGCTACAGTGATGGCTAGTGAAATGATTGTTGGCCTCGGAGAGTTATTAAAACAAGGTCATTATACATTACCTTCGTTACAAGAAAAAGTTTGTGTTAAGGGTGGTATTACTGGTGAGGGCATTAAGGTGATGGAGGAAGAGCTTGGAGATCTCTTTGAACATATTTTCCAAGCGACACATACAAAGTTTAATGAAGACATTGAAAAAGTCAACTTGCAGTTCTATAAGCATTAATTCGCCAAGTTTAGTCAAATTCCTTTATTTATTTTAAAAAATTTAAAAAAGGCCATCAATTTTAAATTGATGGCCTTTTTCTTGCGATGAAAAATATTCTTTCTGATTGTTCCTGTGGTTCAGTGTCCTCAAAATCCGCACAAATCTCAAGGATTTCAAAGCCTGCATCCTTTAACCATTCGGAATACTGTTGAATAGGGTATGTCCTTTGGTTATGAATTTCATCAAAACGATCATATTTTCTAGACTGTTCATCTAAAACAAAAAAACTTAGTTCATGTTCTACACTATTTGGTAATTCACCGGCAAAGCTATTCCAAATATAGGATAATTGATCATCTGCTAACGTAAAGGTTTGATTGATAAAAAGCTCAGAAATCTTATAAATAGAATGGACATCAAAGAAGAATATGCCGTTATCTTTAAGATGCCTATAGGCACTGGTAAAAGTATGTATCACGTCTTCTTCAGATTTCAAATAATTTAAGGAATCACAAAATATCCCAATAATATTAAACTCTTCATGTCCTTCTAAATTGGCCATATCCTGCTCAAAAAAAGGAATATTCAATCCTTCTTCCTGTGCTTTTGCCTGTGCAACACTAAGCATATCGGCGGATAGATCGACACCAGTAACGGAAAAGCCCTCCTTAGCAAAACGAACGGAGAGCTCTCCTGTACCACATGCCAAATCAAGTAGACTTTTACCATCCACTTGATATTTATTCAATTTTTCTTTTACAAATCTTACCCATTCATCATATGGAGCATCTTGCATGAGCTCGTCATATAAATAGGCAAACTGCTCATAGCTCATGTTGTCAACTCACTGCGAATATCCTCTAATGGCGCATCGCCCCATAAGCGTTCTAACTTGTAGTAACTTCTTTCATCACGATGGAATACATGTGCAACCACATCACCAAGGTCTATTAGGATCCATGTCGCTTCATCAAAGCCTTCCATTCTTCGCACATTATATCCGCTTTCTTCTGCCTTTTCTTTAATTCCTCTTGCAATCGCCTGTACTTGTTTGTCAGAGTTTCCGTGACAAATAATAAAATAATCGGCAATTAAGGAAATTCCCTGCATATTGAGTGCTAGAATATCTTCTGCTCTTTTATCATCTGCAGCCTTTACTGCAATTTTTAATAACTCTTGATTAGACATTAATCAATCCTCCGATTCATTACTAGATCATTATATGTTTGAAAGCTATCCGGATAAACACTTTGATTCTTTTTCATTAAGAATAGTATTGTATTTTTAACTGCTTGTATTAATGCAGTGTCCAAATTTTTCTTTGCTAAAGCTCTGACTTCATCCACCCCAGGAAAATGGCGGCCTGGTTCAATATAATCTGCTAAATAAATTACTTTTTCCAGCAGAGTCATTCCTGGCCTTCCTGATGTATGGTATCGGATCGCATCCAGTACTTCCTTATCCTTTATCCCGGCTTCTTTTTCAACTAAGTAAGCCCCTGCTGGAGCATGCCACAACTCAGCATGGTAGTGGAGTAAGTCTTGAGGGAACTTTTGCGATAAAATAATTTGTTTCATTTCATCTTTAGGCCGAAATTTTGCATAATCATGAAAGATTGCAGCCAATTCAGCTTTTTTTTCATCAGCACCATATTGCTTCGCTAAAGCAATAGCAGTTTCCATGACTCCTAAGGTGTGTTGATATCTATGGTCAGTTAACTGTCCTTTTACAATCTTTAATGCCTCTTCACGTTCCATATAAATGATTCTCCCTAATAAAATCAATAACCGGGTCGGGTAACAAATAACGAACTGTCATGCCTTGTTGTACTCTCTCTCTAATCATACTTGAAGAGACATCGATTGCCGGAACATCCACGTAGGTGATTGGATAATCCGTTTTCAAGCTGTATTCAGGTCTTTCAACACCAACAAATTGGACAAGTTCAATCAGTTCATCTATTTTATGCCATTTAGGCAGATACTCAATCATATCTGCACCGATGATAAAATAAAATTGATGATTTGGATACATTTCATTTAATATCCTCATGGTATCGACAGTAAAAGAAGGACCCGATCTTTCTAACTCAATTTTTTCAATTTTAAATGCTTCATTTCCTTTAATTGAAAGCTCCAGCATTTGCAAGCGGTCATGATTTTCAATTGATTCCGATTTCTTCTTATGAGGAGGCTCTTGGTTTGGCATAAACCATACTTCATCAAGATTAAGTTTGGAGAGTACCTCATTAGCGATTAACAAGTGGCCGTAATGAGGCGGGTCAAAAGTCCCTCCCAATATCCCAACCTTCGGCATGATGAAACCTCCTTTACTTATGGAAGTGTTATTTGTTTCTTTTCCACTGATTCCTTATATAAAACAATTGTATTACCAATTATTTGGACAATGTTTGCACCTGTTCCCTCAGCAAGCTGCTCTGCAACAACGTTTTTATCTTCTTCACAATTTTGCAAAACACTTATTTTAAAAAGTTCTCTTGCCTCTAGCGCTTCCGACACTTGCTTAACCATATTTTCATTTACCCCGCCTTTTCCTACTTGGAAAATGGGATCTAAATGATGGGCTTTTGATCGTAGATATCTTTTTTGTTTTCCTGTTAACATTTCACGCCTCCAAGCTGTTGTAGTACATTTTCTCGCATTCTTTTTACATCTGGGAATATTCCTGTCCATTTCTCAAAAGCAAGCGCACCTTGATAAACAAACATTTCAACGCCATTTTGAACAGTTGCACCATTTTTTCTTGCTTCCATTAAAAATTGGGTCTCTAACGGGTTGTAAATAATATCACAAACCAACGATTGGGACTTTAAACGCTTCAGGCTAATTGGCATTTCCGAAATTTCCGGGTACATCCCTATCATCGTAGTCTGAATCACCACATCATATTCATTTAAATGAAGATCTGCCTCCTCTAAAGATAAGGCTTTAGAGTTTGATATATATGGACATGACTCAATGAGCTCTTGGCCTTTAAGGACAGTTCGATTCGCAATATCTATTGCCAATGGCTTCATTTTCGCCATAGTAAAATAAATTGCTCTTGCTGCCCCTCCAGCACCAATGACTAATACTTTCTTGTCAGAAAAGGATGAGATATAAGGCTCCAATCCTTTAATAAACCCATATCCATCCGTATTATAGCCGACAAATTTTCCGTTTTCATTTACAACCGTATTGACGGCACCAATACTTAAAGCTAATTCATCGATTTCATCTAAAAAAGGAATGATCGTGCTTTTATGAGGTATCGTTATATTAAAACCCGAAATACCGATCGCCTTTAATCCCTTTACAGCAGTTTCTAATTCATCTCTTCTTACATGAAAAGGATGATAATGAGCATCGATTTCATATAAGGATAAGATATCATTGAGCATGACTGGTGACATTGAGTGGCCAATTGGATCTCCCAACACCGCAAAAAGTTTCTTCACCCTGTTTCTCCCCCATTTCCCTGTCTTTTTAGATTAAAGATTTACGGGTTAAGGTTTGTACACCCTTAGGCACGTATGCCGCTACCTTTACTCCCGGTTCGTTTATGGTTATCCAGCCAAGTCCAGAAAAGACTACATCTGTTTTGGCATCCTTAATCGTAAATTCTTGTTTTACTAACTCAGGAAATGTTCCTAATTCATCTTTTCGAGGTGGAGCCAGCATTTCCCCAAGATGATTTTCATACAACTCATCTGCATTATCTGTTTTTGTCCGATGGATATTTATTTCATTTGAGACATGGCAAACAAAGGAACTCCTGCCCCCGCTTATATAGTCAAATCTTGCTAATCCACCAAAAAATAAGGTTTGACCCTCATTTAATTGAAACACCTTTGGCTTAATTTCCTTTTTCGGTGTAATCACTTTTAGGTCCTTCTTATCTACAAAGTGTGCCATTTGGTGATGATTAATAATTCCTGGTGAATCAATTAGTGCTTTACCATCCTCAAGTGGAATTTTGATGATATCTAGAGTAGTTCCTGGAAAATGTGATGTGGTAATAATATCCCCATCCCCAGTAACTTCTTTAATAATTCTATTTATAAATGTAGATTTCCCTACATTTGTACATCCTACGACATAGACATCTTTTCCATTTCGCATCTCATCGATGGCAGCGGCTGTTTCTCTAATGTACTTTCCTTTTTCTGCACTGACTAAAAATACTTCTTCAGGTCTTAACCCAAGCTCTTTTGACTCATGTTTCATCCAATTAATCAATTTGTTATGTTTAACTGATTTCGGCAATAAATCTACCTTATTACCCACAAGTAGAACCTTATTGTTTCCTACGAAACGGTGTAATCCTGGAAGCCAGCTTCCATTAAAATCAAAAATATCAACAATCATAACAATCAGGGCATCAGTCTGGCCAATGCCATTCAATATTTTCAAGAAGTCATCATCGGTTAAACTGACATCCTGGACTTCGTTGTAATGCTTTAGTCGAAAACAACGCTGACAAATGATACTTTCCTTTTCGAGTGCAGATGATGGTGCATAACCTAATTCCTCTGGGTTTTCAGTCTGAACCTTGACCCCGCACCCCATACATAAATATTGCTCTTGTTCACTCACACTTTAGTCCTCCCATTGAATCATCCCTTTTTTCCTGAACCAATTCAAAATTCTTCGTTCAGCAAAGCGGTTAAATTTAGTAACAAACCCGTCTGTTTGGGCGACAGGTACCACAAGAATTGTATGAAACCCGCTTCGATTTCCACCTAAAACATCCGTTAATAATTGGTCCCCAATGACAACCGCTTCTTCCTTTTTGATTCCCATTTGGGATAGTGCCTTATTAAATGCACGCACCAATGGTTTGCGCGCTTGAAATATAAACGGTATTTGTAATGGGTCAGAGAATTCCTTTACCCGTATTTCATTATTATTAGAAACAATTGTAACGAGTATATTGTGCTTTTTCATTTGTTCGAACCATTTTATTAGTTCAGGCGTGGCATTTGGTCGATCCCATTCCACAAGCGTATTATCCAAATCAGTAATGATTCCCTTAATCCCTCTTTTTTTCAAGTCCTCGGGATGAATATCTAATATGCTTTTTACATGCTCATCAGGCAAAAATTTCTTTAACACTCAGCTTACACCTCATTAATTCATCTGTTTATCTGTACCATCATAACCAATTTTAACCTTAGTATCAAAATATAACTATTATAGCTGTATGGATTTATTATTTGTCAAACCCTAACATTTTTGCTGTAAAAACGAAATAAAAAATATTTTTCGACAAAATCTCAGTTTTTACACATCTGTGGATAAAGTTATTAACATTATACCCATTGTTTCAGTCACATTTTTATACTTTATAAACAAATTAGTCACAAGTTATCCACTGTTAATTGTGAATAATTGGAAAGGTTGTCCAATTCAACTTAATTTGGTAGATTTAGGTTACACCAATTGAACCTACCATTTTATGCTTCTTTACTATCATTTAGTACCATTTATTTATTATATGGAGGTGCTTCTCACTTGCGTAAACTGTCAGATGAGTTATTAATTGAATCTTATTATAAAGCAAGAGAATTAAATCTAAGTCCCGAGTTTATTCATCTTATCGAAACAGAAATTCATCGTCGGTCCTTATTCAACAAAATGAAAATTTCATCTTAATATTTTACTTATGACCCTGGAGGGTCTTTTCTTTTGAAAAAAAATCAACGGCACTATTTAGCGCCGCCATTTTGGGTTGCCATGACTCCAAGTTTCTCGCCAATCCTAATGTCCTTAGGTGTATGAATAGAAGGATCTAGTTGAAAAGTTTCTTTTTGGAATAACATTACAACAGTAGACCCGAAACTAAAATAGGCCATTTCCTCGCCTTTTTGAAGTGTCATTCCTTTATGCGTCTTTTCAATGGAATTGACAAACATGGCTCCCACTTTCACGATAGCAATATGGCCACTTGCTGTTTTCACTTCTGTAATCATACGATAGTTTTTTGCTAAAGTTCTAACACCATATTTTAAGCCCATTTTATTAACAGGATATGATTTTGAGCCAAGTGTCCACTGTTTAACAATGGTACCCTCTATAGGGCTATGGATCCGATGGTAATGACTTGGACTTAAATATAGAATCATATAAGTACCCTGTAAATATTTATTTACTGTTTCCTGACTGCCTAACATTTCTTGTATGGAATAAGTCTTACCCTTGACAACCATTTCACTTGTTTGATTGATAGAACCGACATCCTCAATAACTGCGTCTACAGGGCTGACCACCGAGTTTTCATTTGTATCAATTTTTCTAGCTTCTTTTCGTAGTGTCCTAATAAATAAATCATGAAGTGTCGGATACTCATGCAGCGACCTTTCCATTTCTTCCTGATTTAATTTATAAATCTTCGCAAACGATGGGACAACAAATCTGCTGATCCTAGAACGGGCAAAACCCTGTAATATGACCGATGTCCACTTCCCATTGGTAAGTTCTATCATTAGTCGATATACGTGCTTAAACATTACATGACCCCCAAAAAGTGTAAAAGTACTCTTTACGAAACTTCTTAAAAAGCTTAATATTAAATATAATAGATAAACAAACAAAAAAAATTAAAGTTCTCTTCCGGCTTGTTGAAAAGGAGTGGTGGAGCAAAATGTTTTTATTAGACGTTTTTGATTCTACAATTAAGAAGCTTAAGTCCCAAACTGCAAATGTTATTACGTTAACCAATTTATCTTTTGGTGGATTTGCAATTATTTTCGCCATGGAAGGAAATTTACGATTAAGTTTATTACTAATTTTTATCGCTGCATTAGCCGACCGTTTTGATGGCATGGCCGCTAGAAAATTTAATATTGAATCAGAGCTGGGCAAACAATTAGATTCCATGAGTGATATTATATCATTTGGAGTGGCGCCTGCACTATTACTATATCAAGGAATCTTAAATGAATTTGGGGGACCTGGATCCTTCTTCGCCGTATTCTATATCGGCTGTGGTGCCTTTAGATTGGCTCGCTTTAATATCACGGAAAGTAATGGCTATTTTACTGGTCTTCCGATTACAGCAGCTGGGTGCTTGGCAACATTAAGCTTTTTAGCTATCCCGTACCTGCCCGCTCAGACGTTTTTATTCATCATCATCATTTTATCATTCCTAATGGTAAGCCCATTTAAACTTAGAAAGATGTAACAAAGAAAAGCCCAGCAGGTATCTGCTGGGCTCTATTTTTTATTTATTTTCCGTTAAATCAAGGAACTCTTCAATATCATCAATACAGATTTTGACTGCCTTTTCCCAGAAATCTTTTTGATCTAAATCAACTTGTAAATGTTTAGCTGCTAAATCTTCAACAGTCATGGAAGCGGTATCTCTTAATAAGGCAATATACTTTTCTTCATAGCCTTTACCTTCCTCAAGTGCCTGCGCATATATGCCAAGTGAGAATAAATAGCCAAATGTATAGGGGAAGTTATAAAACGGTACTCCAGTGATAAAGAAATGAAGCTTGGATGCCCAAAATAATGGATGATATTCGTCTAAAGCCTCACAATAAGCTTCCTTTTGTGCTCCTTCCATCAGTTCATTTAAAGTTTCAACTGATACTGGTCCCCGTTTTCTCTCCTCATAAAAACGAGTTTCGAATAGAAAGCGAGCGTGGATGTTCATCAGCAGAGCAACCGTTCTCTGGATTTTATCATCTAGCAGGGAGAGCTTTTCTTCTTCATCCTTAGCATTTTTCACAGCTGCATCTGCCACAATCATTTCCGCAAAAGTGGAAGCGGTTTCTGCAACATTCATGGCGAATCCGCGATTAAGATAATGGACTCCTTTCATTGCATAGGAGTGAAAGCCATGCCCTAGTTCATGTGCGAGAGTGGAAACATTGGAAGGTGTGCCAGAATACGTCATAAAAATTCGAGATTCTTCACTTTCCGGGAATCCTGTACAGAAACCACCAGGTGCTTTTCCAGGACGGTCTTCGGCTTCAATCCATTGATTCTCAAATGCCATCTTAGCATAAGCTGACATTTTTTCACCAAATTGGCCAAAGTTCTGCTCAATAAATTCTGCACCCTCTTGGTAAGAAACCTTTGACTCTGTTTTTCCATAGGGAGCATCTAAATCAAACCAACTTAATTTTTCAATACCTAAGAGTTTCGCTTTACGATTCATATATTCAACAAGGGGCTGTTTATTTTCAGAAATGACTGCCCACATGGTTTCTAATGTTTCTTTTTTCATTCGATTAATACTTAATGGTTCTTTTAATACATCATCCCAACCACGTTTTTTATAAACATTTAAACGGAACCCAGATAGATGATTTAATGTTTTCGCTAAGTAATCACTTTGTTCATTCCAAGAATTTTCCCAGCTTTTAAAGACTGCTTTACGGACTTCTCTTTCGGAGCTAGCAAATCTATTTGATGCCTGCCCAACAGATAGCTGTTTTACCTCACCATTTTCCTCAACAGGAACCTTTATTTTACTAACAATGAGATCATACAATTGTCCCCAGCTATGGTAACCATCCACACCTAGTGAACTAATTAGCGATTCTTCTTCAATGGAAAGCTTTTCTTTTGCTCGTTCGCGGCGTTCAGAAAGTGAAAACGTCAATTCTTGCAGGTAATCATCTTCCAACACTAGTGCCCAAACTTCATCATTGATGGATGATAATAAGTTGTCAAATGCACCAAGTGCGGATTGAAAAGCAGCGCTAAACTCTGTTACGGTTGCCTCAAGTGTGTAAGCCTTTTTATCATCAGTATTTTGTGCTTGAAGGCATCCCACAAATGCCGCTGCCTGACGAAGCTTTTTGCCAGCGCTTTCAAAGTCTGATAATAGCTCTTTTAAAAAAATCTTATCCTCAGCTGTATTGAGCGGGGACCAGGTTTTTACTTTTGTTTCAAATAGCACAATTAATTCCTTTGTTACCTTTAAGTGGTCCGCTAGTTCAGTAGAATCGCTCCCACCTTTAAAAAGTACTTCAAGATTCCAAACATCTGAATATGTAGTGGCTGTCATCCAATTACCCCCTTGTCTATGTACCTTACCATTATAAATATATTATCTGAAAAACTCTATTATTTGCCTTTTAGCATAAAAAATTGCTTGTGCAAGGAGTGCACAAGCATTTATCCCTCTTAACAGCAGGTTGTATAATACCACCAGCCGCCAAAGATTAGGACCAGTATTAATAACACGATGAAGAGTGCGTACCATCCGCCTCCTCCAGTTGAATAAGGAACAGGATAAACTGGATAAGGGGCTGGGTAACAACATGGATTTGGGTAGCCATATGACACGTAAATACCCCCTTTCCCTTTTAATACTAGGTTATGTGCCTGTATACTTTTATGTATAGGCAACTGCCGTTTTAATTAAAAAAACAGAGTCGGAAAGGTTCCGGCTCTGTTCCTTAGTTCTTTTTCTTTCGCTCTTTTTCAGCACGATAAAATTCATGGAACATTTTCATTAGGGCTCGTTTTTCAATCCTAGAGACATAGCTTCTTGAAATCCCCAATTCCTTCGCAATTTCTCGCTGGGTTTTTTCCTTTTGTAGGTCAAGGCCAAAACGGCCAACAATGACTTCTTTTTCTCTGTCGTCCAGGACATCAATATATTTCCGGATTTTTTCGAGCTCCATGTTCAACTGAATGGTATCAATAACGTCTTCTGATTCCGATTTGAGTACATCAATGAGAGAGATTTCATTTCCTTCTTTATCCTGTCCAATTGGGTCGTGCAAAGAGACATCCTTTTTTGTCTTCTTCAGTGCTCGAAGATGCATGAGGATTTCGTTTTCAATACAACGTGCTGCATACGTCGCAAGCTTTGTTCCTTTCCCTTCGGAATAGCTCTCAATGGCTTTTATTAAACCAATTGTTCCTATTGAGATTAGATCCTCTGCATCCTCACCAGTATTTTCAAACTTTTTTACAATATGTGCTACAAGCCGTAAATTATGTTCAATTAACATATTACGAGCATGTGAGTCCCCTTCCGCCATCAATCGTAAATATTTCCTTTCATCTGCAGCAGATAGGGGCTGCGGAAAAGCATTGTTTTTAACATAAGAGACAAGAAATAAAAATTCCTTTATGAGATAACCAAGTGCTGTGAGAATCCCTGCCATGCACATCCACCCCCGTGCTTTTTTGGGCTTTGCCTATAACTAATTCCTATGTTATAAACTGGGTGATTGTGTCTGTCCAAAAGATTTTATTTGAAAATAAAGGCTTTTATCACACTACAAAAAAAAGCACTGACCTTTGAAAAGGGTCAATGCTTCTTGTTATTCTACACTTAGCTCCGCTGTAATTACACAACCAATCGCCGCAGTTATGACCAAAGCCATCACGATCATGAACATATTCTCCACCCCTTAAGATAGATCCTTTTATCTACTTCGAATTTATCACATTTTCACAGTATCTAACTTAAGGGGATATGAACATTTTGTTAACAAACATTTATCGTTAATCAGTTATATGATTTCATTTTTTATTTTTCTTCTTTGCTTTCACGAAAAGAAACAATAAAAAGGTATGCACCGGCATTTTTCAACTACCTCCTTAATAGGCTACTAGGTGGTATCTTTCATACTCCATAAGCTTGCTCCGCGTTTTTGAATTAAATATATCATTGTAAACCCACCTTTCTTTTTTGTCATTTATAGCCTTAATACATAATGCGATGAACGGATATCTGACGATCCTTCGTTGCTTCATATATTTTCTTAATTTGTTCTTGGTGTGCTGCTTCTTCGATACTGATCTCACGTTTATTGATGGTAATGGATAAGAATAAAATATTTAAGGTCATGACTATCACCTCCCATAAAGGGTTTATTACATTAAATGATAAGCAGTAGCTTGACGGTCTTTGTGCTGATCATATAATTTTTCAACCATTTCATTTTGAATTGCTTCTTGCAGACTTTCTTCACGTTTCTTAACTGTAATCGAAAAAAACAATATATTAAGAGTCATTTAAATACACTTCCTTTTTTTAGGGTTAATTTATAGTAAATGATAAACTGACAATTGACGTTCCTTGTTTTGCTCAAAAAGTTTTTCAACCATTTCATTTCGAGTTGCTTCTTGTAGACTTTCTTTACGTTTTTTTAATGTAATCGAGATAAAAAATATATTTAGTGTCATAACTATCACCTCTCTTCCCTTTACGACCAAATTTGTAAGTAATATCCATTTAATGAACACAAAAAGGCCGCAAGAAATTACTCCCTTGCGGCCAAAATTTTAGGCACAAAAATACCGCAGGGCAGCACTCTCCCTGCGGCATGGATATGTTAGGTAACTAAAAAATTAGTTAAGCAATCCATTCCTGTCGGTCGAATGCAAATTATTTACATATGCAGTTGTCATCCAAATAGCATTACCAGTGAAAGCAACCATTAACTTCTTCATCATTTTCTTCGACCTCCTTCGGAATTTTTTACTAACTACGGTAATTATATCCATCAACATACCCTTTGTAAACCATTTTTTTGAAACTTTTTAATAAATAGTTAAATTGCCTGGTTTATTCAAAAAAAAATAAACGTCCCTAGGGAACGTTTATCTCTGGTTGCCGTCTTCCATATCCATAAGTTTAAGCTGGCACTGTTTCGATTGAATAAAAAGTAAAATCGAAATCGCTAAAAAGGACATAGAGGAGATCATCATTATATTTACATCCATCTCACTCTTAGAGTCTGATGGAATAATTACGCCTAAAAAGAAAAATACACCGACAGCGAGTAATACGACAGCAAATTGTTTAAAATCCACCATTTTTTCAAAAAGACTTTTTGTTTGTTTGTCCACTGTTGGTCACCTGCTTTTCTTAAAATCTACTAAGCTACTTTAACATAAAAAACAGCCTAAAAGAGTATGTAAATTTTAGAAAAACAAAAAGTCCGATTTTTCCACCGGACTCTTCTATGAACAGTCTACCCTATTGCAGCGACTATTTTCATGACCAACGTAGCGGAATGGGTTGCTGCTGTGTCAATAAATTGATCAAAGGAGATTTCTGATTCCTTCCCTGCAATATCAGATAGGGAGCGAATGATGACGAAAGGTACACCAAAACGATGTGCCACTTGTGCAATCGCTGCAGCTTCCATTTCAACCGCCTGCAATTTATCGAATTTTGATTGGACAAATTTAACACGCTCTGGATCTTCCATAAATGAATCCCCAGTAACAATCAGCCCTTTCGCCACTTGAAATTTATCTAGTTCCTTTGCAGCATTTTCAGCTATTTGTACTAGCTTTTCATCTGCTGTAAAAGCTGCTGGAAGCTGTGGCACCTGACCATATTCATAACCGAAGGCTGTTACATCCACATCATGATGACGTACTTCCGTAGAGATAACGGCATCACCAACATTTAAATCAGGATTAAAGCCGCCTGCAGAGCCTGTATTAATGATGTAATCTGGCTTATATTTTTCAAGCAAAATGGTTGTTGACATAGCGGCATTTACTTTGCCAATTCCAGAACGCAGTAATATCACTTCTGCTCCTTTCATTTGGCCAAAAGTAAACTCACATCCTGCAACTGTTTCCTGAGTTTGTCCGTCAATATTATCCCTTAACAGCTTGACTTCTTCTTCCATTGCTCCAATTATGGCGATTTTCATATTTAAACCTCTTTCTTTTTGTTTTACTTCTTTCATAATAATCTTCCTCGGATTGAACTATCATATCCGCAAACACTATTCTACCATCATTCGACAGAAATCTTCCAATATGAGAGGTTAAAACCTCACTATCCTTTCTGGGAAGTTGGTATTATTTCATTGATTCACCAGCAGGAATTAACTAGAATGTACATAGGGAAAGGGTGGTCAAAATGATGAATTTCCAACTTGATTTTATTGAGGATAAAGTAGAATTCTTTGATGCAACAGATCTTAAAGTATTGGAAAAAAAAATCGAAGTAAAAATCGAGGAAAACAAAGCGATATTATTAGGAGTTCATTCAGTCTCTCATCAAATGTTTGCTAACGAAAAGGGTCAGACATATTTTACCGCAGTCGTTCACTTTAAACGCAAAAAATAGGATGGAAAGCCCATCCTATTTTTTATGTTTCTATTGAATTACAGAAAGCTCTTCAACCTTTACAGGTTTCCAGCCTTCGCCATCTACCCATTCAAGGTAAACATTGTATTTTAGCTGTTTGTCTTTAGAGGCCACGGTACTGAATGATCCAGCACCTGTTGTTTTATCCCGACCTAACCAATATAAAGTCATATTACTTTCTTCAAGGCCTGTTGCATATGAAATAGCCTTTAGCATTTCCTGCCAATCAACATGTGATTCATCATAAACTGGGGTATGTTCACCTGTTTGCACGGTACCTACAGGCTTCCAAGCAGGGTTCTCGATGGTTCTAACTACATTGGTAGTTCCATCGCCTTCTGTTATAACTGCTTGTGAATCATCTTCCTGTTCAGGCGCTGCAGCTTCTTCACTTTCTTCATCCGTACCTTCTTCAGTATCAGTATCTTCCTCAGTTTCCTGAGCAGCGTCATTTTTTTCAGTATCTTTATCCTCTTTTTCTGAGGCTTGATTTGCTGTTTTTGTATTTTCCTTTTCAGGAGCTGCTTTATCGTCACCTGATAAAAAGATCGTATAGGCTACAAAGAAAATGAGTGCTAGCACAATGACAATTAGACTATTCAAGATAATGTTCGTTTTCTTCCTTTTAGCCCGATAACCAGAACGTGAGCCAGATTGGAAATCGTTACTCATACAAAAATCCCTCCAAATAGAAAAGCGAAAGCGCCGCTAAACAATTATTATGGCTGTCAACATTCTAACATGAATTGAAAAGAACTTGAAGGATTTTCCCTTAAGTTAATACTATTGTAATCCTTTGTCATATTCATATAACATTTTTACCATATCGGCAAATAATAAATTTACACCGCCTTCTGTATCTAGAACATCTAGATTAACAGCGACAAGCGCGTATTTGGGATTTTGATAAGGAAAATAGCCTGCAAACCACTTGTTATGCAACTGCTTTTCATTCTCATATTTCCCTGTCTCCGCGGTTCCTGACTTCCCTGCAACCTCATAGGGAAGGTCTAGAAACCATTTCCCAGTTCCATTCGGATTTACAACAACTTCTCTTAATAATTTCTGAAGCTTCATTGCCGTATAAGGTGAAATAGTATCGCCAGATAACGCTTTATTATCAAAGGTAACCATCGTCGTCCCATTTTTATACTCAATTTTCGAAGCGGTACTCACCATTTCTTTTTTACCACCTCTTGCGATCGTAGCCATCATATTGGCTATGGCCAGCGGCGTTGCCCGAACCTCATGCTGACCAATCCCTGACATGGCAGCATAGTTTTGATCTTTCTTAGCCTCTTCAGTTAAAAACACCCTGCCTTTATCTTCATCGACAAGTTGTTTAAAATTATCGGTATGGTAAACTTCACCCTGCCAGCCTACTGTACCTGTTAACGACAATTTCTCAGCATAATCCTCCAACATATTTTTATCTATTTTTTGAAGTTCCTTTGCCAGCTCGCCAAAGGTCCGGTTACAGCTTCTTGCAAAGCTATCCGTAAAAGAGAGCATTCCATAATTATATTTGCTTTCCGGATCACCATTAATTTTTTTACTACAATCAAATAGCCTTGTTGGGTCATCCAGACTTTGATCAATGGCGGCAGCTGCCACCACGGTTTTAAAGATTGAGCCCATTATTTCTTGCTTTAGCATTCGATTCGTAATCCCAGAGCCGCTATAAGGATCACTTTGATTGATAGCTGGTCGCGAAACCGATGCTAGGACACTATTGCTTTCAATATCAAGGAGCACTAACCCGCCATTTTTTATTGCATGCTGGTCTACTAATTCCTCCGATTTCTGCTGCAGCTCTTTATCAATCGTTGTTCGAACATTTACTGGGTAAAAAGGATTAGCTGGATCAACATACTTTACATTAATTCCGAATAACGGTGCCCCGTCACCATCTACGTGATAAACAAGTTTGGACTTTCCTTCTGGAAGTAAAAATTCATCAAAACTTTCTTCAAGACCAGAAACACCTATAAGTGTCTTCTCAGAGAGATCCTTATTTGAATAGCGCTTTTTTAATTCTTCGGCGTTTTCCCCCGTTAAACCAATTAATTGCGCCGCGAGTATTTCGGTGCGTTCAAATTTCTTTTCAATGGCAAATACACCCGGTATTTCAAGCTTGTTAATTTTTTCCATTTGCGAAGGTGTTAATTCCATAGGCTGTGGTTCTCCATATGCAAAAGGTTTATTTGCATCCTTTAAGGCATTTTTCAAACTATATTCTGAAATACCAGAAATAGTTGATACTGCTTCTATATCCCAATCCATATTATTTAAAAAAGGAAAGAGAACAAGAACAGATACTTTTTTATGGGTTAGCAACTCTCCATTCCGATCTAGAAAATTACCACGCCCGTTATCGATGACTAGTTCCTGCGTTCTTTGCTTTACACTTTCTTCCAATAGATTTACATTGTGCTTTGAAAAGGACTCCGTTTGAACCAACTGAATCTGAATTAATCGCCCAGTGAGGATTAATAGCCCAGCTATACAAAGAACGAGTAAACCTTTAATTCGTCTACGTATCATAAAAAACACCTCGTCAAAAGTTTTGACGAGGTGTTCCCATTTCAAACATAAAGTTAAAAAAATCAATTAACTAATAGAGACAATACGGACGCTCATTTCACCGCCTGGTGTTTGAACGGATACTTGATCGCCTACTTTTTTGCCGATTAGGCTTTTCGCTATTGGAGAATCGTTTGAAATTTTTCCTTCAAACGGATCTGCCTCTGCACTGCCCACGATGGTATAAGTTTCTTCATCACCATTGGGAAGTTCTACAAATGTAACAGATCTGCCTAATGTAACAGAATCACTAGCCATGTCGCCTTCTTCAATAATCTTAGCGTTGCGAATCATATTTTCTAAAGTTGTAATCCGACCTTCTACAAATGCTTGTTCTTCTTTTGCAGAATCGTATTCAGAGTTTTCAGATAAATCCCCGAAACTTCTTGCAATTTTAATTCTTTCAACAACTTCTTTACGCTTTACAGATTTTAAATGTTCAAGCTCCTGGATAAGTTTGTCTTTACCCGCCTGTGTCATTGGAAATACTTTTTCGATCGCCAAAACTTCTCACTCCTTCTAGTCTTCACAATCCCCCATAGATTGTGTTTGATAATGTTATGTAGGTATTACATAAATACATAGGAGCGCGTCCTCATTAAAGGGCGCGCAGCTTGTATTTATCCAATATGGATTCATTTTAACCTAATCTTTAGGCTATTGTTTCATAAAAATGACTTTTGTTCAAGAATTGTTTGAATTTTTGTGACCATTAAATCAATCGCTACATGATTTTGACCGCCTTCAGGGATAATGACATCCGCATATCTCTTTGTCGGTTCAATAAATTGGTTGTGCATTGGACGGACAACATTGGTATATTGATCGATCACAGAATCCAATGTTCGTCCGCGCTCTTTAATATCGCGTGATAACCTTCGAATAATTCGAATATCTGCATCGGTATCAACATATAACTTGATGTCCATCAGATTTCTCAAACGCTCATCTTCAAGAACAAGTATACCTTCTAAAATAATAACATCTTTCGGTTCAACTTCAATAATTTCTTTTGATCGGGTATGAAGCGAATAATCATAGACTGGTTTCTGAATTGGCTCATATCGTAACAGCTTTTCAATATGCGCGATAAGCAAATCATTGTCAAAAGCCAGTGGATGGTCGTAATTCGTCTTTAACCGTTCCGGAAAGGGTACATCACTTTGGTCTTTATAATAATAATCCTGTTGAAGCATAGTTATGGAATGACCTTTAAAGCTTTCATAGACTGCCTTAGTTACACTTGTTTTTCCTGAGCCGGACCCTCCGGCAACACCAATAACAACCGGTTTGCGCATCAACCTAGTTCTCCTTTCGCATCATGTTGTTAGGGTAAACCGGTTTGTCCAATTTAAATTGTACAATTTGAAGTGGATGTCTTGCTGCATCCAGTTCATTACCTTTTTCATCCCAAATTTTATCAATCACATGTGTAAAGTTTTGAATTTCCGGTCCAAAGAATTCAACTTCCTGCCCCGGTTTAAAGTGGTTTCGCTGCTGCAGTGTAACGATTTGACTTTCTTCGTTATAACTCAGTACTAAACCGACAAATTCAAACTTTGTCTTGTTGCTATGATTACCAAACATTTGCTCTTTATACCCCGGAACTCCTTCAAAAAATGCAGGAGCTGTTTCACGATTCGCACATTTGTCCAGTTCCTCTAGCCACTCACGCTTAATGACGAAATGGTCAGGGTCGGCACAATAAGCGTCAATAACTTTTCGATACACGCTGACTACCGTCGCAATATAGTGAATCGACTTCATTCGGCCTTCAATTTTTAAGCTATCAATTCCAAGCTCAATCATTTGAGGAATCGCTTGAATCAGGTTAAGGTCCTTAGGGCTCATGGCAAAGGGTGCGTCATTCTCACCATAAAGAGGAACTTCATCTGTACTGCCTTCTAGTTGATATAAATCATAATCCCAACGGCAGGACTGACAGCAGCCTCCTCGGTTTGAATCCCTTGCGGTCATGTGATTACTTAATGTACAACGTCCAGAATAAGCAATACACATTGCACCATGGATAAAGATCTCAATTTCGACATCGACTTTTTCTTTCATTTCTCTTATTTCTTCTGCACTCGTTTCACGTGCTAAAACAACGCGCTCTGCACCGCTTTCTTTCCAGAACTGAGCTGTTTTCCAGTTTGAAATGGATTGCTGCGTGCTGATGTGAATTTCAATTTCCGGTGCCAGCCTGCGGCAAGTTTCAATAATTAATGGGTCTGCAACGATAATCCCTGCTATTCCTGTTTCCTTTAACCCAAGGATATAGTCTTCTAATCCATCAATATTCTCATTGTGAGCAAAAATATTGGTTGTTACGTAAATTCTAGCCCCGAATTTTTTGGCAAATTCTACGCCCTCTTTCATTTCTTCAAATGTAAAGTTATCAGCGTTTGAACGTAGACCATATTCCTGACCGCCAATAAATACGGCATCCGCTCCATATTGAACAGCAATTTTTAACTTTTCAAGATTTCCTGCCGGCGCTAGGAGTTCTGGTTTTTTCACAATCACACGTTTTCCATCGATGATTTCAGAAATACTATCCTTAACTGTATTCACGAATGAACTCCTCCTTTTTAGTAGACTGTCTCCTTGAAAAAGAATCCAGTATCTAGTTTTCGATTAGCTGGCTGCACAGCCTCAATAGCTTCTAAAAGCTCGTCTTTTTTATCGTCGTATTGATCTGGGTCCTCAAAAAATAAGTCAATCGCTTCACGATATGCCTTTGTTACTGAAATAAGATAGTCGGAAGACTTTAAGATTCCATCAATTTTAAAGGAATCTACACCGGCTTCAAGCAATTCCTGCAGCTCATCTATGATACAAATATCATTAGGACTCATAATGTGAGTTCCATTCTCGTCCTCGAAAATCGGATATTTATTTTCTCTTTCTTTATCATGTATGAACATGTTTTTTTCCATTTTACGGTTTTCGATTTCCATTACTTTTCCTTGGTACTCATAATAATTACCAAGAAGTGAACGTTTTGATTGAAACATACAGCTCATGCCATGTACCTGTACTTCTATTTCAATCTCAGCGTTTTCTTTGATTTCTACAATGGAGTCCATATTAATTTCACGTGCTAGGACTGCTCTTTTTGCCCCTTTTTCACCCCAATAGTTACATGAAAACCAATTTGTTCCAAGAGTTTCCGTACTCCAATGCAGCTTCATCTCAGGGGCTGCTTCACGTGCAGTCATTAAGACAGCAGGATCACCGAAAATAATAGCATCAGCATTTGCTTCAGCTGCAAATTTAATATAATCACTTAATTCATCCATTTTTTCGTTATGAAAAATAGCATTCATGGCAACATAGACTTTTTTCTCTTTAGAATGTGCTAATTCTATTGCCTGCTTTACCTGTTCTCGGTTAAATTCACCTGCTAACCGTAGTCCATATCTTTGTTCTCCAACAACAAACGCATCGGCACCAGCTTCAGCCAGTGGCAATATATCGTTAACTGACAGTGGAGTAACTAATAATTCCGTTCTTTTCATCTTTAGTCACCTCTTCTTTTTACTAATAGCAATCCCATCACCAACAGGGAGAATGACTGTATGATAATCAGGGTGATTCATCAGCCAGTGATTGAAGTTATCTATTTTCCTGACAAGATTACGAATCCTTTTTGATTCAATCTCTGATTGTGTAACAAGGCCTTTAAATAAAACATTATCTGTGATGATGATGCCATCATCTTTTAAGTATTTGGAATACATCTCAAAAAATTTTTGATATTGACCTTTTGCAGCATCCACAAAAATGGTGTCGTATGGGGCTTGTTCACGGACACGCTCCTCAACCTCAAGGGCATCACCTTTAATCAATATAATCTGTTTTCCATGCTGCGAACGACCTATATAATCTTCTGCAGCCTGTATTCTTTCTAAATCTCTTTCTATCGTAACAATGCACGCATTTGGCAGAGCCACGGCCATTCGTAAGGCAGAATAACCAATTGCAGTACCTACCTCAAGAACTTTTTTAGAGTTTTGAATTCTTAAAAGTTGAAGTAAAGCTTCAATTCCTACAAGCTCCATAATTGGTACCTTATTTTCTAATGCATAATTTTCCATTTCGATAAACAATAGTTCACGTCCTGGAATCAGTTCCTCAATATAAGAATGCAGTTTATCATTTAACAAACTGCCATCACCTGCCTCTTTAAAGCATTCTTGCCACATTACTGCTCTTTAGACATGAAAAAATAGCGTTCTAAGAAACGCTATTATCTGCTCATAAAACACTTGAACTATTTTAACACAAACAAGGAGGAAAGAAAACCATTCCCCCCTAGTGTCTTAATTAATTATTATTGGTAATATGCTCTGCTTTTGCAGCATTATGTTCATCTAAAGTATTGGTAAAAATAACATCCCCTCCTGGTGTAGCAAGGAAATATAAATACTTCGTTTCAGATGGGTTAATAGCTGCTTCAATTGAATCTTTACCTGCATTTGCAATAGGACCAGGTGGAAGTCCCTTATGTTTATAAGTATTATAAGGTGAATCTACTTCTAAATCCTCGTATAAGACTCTTTCCTTGTGTTTACCTTGCGCGTAAAGAACTGTTGGATCTGTTTGCAAAGGCATCTCTTGTTCGATTCTATTATAAAACACACTCGAGATATCTTTACGATCAGCTTTTTGCGTTGCCTCTTCTTCAATTAAGGAAGACATGGTCAACAACTGGTGTGCCGTAAATTCTTCTTCACTAAGTTCTGCTAAATACGGTGATATCACTTTTTTAGTCTGGTCGAGCATCGTAACGACTATTTCTTCTACAGTTGGATTTGGCTTGTAGAATGGATAAGTTGCCGGAAACAAATAGCCCTCAAGCGGATATTTAATATTAGGGTTCAGTATATCTGTTGTTAATAAATCAGGATATTTCCCCATCATTTTTTGGATGAAGGTTCGATCGTTTATTTGATTAAACACTTCTTCTTCCGGTAAATTTACTGTTTTCGCAATAATTTGGGCGATTTCCTTTAACTGTTTACCTTCTGGTATCGTTAGCTGGAAAGCAGCCTTTTGCAATATTTTCCCGGTTTTGAGGCGATTAATAATTTCTGGTATCTCCATTGACGGACTCAGTTCATA
Organism: Bacillus sp. EB106-08-02-XG196; assembly: GCF_013396335.1. GTDB lineage: Bacteria > Bacillota > Bacilli > Bacillales > Cytobacillaceae > Neobacillus. The sequence continues at coordinate 348,198 of NZ_JABWSY010000002.1, forward strand.
TTCTCCGGCCATAAAACCTGCTTCATTTTTAAATTTAACATAGTATTTAAAGACTTTAGCGTTTTTAATGATTCCATTTGCTTCTAATTTCTCTGATATTCCCGTTACCGATGATCCTATTGGGATTTCTACCGTTTTTTGTACTTTACTATCTTTGTCAACCGGCTGCAGTGCCGACTTGATGTAGAGATAACCTCCTCCACCGATGAAGACGAGGATAAAAACAGCTAAGATTGAAATAATTAAAACAATTCTACGAACGATTCTTGCTTCGCTTTGGTGCTCAAGCATTTTCTTTCGAATTACCTCTTTTTTCGAGTTTGTCTCTTCTGTTGACATCTAATTGCCCCTCCCATATAGCCAGTGAAACATATATCTTTCAAACTCTTTTTTTCTCAATAAGGAATAGCGTATCAGATATTATTTCAGCATACTATGCGAAAAATGTCAATTTTTGATGAAGTTATGAAACGCTTTCACTATACATCAAAAAAAAGCGATCCCTCATCAGGACCGCTTTCTAAAGTATTATTCTTCGTCTTCTTGTTCGTCGTAGAAGGTATTAAGCATTTCTTCTACCATGTCCCATTCTTCTTCGGTTTCAATGGGAATTAATTCACCTTCGCCATCTTCATCATTAGGATTGAAGGCATAGGCATGAATCTCGGGACCCTCTTCATCGTCTTCCGCTCCGCCTACTTGTTGAAACAAGACATATGACTTGCCAAAATCCTCTGATTCAAATGTAAAAAGTACTTCACATAGTTGTTCGTTTCCTTTTTCATCTACAATTGTAATTTGATTTTCTCCGTGTTCCATATCTTCACCTCATTAATTTTTGCTATCAAGATAGCCTTGTAAGATCATCATGGCTGCCATTTTATCAATAACTTTTTTACGCTTTTTACGGCTGACATCCGCTTCAAGTAAAACCCGTTCTGCTGCCATTGTCGTTAAACGCTCGTCCCATAAAATGGTTGAAACTGAAAATTGATTTTCAATTTCCTCTGCGTATCGCTTACTGGCTTCACCACGAGGTCCAATGGAACCATTCATATTCTTTGGCAGCCCAATAACAACTTGACTGATTCCATACTCTTTTATTAATTGACCAATTTCTTCAAAACCAAACTTATTTTTTTCCTCGTCGATTTTGAGGGTTTTGAGGCCCTGTGCAGTCCAGCCAAGCTCATCACTAATAGCAATCCCAACTGTCTTAGAGCCTACATCTAATCCCATAATCCGCATTTCTTAACCCTCACGTCGTTGATTTAAATAGGATTTAACCAATTCCTCAATAATCTCATCCCGTTCAAGTTTACGAATGATATTCCTAGCATCCCGATGACGGGGAATGTAGGCAGGATCCCCGGAAAGTAAATATCCGACGATTTGATTAATTGGGTTATACCCCTTTTCCTGTAAGGCCTCATAAACTTGAAGAAGAACATCATTAACGTCATGTTCAAAAGGCTCTTCAGGAAAATTAAATCTCATCGTTTTATCAAATGAGCTCATCACTTGCACCTCGCATTTTTAGTAGAGGAGATAACTAACTTGTACCTTGGCTCTGCCATAAATTAGTTTAGTTACCTTCATTTTACACTACTTTGTCTCATTATCAAATTGATTTCACCCATTCGTCTACGAATTGCAGGGCAGAGTCTAGTTTTTCTGGATCTTTTCCGCCAGCTTGCGCCATATCAGGTCGGCCGCCGCCTCCCCCGCCGCAGCGTGTGGCAACTTCTTTGATTAATTTACCCGCATGGTATCCCTTGTCAATTAAATCCTTTGTGACAGCAGCGATTAAATTAACTTTTCCTTCATTTACACTTCCAAGAAGGATTACAGCTGATCCGACTTTTTGCTTCAAATCATCTGCCATATTACGCAAGTTGTTCATATCAGATGCTTGAACCTTTGCAGCCAATACCGTTACACCATCAATGACCTTTGCTTTCGATACAAGGCTGCCAGCTTCGATATTTCCTAATTTAGCAGAAAGTGATTCATTTTCACGCTGAAGCTGTTTGATTTCAGCCATTAAGACTTCAATTCGATTAACGACTTCTTTAGGATTGGTTTTCAACTTATCAGCTGCATCCTTTAATAAACTCACTTGATCATTCATCAATTGGTATGCCGACTCACCTGTAACGGCTTCAATTCTCCTTGTACCTGCACCAATTCCGCCTTCAGAAACGATTTTAAATAGCCCTATTACAGATGTGTTCGGTACATGACAGCCGCCGCAAAGCTCTAAGCTATAATCGCCCACTTTAACAACACGTACGATATCACCATACTTTTCACCGAAAAGAGCCATTGCACCCATTTCTTTTGCTTCAGCAATCGGTTTGAGACTAATATTTACTTCGATATTTTTCCAAATTTGCTCGTTAACGATTTTCTCAATTTCCTCTAGTTCCTCTGGTTTCACTTGACCAAAGTGTGAGAAATCAAAACGGAGACGGTCTGGTTCTACTAGTGAACCTGCTTGGTTTACATGCGTTCCAAGTACATCCTTTAATGCTTGATGAAGCAAGTGGGTAGCCGTATGATTTTTGATAATTTGCACGCGATTATCTTGATTTACGCTTGCTGTCACTTTTGCATCAGTCTTTAATATACCTGACTCTACCACAGCTTTATGAAGATTTTGACCATTTGGCGCTTTTTGTACGTCCTTAACAGCGACAGCAACACCTTCTGCATAAATCATTCCACGGTCTGCAATCTGCCCGCCGCTTTCTGCATAGAATGGTGTTACATCAAGAATTAATTGAACCTCGTCCCCACTGAATGCTTCTTCAATCAATTCACCATTTTTAATGATTGCCACAACCGTAGAGCTTGTTTGAAGCTGGTCATATCCAATAAATTCACTTTCTACCTTAATGTCTCCAAGTACACCGCCTTGAACCTGCATACTATCGACATCCTGGCGAGCAGCACGAGCACGCTCTCGCTGTAATTCCATTTCTGTTTCAAAACCAGCGTGGTCTACTTTCATTCCCTCTTCTTCTGCATACTCTTCGGTTAATTCAACTGGAAAACCATAGGTGTCATAGAGTCGGAAAATATCACTTCCAGAAACCAAATCGCTTCCTTTTTCCTTTTCTTTTTTGATTACATTGCCAAGTATAGATAAGCCTTCATGCAAGGTTTCATGGAAGCGTTCTTCTTCATTTTTAATCACTTTCTGAATAAAATCAGTCTTGTCTTTTACCTCTGGGTAGAAATCATCCATGATTTCCCCTACTACTGGTACAAGTTCATACATAAAAGGACGATTGATATTAATTTGTTTTGCATATCGAACTGCTCGGCGAAGTAAGCGTCGTAATACATATCCTCGTCCCTCATTTGATGGCAATGCCCCATCACCTACAGCAAAGGCAACTGTACGAATGTGGTCGGCAACTACTTTAAACGCAGTATCCTTTTCTTTATCCTCGCCATATTTCACACCAGAAATCTCTTCGGTTGCTCTGATAATGGGGATAAACAAATCAGTATCAAAGTTAGTTGGTACATTTTGGACAACAGAAGCCATTCTTTCTAGGCCCATGCCTGTATCAATGTTTTTCTTTGGCAGCGGAGTATACGTACCGTCCGGATTATGATTAAACTGAGAAAATACCAGATTCCAAACCTCAAGATAGCGTTCATTCTCGCCGCCTGGATATAATTCGGGATCTGTTGGGTCATCTCCATACTCTGGACCGCGGTCATAAAAGATCTCGGTATTCGGGCCACTTGGACCTTCACCAATATCCCAGAAGTTCCCTTCAAGACGAATGATTCGCTCCTCAGGTATACCAATTTTTTTATTCCAAAGTTCAAATGCTTCATGGTCCTCTGGATGAATCGTAACAGAAAGAAGTTCCGGATCCCAGCCAATCCATTTTTTATCTGTTAAAAACTCCCATGCCCACTCAATAGCTTCTTCTTTGAAATATTCGCCAATGGAAAAGTTACCAAGCATTTCGAAAAAAGTATGATGACGTGCAGTTTTCCCAACGTTTTCGATGTCGTTGGTGCGGATAGATTTTTGAGCATTTGTAATCCTTGGATTTGCTGGAATAACACGGCCATCGAAGTATTTTTTTAATGTGGCAACACCACTATTAATCCATAATAATGTTGGATCTTCATGAGGAACAAGCGACGCACTGGGTTCAACAGTATGCCCTTTCTCCTGGAAAAAATCTAAATACATTTTACGAATTTCTGAACCAGTCAAGTATTTCATATTTTTTACCCTCCCTTAGGTTAGCCAATATAAGTTAAAAAAGAACACAAAAAAGCCCTCATCCCTAACAGGGACGAGAGCTAACTCGCGGTACCACCCTGATTATGAACACAAAATCTTTAGGTGTTCATCTCTCAAATAATGCCTTAACGCGGCAACAACGGCAGTGGTTAGCTGCACTCCAGACTAGCTTCTGTTATCCTTCATCTAGAGCTTCTCACAGCCAAGGAAGCTCCTCTCTTAAAGATGGACTACAACATAATAAGGTCCTTCAACATGTTAATCCATAATATTCTATAAAGGGATTATAGCTACACAAAAAACGTTTGTCAATCTGATGTCGCAGGTTCCTTTACTTTTTCATGCATGAAATGATTTTTGGCATGAATTATACTTACTTTAAGGACAACAAGAACAGGTACAGCTACTATCATTCCAAGGATTCCGCCTATTTCTCCTCCTGCCGTTAAAGCCATCATAATCATCAATGGGTGCATATGCAGACTTTTTCCGACGATATAGGGAGACAATATATTTCCTTCTAAGAATTGCAGGCCAAAAACGATTACGATTGTTATTAGCACTAATTTAACTGAGCCCGTGGCAGCGATAATCACAGCAGGAACAGCCCCAATAACGGGACCAAAATAGGGGATAACATTTGTGACCCCAATAATCATACCTAAAAGCAGCGGATATTTTAGATGGAAAATCCAAAATAAAATCGAGGAAAGACTGCCGATAATGAGACAAACAAGAAGCTGCCCTCTAATGTAGCTTCCAAGTGATTCATCGATATCCTTTAGAAAACGCGTTCCCTTCCTCCGCCATCTTTTAGGTGTAATATACCAGACCGCTCTTTTAATGAGTGTGAAATCCTTTAGCATATAAAAAGCAATAAAAGGGATAATCATGATGGCAAAAGCAAAATTCAAGAAGTTCAGCATGGAATCTACGATAACGTTCAACAGAGAATTTAGTCTTTTTTCAAAACCAATTATCCCTTGGTTTAATTGCTCCTGAAGACCATCCGGCCATTCACGTGTATGCAGCTGAAGGTCCTTTATCCAGTTTCGGTATTGCTCTGCTAGGATAGGAGCACTATCTGCAAGATCTCTTACCTGTGAAATAAATATAGGAATTCCTTTGTAGAGCGCTAATCCAATACCGCCAAAAAATAGAAAATAAATCAGAAAAACCGCAAGTCCGCGATGTAAACCTTTTTCATGGAGCTTCTCAACAATGGGGTGAAGCAAATAGGTAATAAATCCCCCAATAAAGAAAGGCAGGATAATCACTAAGGCCACTCTTACAATTGGCAGCCAGACAAATCGAATTTTTAAAAACACGTAAAGGGCAATGAGTAAAAGAAGCAAGAAACCGATCCGATAAAACCATTTAACACGAATTTCCACCGATACTATGCCTCCTTATTACCATTATTCTTAGAGACAAATACTGGATTTATACATAAGGCAAAAATCCCCCTCACAAATGAGGGGGATTCATTTTAGAATAAAGCTCGTTTTACCTTTCTGGACATTCGTTTCATTTGACGGCCAGACATCATGTTGTTTCGCTGTGCAACATTGTAGGCTGCCATTCCAACTCCAAATGCAACAACGGAAGTTATCACTTTATTCATACGTCTCACCTCTTCTGTAGTTTGACAGTGCTCTTTTGTTTTGTGCTTCCTGTCTGCCTTCAGTACATAAGTGTTCCCACTTTATATGGTGTAGCGACGCTCTTCTTCTTCAAACAAGTCATCTAAGGAGCTGAGTGTACCATCTTCTTCGACTTGATGGGTATTGATAATACCTTTAGCAAGAGACAATTCAATAAAACAACTCCAGCAATAATATTGGTTTATTCCGATTTTGCCGATATCCTTGCTCTGACAATTGGGACATTTGAACATGGAAAGAACACCTCACGTATGATTAACGTCTACGATGATGGCATCCTTTCCGATCGCAGGGGGCTTCTCGGAATGTATAATCTGTTTCCCGTCTGTGATATCCGAAAAGAAACCATCCGTAATTTCGTACCCTACGATTGTGCCCAATTCTTCATGAAAATATACATCCTGTAACAATCCTAGTGACTCTCCGCTTTTTGAAATCATCATTTTTCCGTTTAGAGAGTGTTGATGGTTAAGGGTATATTCTGGAGTTGTTTTTAGTCTTTCAAGGCTGCCATCATCTTCAATCATGACCCCATCCCAGCCAAAAGATGTTATATTTTGAATGTCCAGAAAATAGGTTTGTTTGAAGAAAGCGCCCTTCTTGACCATAAGGCCTTTTACAACCCCTTCGTTTGTGATACACAAATCAGTAACTTCACCAATTTTTGCTCCAGTATTGTATTCAAAGACTGGCTGTCCCTTTAATAAAGAAAATGTTCGCAGAGTGTCCCACCTCCTGTGAACATTTATAGCTTTAGTCATTTACCATGAAATCATAAGGTGTAAGGTTTTCCATGCCAATCATTGGGTTAACCTGCATAAATCTTTCCTCAGCTGTTAAGCCTGGTTCCTCTTCCGTTTCTTCAACTTCAGGGGAATCATTAACTGAGATTATCTCCTGAAGCTTTTGGGATAATGTGGTTTGTCTGCTTAGCTCATCTGCCCTTTCCACACCCATCCTTAGTGCTTCCTCTTCACCACAAAGGATTAAAGACTGTTTACTCCGTGTTATCGCTGTATAGATGAGATTCCTGCGTAACATTCGAAAATAGCTTCTTGTGATGGGAAGAATCACAATCGGGAATTCACTTCCCTGTGATTTATGTACCGAACAGCAATAAGCATGAGTAATTTGATTCAAGTCCTGTCGTGTATACTCGACTTCATTTCCCTCAAAGGAAACGTAGACCATATCTTGTTTTTCCGTATTTTCTTTTGCATAGATAATGGATATAATTTCTCCAATATCTCCATTAAAAACATTACTTTCTGGCTGATTTACAAGCTGGAGGACCTTATCACCGATGCGGTATTTCACTTCCCCAAATGCAATTTCCTTCCGAGTACCATCTGGGTTTGGATTAAATATTTCTTGTAATAAGACATTTAATCGGTCAATCCCCGCAGGACCTCTGTACATGGGTGCCAGGATTTGGATATCCTTGGCTGAATAACCCTTACTTTTAGCATTAAGAGCAACCTTTTCAATCACTTGAGGAATCTGAGCCGTTGAACACTTGATAAAGGAACGGTCGGGCTGCTTCACGGTAACATTTGCTGGTAAGTAGCCCTTCTTGATATCATGAGCCAATTCAATAATTGAGGATCCTTCGGCCTGTCGATAAATATCTGTTAATCTAACGGTTGGGACAACCTCAGACCTCAATAAATCCTTGAGTACTTGACCAGGTCCAACTGATGGAAGCTGATCTTCATCCCCAACGAGAATGACCTGAATCGTAGTCGGCAATGCTTTAAACAATTGATTTGCTAACCAAATATCAAGCATCGAGGTCTCATCAACAATCAAAATTTTCCCTTCAAGTTCAGGAACGTCGTCACGATCCATTCCTTCTGTTCCATTAAAACCAAGTAAACGATGAATCGTCACAGCCGGCAGACCGGTGGATTCACTCATTCTTTTTGCTGCCCTTCCTGTTGGGGCTGCTAGTAAAAATGGAAACGGTTCGCCCTTTTTATGATAGTCTTTTGGCTCTAATGAACAGCCATGCAATTCCGCATAAAGCTCAACAATTCCCTTAATAACAGTGGTTTTACCTGTTCCAGGCCCCCCTGTTAAAATTAACATCGGAGACATTAAGGCCGTTTGAATCGCTTCTCTTTGCGTGGGTGCATACTGTACCTTTAGCCTTTCCTCAAGATTTCCCAACGCCAGCAAGAATTCCGATTCAGGAAATTGCTCCTTGTATTGTGTTTGTTCAAGGATTTTTTTTATATTTGTTACGAGTCCTTTTTCAGCAAAATACAACGAAGGCAAATAGACACGCTTTTCCTCACCAACTAATTTTCCCTCTTCTTCGAGTTTCAAAATCTCTGTTGAAATATCGGAGTATTCAATTTGATCCCGTTTATTTTCTTCGAGTAGATTTTTAACCTGTATCAGCAAGTCCTCTACATGTACATAGACATGCCCATTCTGCATACTTTCGTTTTCCAGCGAATATAGACAGGCGGCTTTTATTCTGTCCGGATGATTCCCTGAAATGCCTAATTGATAGCCTAGTTCGTCTGCCCGTCCAAAGCCAATTCCCTCAATATCCTCTACAAGCTTATAGGGGTTTTTTTGGATAATATCGAGGGTTTCATCCTTATAGGTTTGATACATTCTCATCGAAAGCTGCGGTCCAAATCCATATTGATTTAAAGCGACCATCACTTGCTCGAGACCCTGGTGCTCCATCAACGTATCGTATAGCATTTTTGCCTTATCAGGAGGAAGCTTTGGGACAGAATCAAGCAATGAGGGCTGATTTAGAATTTTTGAAATAGCGTTATCTCCTAATGTTTCAACGATGTTTTCTGCTGTTTTCTTCCCAATCCCTTTGAACATCTCACTTGATAAATATGCCGCCACACCTTGCTTGGTTTGCGGAATATCTTTTCGAAAATGCTTTGTTTGGAATTGCATGCCAAACTTCGGATGGTCCTTAAACTCACCAAAGAAAATATAGGTTTCCTGCTCATGAATCTTTGGAAAATAGCCGGTAATTACCGCTTCCTTGTCCTCATATTCATGATTCGTTTCTTCCACACGAATTCTTAATACGGTGTAAAGATTTTGCTCGTTATGAAAAATCGTCACAAGATGTTTTCCTTTTACAAACTTTCCTTGCTCGGCAAATAAATCAAGTGAGCTTTGCTTATCCATTGGGTGCTCCCTCCTTTCTATTTTTTATGGATTTATCTTGCTGATGCAATCAGTTTTTTCGCGTGTCCTGCTAATAGATGATCTGGCTGAATCTCAAGGGCTTTATCAAACATGGCTAGTGCTTTGTCTGCTTTCTCTTTAAATGCATAAGACACACCTAAATTATAATAAGCATCCGTATGTTCAGCATCTAGTTCGATGCATTTTTCGAGTTGGACAATAGCCTCATCAATTAATTCTAGCTGCGCAAGGCATAAACCATATTGGAATCTTGCTTCTGCGTCCTCTTCATTTAGTTCGACACTTCTTTGGAGGTAAGGTAGTGCGAATTTCCCCTGATCAAGCTGCACAAGGGTTAGACCGAGCATGAAATAATTATCGCTGGTATTAAGCCCTTTTTTCATTGCGGTTTCAAACATCTTTTTAGCTTGTTCAAATTTGTCGTTACTAAAATATATTGTACCCGCACTATAGTACGCGGCTGCAGTATTTTCATCTAATTGAATAGCCTTTTCGTAAAATTTCAATGCCTTCTCATCATCGCCAACAGCGGAAAGCACATTACCAAAATTTATGTAGGCAATTGGATCTTGCGGGTTTTCTTCGATGACCTCATTAAAAATCCTTGCTGCCTCTTCCCATTTGCCTTCTTGCATGTATTGAACACCTAATTGGTTTTTATCCATGTTATTATCACTCCGTTCTAATTTAAGAGTATACCATATTTTTTCCGTATGTTTAGGGATATTCGTGGTGATACCCCTCGTGGTATTTAATTGGCAATTATTGGAAAATAATACAAAACCCCTTGAAAATAGTCCAAAAGGCATTAAAAAAGGTCCAAAACCCTTTGAAAAAAGTCCAAAACACAACAAAAATAGTCCATAACCCCATAAAAAAAGTCCAAAACTCAAAACCATTCAAAAATCACCTAGTTTTCATCATCAAAAAAACCCGATTCCAGCTGGAATCAGGGTTATTTTATCCTACATATGTTAAACGTTGTCCATCTTTATAAACTAAATCAATCGTACCGCCGCCCAGACATTCATCACCATTATAAAAAACAACAGCCTGCCCAGGGGTTACCGCACGGATGGGTTCATCAAAAATCACTTTGACTTTATTATCGTCCATAAGCTGTACCGTCACTTTACTGTCTTCCTGACGGTACCTGAATTTAGCCGTACATCTAAACTCTGCAGGCTTTTCCCGATTAGATACCCAGCTTACATTATCAGCGGTAATCGAGTCAGAATACAACTTTTCATTATGAAATCCTTGTCCGACGTAGAGGATATTTCTTTTTAAATCCTTGCCAATCGCAAACCATGGTTCACCTGAACCGCCGATTCCTAAACCGTGGCGCTGACCAATGGTATGATACATTAAACCTTCATGCTTCCCCTTAACCTCTCCATCCATTGTTTCCATGTTACCCGGCTGAGCTGGAAGGTATTGCCCAAGAAACTCTTTAAAGTTACGTTCTCCGATAAAGCAGATTCCCGTGCTATCTTTTTTCGTCGCGGTTGCTAGATTTGCTTCTTTCGCAATTTCACGAACTATCGGCTTATCTAAATTACCTATTGGAAACATAACTTTACTTAGCTGCTCTTGATTCAATTGGTTTAAGAAATACGTTTGGTCCTTATTTTCGTCTTTACCGCGGAGCATTTTGTATTCTCCGTCTCGATATTCAACTTGAGCATAATGTCCCGTTGCAAGATAATCAGCACCTAAGTTCACTGCATGCTCAAGGAAGGCCTTGAATTTAATTTCTTTATTACACATAACGTCAGGGTTTGGCGTTCTCCCCGCCTTATATTCTTCTAGGAAATAGGTAAATACCTTATCCCAGTATTGTTTCTCAAAGTTTACTGCGTAATAAGGAATACCGATTTGGTTGCAGACACGAATGACATCGTTGTAATCCTCCGTTGCCGTGCAGAATCCAGTATCGTCGGTATCATCCCAGTTTTTCATAAAGATTCCGATGACATCATAGCCTTGCTGCTTTAACAGCAGTGCTGCGACAGAGGAGTCAACGCCACCCGACATCCCGACCACCACTCGAATATCCTTTGGTTCTCTTTTTTCCATTGTTCTCACCTCTCTTACCTTAAAAACATCACTCATTTATTTTTTCAGACGTGACACAATTCTTGCCGTTTCTTCAGCTGCCTTGATGATTTGCTCTTCTGTTGTGTTAAAACCAAAGCTGAAACGGATTGAATTAATCAACACATCTGACTCTTTACCAAACATGGCAACCAGGACATGTGAAGGTTCAATGGAACCCGCAGTGCAGGCAGAACCACTTGATACAGCTATCCCAGCTAAATCAAGATTCACCAGCATCGCCTCCACGTTCGTTCCTGGAAAGCTTAAGTTTAATACATGAGGCATGGAAGTTTCAAGCAATCCGTTTATGGAAAACTTTACATGATGCTCAGTCAAGTGTTCTATAAAGGTTTTCTTAAATCCCTGATACCTTTCCCGTTTCACAGAGCGTTCTTGTGCTGCGACTATTGCTGCTTCTTGAAAACCGACAATGGCTGCAACATTCTCCGTACCAGCTCGTCTTTTTCGTTCCTGCTCACCGCCATAGGCACGAGGAACCAACTTTACCTTGTCTTGTACAAAAAGAAACCCCGTTCCCTTCGGACCATTTATCTTGTGAGCGGAAACAGATAATAAATCTACATTGAGTTCATCCACATCGATTTCTTCGATCCCATATGCCTGGACTGCATCACTGTGGAGAAATGCTTGATGTGAGTGGAGAAGCTGACCGATTTCCTTAATAGGTTGAATACTGCCAATTTCATTATTTCCATACATAATTGAAACCAATATGGTATCTTCCCTTAATGCCTTCATAAGGTCATCAAGCGAGATAATCCCCGTTTCACCAACCGGCAGATAGGTTACCTCAAAGCCCATTTTTTCTAATCGCTGGCAAGCATGCAGTACTGCATGGTGTTCGATTTGAGTCGTGATAATATGCTTCCCTTTATGCTGATAGCTCTCAGCAACACCAAATAAAGCCATATTATCAGCTTCCGTCCCGCCGCTTGTAAAAATAATCTCATTTTCCTTTGCACCAATACTCTTAGCCAAGGTTTCTCGTGCCAAGTCTATATAATGTCGTGCTTCTCTTCCGAATGAATGAATACTTGATGGATTACCAAAGTTATTGCTCATAACTTCCATCATCTTTTCAATTACCCTTGGGTGCATCGGAGTGGTAGCAGCATGGTCGAGATAGATTCTTTCCATCATTCCACCTTCAATCAATATAATTCTCTATTCTACTTTTAACATTAAATGTAAAACATATAACCGTCTGTCTCTGTATCGTTACTATGACTTGCTAAATCATCAAGGGTAGTATTATCGAGAACAGATTTAATGGCATCACGAATGCGGATCCAAAGCTCACGCTGCGCCGGCTCCTCATCCTCGATTCCTTCCACAAGTGTAATGGGTCCTTCAAGTACACGAATGACATCACCTGCGGTAATTTTAGAAGGAACATCAGCAAGAATATAACCACCATAAGCACCGCGAATACTTTTTACTAATCCTGCATTTCTTAGTGGAGCGATAAGCTGTTCTAGATAATGTTCAGATAATTGGTTCGCCTGAGCAATTGATTTAAGAGAGGTTGGTCCCTCACCTTGATTTTTTGCTAGTTCTATCATTATTGTCAATCCATATCGTCCTTTTGTTGAAATTCTCATTTATAACACCTCTATTTTTTTATTCATTGTTAAATACACAGTAATTTGATGGGCATTAGCAATTATATCATATTGTACTTTATTATGCTTTTCCACCCCGAAAATGGTAGAGTTAAAGGGAACTCATTTATATAGTTGGAGAGATGGATTATGCAGCAAAAGCCGCTAGCATTTCGAATGCGCCCTAGAACAATTGAAGAAGTCGTTGGACAGCAGCACCTAGTGGCAGACGATAAAATTATTGCCAGAATGGTGAAGGCAAAACAGCTGACATCGATGATTTTATATGGACCGCCAGGGATAGGTAAAACTTCCATAGCCAGTGCGATTGCTGGCAGTACCAAATATGCCTTCCGTACCCTTAACGCTGTCACCAACAATAAAAAGGACATGGAAATAGTCGCAGCAGAGGCAAAAATGTCTGGAAAAGTCATCCTGCTATTGGATGAAGTCCACAGACTTGATAAAGGAAAACAGGATTTCTTGCTGCCTTTTTTAGAAAATGGCATGATAACACTTATTGGTGCAACTACGAGTAACCCTTATCACGCTATAAACCCTGCGATTCGGAGCAGGTGTCAAATTTTCGAACTCAAACCGCTAACTCCAGAAGAAGTAAAACTCGCCTTAATTCGGGCAATTGAGGACGAAGAACGCGGTTTCGGGAAGCTGCAGGTAGATATTACGGAAGAAGCATTATCTCATTTTGCTCACGTCTCCAATGGGGACGTCCGCAGTTCCCTAAATGCTCTAGAACTAGCTGTTCTATCAACAGACAAGGATAATAAGGAAACCATCCATATCGATTTAAAAAGTGCAGAAGAATGCATGCAAAAGAAAAGCTATGGCTCGGATAAAGATGGGGATGGGCACTATGATGTCCTTTCAGCTTTCCAGAAATCAATTCGCGGAAGTGATGTAAATGCAGCCTTGCATTACCTTGGAAGACTAATTGAGACCGGGGACCTGCAGAGTATTAGCAGAAGATTACTTGTAATTGCTTACGAAGATGTTGGTCTAGCCAGTCCACAGGCAGGTGCACGCACATTAGCTGCAATTGAAACTTCGGAGAGAATTGGTTTTCCTGAGGCTAGAATACCCCTGGCCAACGCTGTTATTGAATTATGTTTGTCGCCTAAATCCAATTCAGCTGTGATCGCAATTAGTGAAGCCCTTGCTGATATCCAAAAAGGGAATATTGGGGAAGTGCCAGATCATTTACGTGACGCTCACTATAAAGGTGCAAAAGAGCTGGGAAGAGGAATTGGCTACTTATATCCACATGATTATGAATCTGGCTGGGTTCCGCAGCAATATCTGCCGAACAAATTAAAGAATAAACAATATTATCAACCCAAGAAAACCGGCAAATTTGAGCAGGCACTTGCAATAGTTTATGAAAAACTTATCCGAAAATAGAAAAGCGGAGGCGCCTTGTACAGGGACGACAAGCATAAGACAGGCGCTGACAGAAGGCGTGCTTTTTGCCTTCCGAAGCGACTGACTTATGACTCGAATCCCTAGGCGCCGCAGCTAGACAAAAAATAACCTCTGGGGTTCCCAGAGGTTTTGTTGTTTAAGCAGCAACATCTCTTTTATTGAATACAAAGAAAGCCAAAAATTGAAAAATCACAAAGTAGATAATAAGTACGATAATCGAGAATGACATTGTCATCCCCTCTAGAAGCGGGGTTCCCTCGATATACTGCATTAGATTGGTATTGGCAAATAGAATGTATTTTGCCCAATCAAACTTCATTGAAATCAGAGCGGTGAATTGACTGCCGGTAAACATTAAAAATAATGATAATCCAATTGCGAGTGAGCTGTTTCGGAAGACCGATGAAATCATGAAGGCCATTGTTGTCAGCATAATCATATCGATTGAGCCTAATCCATAGTAAATGATTAAGTAAACAATAATGTGCTGCTGTGTTACTTTTCCATTGAAATAATTCAAATACGGCAATGTTTGTTCTGGGAATCCGAAAAGAATAGCTCCAAGAATGGCTGAAAAACCAAATAAGATTCCTATCATCAACAAAGCAAATAACAATACAGTTAGATATTTCGACAGTAATATTTTACTTCGATTGATTGGCCGGATTAACAGCAGCTTAATCGTTCCCCAATTAAATTCACTTGCAACAATTCCTGCTGATACTACAATCGTAAACAAACCAGCTAATAGAATAAGCTCTGAACTGTCTTTTACAAAAGACCAGACATTATACTTTTCTCTAAAAGGAATATCATGCTCAATCCTATATTCATTAATAGCAATTTGCTTCTTATAGAAATCTTGCTCCAATTTTATTGGACTAGATTCGAGTTGGCTTTTCAGTGCTTCATTTTCCTGTTGTAATACTGGTTTCCAATCTTCCGTAACATTAGGTTCTTCTTCAACCAAATTATACTTCATAAAAACACCAGTGATAGAGACAATCACTACTAATATCCCAATCATCACATAGGTTCCGGGTCTTCTAAAAATCTTCATTAATTCGTTACGAATTAAATTAATCATGAATCACAGCCCCCTTATCTGCCGTCACTTCAAGGAAGCGGTCCTCTAATGTTTTCGAAACTTCTCTAATCCCAAACACTTGAATATCCTCTTCTACGAATGCCTTTACCATTGCAGGCACTTCATTTTTAGCTAATTCCAGGGTAATACCGTCCCGTGAATGAGTTACTGGGATAGTAGGGAAGTTCGTATTCAGAAAGGTTAGTGCTTTTTCACTAGGAATAACCTCAAACTCAAAACTTGCACTAGTCCCGTGTACAAATTCCTGTATCAATTGAACATCAATAAGAGTACCATTTTGAATAATTCCAATTCGGTCACACATCATTTCCATTTCTGAAAGGATATGGCTTGATACGATCACCGCCATATTTCTCTCCCTTGCAAGGCGGCGTATGTAATCACGAATTTCTCTTATACCTGCGGGATCCAGTCCGTTTGTCGGCTCATCCAAAATCAAAACTTTAGGATCATGCAAAAGACATTGAGCCAAACCCAATCGTTGCCGCATACCCAGTGAGTAGGTCTTCACTTTATCGTGGATTCGATCTGATAAGCCCACAAGTTTTACCGTTTCATTAATCTTTTCCTTGGATATCCCTTTTACCATCCGCGCATAATGAATGAGGTTTTGGTAGCCGCTTAGAAATTTGTACATTTCCGGATTTTCAACGATGGCGCCGACATGTCTAACCGCATCTTCAAACTTTGATTTGATACTATAACCATCGATTGTGATATCCCCTGAGGTAATGTCCATTAAGCCGACTATCATTCGAATCGTGGTTGTTTTACCCGCTCCATTGGGACCAAGAAATCCGAAGACTTCCCCTTTATTCACTTCGAAACTGATATTATCTATTATCGTTCGTCCTTTAATTACTTTGGTAACATCTTTTAATATTACAATTGATTCCAACAGACTTCCCCCTCTCTTTATCAAGTTTAACGTATAATAGATAAATTTAACATTTTTATAAAAAAAAATAGCCCCGACCTTTTACCATTCGGGGCTTCCTACTATTTTTCGTCAGATACTCTTGTAATTTTGATGCCGGATAACAACTCTCGAACCACATAGCTTGCCATGATCAATCCGCAAGCAGATGGAACGAAGGCATTTGAGGATGGCGGCATTTGTGCCTTTCGAATCGGAGCATTCTCATTACCAACCTCTTTTTTGACATCCTCACGAATAACAATTGGGCTTTCATCAGAAAAAACTACTGGAATGCCTTTGTGGATTCTTTCCTTGCGGAGCTTCGTGCGAATTACTTTAGCAATTGGATCTGTATGTGTTTTTGAAATATCCGCTATTTTGAAGCGTGTAGGGTCCATTTTGTTTGCCGCACCCATGCTCGAGATGATTGGAATATTTCTTTTTAGACACTCTTTCATGAGATGAATTTTATAAATAATGGTGTCAGAAGCATCGACCACGAAATCCAACCCATGGTTAAAAAATTCTTCATACGTCTCTTCTGTATAAAACATTTTTAATGCGATAACTTCACAATCAGGATTAATATCTTTAATACGCTCCTTCATAAGTTCAGCCTTCTCTTGACCAATCGTTGATAGCAAGGCGATAAGTTGACGGTTAACGTTGGTAATATCAACTGTATCTTTATCAACTAGTATCAGCTTTCCAACTCCAGAACGGGCAAGAGCTTCAGCAGCAAACGAGCCGACACCGCCAATGCCTAGTACAGCCACTGTACTGTTCTTCATGATATCTAGGCCTTCTTTGCCAATGGCAAGTTCATTACGAGAAAATTGATGCAGCATGTGGATCCTCCAGAAATTAAATTAGACTTCTCTATATCTTTTACCCTAAAAAAATATAACATACTCCTCTATAAATTCAAGTATTTCTATAGGAATTAAAAAATCATGAAATAAAAATAGCCCCCTGCTTATGCAGGAGACTATTTTTATAAGGGTCCCAATGGTGCCGTCGCGGTTGTTCCTTCTTTTGATCCCGCCACTCTCGCAGGTGGGTGTCTTGTTCCAAGTTTATGTAAGTCCCTTTAACCGTATAGGTTGAGGCTTTTACGCAGCTTGAAGACTTCAGACTCCCGAAGAAATAATGTTGGTCAAAAGTTAGGTAATACAACGAACATTTCAGGACACTTATTTGATTGACTTTATAATACCATAGATTAAAAAACCATTCAAGGGATTATGAAAGCGTTTTATTCATTTTTACTGGTAACATTTAGTGACAAATGAAGTTCTTTTAACTGGGCTTCCGAAACTTCCCCCGGTGCATCGGTCAACAAGTCGCTGGCGCTTGCCGTTTTTGGAAAAGCAATAGTGTCACGAAGGTTCGTACTGCCTGAAAGCAGCATAACCAAACGGTCCAAACCAAGAGCAATCCCGCCATGTGGAGGAGTACCATATTCGAACGCATTTAACAAGAAACCAAATTGCTCTTGAGCTTCTTCAGGAGTAAATCCAAGTACCTTAAACATCTTCTCCTGAACTGAACGTTCAAAAATTCGTAAGGATCCACCGCCAAGCTCATACCCATTCAAGACAAGGTCATAGGCCATTGCACGAACTCTTGCAGGATCTGTATCTAAGTATGGAAGGTCTTCTCTTACCGGCATCGTGAAAGGATGATGAGCAGCATAGTAACGCCCTTCTTCTTCACCATACTCAAGAAGCGGCCAATCTGTAATCCATAAAAAGTTAAACTTACTTTGGTCGATTAACCCTAGCTCTTTTCCAAGCTTTGTGCGGAGTGCGCCCAAAGCGTCTGCAACCACATTTTTCTTATCAGCTACGAACAGAAGCAAATCTCCCTCATTCGCATTTAATACAGACCTTAGAGCCTTGGAATCCTCATCTGCAAAGAACTTTGCAATTGGACCTTTTAGTCCTTCTGCATCTACCTTCAGCCAAGCAAGACCTTTTGCCCCATAAACTCCCACAAATTCTGTTAGGGCATCAATATCCTTACGGGAATATCTCTCAGCAGCACCCTTCACATTAATGGCTTTTACTTGACCGCCATTTGCAACGGCAGCTGCAAATACTTTAAAGCCTGAATCTTTAACAACCTCGGAAAGGTCAACCAGCTCAAGTCCAAAACGAGTATCTGGTTTATCTGAACCAAAGCGGCCCATCGCTTCATCATAGGTCATCCGAGGAAATGGTGATGGAATTTCAAGACCTTTTACTTCCTTCATCAGCCCAGTCATCATTTTTTCCATTAAGCCCAAGATATCCTCTTGGCCAAGGAAACTTGTTTCAATATCAATTTGTGTAAACTCTGGCTGGCGGTCCGCACGTAAGTCTTCATCACGGAAACAGCGAGCGATTTGGTAATAGCGCTCAATCCCGCCAAGCATTAATAGCTGTTTGAATAACTGTGGTGATTGTGGAAGTGCATAGAACTCACCAGGATGAACACGGCTAGGCACGAGATAATCGCGTGCTCCCTCAGGAGTACTTTTTGTTAAAATGGGTGTTTCAATATCTAAGAATCCTTCAGAGTCAAGGAAGTCTCTAATTTGCTTTGTTACTTGATGACGCATTTTTAATGTTTCAAAAATCACCGGACGACGGAAATCTAAATAGCGGTATTTAAGACGAATATCTTCTGATGCGTCACTTTTATCTGTAATGGAAAACGGAGGTGTTTTCGCTTCGTTAATAATCGTTACCATTTCAGCTTGAACTTCAATTTTGCCAGTTTTTAAATTTGGATTTATCGTTCCATCCTCACGGGCAATTACCGTTCCTTGTATATCTAGAACATACTCACTGCGAATCTTTTCCGCAGTTTGCAGTGCTTCTTTCGATAAATCCGGATTGAACACAACCTGGACAATACCTGTACGATCGCGTAAATCGATAAAAATTAATCCTCCTAGGTCCCGGCGTTTTGAGACCCAGCCTTTAAGCGTTATTTTTTCACCAATGGCTGACTCTGGTACATCGCCACAAAAATACGTTCTCCCATACATGAAGATCCTCTCCTCTTATCTCTTAAGTTCTTGAAAATATTCCACAAATCGTGTTAACTCAATTTCTTCTTGCTCGCCTGTAGCCATATTTTTCAGGTTAATTTTATTATTAGTAAGCTCATCGTCACCGAGGACGGCAACATATTTTGCGTTCAAACGGTCAGCTGCTTTAAATTGCGCTTTGATTTTTCGATTTAAATAATCTCTCTCGGCTGAAACTCCAGCTAGCCTTAACTTCTGTAGAAGTCCTACTGTATAATCCTTTGCTTCTTCACCAAGGGAGGCGATATAACAATCAATACCTTGATTGATTTCAAGCTCTATTCCTTCAGCAGTTAATGCTGCAAGGAAGCGTTCAATACTCATGGCAAAACCAATTCCAGGGGTTTCTGGTCCGCCCATTTCCTCGGCCAATCCGTTATAACGACCGCCGCCGCATAATGTGGTAATGGCTCCAAAGCCCTCTGCGTCACTCATAATTTCAAAAGCAGTGTGATTATAGTAATCTAAACCGCGAACCAGGTTCGGATCCACTACAAACGCAATATCTAATTGTGTTAAATACTTCTGCAGCTTTTCAAAATATGCCTTCGATTCATCATTTAGATAATCAATAATCGACGGTGCCGATTTCATTAATTCATGATTGTGATCCTGTTTGCAATCGAGAATCCGCAAGGGATTTTTCTCCAGACGATTTTGACAATCGTGGCAAAACTCTCCGATTCTTGGCTGAAAGTGATTGACTAACGCATTGCGGTGAGCGGTTCTGCTCTCCTTATCTCCAAGACTATTGATCACAAGTTTTAGCTTTTTCAAGCCCATTTCCTTATATAAATTCATTGCAAGTGAAATAACTTCCGCATCTATTGCCGGGTCGTTACTGCCTAATGCTTCGATACCAAATTGAACAAACTGACGGAAGCGTCCTGCCTGCGGGCGTTCATATCGAAACATCGGTCCCATATAATAAAGCTTAACGGGCTGATTTGGATAACCAAACATTTTTTTCTCAACAAAAGACCTTACCACTGCGGCTGTTCCTTCTGGTCTTAACGTAAGGCTGCGGCCGCCGCGATCATCAAAAGAGTACATTTCTTTCTGTACAATATCGGTGGTATCGCCAACACCTCTTGCAAATAGATCTGTATGTTCAAAGATTGGAGTCCGGATTTCTTGATATTGATATTTCTCGCAAAGCTCTCTCGCTTTTGCTTCAATCAGCTGCCACTTTTCTACCTCTCCAGGCAGAATATCCTGTGTGCCTCTTGGAATGCTAATTGACATAGCAGATTCCTCCTTATCGTTTCTAATTTATGTAAAACCTTAATAAAAACAAAAAACTCCCGTCCCTTGTATAAATAAATACAAGGGACGAGAGTTATATCCCGCGGTGCCACCCTAGTTGAAGGCATAAACTTTCTTATGCACTTCCTCTTTTACAGTTAACGCCTGCTCACGTTCTGCTCCTAATAGGGTTGGAATGATTCCAACTAGCATCGGATATATCCGACTCTAGTATCCTTTTTCAGAGAGAAGCCTACGGAGTGTTCCTTCATTAAGAATCATGTAGAAATGCTTTCAGCCCAGGGCATTTCCTCTCTTGTCATGTTTTACCTTAATTACTATGCTCCATCATTGGTTTTCGCCATGTTTATTATTTATTTAATATTACGGAGCATTGAATCCAATGTCAAGAAGGATTTAGGATCTTTCCAAATGTTTTTTCAGCTTTCTAACATCACCGATCGTTAGTCCAAATTCGGATGCAAGCTCAAACGTAGTATTATTGTGTTCTTTTTGAATAAAGTCATGAAAATCCACTCCAAAAAGCCTGCTGTCCATTGATTGGATACTATTAGACTTATCGCTCGATCTCATTCCTTAATCACCTCTTTATCTTCACTATAGTCTCTATTATTTCCAATCATTTTAAAAACTTACATGGTAGACAAGATTTTCGGAAAAAGGCGAAATTTAGCAAATAAGGAATGATTTTCACCCTATTTTACGATAAAATTATAGATATTGTGAAGGGAGAGAGAGGATGATAAAGAGATTTATACTAGTGTTAGTATGTTTCACGTTAGTTTTTGCTGTATTCCTCCCGCAGGACATAGGTGTGGCAGCAAACGGTACAGTTACCATTGCTGAGAGTACGGTTAACGTCCGTAATGGCCCCGGCTTAAGCTACCAGCTTGTGAAGCAAGTAGCAAAGGGCGAAAAATTTACGATTATTAAAGAAAAAGATGGTTGGATCCAAATTCAGCTTTCTACTGTGAAAACAGGCTGGGTTGCCAACTGGGTAGTAACTAAATCCTCAGATAGAACAAGCACTAGCAGATCTAGTAATTCAAAAAAAGGGAGTGCTGAGGCCAATACCAATCAATTACGAGTGCGTTCCGGTCCTGGAACTAGCTTCCGTATCATTGGTTATTTAAATAAAGGACAAGCTGTCAGTGTTCTTGATGAGAATGAAAATTGGTTAAAAATCTCTGCATCATTTGGAGAAGGCTGGGTTGCAAGAGAATACATGGATTTAAAAGGTAATAGCACTAATTCTAAAGAAAATAATAATAATAAATCCATCGATAAAGGTATTGTTACGGATACATTGAATATTCGAATAGAGCCTTCTACCAAAGGAAATGTTATTGGCAAACTATCAAAGGGGACTACTTTAAGTATTTACTCAAAAAAGAATAATTGGCTGGAAATTAAGTACGATGGCCAAAGTGCATGGGTAAGTAGTGATTTTGTTCAAATTGGAGAGAAAAGTCAGCCATCTAAACCTAATGGAATTATTGGGACGGTAACGGCCAGCTCTCTTAGTGTCCGTGACGATTCTTCTCTAAATTCGAAGATTGTTGGCTCCGTTTCTAAGGGACAAGAGTTTGCCATTCTAGATGAGGTAAATAATTGGGTCAAAATTGAATACAAGTCAGGAAAAACAGGCTGGGCAGCAGGCTGGTATTTTAATAAGGATAAAGCAAAATCGAGCCAAATTGCCAAAGATAGTAAAGTAACAATCCTACATAATGGCACCAATATCAGAAAGGATTCTACCGTTCAATCAACCGTTCTACAACGAGCAAATGAAGGAGATTCCTTTCACATAGTAAGTGTCGAAAATGATTGGTATGAAATTAAATTGTCGAATGGTAAGAATGGATATATTGCTGGCTGGGTTGTAACTACCAATGGCACAGGTCCTAGTATTGATAAACAGGGGGCCGAAGGTTATCTAAAATACAAAACCATCGTTATTGACCCCGGGCACGGCGGGATTGACAATGGGGCGACAGGATCGAATGGCACACTTGAAAAAGAATTAACACTAAGGACTGCCCAACTTTTATCTGATAAGTTAAAAGCGGCTGGCGCAAATGTATTTCTGACAAGAAGCAACGATTCGTATCTTCCTCTGCCATCAAGGGTAAGACTCGCGAGTATCCATCAGGCGGATGCCTTTCTCAGTTTACATTATGATAGTAACCTAGATCGAAGCGTCCGTGGGATGACAGGCTACTACTATCATTCCTACCAAAAGAAACTCGCAGAATATGTTTATAACTCAACCAATGCGGAGACAAGATTAAAAAGTCGCGGGGTCCGCTCGGGTGATTATCATGTCGTTCGTGAAAATCAAAGACATGCAGTCCTTATGGAGCTGGGTTACCTAAGTAATTCAGCAGAGGAAATGACGCTTACCTCAGGTCAATTCCAAGAAAGTGCATCCACAGGTATTTATAACGGATTGGCAAGATATTTCAAGGAACAATAAAAAAATGCTTGGCAGCTATTAAAGTGCCAAGCATTTTTTAACCTTTACTCTCAACAATTAGAGTAACAGGCCCATCATTAATCAATTCTACATCCATCATCGCTCCAAAGATCCCGGTTTCAACCTTGATACCTTTTTCACGTAATAAACCATTGAATACTTCATAGAGCTGATTTGCCTGTTCCGGTCTTGCTGCTTCCATGAAATTCGGTCTTCTTCCTTTACGGCAATCCCCATATAAAGTGAATTGAGATACAGAAAGGATCTCGCCGCCGACCTCTAATAAAGATAAATTCATCTTTCCAGCATCATCTTCAAAAATCCGTAGATTTACGACTTTTTCCGCTAAGAAGGCAGCGTCCTCTTCTTTATCTTGATGTGTCACACCTACAAGGAGGACTAGTCCTTTAGAAATCTGACCTGTAATCGCTCCGTTTACAGTTACCTTAGCATTTTTACTGCGCTGTACAACTACTCGCATTTCATATACTCCTTAATTCATAATCCGGCGAACGGAATAGATATCTGGTATCTGTTTGATTCGATCTACGACCTTTTGCAAATGGCTGACATTATGAATGGCAATAGACATAATAATTGTCGCCATTTTATTGCGGTCTGATCGGCCAGAAACAGCTGAAATATTGGTTTTTGTCTCGTTTACCGCCTGCAGAACCTCATTCAATAGACCACGGCGGTCATAACCACTAATTTCAATATCAACATTATACTCTTTCCGGTCATTTAAGGAGGACTCCCACTCAACAGGTATTAATCTGGTTTGCGCATCATTAGAGTCAATATTTGTACAATCTGCACGATGAACAGAAACACCGCGGCCCTTGGTAATAAAGCCGACAATTTCGTCACCTGGAACAGGATTGCAGCATCTTGATAAGCGGATTAACATATTATCGATTCCAGCAACACGAACACCAGATTCCCTCTTTTTCGTTGAAGGGAAAGCCTTCATATCTGAAATCGCATTTGTAATGGTTGCTGATTGCTCCTGATCTCGCTTTTTCCGCCATTTTTCAGTTAATCGGTTAGCCACCTGCAATGCGGTTACACCATTATAGCCGACTGCCGCATACATATCGTCATCATTGGCAAAGTTAAACTTTTCTGCTACCTTCTTCAAATTATCGGCAGTTAAGATTTCTTTTAAATCAAATTCCATCGAGCGAATTTCTTTTTCTACAAGTTCTCTTCCTTTAATAACATTTTCATCCCGGCGCTGCTTCTTAAAAAAGGCACGTATTTTGTTCTTGGCTTGAGAAGTTTGCGCGAGCTTTAACCAGTCTTGGCTTGGTCCATAAGAATGCTTAGAGGTAAGAATTTCGATAATGTCACCTGTCTTAAGCCGATAATCCAGCGTAACCATTTTACCGTTTACTTTTGCCCCAATCGTCTTATTTCCAATTTCAGAGTGAATTCGATAAGCAAAATCAATCGGAACAGAACCAGACGGTAATTCAATTACATCACCTTTTGGAGTAAACACAAACACCATATCGGAGAATAAATCAATTTTTAGCGACTCCATAAATTCTTCAGCATTAGCTGTATCATTTTGGAATTCTAGGATTTCTCTAAACCAAGTCAGCTTTTGCTCATAGGAAGTGGTATCACTAAGTGCCTTCCCTTCTTTATACGCCCAGTGGGCGGCAATACCAAATTCAGCAATCCTGTGCATTTCAGACGTCCGAATTTGAACCTCAAGCGGGTCACCCTTAGGGCCAATGACCGTTGTATGAAGAGATTGATACATATTTGGCTTCGGCATTGCAATATAGTCCTTAAATCGTCCAGGCATAGGCTTCCAGCATGTATGAATGATACCAAGTACGGCATAGCAGTCCTTAATACTATTGACAACAATTCGTACAGCCAGCAAATCGTATATCTCACTAAATTGTTTATTCTGCTGAACCATTTTACGATAAATACTATAAATATGTTTTGGTCTGCCAGAAAGCTCCGCATTAATGGACACTTCTTTCATTCTGCTGCGAACCTCATCCATAACATCGACTAAGTATTGCTCTCGTTCCGCACGTTTCTTCTTCATCAAGTTAACAATACGGTAATATTGCTGTGGATTTAAATATCTTAAAGCAGTATCTTCCAACTCCCACTTAATCTTTGAAATACCAAGACGATGGGCCAAAGGTGCAAAGATTTCAAGTGTTTCATTTGAAATCCGGCGCTGTTTCTCAACAGGAAGGTGCTTAAGCGTCCTCATATTATGCAAACGATCAGCAAGCTTTATCAAAATAACGCGGATATCCTGAGCCATGGCCACAAACATTTTCCTGTGGTTTTCGGCCTGCTGTT
Organism: Bacillus sp. EB106-08-02-XG196; assembly: GCF_013396335.1. Lineage (GTDB taxonomy): Bacteria > Bacillota > Bacilli > Bacillales > Cytobacillaceae > Neobacillus. The sequence goes on from NZ_JABWSY010000002.1 coordinate 373,671, forward strand.
CCTCGTGTGATTTATATTTAATTTTTCCTAATTTCGTAACCCCGTCGACAAGCATGGCCACTTCGTCATTAAATTCAGTCTCGATGTCCATTAAGGTGACATCTGTGTCTTCAACAACGTCATGAAGAAAACCAGCGGCAACCGTTGCAGGATCCATCTCTAGGTCCGCAAGAATACCAGCAACCTGAATGGGATGGATAATGTAAGGCTCTCCCGACTTTCTATATTGTTCACGATGAGAATGTTTTGCGAATTCGTACGCTCTTTTTACAAATTCACAATGCTCCTCGTTTAAATAGACCCTGGTCTTGTCGATGACTTGTTCGGCGGTTAGCACTTGGTCGTTCGCCATAAAATCACCTTATTTTTCATCTTATATTTTTATTATTAAATGTATTACTCTCTAGACTAGTTACTAATGAATGTTACTATTATCGAAAAAAATAGTACAGTTGTAAAGGGTTTGATACCTATTTTACTGTATTTTGCGAAAAAAGTGTCGAAATATAATAAAAAAATAGTTCTCCTCTTATAACAAGAGAGCACTCAGTTACGAGTGCCCTCATTACTATTAATAATTCATCAATGTCATGATGTCATAGCCTTCAAGCTTCTTACGGCCTTCGAGGTAGGATAATTCTACAAGAAAAGCAATTCCAGCAACCACACCGCCAAGCTGTTCAACCAATTGAATGGTCGCATCAATCGTTCCACCTGTTGCTAAAAGATCATCCGTAATCAGAACACGCTGGCCTGGCTGAATCGCGTCCTTATGAATGGTTAGAACATCACTTCCGTATTCCAATCCATAGCTGACTTTCACTGTATCACGCGGAAGTTTACCATCCTTACGAACAGGTGCAAAGCCAATACCCAGAGCATAGGATACAGGACAGCCAATAATAAACCCTCTAGCCTCTGGACCAACGATTAAATCAATTTGTTTGTCTTTCGCATATTCAACAATTTGGTCAGTAGCGTACTTATATGCTTCTCCATTGTTCATTAATGGAGTGATATCTTTGAATGTAATTCCTGGTTTCGGGTAATCCGGTACGATTGCGATAAATTGCTTTAAGTCCATTACTTAACTGCCTCCTCAATTATAACTGATTCCTCAATAACCTCGTCAAACCAACTTTTCAATTGCTGAAAAGATGAAAATAATAAATCTCTTTCAAGTGCATATTGAGACTGTTTCGTTTGGTAGGTAATCGAGTCAGTTAGGTCACGCTTTTGTGATTGTTTATTCAAAGTAATAAATCCATTGTTTATTGTAACAAAATCTAGTTCAGAAAACACCTTTGACATAAAGGTTATCGTTTCTGTCGACCATCCCCGGTGCTTGGCAATTTCATCTCCATGCCGACCTAAATCAATCGGACCTTTCTTTAAAAGCAAAGCATAAAACCATTTAAAATGCTCTCTTGTTGGCAGCGTACTAAAGAAATCACTCGATTCTTTATGGAAATAGGCATAAATCCGAGCAGGCTGTTTTCCATTAAATAAGTGACAAAGTATGTCCTTTGATGGAGGAAGGTCAACGAGAACCACATTGGCTTGATGAGAATCAAAGGCTTTCGCATCGGTTTCATTTTGAATCAGTATTGCCTCACTTGTTAGAGCTGAATCCATTTTATCAAGCTGTTCTTTGTTAAAAATAATAAATGTCCGCTTTTCCTTAGGGATGGTATTCACCAGCGAGTGAATCCGTTTGACCCCGCGATGATCGAATAATTGCCACGATTCAACGGCAACATCGTGGATAAAAATTTGTGGTTTACGGATATTATTCCACTCATTGATGGCTAATTCACCAATAATCGAAATTTTTGAGGCTGGTGAAATATGGTCAGCCAGCTGGCCGAGCCCAAACCCAATCCCATCTAAGTTAGCACCATTATCATTTACCATTACCTTCAAATGATTTTGTTCAGAACCAATCTTTCTCATCGTGGATACTTGGACATTATTGATTAAAACCTTCGGCTTCGGGTTGTCCATTCCAAATGGAGCAAGAAGATTTAATTCATCTAATGAGGATAAGCTAATTTCTTCCACATTTATTTGATGATCGAGTAACGTAATTGGAACAAAATCTTCTTTTGTCAACTGCTCATCAGCCAAAAGATTTAATCTTTGACGAAGATTTGAAACATCTTCTAGCTTTAGCGTCATTCCAGCAGCCATAGGATGTCCGCCAAAATGTGGAAGAATATCACGGCATGTTGATAGATTTTTAAATAAATCAAAACCTGCAATACTTCGAGCTGAACCCTTTGCCAAGCCTTTTTCAGGATCGAAACTAAGGACAATTGTCGGGCGGTAAAACTTTTCAACTAATCTAGAAGCTACGATGCCAATCACACCAGCATTCCAGCCTTCTTTACCAATTACAAGTACTGAATTCGAATCAATCGGATAGTTTCTTTCAACCTCTTCAATCGCTTCAAGTGTAATCGAATTGACAATTGACTGCCTTGTCTTATTTAATTCGTCCATTTCTTGTGCTAGAGCTTCCGCTTCAAAAGGATCCTCTGTAAGCAAAAGGTTAACAGCCATGTCTGCATTTTCTAATCTGCCTACAGCATTAATTCTTGGCGCTAGCGTAAAGCCAATCGTTTCTTCATTAATGTTTTGTTGGTCTACACCTGCTACTTTTAAAATAGCTTTCAGACCTTTATTTTTTGTGATTTTAAGTTTTTCTAAACCTTTTTTGGCGATGAGACGATTTTCGTCTTTTAATGAAACCAAATCAGCGATGGTACCAATAACAGCAATTTCGAGCAAATGCTCTGGAAGTTCCCCATATAGGGCATGAGCTAATTTAAAGGCCACACCTACCCCAGCAAGTTCGCGGAAAGGATAAATACTATCCGGAAGTTTAGGATGAATAATCGCCAATGCTTCCGGTAAAACGGGACCAGGCTCATGGTGATCCGTGATAATTAAGTCGACAGCAAGTTCCTTCGCAATACCGGCTTCGTGTATAGCAGAAATACCTGTATCTACAGTAATAATTAACTTTATTCCAGATTCAGCTGCACTCCTAAAGGCTGGTTCATTCGGACCATATCCTTCCGTAAAACGATTGGGAATATAAAATTGGACATTAGCCCCCAGATCCTTAAGCGTAAGCATTAATACAGTTGTACTGCTCACACCATCCGCATCGTAATCTCCAAATATTAATATAGGTTCTTGATTTTCTATTGCCTGCCGAATTCTGTTAACGGCTGTATCCATGCCTTTTAATAGATAGGGGTCATGAAATTGCTCTTTTCCATATAAAAAATACCGTGCAGAATCAACGGTATTGATTCCGCGGTTGATTAGCAGCGACGCAACAAGTGGCGTAATTTTCAATTCGTTTTCGAGAGTTTTTACTAGTTGTTGATCAGATTTACGAACAATCCATCTAGTTTTTGACTTTAACATGCGTTCACCCCTCAGACTTATCTATTATACAGGAGTAAACATGTCCTTTCAATGTTAAATCTAGAATAGAAAAAACCGCAGAATGTCTGCGGTTTTAACATTTGTTAAACTTGTGGCTCATCAGAGTACTTTCGCTTTTCTTTTACCGTCTTGATGGTACCTTTCTTTTTCAGTTCTTTTGCTTTTAAAACAACCCAAAGATTAGTAGCAATAAAGACAGATGAGTATACACCGGAAATTAATCCGACAAACATCGCAATTGAGAAATTGCGGATCGATTCGCTTCCAAAGAATATGAGAGCGATAATCGTTACCATGACAGTAAGAACGGTGTTAAAAGAACGTGTTAATGTTTGGCGTAAGCTTACATTTACAACCTCGGCTATATCCTCAAAGGTTTTAAGACGCTTTTTCTTTATCAAGTTCTCGCGCATACGGTCAAAGGTAACAATTGTATCATTGATTGAGTACCCGACAATGGTTAACACAGCAGCGATGAAGGTTAAGTCTACTTCCAGTCTAGTAATACTGAAAAACACAATCATAAAGAATGCATCATGCATCAAGGAAACAATCGCAGCAATGGCCATCGCCATTTCAAATCGAATCGTTACATAAATAATGATCCCAATTGAGGCAATGATTAAAGCTATCACAGCATTTTTAGCTATTTCCTTCCCAACTGTCGGTGAAACGGTACTAACATTTGGCTCTGCACCAAATTCCTTATTAAATTCTTCTTTTAACGATGCAATTTCGTCTTTCGATAACACACCTTTAAGTCTAGCCGAAGCAATTTCTTTATTCTCACCAGAAATAAGGATGTCATCTGTTTTAATATTCATGTCTTCAAGAGCATCCTCTACCTGTTGAGTTGTCAAAGGCTTTTCTGACAATACTTCTATCCGTGTACCACTAGAAAAATCAATAGATAGATTCAAACGGAATACTAGAAGAATAATCAACCCTATTCCTAATAGAGCACCCGAGACCATGAAGAACAGTTTTCTAACCTTTACGAAATCAAATCTGTCCCATCTAGTTGGCAAATCTAATGTGTCATAGTTCTCGGCAATATCCTTTATATCTGATTGCTTGACACCAAACCAGCCTGGCTTTTTATTAAGGAATCCACTGTTTACCCACATACCTAAGAAGATACGAGAACCAAATACAGCGGTAACAAAACTCATTAAAATACTGACAATTAATGTTGTTGCAAACCCTTTAACGGAGCTTGTCCCATAAAAGAATAGCACGGCAGCCGTTAGGATCGTGGTTAAGTTAGCGTCAATAATCGAAGAAAATGAACTTTTGCTTCCAGCTTGGAAAGCAGATTTTATTGATTTGCCTACCTTAATTTCTTCCCTGATTCGTTCGTAGGTGATGATATTGGCGTCAACTGCCATACCAACCCCTAGTATAAGTGCAGCGATACCTGGTAGGGTTAGTACTGCATTCATCCAGTCAAACACTAATAAAACAAGATAGATGTAGATTGACAATGTCACTGTAGCAATGAATCCTGGGAAACGATAGTAAACTAACATAAATAAATAGACAAGTGCAATACCAATTATACCTGCAAGGACTGTTTCATTTAATGCCTGCTCACCAAATTTAGCTCCAACAGATGTTGAATATACTTCTTTAAGCTTTACAGGCAGTGCTCCAGCATTCAAAAGTGAAGCCAGCTCTTGTGCTTCCTCTGCTGTAAAGCTGCCTACGATTGAAACTGTATTTTGATTGAAAATTTCTCTTACGGTTGGAGCGGATAAGAATTTAGGATCTTCTTTTGTGATTTCTGTTTTGAATGAATCTTTTCCTTCTTCAAAATCAAGCCATATAACTAGATAATTATTCGGTGTCATTTTTACGATTTCTTCGGTAACTTTTTTGAATGTATCAGCACTCTTTAATTTCAATGAAACACTCGGTGCCCCGTTCTCATCAAAAGTCTGGCTCGCACCATTCTCCGCTAAATCTGCCCCGTCCATCATCACGCGGTCATTGGCGTCACGGAAAGTAAGATTCGCTTGAGTAGATAGAATCTCCCGCGCTTCATTTTGATCGGTTACCCCAGCAAGCTGAACACGAATTCGATTTTCACCTTCAATTTGGATATTTGGCTCACTTACACCAAGAACATTTATCCGCTTATCCAGTGCTTCTGCAGTACTAGCCATAATTTCTTTGTTAATTTCCTGACCTTTTTTGGCAGGTTCTACCTCATACAAGACTTCAAATCCACCTTGCAGGTCCAAACCAAGTTTAATGTCTTTTAATATACCTGTGGAGGTAACCCCCATTGTGCTTCCTATTAGTATAACAACTAGCAGGAAAGCGATAATTCTACTGCGCTTAACCATTATGTAATGTTCCTCCTTAGGGCCTAAATCCATAGCACTGCCAGTCACAGCCTTTTGTAAAAATAATAAAAAATCATTGCTTTCATTATGAAATAGTTTATAATTACTGTCAATTTATTCTAGATAAGTCCATTAAAAAATTAGGTTGTGTTTTATTTTAATAATTCCTTCATTTCATTTTCATCTTCTAGATTAAAATCATGGTTTTTATACGTTTCAATAGTCGTAAAGCTGATGTAATCACTTACCTTAACCGAAAGGATATCATCAATAATTTCATAAATTCTTATTTCCTCGTTAACCTTCTTCCATTTCTTTTTTGTTAGAAAATCCCAAAGTCCACTTTTTGAAACTTCTTTGTAACCCAGGAGGCGAAATTCCTCCAGCTTGCTGATTAATGCTGGTTCAACCTGAGTCCGAAAATGATTGTAAGCGTGGTTTTTCTCCAATGATGTTGCCCCCTTTGGACATTTAAGTCTCTATCTTTGTCTTTAAAATAAAAAACACCTTGTCATGCTTTGTCCACCCTTATGCATATAGATTAATTGTATATGAATTCTTCTTTTTTGAGAAGGTGGGAAGTAGTATGTCGAAGTTTTTAAAAGGGACCTTTATCCTATTAATAGCAGGATTAATTACGAGAGTACTTGGATTTATTAACAGAATTGTCATAGCTCGAAGTATTGGTGAAGAAGGGGTCGGCCTCTATATGATGGCTTTTCCCACCTTTATCCTTGTTGTGACCTTAACACAAATGGGACTGCCTGTCGCCATTTCAAAAAATATTGCTGAAGCGGAAGCTAGAGGAGATCATAAAGAAATTAAAAAAATCCTCGTGGTTTCTCTGGCCATAACCATCTCGCTTTCGCTTATCTTTACTCCAGCTCTCATTTTGTTAGCACCTATTCTGTCTACCACTCTCTTTACGGACACAAGAACGTTTTATCCTTTAATCGCGATTGCACCCGTTGTACCTGTTATCGCCATCTCCTCTGTTTTAAGAGGTTATTTCCAGGGTAGACAAAACATGCGCCCTTCCGCTATTTCGCAGATTTTAGAGCAGCTTGTGAGAATTACACTAATTGCCGTTATGACTAGAGCCTTTCTGCCCTACGGAATTGAATATGCTGCCGCCGCGGCCATGGTAGCTGCAATCATTGGTGAAGTGGCGTCATTGATCTATTTATTAACTGCCTTTAAATTAAAAAAACGATTTAAGCTAAGAAAGAATTTTTTCCAATTCGTCCATTCTGGAAAGAAAACCTTCAAAGAGCTAATGGAAATTGCCTTGCCTACCATGGGGAGCAGAATGATTGGTTCCGTCGCATGGTTTTTCGAACCCATAGTTGTCGTTAATAGTTTAGCGATTGCAGGGGTTGCCACCATCGCCGCTACAAAACAATACGGTTCTTTAACTGGTTTTGCCATGCCATTATTAATGCTGCCATCGTTTATAACTTATGCATTGGCAACATCTCTTGTCCCAGCCATTAGTGAAGCCAATTCACAAAATAATCATCAATTAATTGAACATCGGCTGCAGCAAGCATTACGATTTGCCTTTTTAAGCGGCGGTTTGTCCGTTATTGTCCTATATGTGCTGGCAGACCCATTGATGGAGCTCATGTACGGATCAACAAAAGGCTCTTACTTTATTCGCATAATGGCACCATTCTTTTTATTTTATTATTATCAGGGTCCGCTTCAGGCAGTATTACAAGCACTGAACCTGGCTAGAGCAGCAATGATCAATAGTTTAATTGGGGCTGTTATCAAAACAGCTGTTATCTTCTTACTTGCTTCACAGCCTGCCTTCGGAATAACAGGAGTGGCATTGGGCATTATTGTGGGTTTCGTGTTAGTAACAATGCTTCATTTTGCCACTGTCCTAAAGAAAATTTCTTTTAGCTTTCACATTCGAGATTACCTAAAAGGAGCCATCATCATGGGCATCTCAGCTTGGATTGGCTATTGGTTATTTAATCACATTCTTCTTGGTGAGCATTTAGCAATAAGAGTATTGTCAGCGGCTTTTGGAATGAGCTTCATCTATATTTTCCTATTAATATTCGCGGGCCTCATTAAAAAAGAAGAACTCAGAAGAATACCCATCATACGTAATTTAATTCCGATTTGATAGAGAATGGAAAAGACACGCAGATAGCGTGTCTTCTTACTCCTCGTCCATAATATCCACAAAGAACTTGCCATTTTCAAAACTACAAAAGGATATTTTTCTAACATCTCGATATCCCATTTTCTTTAATTCCTGGCGAAGCCATAGATTGGTTTTATTAATGCGGATTAAATTTTCTTCTTCAATATTGCCATCAATGATTAATGGAATGGTAATGTCCCCATCCCTAGGATTTCCGTCACTATTATTCATTCTTTCGATAACAGAGAGACTGCCAGAGGATTCCAAAATGGCAAACTCAACGTCTGCGATACTCCTGATGTCCTTTTCCCTTAGCTGTGTTAGCAAATCATCAAAGTTGTAGCGTTGTTTCCTCATTGCCTCTTCATCAATTTTCCCACGATTAATAATAATTGTTGGCTTCCCGTCGACAAGATCACGAAATCTTTTACTTTTTAAAGAAAGTGTTGCCAATACAATTTGTATAAGCATTAATAAAACCATTGGAATCGAAGTATGAATCACTGATTTATTCGGATTATCAATTGCGACAATAGCTAACTCACCAATCATGATAAAAACGACTAGGTCGAGAATACTTAACTCCCCAATTTCCCTTTTACCCATTAAGCGAAAAATAACTAGGATAAGTATGTAAAAAAATATGGTTCGAAATATAATTGTTAAGTAATGGTCCACTACATTCGCCCCTTTTTTGCATTCTCATATATTGTTAGCAATTTCAACTTAATCATTTAAGGAATAATTTCCCATCAACATAAAAACTGTAAAAATATTTATTCTACTTTTTAATAAGGCGAATATGCTTGTACTAGGTAAGAATCTGTTTTCTTGATTCCAAGAAAGGTAACATGAAGGGGGAGAGTCAAATCGAATCAAAAAGCTTTGGTACAGCTATTTTGTACGGGTTAATATTTATCTTCTTATTTGTGCTTGTCAGCAGCCTCATTTTTTCATTAATTCTTAGATTTACATCAGTTCGGGAAATCTCACTTCAATACATTGTAACTGCAGTTTCCTTTATAGCACTATTCGGAGGAGGATTTCTCTCTGGCGGAAAGCGAAAGCAAAAAGGCTGGCTAATCGGAGGGGTAACAGGCTTAACTTACAGCATTATTGTCTTTTTGTTCCAATATTTAGGATTTGATCGCCTGTTTGATGTTGAACAGGTTATCTACCATGTTTGCTATACATTAATTGCGATGATGGGTGGAATCCTTGGGGTAAATATAGCCACAAACAACTCGAGAACAGCATAGAAAAAGGAAGCCAAGTTATTTTGGCTTCCTTTTTTTCTATCTTACTTTTCTAAAGAAACATCTGCTGTTGCTGTAGTTTTTGCAGATTCCGTTACTTCACGAATCGCATTTCGGTCATATGTTAGACGGCTGCCGTCTCCACATTTAATCACGACTTTGCTTTCATCGATTGAATCAACAAAACCATGTAAACCGCCAATCGTGACAATCTTATCACCTTTTTTTAATTCGTTTTGCATTTGAGCAACTGCTTTAGTACGTTTTTGCTGTGGACGAATTAGTAGGAAATAAAATAATACAAACATTAATATTAATGGAATGATTGAACCTAGTCCTTGCATGTTGTTTCCCTCCTTTCACTCTAGCATCTATTAGAAATTTTTCGCGTTCGGTTTATTAAAACCATAACGTTCAAAAAACTCTTCTCGGAAATCACCAAGCCGGTCCTCTCGGATAGCTTGTCTGACCTTCTCCATCAATCTTAACAGAAAATATAGATTATGATAAGATGTTAATCGTATTCCGAATGTTTCGTCACATTTTATTAAGTGACGAATGTAGGCGCGGCTGTAATTCCGGCATGTGTAGCAATCACAATCTGGATCAAGCGGCCCGAAATCTTTTGCAAATTTGGCATTTTTTACAACTAAACGACCTGTACTCGTCATCAATGTACCATTTCTGGCAATCCGAGTTGGCAGAACGCAATCAAACATATCAATTCCACGAATAGCCCCATCAATCAAGGAATCCGGTGAACCAACTCCCATTAGGTATCGAGGTTTGTCATCAGGTAAAAGCGGTGTAGTGAATTCAAGTACACGATTCATAATATCCTTGGGCTCACCAACAGACAAACCGCCTACTGCATATCCTGGAAAATCAAGAGAAACAAGGTCTTTCGCACTTTGTTTACGAAGCTCCTCATACTCTCCCCCTTGGACAATTCCAAAAAGACCTTGATCATTTGGCCGTTGATGGGCATTCAAACAGCGCTCTGCCCAACGAGAAGTTCTCTCGACTGATTTTTGCATATATTCATATGTAGCTGGGAATGGCGGACATTCATCAAATGCCATCATAATATCGGAACCAAGATCATTTTGAATTTCCATTGCCTTTTCAGGTGATAAAAATAATTTTTCACCGCTCATATGATTACGGAAATGAACGCCTTCTTCTTCAATTTTTCGAAATTCACTCAAACTGAAAACCTGAAAGCCACCAGAATCAGTTAAAATAGCCCGGTCCCAGTTCATAAATTTATGAAGACCGCCAGCTTCCTTAATAATTTCATTTCCAGGACGAAGCCATAAGTGATAGGTATTACTTAAAATAATACCCGCACCCATTTCCTTTAGATCCTCTGGAGACATCGTTTTTACGGTAGCAAGAGTTCCTACCGGCATAAATGCAGGCGTGTCAAAAGAACCATGCGGTGTATGTACCCTTCCTAAACGGGCACCCGTTTGCTTACATGTTTTGATAAATTCATATCGAATCGCAGTCAAATATATTTCTCCTTCCTTAACGTTAGATGATGAGCATTGCGTCGCCAAAACTGAAAAAGCGATATCGTTTATTTACAGCAGTAGTATAGGCATGCAATATATTTTCTCTTCCCGCTAACGCACTAACAAGCATGATCAACGTTGATTTTGGCAAGTGGAAATTCGTAATCATCCCGTCAATAGCCTTAAATGGGTACCCAGGATAGATAAAAATATTTGTCCATCCGCTGCTTTCAATAAAGGTACCATTGTTGTCGGAAGCGATGGTCTCAAGTGTCCGGGTTGATGTGGTACCGACTGTAATAATTCTGCCGCCATTTTCACGCACTTCATTGAGCAAACGTGCTGTTCCTTCGGTAATCATATAAAACTCTGAGTGCATATCATGCTCTAAAACATCATCAACACTGACAGGTCTGAACGTTCCAAGTCCAACATGAAGCGTAATAAAAGCAACATGAACACCTTTTTCTCTCACTTCATTCAGCAGCTCTTCAGTAAAATGGAGCCCTGCTGTTGGAGCAGCGGCCGAACCAGGCTCACGGGCAAACACCGTTTGATACCGGTCTCTGTCATCAAGCTGTTCTTTAATATAAGGCGGTAACGGCATTTCTCCTAATTGATTCAGAATCTCGTAAAAGATACCTTCGTAATGAAACTCCAATACCCGCCCGCCATGCTCAGAGGTTCCTGTGCAAACCGCGGTAAGTAATCCATCACCAAAATCAATTTCTGTACCTTCTTTAATACGTTTTGCTGGCTTCACAAGTGTTTCCCAGTGATCACCTTCAAGCTGCTTCAGCAGTAATACTTCAATTTTGGCCCCAGTATCCTTTTTCACACCAAAAAGGCGTGCAGGAAGTACCTTTGTATCGTTTAAGACAAGGCAATCCCCTTCACGCAAGTATTCACTAATATTTTTAAAAATTTCATGCTTTAATTCGCCTGTTTGCTTATTCACTACCATTAACCTGCTATCCGTCCGGTTTTGAAGCGGAACTTGTGCAATCAGCTCTTCAGGCAAATGAAAATCAAATAAATCTACCTTCATAAAATACATCCCTACTTATCAAAAATTACTGTTTTGGCGGCTCCATGCCGAAATGGCGATAGACTAAATCTGTTACCATTCTTCCTCTTGGTGTTCTTTGTAAAAAGCCAATTTGCAGTAAATACGGTTCATAAACATCTTCAATCGTTTCAGATTCTTCACCTATAGATGCTGCGATCGTATCAAGGCCCACAGGTCCGCCCCTGAATCTTTCAATAATCCCTTTAAGGAGCTTATGGTCAATATGGTCAAGGCCGAGTTTGTCTACCTGCAAAAGCTCTAAAGACTTCCTAGCTAAGTCGATATCTATTTCACCATTTCCTTTTACCTGCGCAAAGTCTCTTACCCTGCGAAGTAAACGGTTGGCTATCCTAGGGGTTCCCCTTGCTCTTCTGGCTATCTCGGCAGCAGACTGTTCGTCAATTGCCGTTTCAAATAAATCTGCTGTTCGTAAGACAATATTTTTTAATTGGTCTTCCTTATAATACTCGAGTCTGCTCAAAACTCCAAATCGATCGCGAAGCGGTGCGGATAAAGAGCCTGCCCTCGTTGTAGCACCGACAAGCGTAAAAGGTGGAAGGTCCAGTCGAACTGAACGTGCACTTGGTCCTTTTCCAATGACAATATCCAGACAAAAATCCTCCATAGCCGGATATAGCACCTCTTCAATCTGTCTTGGCAGGCGATGTATTTCATCAATAAACAATACATCACCTGGTTCAAGTGCAGTAAGAATCGCGGCTAAATCGCCAGGTCTTTCAATAGCAGGACCTGAGGTTGTCCGGATATTAACACCCATTTCATTAGCAATAATGACAGCAAGTGTCGTCTTTCCTAATCCAGGTGGCCCGTATAGCAGAACATGGTCCAATGTTTCCTTGCGGAGTCTTGCAGCCTCAATGAAAATCTCAAGACTTTTTTTCACTTGATCTTGACCAATGTATTGCTTTAACGTTTGCGGCCTGAGGCTTTGCTCTAAGGAGATTTCGCTCTGGTCTGCTTCACTAGAAATAATTCTCTCATCCATGAATAATCACCTTATTTTAAAAGCCGCTGCAGGGCTTTTTTAATATATTGGTCGGTTGACAGCTGTTCTTTTCTTAACTCTGGTGAGATCCTTTTCACTTCTTTGTCAGAATAGCCCAGTGCCTTCAAGGCAAGGACTGCCTCTTCAAAAGCAGTATTAGTTGATTGTTGTGTTGCGAATTTATCAGCATTAAATAAATTCGGAAAATAATCTGGAACAATATCCTGTAATTTCCCTTTTAAATCAAGGATCATTTGTCTTGCTGTTTTTTTGCCGACCCCTGGGAACTTCATCAGGAAGCTCTCATCTTCATTTTCAATTGCTGAAACGACTTGCTGTACTTCACCGGAAGCCAAGATGGCCAGCGCACCTTTTGGGCCAATCCCAGAAACATTCAACAATTTCGTAAACAGCTTTTTTTCTTCTCTAGATTCGAAACCATATAACGCCATTAGATCCTCACGAACGTAGTGATATGTATAGACAGTAACATTAGTATTCATTTTACCAGAATAAATAAACGGATTCGGCGTTGATATTTGGTAGCCTATCCCATTATTCTCAATCACAATATACTCAGGACCAACAAACTCAACGGTTCCTTTAATAAAATCGTACAATCGCTTTCTCTCCCTCAGCGTTTCATGTATTCTCCATTCTATCACATAAATTTAAAGGAATAGAAAAAGAAGTCTATGAAGGAAAGAATAAAAATATTCTGTAATTTATTACTCTACGAGTTGATTCTTTACCGCAAAAAGGGCCGCTTGAGTTCGATCTGCCAATTCAAGTTTGGATAAAAGATTTGAAACGTGAGTTTTCACGGTTTTCTCCGTTATAAACAGCGAGGCAGCAATTTCCTTATTACTTTTTCCTCTTGCAATTTCTTTGAGAACATCCAATTCTCTTTTCGTTAACTCAGAAATTAACTTGTTATCATCTTTCTTGTCTTTATTTGATAAATTGACCAGTAGATGAGACGTAGCTTTTGGATGAAGCTGATTTTCACCATCGATGATTTTTTTAATACAGAGTATCAACTCATCAGGTTCGATATCTTTCAACTGGTAGCCAGACGCACCTGCTTCTAACGCTGGGATGACATGATCCTGGTCAGAAAAACTTGTCAGCATCATAATCTTTATTTCCGGCATTTCAGTTTTAATGATCTTTGTTGCTTGTATTCCATCCATCACCGGCATAACCAGATCCATGAGTATTAGGTCAGGATTTAATTTTCGGGCTAGTTCAACTGCTTCTTTACCATTGCCCGCTTCACCAATAATTTCAATATCTCGTTGAGTTTTTAGAAAAAATGCCAACCCTCGTCTTACCACATGATGGTCATCTGCGATTAATATACGAATCCCCATTGTTACTCCCCCTAAATTGGAATCTGTATTTGAATCTCTGTTCCGCTTCCCGGTTCGCTGCTTAAAAGGAATGTCCCTTTTAAAGACTCTGTTCGGGCTTTCATATTTTTCAATCCAAAAGATGGCAGTTCGAGTTTCTCATCATAATAGAAACCACAGCCTTGATCTTGAATTTTCATTGTTACAGAATCACTGCTTCTATTTAAAACTAAGGAAACATGTGTTGCCTGTGAATGCTTTTTACAATTACCAAGCGCTTCCTGTCCAATTCTCCACAGAGCTTCTTCTATTTTTTCAGGAAAGCTTGAGATTCCCGTTAGCTTGGCATCAATGGTTAACCCGAGCATCTCAGCATAGCTTCTTAAGGCACAAATAATTCCATTTTCGAGTCCCTGCGGTTTTAACTGCCAAATGAGCGCTCTCATTTCCCCAAGTGCTTCCTGAGAGAGATCTTGAATATAGGCAAAAGTTTGTTTAACCTCTTCGTTTTCAGTCATTTCTCTGCCTGCTCTTGCTGTCAAACTTAAAGAGAAAAGTAATTGATTAACGGAATCATGCAAATCCCGTGCGAGTCGATTTCGCTCTGAAATGAGTGCAGTCTCCTGCTCTCTTTGCGTTAACTTTATTCTTTTAAGAGAGGTTCCTATTTGAAAGGCAACAGCCTCAAGAAGTGCTAGTTCATCTTTTTGAAAATGCGTTTTATTAGGTGAACCGACATTTAATAATCCAAATCGCTCATTCCCTGCCCTTAACGGTACAGTAGCATGATGGGTCAGACCGCCCGTGTCACCAGCATTTTCGAGGATAACATTCTCAATTCGCTGACATTCGATAATATTAACCGCCTTGTTCAATTTACCGTTGTTGTATCGACTGACACACCAGCAATCACCCTTACACATTCTTAGGTGATCTTGTTGTGCCAATGGTTCAGGTAAAGCCTCTTTAGCAGCCAGTTGATGCTGCCCTTTTTCATCTATTAGAAAAATCCAGCCTGTTTGCAGTCCGGTTAGGTGCAAAAGTTTTCGTAATACCCCTGATAAAACAGTCTTGGAATCTACACCTTCGTTCAAAAGTTCAGCAATTTCCTTTAAAATGCCGATTTCTTCATTTCTAGACATGCCCTCTCCTCCGCACAAAATCTCTGTATCTATTGATTAAATCATAGTCGTATCACAAGCTTCGTGGCAAGCAGGAAACCGGGAAAAAAGCTGATAAATTAATAGTCAGCTTTCTCCTTAATCTGTAAAAATTCAATTACCTCTTTGTCAGGGCCTTCATAAAAAACAGTTTTCCAGCCATTTTTCAGCTTGTAGGGACCTTCTGAAACAAAAATCCCATCATCTATAAAGGTCTTCATTAGATCTTGAACACTGTCGACTTCAAAACATATATGAATACCCTGGGAGACGTTTTGTTGTTCTCCTGAAATCAGTTCTAGCCTGAAATTATTATTTGCTAAAAAGACAATATCCTCTTTATTGAATTGGAGTCTACCTTCTTCCTGAAGACAGAGATACTTTTGATAGAAAGCTATTGATGTCTCCATGTCTTTTACTTCAATTGCGAAATGGTGAAAACGCATGGCCAACCCCCATTATAATATTAAATTCATATCCCCAAACTCATGCCATAGATACTGTTGATCAATCGCTTCTTCATAGGCACTCCATAATAGCTCCTGGGATACGAATGCTGTAAGCATATCAAGGTGACTTGCTTTTGGTTCATGGAAACCTGTTATAATTCCATCGACCATTTTCAGCGGGAAATTTTGATTAATATAAAGATTGGTCACACCATTTAACTTGCCAGTCACTTCTGCAGACTCTAGTGCTCTCACTACCGTTGTTCCTACGGCAATTACCCTTCCACCTGCAGCTTTTGTGTTGTCGATTTTTTCAATCGTTTCTTCAGACAGATGATATTCTTCGAAATTTTCAGTTGGTGATGGTTCATAATCGTCTTCCAATAAATAGCTAAGCCCCGTATGAAGCTGAATAAAATCAAGCTCTATTCCCTTCCGCTGAAGGTTGAACAAAAGCTCCCAGCTAAATGCTCTTCCGGCAGACGGCATTTCAACGGACCCGGGCTGGCTTGCAAATACTGTTTGATAATAATCCAGCCCCCATTTGTTATGGATATATTCGTAGCGAACTGGTTCCCCGAGCGCATAAATACTATTAAAAAGATCTGTTCCTTTTTTCGAGAAAAGGATTGTCTTTAATGGTGATTCTTTTTTTATTTCAATAACAACTGCGGTCAGTTCTGGCGAAAAATGCAGGATATCACCTAATCCAACGTTGTCTGTCACGATTAACACATTCCACGTCTCTTCATTGATGCGTCTGGCAAGCCGGATTTCAATATCTGCTTGGATTCGTTTTGCATTTCTAAACAATCCGGCCTTAAGGATTGCTGGTACTGTTCTACTGTTGTTCATAACAACTAGGTCACCTGGCTTTAGATAATCAGCAAGTTTGAAAAATCGGTCATGCCTGACTTTTCCAGTTTTCTTATCTAAAACCATCATCTTCACATGATCTCTTCTTATTCCACGTCTTTCAGGGGGATGAGAAGCATTTAACTCAGAAGGTAAATAGAAATCAAATGCCGTTGCTGCCATTATAATCCCTCCCCTGTAAACTCTTGAGCCTCAAATCGCTGCCCTGTGGTTCCCACTGACTTTTCGGAAGATAAATACAAGAACACGTTAACGACATCCTCAGGCTTTGCTAATGGATAATCACAGTCAGGAACCGCTAATTGGTGCATTTCTGTATCCATTTCCCCCGGGTCGACCATGTTTACCCGGACGTTCGTTTCACTAAGTTCATCTGCCCAGGTTTCAGTAAGACCTTCAACAGCAAATTTAGATATCCCGTATGCACCCCAGCCAGCATAGCCAACATTGCCTGCTTCAGAGGTAACATTGATGATGGAGCCTTGATTGCGCTGCAGCATTCCCGGAATAACTCTTCTTGTTACCAGGAATGGCGAAATAGAATTGACCCGCAAGACTTCCGCAAAATCCTCTTCAGGATAGTCAAGCAAGAGCGGCATTGGACTTGGACCGAGAATCGAAGCATTGTTTATGAGAATGTCAATTTGACCAAATGCCTCCTCTGCCATCGCCACAAATCTTTCCACATCTCTTGATAGTGAAATATCTGCTGTAACAGCGAGCACCTCAGCACCCAGTTCCTCTGCTTCATTTTTCACTTCAATTAATTTTTTAGATGATCGAGCACAGATTGCAAGTCGTGCACCTTCTTTTGCAAATGCTAATGATAATGCTCTACCCAGCCCTTTTGATGCACCTGTAATCATAACCACTTTATTTTTCATTATGAATCGCTCCTTTAAGTGTTTAACTTGATGTCTTTAGCTTAAAGGATTTTGGTAATTCCTCCCTCAGAAAAAAGCTTGAACTTTATCTACAACTTTAGGATGAGATACAAAGAAACTTAATAAAAAAGTCTTTTTTTGCTTGCTGTTCAGTCACTCCAGGTTGGCGGAGTGACCCAACTCCTATTTTTACTGCCTGTTCGGTCACTCAAAGTAGGCTGGAGTGACTCAAATCCTATTTTTACTGCCTGTTCGGTCACTCAAAGTAGGCTGGAGTGACTCAAATCCTATTTTTACTGCCTGTTCGGTCA